>JANOTL010000027.1:0-6848 GCA_031416315.1 Pseudomonadota bacterium
GCATTGAGTTCGGCAAGGAACTGCGACTCGGGATGGAAGCCGTTCACGCGCGAGCACATGCGCAAGAAATCGGAGAAAGGGCTGAGGCAGGCGCCGACGCCGGCATTCGCCCCCGCGAGCCCGAGGAAGACCTCGACGTGCTCCGTCAGCGGCGCGCCGAGACTCTGGCCTTCGAGCATGCCGCCTTTGATCGCGCGGCGAGCGAGCGTGACGCCCATCGAGTGACCCACGACGTGGATCTTTTCGGCGCCGGTGTAGGCGAGGACGGCCTCGAGGAAGCGCCGCACCTTGCCGACGGTCGCGAGGTCGTGCACGTTGTTGATCGCCGACGCCTCGCGGCCGTCGCCCCAGGTCAAGGCGTAGATCTCCGAGGCCCGGTAGCCTCGACCGAGCAGGTCGTCGATCGCCGCGGTCCAACCGCCCGAAGGCCCGCCGATGGCGCGATCAGTGGTGCCGTGGACGAAGACGATCGGAACGTGCGTCAGCGCTTCGTCGCGCGCGGCACGGCCGCCGAAAGCCGAATCGACGCCGGCGGAGGCCGCGGCGAAATCGGCGTCGGGATAGCTCGCGGCGAGGAATGCGGCGAAGTCCGGAGTAAAGGCGTCGTCCGCCGCGACGGCCGTGCCGCTGCCGGCGCCGACCGATGCAGCGATGAGGAGCTTGGCGATGACGAGGTGGCGCAGGCGCAGCATCTAGGTTCTCCCGCATTGGTTCGGGGGACAGGGTCTCACGCTCGACGTGCGCGCCGCTACAAAATCTCGTAGCGGATCGGCTTGAAGCTGTAATTGTTCGACTGCTCCGCCGAGCATGCCGTCAGACCCACGATCAAATCCATCTCCGCTTGGAAGACGATCGCATCGCCGGCTTTGCTACGTGGTGGCTTGACCTCGATCCGGCCGGTTTCGCCGTCGATCGTCACGTTCATGAACGTGTTGAAGGTCGGGCCGACGTCGCGCGGGTCGATGTCAAAAGCCGCGAGCGCCGCTTGGAGGTTTCCTTGACAGCCCCGGTGAGGGTTCTTGTCGTCGTAGATGATGCGAAACGTCTCGGTGTTGCACGGCGTCAAGAGCAAGTCGTGACGTCCTACGTCATCGCTCAGGATGCGCATCATGACCCGGCTCTCGGTCGAATAGAGCGCGTCCCCCGTCGTCAGGAGAAGCTTCGATAAATAGTCGAACGTTCGCCCCGGCGACAGGGCTTCACGGCGATCGGCCGCAGCGAAACAGATCAGATCGGAAACCTGCTCGCCCATCGGGTCGACGACGCGCAGACGCTCGCCGCGTTTCATCAGAAAAGCCGTGCCGGAGCGCGGGGAAATCTCGATCATCAGGCGATTCTTTCAGTGAGTACGGTTCGGATAGAACGGGCATTTCCAAGAGGCGTCGACGGCGCGTCCGGAGTACTGGCGCGCTTCGGAGCTTTGGCCGAAGTCGGCGAGCATCGGGTTGATCGATCCGGAGAACGCGAGGTCGCGGCGACGGACGAGGTTCCGCATGCGATCGTATGACCCGCTGTCGCGGAGGGCTTCAAATTGCGAGTGCAGATTGAAGACGATCGTCGGCTGCGCCAAGCGCCGCGCTTTCCGGCTGGCGAACGGGTGAAGGCATACGAGGTAGAATGCGCGTCCCGCAAGGCTGAAGCCGAAATTGGGATCGGAAGGGTCGCTCGAGACCTCCTCTGACCAAGCGTGAGCTCGACGATCCAAGTGGTGCAAGGCTTCTAGTCGTTGCCATAGCGCCGTTTCGAATGGCTCTTCAGGCAGGTCGGTCGGACCACGGAAGGTGACCGCGAGACTGCGAAAGCTCTGCTTTCGATCTTCCTGGTCACAGCTCGCGATGAAGGATTCGACGGCGGCCAAGATCGCGGCGTCGTCCGCGGGGCAACGCAGATCGCGGGCTTCGAAGACGGTCAGCTCGCCGGAGGCGAGGGCCGACTTCGCACCGGAGCACGGGAATCCTGGGTCGGTGATCTTTTCGATGAGGTTCACGGATTTTTCCTCCGACCTCCTTTAGCAATCACCGGACCAAACGAATCTGGCCGCACGCGCCTCAGAATCGCCCTGAAAGCGCTCTGATTTTGCGGGCGGCCAGCCGCGCCCGCGCCGATCCTTGTATCGAAAACAGGACCTGATTCACCGAAAGGCGAATCAGGTCTCGCTCGCGCCGATCTCATGGATTCCCGTAGGCGCCGGCTTGAAAATCTGGCGATAGACATGGCAGTAGGGCTGATCACCCTTCCGCTCATAATAGAGCTGGTGGTAGCCCTCTGCCGGCCAGAACGTGGCACTCGGACGAATCTGAGTCGCGACCTCGTGGCCCATCGCCTTCAACTCGTCGATCAGCTTGCGGGCCGAAGTTTCTTGCGCCGGCGTTTTCGCGAAGATCGCCGAGAGATACTGCGGGCCGATGTCCGGGCCTTGGCCGTTCTTCTGCGAGAAGTCGTGCGTCTCGAAGAAGACGCGCAAGATCACGTCGTAGCTCGCCACCTTCGGGTCGAAGATGACCTCGACCGCTTCGAGGTGACCGGTCTTCTTGCCGCAGACTTGCTCGTACGTGGGATTGTCGACGGTGCCGCCGCTGTAGCCTACGGTCGTCTTCGACACGCCGGGGATGCGCGACAGGAAATATTGCGTGCCCCAGAAGCAACCGGACGCGAGAACGGCCGTCTCCGTGGCGAGCTGTGCTGCGGGCCTGAAATCCAGGCTCACCGAGTTCACGCAGTGGCGCACGTTCTTTGCGGTCTGGCCTTCGCCGGCGAAGACGTGGCCGAGGTGGGCACTGCAGGCCTTGCAGACGATCTCGACGCGGCGCCCGTCCGCGTCGGGACGACGCTCGACCGCTCCGGGAATCTCGTCGTCGAAGCTCGGCCATCCGCAGTGCGACGCGAACTTGTCTTCGGACCTATAGAGTTCGCTACTACAGCGCTTGCAGAGGTACGTGCCCGGCGCTTCCGTGAATGTGTACATGCCGGTAAAGGGCGGTTCTGTGCCCTTGCGCTCGATGACGTGAGCTTCGAAGCCGGTGAGGTCTTTGTCGGTGGGCTTGAAGGCCATGGGCGCTCCTTCTCGGATCGAGCTTGCCGCTTCGCGGGTGAGATAATCCACTTACCATTTCAGGCTTTTGAGCGCCATCTTGCCCAGGCCGCTGCAGGATATTTGTGGACGTCAGTCTCGCAAGGGGCGGCCGAATATGGCGCGCACAAATGCAGTCAAGCACGACAGCTCGGAGCCGCCTAATCTACCTGAGTGCCCAGCCTCCGAGGTCTCCCTTGCGTACCTACTCCTATCGATTTGGATATACGAAGCAAGAGCTTGCAGACGCCGCGCGCTCTCTGTCCATTCTGCGTTACGTCGGCCGCTGGGGCGGCCAGGCGAACGACGACGACGCCTTTGTCGCGAGATTGACGCGCGACGCGGCGCTGACGCTCGCGATTCCCGCGGGAGTGCTCGATTCCGGGCATGGGTTGATCACGATCGCGGGCGAGAGCGTGTGGGCGACCATCTCGTCGAGCGAGATCCGCCTGGAAGTCATCGGCATCGGGGCCAAGCACCCCTACTTCATCTTCGACCGCGAACTTTCGCGAGCTCGTCGCGTCGACGGCGAGCTCGCGCGCCTGGTAGAGGCCGGCGTCTCCTGCATCGATCCGCCTGAAATCGGTCGCTGCTGCGTGAGCCCGACCGAGTATCCAGAAATCTGGCGGCCGAGCTTCCTGAATCGTATGCGGGAACGACTTCGCTTTGGTGTGAAGTTCGTCGACGACCGTGAGCTCGTGTGAGGGATCACAGAATCTGCGCTATGCCACCTCTTTGACCTTAACTTCGGCGACGAGCCCTGCGGCCTCGACGAGCCGAAGTAGGCGATTAATAGTGAGCTTTTGAACGCTACCGGACAGGATGCCAGTGACGGCGCTACGCGGCAGCCCCGATCTCTCGGCAAGGACCTCGTGGGTGAGTCCCCTCTTCTTAGCGACCTTGACGATGGCGGCGATCAAATTGGCCTTGATGACCGCCTCCAACGCTCGGCTCTCGCTGATCTTGAGCTTGGCGGCGAACTCTTTGCTAGTAGTCTTCGTCATGGTTTATTTGACCTCCTTCAGGCGACGCTGAACGAGCCTGATCGTTCGAGCCGGCGTTGCCTGAGTCTTTTTCTGCATGGAGTGGAGCACGTAGATTGTTCCCTGTGTCTTGACGAAATAGAAGACTCGATACGTCCCACCCCCGGTCACGAAGGCGCATCTCGTGCACGCCCTTGCCAATGTCCGGCATGGGTCGAGAGAGCGGCATCGAAAGCGCCAGCCCGGTATCCAGCCTTGCCAGAGCATCGGCAAGATCCCCTCGGATGACCTCTGGAAGCGCGGCGAGTTCTCGGTTGCATGCTCCAACGACCTCGATCATCGTCGCATTGTCTTACAAATAAGACATAACGTCAATTGCTGCCCGAGACGGCTCTGTCCCTCAACGCCAGGACGATCACTTGGTCGAGCCTCCTGACCCTAGATCCGAAACTCTGCGACGCCGAAACCAGAGTCAACCCGTCCTCGCTCAAGCCTGGCATGGCGCGCGGCTCTGAGCGCCAACCGGCGGTGTTTCGGGCTTGTGTATAGACAGGTTTCTATTCACCAAACCATTGAAAGATGAACGCGGGCGGAACCCCGAGGCTCTGCCGAGGCTGAAAAGTGACCCTGTCGCGTCGTACCTGCCGCCGCATGCCGAATTCCCGGGTTTCCGCAGATCCAGAGCCATGGCATGCTTCCGGCCATGCGACCCTCGCTCCTACTCGCGCCGCTTTTCATCCTCTTCGCCGCCTGCGTTACGCCGACAACTGCGACCGACGTCGTTGGGCAATGCGAAGCGGGGAGCCTACCGGCGTGTCTGTCGTACAGCTCCGGCCTGTTCTCGCAGTGGCAGCGCGCGAGCCAGCGGAAGCGTCCGACCGACGCCCTCGAGACGAGGTTGCGCTCAGTCGCCGCGCGCATCTGCGCCGATCGCGACGTCCACTGCGAGGACATCCCATCGGCGCGCGTGGAGCAGATCGAAGCGAAGATCCGGCGTGCCGGGGACGGGAACCTCGCCTTCTACGTGTTCTCGCCGCCCGCGGCCGCCGACGGGCGCTGGTGGAGGATCGCCACCGTCTCGCTCACCACTTTCGAGGCGCGGAACGCCGAGCTCTTGGAGGCGCCGTCGATCCGAACGCGGCACGAGCGCGACGGCGCTCTTGCCGCGAGCCGCAGCGCCTGCCGCGAGCCGGCAAAGGTGTGGGCATGCGGCGCCTGGCTCGCGCTGCTGCAACGCGACCATTACGACGCGCTCGGCGTACTGAGCGGCCACGACGTCGGCCGCTCGTATCCCGCATTCGAGGCCGGAGGCGCGGCGGAGGCGCGTCTCGCGGTCCGCCGCTACGCGACCGCCATCGACCAGGTCTGCGCGCTTGCCGGGACCCGGTGCACCATCGAGCCGCACGAGTCGACACCGCGGTATCCACCGCCGCCCGAGGGCGACGGCTCGGACACGGTGTTCGTTGGCGCCGATCCGAAGTCCTGTGACGCGCTCCCCTGCACCGGCCCGGAATTCGTCGTCCGCGCGGGACGATGAGTGCACGCCCGAGGCGGCGGCCAAAACCGAACAACAGAGGTCAGCGGCTTTGGGCTACACGACAGGGCGACCCGCAATCTGAGATGGAGTCAATGATGCGCATTTTACGATTGCTTAGGAGCAGGGGCCCCGCGCAACAATCCTTCGGTACTCAAGTCCTCGTCCAACCCAGGCCAATGAATTCCGTACCCTCCGCCAGCGATCTGCCACGCTTGAAGCTGTTTTGGCGTCGCGCTCGCTAGTTTGGGATACCACGCCAAAGGTGCGGAAATTGTGCGACCGTCGTCGAGATCGACGATGATGCTGTCTTCATCAAAGCGAACGTCTTTGACGGCCGGGATCCGCAAACTACTTGCCAAAGTATTCATACCAGGCCTCTAGAAATTTTTGCTCGTGCTGGTCGACGAGACTCTTCAGCGCACGAATCTCTTTTGGTGAAAACCGGATGGTTCGAGCGACCGCCACCGGCTTAAGCCAGAACTTTGCCGATTGGTCGTCGCGATCGACATGAATGTGCGGCGGCTCGCCAGGCTCGTGGCTGTGGAAGTAGAATCGGTACGGCCCGACTCGCAAAACAGTTGGCACGCCCTTCTCCTACCCGATCGAAACTCGTGGCCGACGATGTTGCCCCGCGTTTGCAAATAGCACAAAGCCCAACTGAGCTAGTCGTTGGGCTTGGGACATCAACTCATGAATTCCGGTTTTGCTGGCAGCTCCGTGGCTGCCTTTTGGCAGCCTCAAACTGAAATCTCGAGCACTCTGCGGAAATGTTTGGCCGGGAGACTGAGACCCGCTCTAGTGAGATTAAGCTCTCAACCTACTTACCTTTTCTTCTCTACTCTCTCAAAAGTCCTCTAGAGAATGGTCGGGGTGACAAGATTCGAACTTGCGACCTTCTGGTCCCAAACCAGACGCGCTACCAACTGCGCTACACCCCGGAAACACTCGCGTTCCTAGATAGTTGCTAACAGGGCTGGTCGGGTTGGTCAACGACTACTGCGCTAACCAGGCAATGTCGTTAGGATCGTATGATGCGCACGCCCACTTTTCACGACTTCGTCCGGGACGCCGGCGGGCTTTCCGCCGAGACGATGCGAGAGCTCGCGCCGCTGATCGAGATGCGGCGCGTACCGCGCGGAGAGGCCTTCGTGCGTTCGGGTGAGCTGACGAACGAGCTCGGCTACGTCGAGGACGGGCTGTTCAAGCTGCACGGCAAGGACTCGCACGGCAAACCCTTCGTCGTCGAGTTCACGACGCC
>JANOTL010000028.1:0-50648 GCA_031416315.1 Pseudomonadota bacterium
CGCCGCGCCTGCATTCGCCGATGACGAGCCTTCGCAATCCGGAACCGGCAAAGCCGCGGTCGCCAAGGAGCCCCCGCCGGCCGAGAAGCCGAGCGACAGCGCCAGCAATCGCACCGGCAAGATCGCCTACGTCGGCGTCGATTCCGGTCTCCTTCTGATTTTCCCGGCCCGAGGCTTCGAAGCCGGCTACCTAGGCCTTGGCCCCGATCTGGTCTTTGGTGTGAACTACCTGTCCGCGAGCATCGACGCCGGAGACGTTGGCTCGCTTTCCGCCAGTCTGCTCGGGGCTAAGGTGATGTGGTACCCAGGCAACAGCTTCTACCTGTCCGGGGGTCTGGGGCAGCGTAAGTACAACTTCGACTTCAGCGTCGCGTCTCCTGTCGCTAGTCAGCCAGACTTGAAAGTCAGCGCGGCGTCGTCGAGCATCGGTGCCAGCTTCGGCATCGGCAACCGCTGGCAGTGGTCGGGCTTTTGGCTCGGCGTCGAGTGGCTCGGCTACTTTGTGCCCTTCTCCAGCTCCGGCGAAGTCAAAGTCCCGACGGGCACCGCCGCGAAAGATAAGAAAGAGGTCGAAGCGGAGTTCGACAAGTTGGTCAATGGCGGTGTTCCGCTGTTCCTGCGCCTCGCGCTAGGCTGGGCCTTTTGAGACGAGCTCAGCCGCAAATGGCGCCGCCGGTCAAGACGACCCACGCCGTCCCGTTGTGAAAGCATAGGGCGTTGGACGAGACGTAGTAGAGGTCGCCTGCTCCGGGCGACGCCGGCGGTGCATCGACTGGCCCGAGACGCTTGGCGTGCCCGCGAATAGATTGCGCAGCCGCTCTCTACTTCACGAGCCCCATTCCCTTCGCCTTCTCCATCATCTGCGCCTTCTCCTCCTCCGGCATGTTCCGAAACATCTCCTCGAACTGACGGAGCTGCTCGGGCGGCAAATTGCGGAGCATAGCCTCTGCTTGCTTCAGCATGTCGTCGCGGGAGAAGAAGATGATCTTGTCGTTGGTTTTCTCGTGCGCCACGCCGCGTTCGGCGAGCTGCTCGAGCGCCTTGTTGAAGTTCAGGCCCTTCTCGTGCGCGACCTCATACATCTTCTCCAGCGGCAAGGACACGCGCTTGTCCGGAAAGCCGTTACGCTCGAGGATGCGGTTGAGGTTGTCGAGAAAGGGCTCGTAAGCCGTGTTAAGGTCCGTCATGCGGGGGAATATATACCATGAGCCGCGTCCCGAGCATCCTCTATGGAACCGCCTGGAAAGAAGAGCGCACGCGCGGCCTCGTTGAGTTGGCGCTCGCCGCCGGGTTCACCGGCTTCGACACGGCGAATCAGCGCAAGCACTATCACGAGGCCGGGGTAGGGGAGGCGGTCGTGGCGGCCATCGAGGCTGGCTCGGTGCGGCGGGACGACCTCTTTCTCCAGTCGAAGTTCACGCATCAGCGTGGCCAGGATCACCGGCTCCCCTATGATCCGCAAGCGAACGTGGCCGAGAAGGTGCGGCAATCGTTCGAGAGCACGCTCGAGCACTTCCGCACCGACTTCCTCGACTCCTACGTCTTGCACGGCCCTTCGGCCGCGCAGGGCTTCACCGACGACGACTGGGAGGTGTGGCGAGCGATGGAGCGCCTGCATGCCGAAGGGAAAGCCAAGCGGATCGGCGTCTCCAACGTCAACCTCGGCCAGCTCCAGCTCTTGCTGAAAGAGGCGAAGGTGAAGCCGGCCTTCGTGCAGAATCGCTGCTACGCTCGCACGCGCTGGGATGCGGCGGTCCGCGAGACCTGCGCGGCCCACGGCGTCGTCTACCAAGGCTTTTCCCTCTTGACGGCGAATGCCGCCGAGCTGCAAAGCGTCGCTGCTCAGTCGATCGCGCGCCGCACGGCGCGGCCCATCGCGGCCGTCGTCTTCAACTTCGCCATGCGGGTCGGCATGCTACCACTGACCGGAACGTCGGATCCGGCGCACATGCGCGACGATCTGAGCGCACGCGACTTCGAGCTGACACCCGAGGACGTAGCGACGCTCGAAGGCATTTCCGGCCGTTAACTGCCGCTCGCGACGGCGGAGACTTTGCGGCTCTTTGACTCGGAAGCGGCGTAACGGTTCTCCCGGCAGCTCGGCATCGGCTCGTCCCCCGCGAGGACGGCCTCCAGGCGCGCCCGCTCGGGATTCACGAGGAAGGGCTCCAGGGGCTGAGCTAGGCGCACGATCTGCGGCAGCAGGCTCTCGACCTCTCGGTCCACGGATGCGGCGATCGCGTCGAGGTCCGCGACGCTGACGAAGCCGCGGCAATCGGGCGCGCCACAGCGGCAGTCGAACGACTCGCGCATGTTCAAAAAGGCGTAGTCGCAGGTGATCTCATCTCCGGGCTTGATGTCGCGCCGCGCGAAGTCGCACAGAGTTCCCACCGACAGCGTCGCGGAGACGCACGAGTGGTTCATGTAGCGTGCGTGGTCCCAGCATAGGATGTGGCGCCCTTGCGCGTCGCGATAGGCGTAGCGAGCTAGCGTCGGGACGAGGGCCTGTGGCAGCTTCGCTGCCTGCTCGCGCGTCAGCACGATGTCGAGGGCGTCCCTGACCCAGATGATCGTGCCTTGGGGGATGCGTTCGGTGGCGAAGACACCATATCCGACCTCGTCGGAGACTTTACGCAACTCGGTCGCAGGGTGGAGCATCGTGTGCGGAGTCCTATGTGACGGCGGCAAAGGGTTCGCCTTCTGCAAAACCCTAGTACGAATACGCGAGCTTCAACACAAAATAAAGATTCGTCTTTCTGCCGCGCCTTGCCGCCGCGCCAGCCCGCCGCTCGGCTCAGCCGTAGGCCCGATCCTGCCGATCCGCTGGACGCCCCGCCGCATGGGCCCGCCAGGAGCCGCCGCCATGATTCCCTTCTGGATCTACGACCTCCCCGAGCTCGCCGCCGCGGTTTTGATCGTCCTCGGCACGCTTGCCGTTGTCGTCCTCGGCCACTGGCTCGCCCGGAGAGTCTTCCCGGTTGATGTTCCCGAGGATCGCCGCGGTTTGGCGATGACGATGCTCGGGCTCGTCGCCACGATCAACGGCCTCCTCGTCGCCTTCTCCGCCGTCTCCGTTTGGGAGTCTTTGAGCGGCGCCGACGCGGCCGTCGCCAACGAGGCCAACACGGTCGGCGAGCTCGCCCGCGACTTGGCCGTCTTCGACACCGCTGAGTCGCAGGCGGCGCGAAAGCTGCTTGGCGTCTACGTTCAGGACGTCATCACCACCGAGTGGCCCGCCATGGCGCGCGGTGAGTCCGTCGAGCAGGCCTGGAAGGAGCTTGACGCCACCTTTCGCGCCATCGCCAAGCTCGACCCCGACACGCCGCGCCACGTCGCCCTAATGCCGGAGATCTGGTCGCGCGCCAACGAGATGGTAAAGCACCGGCGCACGCGCGTCTTCGCCAGCCAGGCCGAGGTCCCGTCCATGCTTTGGGCCGTCATCTTGCTGGGCTCTTTCATCAGCTTCGCTTTGATGTACGTTCTGCCTTTCGACCGTTTCCACGTCGTCATGGTCGGCAGCTATGCGGCGTCGATGGGGCTCGTCTTTTTCTTCATCGTGATCATGGACAAGCCGTTTGCGGGCCAAGAGGCGATCACGCCGGCGGCGATGCAGGCCGCTTTGGACGGGATGCAGAGGTGGGACCGCGAGGTGGAAGAGGGCTCGGCGCATTGATGGGCCGATGTCCGTGCATCGACGTGAGCGCTGCCGCGACGGCCTCGGGCAAACGCCTAGGCCGTTTTATTTTTTCATGAGATTTCCGCTAGTTAAATTTGCCTGGCTACCCAGCCAACTCGGAATGTGCCACTATCGTTCCACATTTCCCAGTCATTACATTTTTTGGAAAGAGGCACGCATGCGACACTTCGCTACGATCGTCAGCTCGCTGCTGTTGGTGTCTTCCTCGGCGTTGGCAGAGGGTCACAAGAAAGGTGATCCCTTTATGCCGAAAAACGACCTGCATCTGCAGGATCGTCTCGACGGCAAAGGCGGCATCACCGCGGCCCAATTCAACTCGGTGATCGACAAGGCCGAGCGGATTTGGAAGCCCCTCTTCGAGCAATTCGGCGCGACCTTCTCCGTCGACCGCGCTTGGGACGACTCGACCGTGAACGCGTATGCGGACCAGTCGGGCAACAACTGGAAGATTCACATGTTCGGCGGACTCGCGCGTCGCGCCGAAGTCACCGAAGACGGCTTCGCCATGGTCGTCTGTCACGAGATCGGCCACCACCTCGCCGGCTTCCCGTTCGTCGAGCAGTGGGCCTCGAACGAAGGTCAATCCGATTATTACGCCACCAGCGCTTGCGCTTGGAAGCTCTTCAGCACGAACCTCGAGCTCGCCGCGAAGGCCGAAACCGAGCTGCCGGCCGGGATGAAGCAAAAGTGCGACGACGCGCACGAAGCGGTCGGCGACCGCGATTACTGCTACCGCGCCCTCAGCGCCGGCAAGTCCTTGGCCGACCTTCTTTCCGCGCTCAACAACGGCACGGTCTCCTTCGACACGCCGGACACGTCGACCGTCTCGCGTACGAACCACCAGCACCCTGCGGGCCAGTGCCGTCTCGACACCTACGTCGCGGCCGCGCTCTGTGGCACCGAGAAGTGGGATCACACGCTCATCCCGGGCAAATCCTTCTCCAATCGCAACTCGATGGACGCGCAGCAAGAAGCGTTCGATCACAGCTGCACCGAAGGCGCCAGCTCGCGTCCGGCCTGCTGGTTCAAGGCCGTCGACGGCAGCGAGCCCGAGCCGACCGAGTGCCCGTTCGGCGACCCGATGATCTGCGAGCTGATGTGCACGTTCGACCCGTCGCAGCCTTGGTGCAACTGAGCTCGTCGCGCGCCTCGAGATAGAAATGAATGACGGACGGCCGGCGCCCTTTGGGCAGCCGGCCGTTTCTCCTTTGCGGCTCAAGGTCCTCGCGCACGCCGGCGCCAGCTGCCCATCGTCTGGCGTTAAGCGGTGGCAGGAACCCCTCCGATCATGCTTAGATCGCGCTTGTTCCTCCTATACCCTCACTCTACGAAACGAAGGGGATCAAATGAGGCGGCTCCTACTCGCAACAATTCTTGCCGCCTCTTCTTCGAAGGTCGCGATGGCGGCAGAAATCGATCAATCGATCGACCTGAGCAGCGTTTCCTGCACCGGCAGCCATGCGCACATCTTTTTCATCGCGGGGCGAAACATTCGCCTTGAATCAATGACCCGTCTCCTTCGGTCGTTGGATGGACAGAGCTCTCTCGAACGAATCTACTCCTTCGATCCGGTGAGCGATGTCTTCGTCAGGGAGGACGGACAAATGCTCATGATAGCGTTCCAGCGCCGGGATCCCTCGCACATCCTTCGCTTGGTGAAGTTCGAAATCGCGAATTTCCATGGCGAAACGCTGCTGATGGAAACCGCGGACCACGGCATAGACCTCGATCTTGAAAGACGCACTTTCGCATCCTCCGGATTCTTCGAGTGTCGGTGGTAAGGAGCGAGCCGGTAGACCGCGTGCAATGCTCCCGGCCCGAATGTCCATCGCCCGGATTGGGGCATGTGACCCCGCCGGCGGGCCGGCGCTGAGGCTCGCAACCCTCAAGGCTGCTCGCCGACGCAGAGGATGCGGCCGACCGTACTGCAGGCGCGCAGGATCTCACGGCGCCCCTTCGAATAGGGCGTGCTCATCAGGCCGTTTTCATCCGTCGCAGCCGAGGTCCAAGCGGAGCAGTCGGCCGCGCTGCGGTCACCCGTGGCCGTCGTGCCCGTCCATACTTCGGTGACGAGTCGCTCGGTGCCGTCGATCTGGACGAGCTTCGTCGTGGGATCGATGCCGGTCTGCGTCGGGAACTTGTGGCTCGTCTGCCAGTTGACGGTCCAAAAATCGCCGTCGTCGTTGACGAAGCTGCCCTCGAAGTCGAGGACGTAGGAAGTCAGAGGAAACCGTTCCCTGACCGACTGCGTCGGCGTCGCGAGGAAGGCGCGCCACGAGAACGTAGGGTCGACCTTGGCGCCGGCGTTCGCACAGTAGGCGTCGCCGACCGCGACCGTGAGATCGCCGCGGAAGAGGTCGTCGGAGGCGAACATCACCGCAAGCTTCGGGTCCTTCCGCAGCTCCGCGATGTGCTTTTTCGCGTCGTAGCCGACTGGATCCACGAGGGCGTTGATCAGACCGGTATAGAAGCGCAGGAACTCTGTGAACAGCGGATCGCCGCGCCAGTCGAAGTCGGTCGCGGTCGTCGCGGCCTTCAAAGGCTTCCCCGCCACGGCGAACGAGAGCTCGATCCTCGCGAGCGACGCGACGGTTGTTTGGTCCGCGGCAAAACCGACTTGCCAGGGCGAGCTGGTGTTGGTCTTCGCGACGGCGGAGACCTCGAGCGCCCCCGCCGTCGTTTCGGCGGTGACGCGGACGTCCTTCGCGTCGACGAGCTTCCCGGCGGCGTCGCGAACGATGCAAGCGACGAGACCGGCTTCGGTCACGGCCTCGTTCTTGACGAAGCTCTCTTCCGTGTCGTCCGAGCACTGCGCCGTCAAGTTCAGGAGTGCCGGCTCCTCGACGGCGGGCTCCGGCGGCGCCGGCGTCGTCGTCGTCGCCGGCGGGGTCGCCTCGGTCGCCTGCACGCTTTTGCCGGCACCGTCGCTTGCGCCGCCGCTGCATGCGGCTGAGGCGACGACGGTCAGGAGCAGGGAGAGGACGTTTCGGTCGGGGCGCATGGTCCTGAGACCTTTCGTCATTCCGGTGTTTGTCGGGCATTTTTCCGCCCGACTTGAGCCTCGGGCCCTTACCGCAGTCCGATTCGGATGGTGCAGGCCGCGCCGAGCGCGACGCCTTTGGCGTCCAGGGCTTGGAAATCCATCCACACGATCGGCGCGCCGACGGCGGCGGTCGGGGGGATGAAGTCAGCCAGGGGGCGGCGCGTGATGCGCGTGCTCTCGGTCTCGTTGTCGGTCGTCGCGTCGAGGATCCCACCCCAGCCGTCTGAGGCGGGCAGGGCCGGGTGGTCGTCGAAGTTGATGGTGGTCTTGAACGTGTCGACCTTGGCGGTCTCGAGGACGATGCCGTAGATCTTGTTGGCGTAGGCGCCGCCTTTGTTGAATACGTGCTTCGACAGAACGCACACGCCCTTCAACAGGGCGGCGTTGGCCGCGCCGCGCGAGCGCTGTTCGTTCGGGACCGGGATCGTGACGTAATAGTTGATTTGCTGGTCGATTGCTTGGGCCATCGCGACCAGCGCATGCTTCGTGTCGCGCCACTTGTCGCTACGATGATGGAACTCGCCCGAATAAGTCTTGTGCGACGCATACAGGTAAGCGCGGCCGATGTCGGCGCGGCGGGATTGCAGATTCGCGATCGCGGCCTGCGCTTTGTGATAGCGGACCTTCTCGGCGTTGAAGATCTCGTCGCCTTTGGCGCGCGCTGCGTTGGCGAGCGCCGTCTTCTCGGCGGGAGTCGAAGCCGGCTGCGGCGCGGCGCAGTTCGAGGTCGGAAAGGGGATGATGTCGCGTGCCGCGGTGTATATGCCGAGGCGGGCGGTGCAGCCCACCGGCTCGACGTCGGGCGTTGCGGCCGTCGTCAGCTTGTTCGTGAAGGTGATTTCCTCGTCGCCGACCGTGAGCGCGGTGTCGACAACGTCCGCGACTTTTGCCTTGTCGAGCTCGGCGAGGAGCTTGAGGTCGTCGACGGGGACCGTGACCTCCTGCGCCGTCGTGCCGCAGAAAAACTTCAGCGCCGCTTGGCCCTGATCGATCTTGGTCACCGCCACGACCTCGCCGGCCGCCAGGCTACACGCTTCGGTCTTCAGCTCGGAGCCGATGACGGCGAAGGCCGGATCCGCCAGGCCGAGCGCGGCCTGATCTTGGAGGGCGCCGGCGTCTTTCACGACCCCGACGTCGCTCGGCTTCGGCTTCGCCGGAGTCGGGGAGGCGGGAAAGACCGCGGAAGCCGTCGTCGCGGGGATGAGCTTCTGCGCGAGCGGCGCGTCGTCCTCGCCGTCCGCGGCGTCGGTAGAACCCTGGTCGCCCGCCTCGTCCGCCCGATCCTTCTTCTCATGCGCCGCCGTCTTGATGCTGCCGCAGCCGGACAGCAGCACCAGCATCGTCATCGTCGTGATCGCTTTCATGCACGAGCTCCTAGTAAAACCGGCGCCTCGTGGAGAGCGGCGCCTGGGTGACTAGGAGCGAGGACCCGCGGGTCCCGAAAGCATCTAGAAGCTTTTCGGGCGGCCGCCTCAAAATCCTTAAGAGTTTCGATTATCTGTTTAAATTCTGGAAGTTAACGAATGGAATTTCCGTCCCGCCCTCAGCCCTCCCACAACTCGTGCCGATCGGTAAGAATGACGAATCGCGCGCGAATCGAGGTGAGGTTGCGCTGGGTGCGGGAACGGTTTGGCGTGCTCCTCGAGCGCGTGCGGTCCTTCGACGGCTTCGGCGTCCTCGTGCTCGCCGTTCTCGCGAGCGCGCTCTCGGTGCCGAAATTTGGCGAGTACGTCAATCGCGCCGGATTCTTCGAGCCGTTCATGATCGTGCGCTCGAAGCTCGGCCTCGCGCCTAAGGTCTCGACGAAGATCGCGCTCGTCGTCGTCGACGACCGCTCCCTGCAGGTGCTGCAACGCATGCCGCAGCTGGCCGATTGGCAGCAAGTCGCGGCCTTGCTCGCGACGCGCGGCATCCAAAAAACCCTGCTCCTCGATTCGCCGCATCTCGCGTCGGAGCTCGGCGCGCTCGGCCCCCGGGATCCGCGGACGGCGATGTTCGGTGCCGCCGTCGCGATCGACCGCAAGATCAATGCGCGAACCGTCGCGGTCGACAAGGTCCCGGAGCGTCTCCTTCTCATGCCGTACGGCGCCGTCGGCAGCGCGGGCGGCGCTGCGATCGGGCTCGGAGCTCCCTTCATCCTGCCGCCGGCACCGGCCTCGTTCGACGTGCTGTCAGCCCTAGGCGACGTCAGCCCTCCGGCCGCGCATCTGGTGAAGCTGGGCGTTCCCCTCGCTAACGGCGGCGTCCTGCCGGCCCTGGCGCTGTATGCCGCTCGCGACCTGAAATTCGCGCACGGCGTCTTGCGCGAAGGCGACCGCGTCTTCCCGACGAGCGAGGACGGCGAGGTCTATGTCGATTATCCGGATTTTTCCGAGGTGCTCTCGCGCGCGGTGAGCGTCACCTCGTTCTTCGACAGCCAAGGCGCGCATCCGCGGGCGGCGCTCGAGCCGCAGACGGCCGCCAAGCTCGACGGCGCGGAGATCGCGCTGCTCGTTCCCAACGGATTCTCCGGAGCGCGCTTCGTCGACGCGCCCGAGCGCAAGGTCCCGAGCTACGCGGTCACCGTCGCGCTGGTCAACAGCGTCGTCGCGGGAGAATTCCTGCACCGGCCTATCGCGTTCGCCTGGTTCGACGCGCTTCTGGCGGGCCTACTCGTCGCGGTTTTCGTCAGCTCGCCGGCGCGGCGAGCGCTTCTCGCCTGCGCCGGACTCGGCATCCTCACGATCGGCGGCGCAGCCCTCGCGCTCGCCAAGCTCGGGTGGGTTCTGCCCGCATCCCATGCCGGTGTTCTTCTGGGTGCTACCGTCGCGCTCGTCTCCGGACGCCATCTCCTCCAGGCCGTGCGCCAGCGACTGCGGCTCGAGCGTGACCTCGAGCTAGGGCAGACCGTGCAGAACGTGCTCCTGCCGAAGCGGCGTGAAGGCCGCCTCGGTCCCTGGCTCTACAGGATCAGCTTCAAGCCGTACGGGCCGATGTCCGGCGACTGGTTCCAGATCGCCGAGACGCCGGCCGGCGCGCCGCGCCCGATGGCGATCATCGCCATCGGCGACGTCGTCGGCAAAGGCCCGAGCGCCGCGCTCATCACCTCAGCGATCGCCGCTCTGTGGCAGCAGCATGAGGATCGCTGGCAAGCCGGCGCGCTCGAGCTGGGCGAATGGTGCCGCCTCCTCAACCGCGTCTTGCATCGCACCTTTCACGGCACGCAGAATACCACCTTGAGCATCGTGCTCCTGACCGAGACCGAGCTTTGGATCGCGTCAGCGGCCTCGCCGCACTGGATGTCTTTGTCGAACGAGACGCGCAAGGCCGTCGACCTGCGGCTCACCGCGTGCAACCCGGTCGGGATGATGGCGAACCTCGACACGCTGGAGGTTCGCCGCATCGCCGCGAAGGAAACCGACCTGCTCGTCGTGTTTACCGACGGCGTCATCGACGGGAGCAAGGGCAGAAACCTCCTCCGCAGGGCCATGCTCGAGCTCACGCCGGAGTCTCCGGACTACATGGCTGCAATCGAGGCTGCCGCGACGGCAGCAGGCGCTGCGGACACTCTGCCCGACGATGCGACGATCTTGGCCATCCGCCGCGTAGCCTGATATCGTCTACCTATGGCACGGCTAACGGTGAAAAAATCCTCCGAGACGCTCCCTGACGGCGCAGGCGCGGTCTACGTCCTTTCCGGCAGCTTGGCAGAAGGTGCCGCCGCGAGCCTGAGGGCCGGGACCTCGGGCGCCCCGGCACTCTGCGTCTTTGACTGGGACGCCGTCATCCTCGCCAGCAGCGACGGCCTGCGCGAATGGATCGACTTCCTGCGCGCGTTCGCGCCGAGCCGTTCAATTGTGTTCCGTCGCTGTCGCCCCGCGATCGTGACATCGTTCAATCTAGTCCCCGCATGCACGAATGGCGTTGCAGTCAGTTCCTTATACGGCGCCTTCATCTGTCCCGAATGCCAAAAGGAACATGATGCGCTCCTGCAAGTCGGCAAGGACGTCAGCGCGGCGACTGGTCTGACGCGAGTCGTCACCTGCGCCTGGTGCGGCAACGCGGAAGCCGAGCTGAATCTTCCCGAGGACGATTTTTTCCGCATCCTCGGGCCCGGCTAAAGCGATGGTCGTTCACCGAGCCAAGAGCGAGAACAGCGGGCAGCTCTATCAGAAGACGCAGGGCTCGGCCGCGCGCATAGAGATCCTGCGCGAGCTTCGGCGCAAGGGCGAGCCCCTGCCGCAGAGTCTGGTGCGCGACCTTTTGGAGATCGAGCTGCCGACGAGGGAGCTTACGCTCGCGCTCGCGGTCTGCGACCCTTCGCACGGCGATGCGTTCGAGGAGCTTCTGCTTGCTCGCATCGGCGAGCGCGATCAGCCGGTCGCCTTGCTCTGCCTCGACGCGTGGCGACGGCATACGCCGCGACGGCGCTGGCGCGAGATCGTCCGGGCGGCGCCGGAGCTTTCGCGCCGGGAGGGCACGTTGGCGTGGCTCGTGGAGCATGCTTGGCACGCCGGCGGCGCCGACCTCCTTCGCGCCGTAGTCGCCGAAGTTCCGCTAGGGGAGGTGAGCGAGGTCGTCCTCGCCGCGTTGCTGCACCGCCTGCTCCAGTGGTCGATCGCAGACGAGAGTGCACTCGCCGAGGCAGAGCGTATTCTGGCGCGCGCGCATGCGAACGTCACGCCCGGCGTCGCGACGGCGTCGGCTTGCGCCTACGTCTTGCGCTTCGGCCCCGGGACGCTCTTCGACCTGATCGGCGGGCCGTTGCCGCCGCGCCAAGCAATCGACATGGTCGACGCTTATCACCATCTTTGGCTCGAGCGAGGCGCGACGATCGACGCGCTCGCCCGGTTCGCGGCTGCGCCGCCGGTCGAGCCAGTTGCCTTCTTTCGCGAGCTCAATCGACGTTGGCCGCCGCTCTGTCTGCGGCACGAGATCCCGGCGACGCTCGCGGGGCAGGTGATCGCCGAAGTTCTGAAGCGCCCCCGACCCGGCTCGCCGGAATTGCCGACCGCGCGACGTTTGAGCTGGGAGTGGCTCGCCGGTTTGGGGGCGGACTCCCTCGCAACCGCCACGTCCGCGCTTTCCGAAATCGTCGGCCTCCTTCTTCCCGCGCCCTCGGAGGCCGCTCCCGATTCCGAGCGGCCGCCGCGACCGGACAACACCGTTCGCACCGCTTTGATCGCGCGCTTGTACCTCGATGCGGAAGCCGAGGTTCCTAAAGGTGAAACGCCATGGCGAGCCCTTCTGTTGGCCACGGCTCGATCCACGCAGTCGCCCGATTCCGTCGCTGATTCTGGCCCCGTTCCCGACGCGGAGCTTGCCTCGGCCTTGAGACGGATTCCGCCCGTCTTCCGCCAGGTCGCCGCCCGCTTCGTGGAGACCCGCCGCCCTAGCCCTGCCCTGATCCCGGAGCTCCTTCCGTGGCTGATCGGCGCCGAGCCGCACGACCTCCCCGCCATCGTGCGCGCGCTCGCCGCGATCGGCACTCCGGCGGCTCTGACGCCAGCTCTTCGCCTTCTATCTGATGATGCGACCCCTCCCGGCACTGCGCTCGAGCTCGCCCAGACTCTCGCGGCGCAGGATCTCGGCTCGGTGCGCGGAGACGTGCGTGCCGCACTCGAGTATCTCACGAAAGACGAGCGCAGCGCCTCGCGTGCTCGCCGAGAGCTCATCGATGCCGTGCGCCTGCTTCTCCAGCCCGGTGCGAACGAGGCTCCGGCGGCCGACGCTGCGACCGTAACCGACGCCGCGACCCTGGCCCGCGTCGATCGCGAGATCGCGGCGCTCGTGCCGCTTCTCCCGACCCTGCCGGCCGACGTCGTGCGATCTTTGCGCACGGCGCGTCTCGTCCAGCACTCGCTCGAGACCCTCTTAGGTCAAGGCTCCGTCGACGCGAGCCCGGCGGTGGACCTCCAGTACAAGGCACTGGAGATCCTACTGCGTCGCCGCTTCCTCGCCTCGACGCAAGCTTTGATCGACGATCCGCGCGCGCCGCTACAACGTCGTCTCGACGCGATCGGTTACGGCGGCGTCGGCCGCAATCGCGTCGAGGCGTTCGAGAGCCATCTCGCTGCGCTCCCTGCCGTCCGCGATCTGCCGAGCTTCGGCGCCATGAAGCTCAACAAGCTCCTGACCTCGCTCGCGCAGCACCGGCCCGGCCGCCGCTTCTCCCTGGAGGGATTGAAAGCGTTCATGCTCTTCTTTCTCGCCTTCGGTCGCTCGCGTTGCGAATTCGGCCTCGGGGGAGCCTACGCCGTCGGCGTCGAAGACGATGCCGCGCTCTTCGAGCTGTGTCGCGACATGAGCCTTTTCCATGACCTTCGTAACGTGGCGGTCCACGAGGGCCTAGCCTCAGCCTCCAGACGCGACGTCGAGGCGCTCTGGAGCATGACCAACGCGCTCGTCGCACGATTCGAGGCGGCGGCTCACTTCGGCACGGCGGTCAGATAGCAAAGAAACGTGCTGGTGGGACCGTACTCGTTCCGGAGCCAGCCGGCCTGAAAGATCTTGAGCTCGTCGGCCGCGACTTTGGCGGTCGCGCAGGCCTCGGCATTGCCGCGCGAGCAAGCACCGTTCCACAACGAAAGATCCTTCAGCTTGTGAAGATACGAAGACATGTAGCTGAAGCTGGCGCCAGTAGTGACTTTCTGCGTTGTCGTTTCTGCGGCCAAGCAACCGGCGCGCAACTCCGACGTAGCCGAGGCGAGCGGCACGACGCAGGCGTCCATCGGCAATCGAGCCTTATGCCGGACGATCGCGGTGTTGTAAGCGGATTGCTCAGTGCTGATCACCCCGCAAGCGCCCGTGTCTCCGGCAGAGCAGTGCGAGGCGAAGACGAGCGACGCATCGTAGTGCGCGCGAGCGCTGTAAGCCTCGGTGGCGCGGCCTCGGCTCGCGGCGCTAAACCTCAAGGCGCAAAGGCCCGCGTCGACCAGGGCTTTCACTTTCGGGTCGTCCTTGGCTCCCAACACCACGAGGTTGTTCGCGACATCGACGTTCACGAACGACTTGTTGTAGCTCGAGGTGTTCGTCGCGGACGGCGTCCCCCCGGAGATGTCGCTTTCGATGGACAACCAGTAGCTCGTGCTCATGTAGCTCGCGAACGCGATTTTTTTGGGTTCCACTCCGTCGGGTGGCGGCGCTGGCGCTTGGTCGACGATTGCGCCTTCGAGAGCTCCCGACGGATCTTTGACCGCGAGCTCCTTAAACGCTGGGTCGGCGCGCCAATCGAAATTCGTGAGCTCGGTCGCGGCGGTCTTGGCCTTGCCGTCGATCGTGAAGCTCAGCTCGATCCTCTGCAGCTCGTCCAGGAGGGCAAGGTCGGCGACGAAGCCGAAGTGCCAGGGCGAGGTGGCCGCTTTCTTGTCGACTGGCGTCGCGGCCCGGGTCCCGGACTTCGTTTCGAGCGACGCCGTAACGTCTTGCGCCGGAACGATCTTGTCGTCCGCGTCCTTGATCACGCAGGCGGCGACGCCCGCTTCGAGCGCATCGCCGTCGGCCGTAAAGCTGGTTTCGGTATCGTCGGAGCAGAAGGCCACGTACAGGTTCAAGAGCACCGGCTCCTCGACCTCGGGCTCGTCGGACGAGCTTCCGTCCGTGCTCGTCTTGTCCTTGCTGCTGTCGGACGAGGTCGACGGCGTCTTCGGCTTCGCGATCGTCGCACCGCTACTGCTGCAGCCGAGCGGCGCCAAGGCGAAGAGGAGAGCCAAGCTGGTGAGAAGATGAAGCATCTCCAGCACAATCGGCAGATTCCCCCGAAGTTCTTAGGGCTTCGGCGTCGGGCGGAATATGTTCAAGCGGATTGCGCACTTCCTGGTATAGAAAGCGCATGCAACATGGCTACGACCAAGTCGCCCCCGAATACGCGCGCCGCATTGCCGGCGAGCTGGCCGGCAAGCCTGTCGACCGCGCGCTCCTCGATGGGTTCGTCGCAACCTTCGGCGCTCTCGGCCCGCTGTGCGATCTCGGCTGCGGCCCCGGCCACGTCGCGCGCTACTTGAGGGATCGCGGTGCGGCGAGCGTCTTGGGGATCGACCTCTCCGCCGGGATGATCGACATGGCCCGCGCAATGAACCCCGACCTCCCTTTCGCAGAAGGCGACATGCTCGCCCTCGACGTGCCGGACGAAAGTTGGGGCGGCATTGTCGCCTTCTATTCGCTCATCCATGTCGATGCTTCGTCCCTCGGCGCTTGCTGTCGTGAGCTGGCCCGCGTCCTGCGGCCAGGCGGCGGCCTCCTCGTCTCGTTCCACATCGGCGAGGAGACGCTCCACCTCGAGGAATGGTGGGGGCACGAGGTCAGCCTCGATTTTCACTTCCTCCTTCCGGCGGCGATCCGACGCCACCTCGAAGCAGCCGGCCTCAGCGTCGAGCAGGTGATCGAGCGCGAGCCGTACGCGCCCGAGATCGAGCAACAGAGCCGGCGTGCCTACGTCCTGGCGCGCAAGGGGCCGCGAGGGTGAAGATCCGCGCCGTCATTTTCGACCTCGACGGAACCCTGGCCGACTCCCGGCTCGACTTCGCCGCCATGCGTCGCGACGTCGGCTTGGCCGACGGGGTGCCGATTCTCGAAGCCTTGACCCATCTCGAGGAAGACGCGCGCGAGCGTGCTCACGCGATCATTCTCGCGCACGAGCTCGCCGGTGCGCGTCGCGCGACGCCGATGCCCGGCGCCCGCGCGCTCGTCGACCTTTTGCGCGCCCGGGGCTTACGCATCGGCATCTTCACGCGTAACGCCCGTATCGTGACCGAGCTCACACTGGAGCGGCTCGAGCTCGCGGTCGACCTCATCGTTGCGCGCGAGGATGCGCCGCCGAAGCCCGCGCCGGATGGCCTCCTCTGGCTCCTTCAAAGTTGGGGCTTGGCCCCGCACCAGGCGCTCTACGTCGGCGACTACCTCTACGACGTCGAGGCGGGCCGCCGGGCCGCCGTTCGCACCGTGCTCTACGCGCCGACGCCGCCTGATTTCGCTCACGACGCCGACGAGATCATCGAAGACCTCGCGGACCTCCCCGCGCTCGTTGGCGGTGGCGGCTGAGCTCGAAACCGCTCCGCACGGCTTTGAAACACGAGGGAAAAGACTGGGTTTCGGCTAATTCCCTTGCCTCCTTCGGGACTTGGCGCTAGACCAGGCGCGGGCGGTCGCGGCCTCGTGAAGGAGGGTCGAGCCTTGCGGATTCTCATGGTGGAGGACGATGCCGATCTCGTCTTTTTGATGCGCTCCGCGCTCGAAAAGAGCGGTCACGTTTGCCGTGACGCCGCGTCCCTCGCCGACGGTCGCGTCCTGGTTTCTTCGGAGGGCTTCGACTGCCTGCTTCTCGACCTCGTGCTGCCTGACGGCAACGGTATGGACCTTCTTGCCGCCGTCGCGTCCGGGCGCAATCGCGGCGTCGCGGTCATTGTCGTCAGCGGTAACGTCGAAGCCCACATGCTCGAGGACCCGCGAATCAAAGCGTGCTTCCAGAAGCCCTATGACTTGCGCTCGCTCTTACGCTGCGTCGAGGCCGTCGCATGATCGGCTCCGGCAGCAAGTTGTGCGCTTTCGGCGACTTCTTTCGGAACTCGCTGACGCTCGTCGACCTTACCGGCGCGGATCAGCCGCTCGTCTATGTGAACCGCGCGTTCTCGGAGATGACCTGCTACGGTCAGGCGGAGATCTTGGGCCGCAACTGTCGCTTCCTGCAAGGTCCCGGCACGGCACGCGAAGACGTCGCGCGCGTGCGCGAGGCAATCGCCACTAAAGCCGCCGTTTTCTGCGACCTTTTAAATTATCGCAAGGACGGTAGAGCCTTTTACAACCGGCTCGTGCTGCTACCGATCGTCCTCGACGACCGTCCGCACATGATCGGAATGCAGCTCGACGTCACAGCCTCCGTCGGAGCGGCCGCGGAGCGTGGCACGCCTTTCGACGCGTTGAAAGCCAGCGACATGATCCGCGATCGGATCAACACGCCGCTGATGAAGATTCTAAACGCGCTCGAGCACGCCGATTCCGCCGTCGCCGCCGTGATTCTGGAGCGCTCGTTCACACAGATCGCCGATGCGGTTTCAGCGCAACCTTTCCGCGCGTGACGATGGCGTGACGTGCCGCATTCTAGTGCTGAAACGTCAAGCCTACGCCCCAATGGCTGCCGAAGCGCCCGAAGCCGATCCCCGCGCGAGGCCGTGATGCATCGGCGCCAAGGCGCGATGCGCGCGGGCCGGCGCGAGTACAGAAAAACCCTCGAATGACGAGGGTTTAGAGAAAAAAAAGTGGCGGGATGGACGGGACTTGAACCCGCGGCCTCCGCCGTGACAGGGCGGCGTTATAACCAACTTAACTACCACCCCGCATGGGTGAGGCCAGAATATAGCGACCGGTCCGGGGGGGCGTCAACGGACAATTTTAGGAAATCAGGGGGTCGCCGAGGCGGCGCGGGTGCCGCAGGTGAAAACCTTCTCGCGCGCCGTGCCGACGCTGGATTTCAGCCAGCAGTCGTCGTAGCCGCCGAGATGGGCGAAGGCCTTGCACTTCGGCTCGCCCAAGCATTCCTTGCCGCAGAGCTCGCCTGACTTTACGTGCGTCACGCGCCTGAGGTCTTTGCCCGAATAGTCGCGGTCGAAGGCGGACTCAAGCACCGCGCCGTTGCGGACCTCGCCCGCGTAGAATCGGAGCTTCGCCTGCTTCCCCGGCTCGCCTTTCAAGAAACAGCGGTTCCATCCGGAAATGAAGACGTAGGCGCGGCACTTGTCCACGCCTGCGCAATGAACTTCGCAAGCGTCGACGCTCTCGGCCTTAAGCGCGTCGGCGACGTTCTTCGCTTGCGGCAGATCGCAATGCGGCACGCGCGTGAACGCAATGCCCAGGAAAACGGCCAGCGTCGCGAGGCTCATCGCGACTTTCGGGCGGGCGACTTGGTGAACAAGCGGACCATCTCTTTCTTCTGCAAGTCGATCACTTGCTGCCGGTACTTGTGCATGACGTCGACCATCTCTTTGGCGCCGATCGCGTAGAGCGCCGCGAGCCGAGGCAGGACGTCGGTCGGCGGCAGGGAAACGCCGCGCTCCCAGTTGCTGACGAATTGCGGGCTCGTATAGTCGAGCTGACGCGATACGTCTTGCTGCGTCAAGCTCGCCTTTTCACGCTTCGTCTTCAAAAACTTTCCCACGTGCTTGAGCCTCAGCTCAAGCTCGCTCGCGTCACCAGATTTCATGCGCAGCCCTTTTTTTCGGCCCTGAACGATGCGCGTTCATTCTAACCAAATCTCTGCGAGAGGAAAGGCTCTTCCGGGCAGCGATTCGTAATCAATAATCGCTACTCGCCGGCGATGCGCTTCGATTTGGCGCGCAATTTTTCGCGTGCGACTTGCCCCGCGACCTTGTGAATCTCGGGACTCGTGCGGATGAGTTTCATGATCTGAGCGATGATCATGCGCTCCTGCGCCGGCGGCACGAGGAAGACGCCCATCTCGTGGAAGTGGCCGACGAGAATGCCTTCCACGACCACGGGGTCGATGGACAAGGGATCGAGCATAGGCTTGATCGGCTTGACGTTGACCTTGCGGTTGATGAAGACGGCGATGGGGACGACTTCAGTCTGCATGAGAGCCTATCGGCGCGTCGTTGCGGCAGGTCAAGCTTTCGCAATCCTGCCGGGCCGCACCCTCGCCTCCGGAGAAACCCTAAGCCCGCTCAGTCGCCCGAATTGTTGCACAAGTTAGGCTGGACGCGACCGTAATCTGGCTCGTGTTGGCTATGCGGAACGCCCTCGTTGCAACCCTTGTAAGGCGTCATCGTCACTTCGAGGCGCGAGCCGAGCTGAAAGTTCATTGTCACGGGCGTCACATTGCGGCTGTCGAACGTGATCGGCGACTCCTGCGAGCCGTCAGCGTGAAAGATCTCGACCTTCACGTTGTGATTGCAGCCCGAGCCGCTGTACGTCGTGCCGGAGACCTGTTGTACGGCCGTCGACACGACCTTCGAGCCTTCGACTTTGAACTTGCCTTCAAAGCAGAGCACCGCGTCGTTGTAGTCTCTGTCACCCGCGGCCCCCAAATCCTCGAAGTTCACGCCGACCCGCACCACCGGCACGCCGGGGATCTTACTGATGACTTCTTCGTTGCTCACGTCGATCGAGCCGGGGCCGCCGTCCGAGCCGGATCCGAGATCGATCGCCGGATCCGTCGAGCCGCTGCCGGTCGCGTCGGTGACGGTGACCTTGATCTCGCGCTTGTCGCCGTTCGGCAAGACCACGCTGATCGTCGTCTCGCCAGGCGACACACCGACGATCTCGCCGGTCTTCGGATCAAAGGCGGCGATCTCCGAGTTCGCTGACTCGCCGGTCTTGATTTCCGGGACTTTCAAGAGGTCTTTGGCGCTGCTCTTTTCGCCGACCGGGACCGAGGTCTTGGCATTTTTCGGCTCACTACCCTTGCCCGAGCCCGAGCCCTTGCCCGAGCCGGTGCCCGTGCCGCTGCCCGTGCCTGATCCGGAGCCCTTGCCTTTGCCCGCTTCCGCGGAGCCTGGCTTCGGCTCCGTCCCGGTCATTTCAGTCGACGAGCAACCCGCTGCCATGAGCAGAGCGGTCAGGCTGATAGCGGCGATGTGCAGCGGACGAACTCGCATCGGGAACCTCGGTAGACGGTCAATATCTCGCTTCGGATGACGTATCGGCCGATTTTCGGCAAAACTTGAACTCGGCGGGAGGCGGCCGATTCTCGGAAGGCTTTCAGGCGCTTGGGCCGTTCAGCCGCAAGGCATTGGCGGTTGCGGGGGGGCCTGGTCCGTGGTACTTCCGAAAGTACCTAACGCAATCCCTTTCTCGCTCACGAGGCTCTTGATGATCTTCGATTGGCTGGCGGGTCTCTTTTCCAACGACCTCGCCATCGACCTCGGCACTGCGAACACCCTCGTTTATCAAAAGGGCGTCGGCATCGTGATCAACGAGCCGTCCGTCGTCGCGATCAACAAGCAGATGACCGGCCCCAAGCGCATCCTCGCCGTCGGCAAAGAAGCCAAAGAAATGCTCGGCCGCACGCCGGGCGAGATCGTCGCCATCCGGCCTCTGAAAGACGGCGTCATCGCCGACTTCGAGATCACGGCCGCGATGATCCGCTACTTCATCGAGAAAGCGCACAACCGCCGCACGATGGTGAAGCCCCGGGTGATCGTCTGCGTGCCTTACGGCATCACCAACGTCGAGAAGCGCGCCGTCAAGGAAGCCGCCGAGTCGGCCGGCGTCCGTGAGGTGTTCCTGATCGAGGAGCCGATGGCGGCCGCGATCGGCGCCGGCCTGCCGGTGACCGAGCCCTCCGGCTCGATGATCGTCGACATCGGCGGCGGCACGACGGAAGTCGCCGTCATCTCGCTCGCCGGCATCGTCTATTCCAAATCGGTCCGCGTCGCGGGCGACAAGATGGACGAAGCGATCGTCCACTACATCCGCCGCAAGTACAACTTGCTGATCGGCGAGCGCACCTCCGAAGAGATCAAGATCGGGATCGGCAACGCCTACCCGAGCGACAAGATCGAGTACATGCACGTCAAGGGCAGAGACATGGTCGCCGGCGTGCCGAAGACGATCGAAGTCTCCTCGGAGGAGATCCGCGAGGCGATGGCCGAGCCGGTCAACATCATCGTCGAGGCCGTACGCGTCGCCCTCGAGCAGACGCCTCCGGAGCTCGCGGCCGACATCGTCGACAAAGGCATCGTCCTCGCCGGCGGCGGCGCTCTGATCAAGAACCTCGACGTGCTGCTGCGCGAAGAGACGGGCCTGCCGGTGATGATCGCCGACAACCCGCTCACCTCGGTCGTGATCGGCTCGGGCAAAGCGCTCGATCAGATCCACGTCCTCAGCGGCATTACCCAGTAGTCGTCCGCCGCAAGGACCGCAGGAGCCGCGCGATGAGATCTTCGCGCGTCAAAGGCTTGGTGATGAAGTCGTCGAATCCCCCCGCGAGGCAGGCATCGAGCTGACCTTTCATCGCGTTCGCCGTGATCGCGATGATCGGCATCGTACACCCGCGCTCACGCAGGATCGCGGTCGCCGCCATGCCGTCCAGGCTCGGCATCGACAGGTCCATCAGCACGAAGTCGGGCTGGGCCGAAAGCGCGAGCTCGACGCCGCTCCTGCCGTTGTCGGCCGAAAGGATCGTGGCGCCAGTCGTCTCGAGGTAGCGGATGACCATCTCGCGAATGTCGTCGTGATCCTCGACGAGCAGCACCTTTTTGCCCACGAGAAGGCTCGCGCCCTCGGGCTTCGCGTCCCCGGCGGCGGGATGCGCACTTTCGCTCAGGGTCGTGAGGTTCGTCGCGATCCACACGATGAACGTCGAGCCCTTGCCTAAACTGGATTCTGCAAGTACGACGTCGCCTCCGAGCGCCTCCGCGAGCTTCTTCGTTAGGGACAAGCCGAGGCCGACGCCGCCCGCCATCGTCGCCGTCGGATCGATCTGGGTGAACGGCTGGAAGAGTCGCGCCCGCGCTCGGTCCTCGACGCCGCGCCCGGTGTCCTTCACGCGCACCTCGAGCGCCGCCACGCCCGCGCGCGGGGCCATGTCGATGTCGATGCGACCGCTCTCGGTGAACTTGATCGCGTTCTCGACGAGGTTCGTGACGATCTGCCGAAAGCGGTTCGGGTCGCTCACGATCTCCCCCGGCGTCTTCGGGTCGATTCTGAGCCCGAGCTCGAGCGAGCGCTGCTGCGCCAGCGCGCGGAATTGCGGCTCGAGGTCGAGCATGAGCTGCCGCGGCGAGAACGGCGTCGCCTCGACGAGGATCTTGCCTTGCTCGATGCGCGCGACGTCGAGGATGTCGTCGATCAGCTTCTGCAGGCGTTTGCCGTTGCGCTGGATTTTTTCCGCGTGCGCGACGTGCGCCGGCGAAAGTTGCGGGGTCGTCATCAAGATCTCGGAGAAGCCGAGGATCACGCCGAGCGGGGTCCTGATCTCATGGCTGACGACGGACAAGAAGTCGCTTTTCGCGCGGCTCGCGCGCTCGGCTTCCTGCAGCGCCTCGGCGAGCCGCAGCTCGGCGCGCTTCAGGTTGGTGACGTCGAACGCGAAGACCATCACGGCGAGCGCCTTGCCGCCGTCGCCGATCATCGGCACTTTGTCGGTGCGAACCCAAGTGGAGGTGCCGTCGGCAGCAAGCAGGGGCTCGATAATCCCGACCTTCGCCCGGCGCGACGTGACGACCTCGAGGTCGTCGGCATAGTAGCGGCCGGCGAGGTCGGGATAGAACTCGCCGGTAGGTCGACCCTCCATTTCCTGAGTCGTGCGCCCGAGCCCGGCCGCCGCGCGCTGGTTGACCAGGAGCATGCGGTTCTCGGTGTCCTTCAACCAGATGAAGGCGGGCGAGGCGTCGAACATCGCGCGCAAGCGCGCCTCGTTCTGCGACGTCGCGACCTTCGCCTTGGCGCGGCGGGGACGAAGGCGGGCCAAGGCGGCGCCGAGCACGGCCCCGCACACGAGTCCCAAGGTCAATGATCCGGTGTCCATCGCGTCAAAAACCTCAATCTCGAGGGCAGCATAGATCAAAGCTTGCGGATCCGCTGCGCCTTTCCGGTCCCCCGTGGACCTTTCGTGCCAGGCGCGGTAAAACCTAAAGCAAGTCACCACCAACGAAATTCATGGACCTAGTGATCCGGTCCCCTACCCGGAGTGTCCGATGATGACCCGCGTGCCTTTCGCCGTTCTACTGCCGGTCGGCCTCGCCTTCTTCGGCCTGAGCGCCTGCGTCGACGGCGGCGGAGCGTCCCAGGACCCGGACGAGCTCGTCCCCACCCCGACGGCCGTTGCCAGCCCCGATGCCACGCAGACCGAGGCTCCGGCCGTCGAGAAGCCGATCACGGCGACCCCAGAGACCGCCGCTGCCGCGGACGAGTCCTCCGCCGAAGCGGTCGAGGAAGAGGACGAGGAGGACGGCGATGCCGAGGTTTCCGAGGAGGACCTGCGGCGAGCCCGCGAGGCCAGCATGTGGATCGACCGCGGCATCGCCAATCGCGGGATCGGCAGCTACGACGAGGCGATCGCCGACTACGGCAAGGCCTTGGCCCTCGACGCGTCCAACAGCAACGCCTTCTACAATCGCGCCATCGCCAAGAAAGCGAAAGGCGACGTGACCGGCGCCATCGCCGACTACTCCGAGACGATCAAGCTGAATCCGCAGGACTCCGACGCCTACTTCAACCGGGCCAGTATCTATCATTACGACCTGAACGCCCCCGAGAAAGCCTTGGCCGACTACACCCGCTCGATCGACATCAAGCCGAGCGCCGACGCCTACACCTACCGCGGCGTCGTTCGCTTTGCCCGGCGCGACTATCAGGGCGCGATCGCCGACCACACGAAGGCGATCGAGCTGAACCCCGACTACGCCGTGGCCTACAACCACCGCGGCATCGCTCGCAACGCCGCCGGCGACGCCAGGGGCTCGAAGCTTGACTACGCGCGCGCCCTCGATCTGGCCAATTCGCAGCTCGACCAGCGCAAACAGTAGGGCCAAATCTCCATGCCGTTCCGCGATCACGGGAAAGTGCTGCCCGGCGAAGGCGCCGACGCGCCGCGGCGCGTCCAAGGCATCGTCATCGCCGGCGAGCTCTCCGAGCTGGAGGCGATGGCGCACCACGCGCCGACGCGCCTCATGATGAGCTTCAACGAGTTCAACAACCTCTGCATCGGCGTCGCCTCTGCGGTCCTGCCGGGTGCTCGTGCCACCGTCTGCTGGTCCGGGTCGACCTTCATCTTCGCGATCGAGGGCGCGGCGGCCAAGGCCGTCGCCGTCGGCCGCCGCCTGCTCGAGGAAAGGCGCGAGTTCGCGCGCGTGCACGGCGTCGCCAAGGTCCTGGACCTGGGCTGCGCCGCGGGCGAGATCCTCGTCGCGCGCGGCGGCGCGGACGGCGCGCGCGCGCCGCAGGTCTTCGGACCGCCGGTGCGCAGGGCGCGCGAGCTGCATGCGATGGCCGAGGAGCTGGCGGCACAGCACGGTCGCCGCGATCTCTTGATCTGCGAGGCGAAGATCGTCGAGGCCGCGGACGTCGAGCACCCGCAAGGGGAGGGGATCGCGTGCGTCGGCTGATCGCCGCGCTCGCGCTCCTTCTGGCCGGCGAAGCCTCGGCCGCGGTGCTCGTGAATCCCTTCGGCGTGCGCTGGGGCGCCTCGCCGCAAGAAGTGCAGTACTACATGGTGAAGACGGGCTTCAAATTCCTCGGCCCGACCGAGCTCGGCGGCGACACCAACCACTTCCTGCACGAGCATCGCTACGAGGGTAACCTCCTCGGCCAGTACTCCGACCACATCGCGCCGCTCTTCTTCGGCGGCCATTACTTCGGCATGGCAGTGAGCGTCTCGCCCTCGCCAAAAAAGCCGGCCTCGTTGATCTGGGAGGAGATGGTCTCTGCCCTCACGCGCCAGTACGGGCCGCCGACCTCCAAAGTGAAGCCGACGCAGATGGTGAGCCTGATCTCGGTGCTGAAGCTCCTGCCCGACGGCGAGATCAAGGGCAAGCTGATGCAGATGTATGCCGCGGCGGACAAAAACCGCGAGATCGGCCCCTACATGCTGCAGGATCTCGAGATCAGGGTCGGCACTTGGGTGCCGGACGCGACCTGGAAGTTCGACAACAACGTCGTCGTCAAAGCCGTGATGCGCGCGGGCTGGCCGGACCAGTACGGCCTGACGGCGCTGAAGCCGTGCGTGCTCTACAGTAACTACGATTTCCTGCGGTAACGCCGTTCGTCACGCGTCAAGACCCATGCGGATCTCCACACGACGAAAATCCCCGAGGCACTTGCGCGCCCCGAGGACCCGTTCTTCTTCCCAGCGCCTGCGAGAGCGCCGGGATGCATCTCCAGCCTCGGGCCGCCGTAAGGCTACCCAAAACCGGTCTCCCCATGAAACCTGCGCCGTGCCCGAGAGCGCTGCGCCGTCTCACAACAAACTTTACGGCGGGATCGGCAGGCCGCTTTACCGTCACCGAATTCGACAGGCTTTTGGCGGGTTTCGGCTATGATCTAAAGAATGGACCGACGCCTCCGCCTCGCCGTTCTCCTCGTCGTCACCGCCGTCGCGGCCGGCGTCGTCTTCGCCCAACCGCGCCTGCCGCAGGACCCGGCCTACCACCTCTTCGTCGACACGCGGCTCGTCTTCGGCATCCCGAACGCCTGGAACGTGCTCTCCAACTTGCCTTTCCTGATCATCGGCTTGCTCGGCATCGCGGCCTGGACGCGCGCCGCGGAGCGGAAGGCCGGCTGGCTGTGTTTTTTCGTCGGCATCGCGCTCACCGCTTTCGGCTCCGCCTGGTATCACCTCGCGCCGTCGAACGAGACCTTGCTCTGGGACCGTCTGCCGATGACCTTGGGTTTCATGGCCTTGTTCGCCGGCGTGATCGGCGAGCGCATCAGCGAGCACGCCTACAGGCTTCTTTTGTGGCCCCTGATCGGCGTCGGCGTGGCGAGCGTCCTTTACTGGTACGCGAGCGAGCGCGACGGCGCCGGCGACCTGCGCCTCTATGTCTTGGTGCAGTTTTTCCCGCTGCTCACGATTCCTTTGATCATGGCGCTCTACGAGCCGCGCTACACGCACGGTCGTTACATTCTTTTCGCGCTCGCGGCGTATGCCGCCGCGAAAGCCTGCGAGGTGCTGGACCGGCAGATCGGCGATCTCACGGCCGGGATTCTTTGCGGTCACGCGCTGAAGCATCTGGTCGCGGCCTTTGCCTGCTACCTGCTCTTCGTGATGTACCGGGACCGGGCGCTCAGTCGTCCCCTCTGATCTCCGAGACGACGACTTTCTCGGGGTCAGTCGCGAGAAAGAGCTCGCTGAAAGCGAAATCGTCCCAAGTCGACTTAGATGCCTTCACGGTCTCGATCGACGAGACCGTCAACCGGTACGAACCCTTCTTGAGGGTGATCTCCTTAAATTCGGTAGTCGCATCGATCACAGGGTCGTCGAGGAGCACGTCCTCGTTGTCCCCTTCGTCCTCGCGGATGCGGACGCGCGGCGCCTTGTCGGCCTCGCCGGTTGCGTAGCCGCACGCGTCCTTGATACGGAGCGTGAGCTGTGTCTCGCTCGAGATCGTAAGGCGCATCTTTAGCTTCTTGCCGAATCTCTTCGTACCGTAAGCTGCGGCGGCGCAACCTTTGTTGTAGTCGACATTCTTCAAGATCTCTTCGTCCCCGAGATGGATGAAGGCGTTGTCCTGGTCGCGGATGGCGATGCCTCCGGCTTCGTTTTTTGCGACGACCTTAGGCTCATGCAGCTGAATCTCCTCGCCGGAGACTGGGGCGGGTCCTGAGACGGAGTCCGAGTCAGTGCCCCCACCCGTCTCGCTCTCGCTGTCCTCGATCTCGCCTTCCGGCTCAGGCGGCGCCACGGGCTCAGGCGCCTTCTTCGCGTATGCCTTGCCGGCGACAGTCAGGACGACCTCGCCGCGCGCCTCGGCCGCGAGCGCGCGGGGAATCGGCGCGCCGACGTGGTATGCCGAGCTTTCCGGCATCTTGTAGACCCTGGTGGCGATCTTTTCGCCCTTGCCGTCGACGAGGCTCCAGTCGACTTTCTCGAAATCGGTGAGTGCGATCTTCTTGTCGGCCCGCGTCAAGACGCAGCCGAAGGCGACGTTTTCTGCGTCGGTGCCGTCGAGCGTCGCGTCCATGTTGCAGGCCAAGAATGCGCCGGCGACTTGCGCCGGCTCGCTGGCCTTGTCGTCTTCCTTGTCTTCGACCGCGACCGCGGGCTTCGAGCCTTGGCCGGCGGATCCGGTTCCCGCGCCGCTGTCGTCGGTCGTGGAGACGTCCTTCTTCTTGCCGTCTTTGGCGGCCGACTCCGTGATCCCGCCGAAGCTACCGCCGCTGCAGCCGACGTAGGTGAGGCCGAGAGTGGCGAGGAGCGCCGCTAATAGGAGCGAGTTTTGAGCGTAAATTTTCATACGGGCTTTTCGGCACAAACCCGCGCGCACCTGACTAGGGTTAATTAACCCTGTTAGATCAATATCTTGTCGTCAGAAGATCCGGCCTTCCGCACTTGGTCGAAGGCGGCCATGGCGCTGGCCAGGATGCCGGCGATGTCGCCGACGTTCGCCGGCACGATCATGGTGTTGCTGCGCTTCGCGAGGTTGCCGAACTGCTTCACCCAGTCCTCTGCGACGCGCAAGCGCGCGGCGTCGGCACCGCCCGGCATGCCGAGCGTCTTTGCGACTTCGGCTAGCCCCTGTGCCGAAGCCGTGGCGATGGCGCGAATGGCGGAGGCTTGCCCCTCCGCCTCGTTGATCTGCTTCTGCTGGATGGCCTCGGATGCCTTGATGACCTCTTGCTTCTGGCCATCGGCGACGTTGATTGCGGCGTCACGCTGGCCCTCCGAGGCCAGGATGATCGCGCGCTTCTCGCGCTCGGCGCGCATTTGCTTCTCCATCGCCTCGACGACCTCGCGGGGCGGCGTGATCGAGCGGATCTCGTAGCGCAGGACTTTCACGCCCCAGGCCTCTGTCGCCTTGTCGAGCGCGTTGACGATGGCGGTGTTGATCGGCACGCGCTCCTCGAACGTGCGGTCGAGGTCGAGCTTGCCGAACTCCGAGCGCAAGCTCGTCTGCGCGATCTGCACGACGGCGAGCTGATAGTTGGAGACGCCGTAGCTGGCCCGCGCCGGGTCCATCACGCGCATGAAAATGACGCCGTCGACGCCGATCTGGACGTTGTCGCGCGTGATGCAGGGCTGCTCGGGGATGTCGAGCACGAGCTCTTTCAGGCTGTGGCGGTAGCGCACGCGGTCGACGATCGGAAAGATCACGTGCGGGCCGGCGTGCAGCGTGCGGTCGTACTTGCCCAGCCGCTCGACGACGTACGCGAACTGCTGCGGCACGATGCGCACCGTCATGAAGGCGAAGACGACGACGAAGAAGACGATGACGAGGGCTAGGATTTCCATCTCAGGACTCCGGGCGAAGGATCAACTGGATGCCTTTGGTAGCCACGATGACGGCCTTGTCGCCGGCGCGCAGGTCGACCGCGGATTCATTGAGCGCGTCCCAAGGCGTGCCTTGGTACTCGACCTTGGCCGTCCCGCCCGCCGCGACGTCGGCGGTGAGCTTGATCACTTGCTTCCGGTCGAGCGACGGCGCGCCGCTCCCGCGCTTCATGACGCTCATCAGCTTCTGCCGCAGGAGCGCGAGGCCGACCGCGCCGAAGGCCGCGAAGAGGAGGAGCTCGACCACGAGGTGGTCGAGGCCGAAGACGCCCTTCAGGAGCGCGACCAAAAGCGCCGCCACTCCGAAGAAGACGAGGACGAAACCCATCGTCAAAAGCTCGACGATGAGCAGCAAAAAACCAAAAATTGCCCAGAGGACTGCGGGAGTTAGGAGGCTCATCCGGATAAGTTACCAGCCGGTCGGCTAAAATGAAACCATGAGCCTCACGCGATTTTGTTTTGCCTTGGTCCTGACCGTCTTCGGCGCGGCGTCGGCTGCGGCATTCGCGGAGGCGGGTAAGGTCCTCAAGGATCACTACGGCGTCTACGGCTTGGCCTGGCTCAAGACGCCGCCCGAGGCGCGCTCGATCCTCGCGCCCAAGCTGAAGTTCCTGGAGGAGGTCGCCGCGGAGGCGGCCGCATACCACACGATCGACCAGAGATACGAAGGCGACTTCGGCGGCCTGAAGACCGCCGAGATCTTCCTCAGGTTCTACAAGGGCGAGTTCTTTTACATGATGGTCACGCTCGCCACGACGGACGCGGGCTCGGCGGCGAAGGTGTTCGAAGAGGTGCGCGAGCGCATGGAAAAGACCTACGGCCCCGGCAAGGGCTACCGGCCCCCCGTGCACTTCGCCAGCAAAAAGGCCTTTCTCGATCATCTGAGCTACGACGAAGAGCAGCAGAAGGGCCTGAAGTTTCTATACAACGACGTCAAGGAGCAGGACGAGCAGACGACCTGGCTGTTCAAAGACTTGCAGATCCGGATGAAGCACTGGGACCCGTTCGTCGGCTGGAAGTTCAAGAACCAAGTGGTGATCCAGAGCTTCGTCTATCCGCAGTACTTCGAAGGCAAGGAGCAGGCGGTGCTGAAGCCGATCTGGATCTTTTGCAAGCAGGACGTGTTCGACAAGTGGAAGAAAGAGATCCGGGTGTCTTCGATCGTGCCGCCGCGGGACTTCTGAATCAGCTGGTCGGCGTCGCCAATGCTTCCAGCACCTCTCCTGAAAGCACCACCACCGCAGACCGCGGCGCCTTCCCGCCCCCGTCCGGCCACTGACTCGTCAGCTTGCCGAGGCTCTCCGAATACTCTCCCGGATGCTGAATCGACAAGAAGAGCTGCTTGAAATCCGGCGAGAAGCAAGGACCCGTGAACTCCGCATCTTTAGGCGCGGTCCCGACCAAATGCGCCTTGCCGGCATGCGGCCCGCTCATCGGCAAAAAGTAGAGGCCGTTGTTCCCGAAGGGCGCGTACTCGTCTTTGCCGACTGCGGACCCGGAGATGTCGACGGTGAACCACATGTTGTTTCGCCCGTCGAAGACCATGTTGTCGGGGCAGGCGAAACCGGCCTCCGGACCCCCGGCCATGAGCCGTGACGCCGTGAACCGCTGTGCCAGCGGGTTTTTCCCCTCTTCCTCGATCTTGAGAAAGGACCCGAACATGTCGCCTTTCGATTTGTTGTTGGTCAGCGCAACGATCATCGCCTTGCTCACGGGGTCCTGCTTCACGTCCTCAGGGCGGTTGAGCGGCGTCGCGCCGACGAGGCGCGCGGCGCGGCGCGTTTGCGTCAGCAGTTCCAACTGATCCTTGAAAGCGGCCGCGAGCGCCGGATTTTTCCCCCGGTCGAGAGAGAGCCAAAGCCCGTGGTCGGTGTCTCCGACGAAGAGCTCGCCTTCGACCAGAGAGCCCTTCTTCGCCGCGACGAACTTGTAGAGGAACTCGTCTTCGGTGTCGTCGCCCATGTAGACGACGGCGCGCCCGTCCGGCGCCTCGACCACCGTCGCGCCCTCGTGGCTGAAGCGGCCGAGCGCCGTCAGCTTCTGCGCTTTGCCGGTGAGCGGCTCGACCTCGACGACCCAGCCGTAGTGCTCCGGCGCCACGTCGTAGAAGTAGTCCCACCCGTGGTGGTACTTGCCGTAAACGCGGTTGGATTTGTTCCGCGAGCGCGGGTTCGTGTCGCCGTAGAAAGTCTGGAAGTTCTCTTCGCACGTGAGGATCGTCCCCCACGGCGTCGTGCCGCCGGCGCAGTTGGCCAAGGTTCCCGTGGCCACAGTCTTGCCTTCGACGGCGACGCCGCCGGCGAACGGGATCGGCGTCGTCGCCGAGAGCCGGCGGTTCATCGGGTCGTCGGCGACCACCCGCCACGTGCGACCTTCGCGGCGCACGCGCACGATCGAACCGCCGACGTTCTCCCGCTCGACGTCGACTTGCGCCTTCGTCTTCGCGCCCTTGCCGTCATAACCCGACACGAAGAGCGTCGTGACGTCCTCGTGGTTGATCCAGAGGAGGCCTTCGTCCGGCCGCACGCGATCGAGCGGCACGAATGCGATGTAATCGTTGCAGTCGCCGAAGGCTACGCCTTTCCCGAAGGTCTCGCCCTGCCGGATCAGGATCTGCGGCGCAAAGCCTTTCGCGAGGCGCAGCGCGTCGTCGGTGCTCGGCAGCAAGGGCTCGAAGGGGAGGCTCGCGCCCGTCCCGGCGCCGAGCGCGCGCCAGGCGCCGCCGCCGAAGGCCGAGAGGGCGAAGGCCGAGCGCCCGAAAAAGTCGACGAATTCGCGGCGGCTCCACTGGCTCTTTCGCATCGTAATCCCCAGGGCAAACGTTGGCTTCCTGAATCGCACCGGTGGGCGAGGGGAGCAAGGAGGCGCGAATTCAGATTGGGAAAATCTTCAGTGAAGAAAGCCGTCGAAATGACCCGTTCCACCCGGCCGGTGGAAGTGGCTCTCACCGACAGACCGCCGCTGCATTCGACGCCGCCGGCCGCGCGGCCACGCCGGCCTTCGGCACGTCCTTCGCGCCGTACATCGCCACCAATCCGGCTACGTCGCCCGAGCTCAAGCGCCCGTCGTTGGACCACGTCTCGTTGCAATAATTCGTCGCGGAATGTGCGTCCCAACTCCCGACCCTGAGCTCGCCGTCGCCACCCTGCTTCGCCGCGGCGCAGCTTGCGGGCGTGTCGTGCCGGTTGTGCTCGTGCGCAAAGCCCAAGACGTGCAGCATCTCGTGCATCGCGATCGTTCGCACGCAGCCGAGGCGCGTGCCTTCGTTGACGAGGCAGTCTTCGCCCCAGTTCTTGAAGGTGGTATTCAGGCGCAGGCCGGCATGCACGCCGCGCGTCTCGACGCCGAGCCCCGCGGCCTGCGGCTGGAGGTCCGCGACGAAGATCTTGAGGCCCTGGAACTCGCCCGCGGCGCACGCGCCGACGTCTTCGAAGCTCACTGCGGCCGAGGCCGCGAGCTCCTGCGTCACGTCGTGAACGATCTTGCGTTCGCCGCCGCGCACGGTGCCGAGGTTCTCCCAGCAGTAGAAGACCCGTCCTTGCGGCCACGCGACGCTCGTCTTCACGAAGGCCTGAGTTTGGGTAGGACATGCGGCGTCGCCGCCGCATGCGGTGAGGATCAGGGCGAGGATGCTGGGGAGGACGTAGCGGAGCATGGCGGGGATCTCCGAACGAAGGGGAGCTCGTTCCGCGCCACTATGACGGCCAACCCCGAAGGTGAGAAACGCAAGCTTCCGCACGGTCTGTGCAATTTTTCAGCACAGGATTCGGCTGCGGATTCAGCGTCATACACTCGGTCGCGCGGCCAACGCCGAAAGCTCGGCCTTCGCCGCCGCCTTCAGCGCCTCGATCAGCTCCGGCTTCCCGCCGCGCCTTTTGGCCGCGAACTTGATGCGGTACGAGGCCACCGCCACCGTCGGCCACGCGACCAGCTCGCTCGGTCGCATCGCGACGAAGCGCTCCGGCAAAAAGGCGAACCCCCGCGACGCCGAGATCAGCGCGACCGCGACGTCGTAGCTGTCGAAGCGCATGTAGCCGCCGGCCCTCTGGGTGGCGAAAGGCGCGAACGTCTCGTCGTCCTCCAGATCGTCGACGTCGACGCCGTGCGGCAAGGCCAGTGGAAAAGCCGAGAGCGCGGCGGCCGCTTCGGCCGGCGTACCCGCCTTTACGGCAGCGAGCGCCGCGTGCCCTTTGCGCACCGCGATCTGCACGTCACCCCGCCCGATCTCCTCGATCACGAGCCGCGGATGCTCCGCCAGGTCGAAGCCCAAGGCGCAATCCAGATGCCCGTCGAGCAGCTGGTCGATGAGTTGCCGGGACCCGAGCACCACCAGCGCCGGCTCAAGCGCGGGCGACGTCGCCTGCAGCTTCGATAGCGCCGGCGCCCAGAGCTCGCACGCCAGGCTATGCGGCGCGCCGCAGCGCACTTTGCCGCGAAACTCCAGATCGCCCGCTTTCAACTCGCCGCGCAGGCCCTCGACCGAGGTGACGATCGCCTCGGCCCGCGTCGCCAGCTTGCGGCCGCGGTCGTTCAGCGCGAGCTTCTTGCCGTCGCGGTCGAAGAGCTTCGCCTGCAGCTCGTCCTCGAGCGCGAGAAGAGCGTGGCTCACCGCGCTTGGGCTGATGTGCAGCTTGCGCGCGGCGCGGCCGACGTGCTCCGTTCGCGCGAGCTCGCGGAAATAGCGGAGCTGATCGAGGGAGATCGACAAGGACTACTTCTTGCTGAAGTTCTGCTCGACGAAATCCCAGTTCGCCAGGTTCCAGATGCCCTCGACGAATTTCGCACGAGCGTTGCGGTAGTCGATGTAATATGCGTGCTCCCACACGTCGACCGTCCACAGAGGTTTCGCGCCCTTGGTCATCGGGTTGCCGGCGTTCGAGGTGCCCTCGATCGCAAGCGTGCCGTCGCTCTTTTTCACCAGCCAGGCCCAGGCGGAGCCGAAGAGGCCGACGGCCTCGGCCGAGAACTTCTCCTTGAACGCTTGGAAGGAGCCGAAGTCGCGGACGATCGCCTTGCCGATCTCGCCCTTCGCCTCGCCGCCGCCCTTCGGCGAGAGCCCGTTCCAGTAGAACGTGTGGTTCCAGATCTGCGCGGCGTTGTTGAACACTTTGCCGTCGGACTGCAGGACGATCTCGTCGAGCGTCATCTTCTCGAACTTCGTGCCTGGCACGAGGTTGTTGAGGTTAGTGACGTAGGTTTGATGATGCTTGCCGTAGTGGAACTCGAGCGTCTCCGCCGACATGTGGGGCTTGAGCGCATCCATCGCATACGGCAGCGGGGGCAACGTGAAAGACATGGCGTCTCCTTGGGAGCTCAGGGTGAGAACGAGGCACGGCTGCCGAGCCTATCTCATTTTCCGCCGCGAATCAGCTTGAGCTTCGGGCGCTGGGCCTCCGGCTGGCCTTCGCCCGACGGGGGCGCGTCGGCGGGCCGCAAGGCTTTCAAGAGCTCTTCGTCCTTCAGAGCCCGCGCCTCGTGGCGCTCTTTCGTCGCCTCGTCCTTTTTCGCGGTGAGCTTGGCCTTCATGTATTCCTTGGCCTTCAGGTACTCCTGGCGACGGCGCTCTTTCTGACGCAGGGTGCGCTCGACGCCGGCCGGTGAGGACTTGGCCGCCAGCCGCGCCGCCTTCGTCTTCTCCTTGGCCTTCTCGTACATCTCGCGTTTCACGCGCTTGGCGCGCTCCTCGCGGCTTTCGGGCTCGTCCATGTCGCTTCCTCCCCTCCCAGAGAATGTGGTAGCTTGCCTGACTTCGCAATCTGGATCTTCCGTCAATCGTGATCTTGAGGAGTGAGCGCTCATGAGCGGCAAGGGCCCCGACATCCGCTGGGAAGACGAGGACGAAGGCTTCGACGACAAGAAGGCCGAGCGCGCGGCGGAAGCCGAGGAATTCGCGGCCCTTCTCGAGACCGGCGAGCCGGCGCGGCAGCGCATCGTCGTCGGCGAGAAGGTGAAAGGCATCGTCTCGCAGTTCCCCGAGGCCGGCCTCGACGTCTTGATCGATCTCGGCGGCAAGGCCTCCGGCATCGTCGAGCGCCAGGAGCTCCTCGACGAGCACGGCAAGCCCAAGGTCAAGGTCGGCGACGTCATCGAGCTCTTCGTGCTCTCCCGCAAGGGCGTCGAGATCATCCTCAGCCACCGCATGAGCCAGGCGCTCCGCACGGTGGGGGACTTGGAGGCGGCGCACCAACGCAAAATCCCCGTCCGCGGCAAGGTCACCGCCGTCGTCAAGGGCGGGGTCGAGGTCACCATCCTCGGCAAGACCGCCTTCTGCCCCGTCTCCCAGCTCGACGCGCGCTTCGTCGCGGAGCCGGGCGAGTACCTCGGCCAGGAGCTCGAGTTCCTGATCGAGCGCATCGAGGAAAAGGGCCGGAACATCGTCGTCACCCGCGCCGCCTTGATCCGCGCGCAAGCGGAGAAGAAGGTCGAGGAGATGATGCAGGGGCTCGCGCCCGACAAAGTCTTCGACGGCGTCGTCAAGGAGCTGCGCGACTTCGGCGCGTTCGTCGACATCGGCGGCGTCGAAGGCATGGTCCACGTCTCGGAGATCTCGCACGCGCGCGTGGCGAAGCCAGCCGACGCGCTCACCCGCGGCGACAAGGTGAAGGTCAAAGTCCTGAAGGTCGACCGCGACGACAAGGGCCGCCCGAAGATCTCGCTGTCGATCAAGGCCGCCGCCGTGGATCCCTGGGATCGCATCGCAGACGAGATCAAGCTCTCCGAGACCTACACCGGCAAAGTCGTGAACCTGATGAACTTCGGCGCCTTCGTCGAGGTGAAGCCCGGCATCGAGGGCCTGATCCACGTCTCGGAGATGTCGTGGACGAAGCGCGTCCACCATCCGTCGGACGTCGTGAAGGTCGGCGATCTCGTCACCGTCACGGTCAAGGACATCGACCCCGTCACGCGCCGCATCGCGCTGTCGATGAAGCAGGTCGAGGACGACCCGTGGCACGACGTCGAGAAGAAGGTGCCCGTTGGTTCTGTCATGAAGGGGAAGGTCGAGCGCTTGAAGACCTTCGGCGCCATCATCCAGTTCGGTGAAGGCGGCCTGACCGGCCTCCTGCCGATCTCGGCCCTGAAGCGTCAGTTCGGCGAAGCTTATCGCCAGCCGGCGACCCCGGGCAAGGACATGGACGTGCAGATCGTCGCGGTCGACCGCAGCGAGCGCAAGATTCTCCTCTCGATGCCTGGCCTCGACGAAGAAGCCTCGCTCGAAGCGGACTACCGCGCCTACGTCAAAGCGAACGAGGCGGAGCGCAAGGAAAACGCGGCAAAAGCCGACGACGCTTCGAAGAGTGGCGCGGGCAATGCCCGGGTGGGGAGCTTCGGGGCTTTGCTCGGGGCGAAGCTCGGGCAGCCTTCCGGGAAGTAGGATTCAGTCGCCTCGGTCCTCGCTAAAGCTAGACGAGATGCGCACCGAAACTAGAAGGCTAGCTAATAACTGCCTTCTAGAGGGACAAGCCGAATGCGTCGCATCGCACCTTACTGCACCGTATTGATGGCCCTTCTCGCGACCTCTTGCAAGGTCGAGCAAACCGATTCGGCACCCACGAAAGCCCCGGGAGCCGCGCCGGCGCCCGACGCTCCCGCGCCGACACCGGTACCGCCACCGACAACTTTACCGCCCATCGAGACTGGCACCGTCGCGGTCGACCCGAATCCGACCGCCCCCGAGCCGCCGCCGGTGATTCCCACCGATCTGGCCGGCATCACGCCCGCGTCGGGCGCCACGATCGCCGTGGGCGGAACGCTCGCGATCGATCTCGGGCTCGCCGAGGCGCCGAAGCCGACCAAGGTCTTGGCCTTCAAGCTCAAGCGCGGCGAAGCGAAGCCGCCGATCAGCTTTCCGATCGACGCCAACGGGCGGTTCAAGGCGGATCTGCCGAAGCCCGTGGACGAGCTCACGACCCTGAAGTCGTTCGTGCGCGCCGACGGGTCGATCGACCTCGTCGGCTTGGCCAAGGTCGAGCCGGGTGCCGCCGAAAATAGCGAGGCGGACATCAAGGAGTACATCGCCTTTCTCGAGTCGCAGCCGCCGTCGAAAGGCCCACCGGACGGCGCGTACGTGCTCGTCAGCATGGTCGAGACCGGAGACCTCGTCGAGGAAGCGCAGTCGTTCCGCTACATCGGCCTGCCTTCGGGCGACGACAACTCCATCAACCTGCAGATCGGCGTCGCCAAGGGCAACCTCAACCTCGGCAAGATCACCGGCAAAGGCGACGACGCGCGCGCCGAGCTCCCGCTCTCGACCGAGGTTTTCGACCTGCCGGCCGCGACGCTGACGGAGATCGCGGCGACGGACAACTCGCTCAAGGGTCTGAAGAACACCTACATGAACCCGATGAGCGCGCAAGGCGGCTTGATCGAAGCCATCCCGTTCTTCACCTTCTCGGCCGCGATTGAAGGCTCGCGCAACGCCTTTTCCGCCCCGATCGACGTGCCCTCGAGCTTCGGCATCTACTTTCGCGGCGAGAACGTCGACGACGGCTCCGGCGGCAAGGTCCTCGGTGCCTCGATCTGCGCGACGGGGACGGAGCAGAGCCGGATCCCGCCCGCGACCATCCTAGACCTCGAAGCCCCGGCGCCGATCAGCGTATCCCTCGGGTCGGCGGCGCCGCGTTCGGTCTCGGTCTTCACGAACCGCAACGCGAGCGTTCCGAATTTGGCGTCCTTCGGCTTCCAATGTTTTGAGATGGAGAGCGTCCCAGCTGCAGAAAAGACCTCCTTTTTCGCGAGCGGCGCTGCGGAAGACCCGAACCGGCTCAACTGGAACTGGAGCGGCTTCGGCCTCGACAATGCCAGCGGCCTGCCGGCCGGCATCTGGAAGCTGAAGATCAACGGCGAGGTCCGCGGCAACTTCGACCTCGCGTCCGGCTACCCGCTCGACGCTGACGGCAAGCCAGTGATTTACGTCCCGTCAGTCCGCCTCACGGTCGACGCGGACGGCACGGTTCAAGACTATCAAGTGCGCTTCAACTACTGGGACGCGGCCGCCGGCAAGTACGCGCCGGTCACCGACGTGTCGGCGCTGACGAACGTCTTGCAAGACCCGGGTTTCGACGTCGACGACTATTCCGGCTGGCCTGGCAACGGCAACCAGCGCGCGACCGTCATGGTTCGCTTCGGCGCCGATGGGGGCCACGGTGGTGAAGGGCAGGGTTGCCAAGGCAATTACCCGCCGCTAGTGGCGAACGCGGAAGGAGTGCTGTCGAGCGGTTTGGTCGAGGCTTGTCACACGGACGGCGACGGCGCCACCGTCAAGGCGCCTTTCAAGTTCTCTGCCGGGACCAGCGACGCGAACGCGGTGCTGGCGATTGGCGGGATGGCCGTGTCTTACACGCTCTACGGGAACAATTACCGTTTCGACCTGCGGCCGACCGGCTCGAACTGAGCCCGATCGGGGCGATCAGTGGCCGTCGAAATCGACGAGCCACTGAGGCTGGTACTTTGCTAAGCGCTTGGCGCCGCCAAGCTCCGGCAAATTCACCACGAACGCACTGCCGACCACGACGCCCGCGAAGCGTTCCACCAGCTCGCACGTCGCCCCGCACGTCCCGCCCGTCGCCAGCAGATCGTCCACGACCAGGCAGCGCTCGCCCTTCTTGATGGCGTCGCTGTGGATCTGGATGCAGTCCTTGCCGTACTCGAGGTCGTAGTAGATCTCCTCGACCTTGCCCGGGAGCTTGCCCTTCTTGCGCGCCATGACGAGGCCGCACTTCAAGCGCGCCGCCAGAGCGCCGCCGAGGATAAAGCCGCGCGACTCGATCGCGATGACCTGCTCGATCTTCGCGCCTTCGTACAGACGCACCAGCTCGTCGATCGTCGTCTGCATGCCCCAAGGGTCCTTGAAGAGCGTCGAAACGTCGCGGAACATGATGCCGGCTTTCGGAAAGTCGGGAATCGTGCGGATCAAGGATTTCAGGCGGCTCAGGTTCTCGCGGGCGGCGGTCATCGTCGGGTCTCCGAAAAGGCGTCTCATCCTAGGTACGTGCGCCTTGCGCGTCAACATCAGGAATGCATAGAATGCGGCCATTGCCCCCAATGGAGGATGCTAGACCGATGAAGAAGCTCGCCCTTTCCGTACTCCTGCTGTGCGCCGTAGCCGGCGCCGCGCTCGCCGAAGACAAGCCCGCCGCTGCGACCGCCGCGCCGGCTGCCGCCTCGGCCCCTGCCGCCGCCGAGCCCGCCAAGCCCGCGGCCCCGGTCGTAGCCCCCGCTGCCACGGCTCCAGCTGCCGCTGCCGTCGCCCCCACGGGCGCCGCCGCCGCCGTGCCGCCGCCGGCCGTGAAGCCGGAAGCCGACCCGATCGTCGAGATCGTCACGAGCGAGGGCAAAATCAAGCTCCAGCTCGATGCGAAGCTCGCCCCCGAGACGGTGAAGAACTTCGTCGGCTACGCCAACGAGAAGTTCTACGACGGCACGGTCTTCCACCGCGTGATCAACAAATTCATGGTCCAGGGTGGCGGCTACGTCGTCGAAGGCGGCAAGCTTAACGAGAAGAAGACCAAGGCCTCGATCCAGAACGAGGCCAAGAACGGCCTGAAAAACGACCGCGGCACGGTCGCCATGGCGCGCACGCCGGATCCGAACAGCGCCACCTCGCAGTTCTTCATCAACCTGGTGAACAACGACCGCCTCAATTTCCCGGCACCGGACGGCCACGGCTATGCCGTGTTCGGCAAGGTCATCGAAGGCATGGACGTCGTCGACAAGATCGCCGGCCAGAAGACCGGCATGAAGCAAGGGATGGGCGACGTTCCCGAGAAAGACATCGTGATTCAATCGATCACGGTGTCCAAAAGCGCGAGTTGACCACAGAAAGTTCAATGATTACAATATTCTATTAAAATTGATCTGGTTTTATAGAATCTCATAAGATATGATCCGGCCCTCTTAGTTTCATTGAAACCGTGAGGGCCGCATCATGTCCAAGCTGCGCCTCGCCCTTTGGGCGATCCCCGTCCTCTTTTCCGTCGCGTGCTTCGAGGCCGAGCTTCGTGCCGCCGAGCCCGACGTCGCCGCCGGCGCGAAGCGCGTCGCCGATCTCGCCTCCGAGCCGGATCTGCGCCTGTCCGACAACGAGCGCCAAGCGCTGCGGAGCCTCGAGAGCGAAGCGCTGCGCATTCTCGAGAACCGCTTTCCTGCGGACCCGGCCAACTGCTTCGTGCAGGCCTATCGGCGCCTGCCTCGGGCGATGGCGTTGAAGCTGTGCTCGGGCGGGGGCGGGGAGGAGACGGCGCAATGCTACGTCGAAGCTTGGCGCATCCTGAACATGGACAACGCCCTGAAGCTTTGTCGAGGGCGTGGCACGCTCCTGACCTCGCGCTGCTTGACCGAGGCGTTCCGTTTTCTCGGTCCCGAGGACGCGGTGGCCTTGTGCGAGAAGCGCGGCACCGACCTAACGGCCTCGTGCTTCACGGCCGCGAACCGGCGCCTTCCGACCGAGCAGGCGATCGCGCTCTGCCGGGGGGGCGGATCGCCGCGCCGGTTCGAGTGTTTCGATGCGGCGTCGAAGCGCATGAGCAACGAGGACGCTCTGGAGCTTTGCCGGCCCGAGGCGTAAAGTAGGGGCAGCATGCTCCTCGCAAACAAGCGCGTTTTGGTAGTCGTCGTTGTGACCGGTGCGGTCGCCTTGGGCGTGTTCGCGTGCCGGGGCGGGGAGGCGGAAGAGCCGTTGGCGACGTCGAGCGCGCCGGCGTCCGCTGGATCTGGCGCCGAGGCGGCCGCGCTGAGCGACGGCGCCGCCGGCGGCCCCGCGACGGGCGGCAATGAATCGGAGCCTCCCTCCGATGCGGCTCTCTCCGCGTTACCCGATGCTGCCGCGGCTTCCGATACTGCCGCGAACCCTGAGCCTTCCAGCGACGACGCGCACGGCGGTTCGGCCGACGGCCCCGCCGCTTCCGCCGCCGCCGACGTCTCCACCGACGGCCCGTTCGACGCCGCATCGCAAGCGGCAGCGCTTCGCGCGCAAGCCGCCGCGACCCTGGCTGAGCTGAACGAAGGAATCGGCACGAGCCCAGTGAGCGACAGCCCTCCGTCTCCGCCCCCTCCGGCCGTGCCGGCGCCTGCGGCGTGCAAGACGATCGATCAGGACGCGCTGGCGAAGAGCTTCGACGGCGCCATGGACGCATTTTCTGCGCTGCAGGACGCGCTTTGGCAGGAAGGCTCCGCGGCGCAAGCGAAGATCGCCGCCACCGTGCAAACGGCGACGACGAAGTATGGCGCCTACCGTAAGCTCGTCGCCGAAGTCGCGGGGAAGCTGCCGGACGACGCGCGCCTGGGCTCGCTGGTCGCGGAGCTGCCTTCGGGTCAGGGACCGTCGCCGGCGAAGGCGCGCTACCCCCTCCTCGGCCTGATCTTCGGAGCGGCCTTCGACGGCGTGCCGGCCGCGGCTGAGGACCCGCAAAGGGAAGGGGCCTCGCCCTTGCGGATGGCGCCCGACCGCCTCGCGACCACCGACGACGGCTTGAGCGCCGCACACGCCACGGGGCTCGCGATGCTCGACGTGATCCGCTGGCTTTCGATCGCGGCCGGGGACATCACCGATCAGGTCGCGGCAACGTGCGCGACGCCAGTGCCCTGAGAATGGACCGCGAAGGGCGCAAAGACCGTAAAGGGGCTTGAAAAGTGCCTTTGCGCCCTTTGCGGTTCAAGATGCCTCAGCCCTTCACCATCGCCCGCACCGTCTTCGCGTTCTTCATATTCTCTTCGGAATACGCTTCCGCAAAGCGCGACTCCACCCCCGCCGCGCTCATCACCGTCCGGATCATGTCCTTCGCCATCATCGGCCGGTCGCCCTCGCCGAAGTAGTTCAGGTCCTTCGGCTGGTACGAGCCCATGCCGTCGGCCTCGGAGGCGCCCTCGGCGTTTGGGTTGAAGTCGTACTCGACCGGCGTGTACTTCACGCCCGTCGGATCGCCCGCCTCCATCGACGTCCAGTCGACCTTGGCGCCCATCTGCCGCAGATCCTCGTTCTTGCCGACCCAGGCGCCGCCCCTCACGCCCTTCCCGAACATGATGTAGTTGTTGTTGTACTGGTAGTGGCCGCAGCCGAAAGCCGTACCGCCGCCTTCCGAGCCCGGCGCCTCGTTGCCGAAGAAGTTCGAGGGCCGCGAGAACTCGGTGGTGACGACGACGGTGGTGACGTCGAACATGGTCTTGCCGGTCTCGCCGAATTTCGTCGTCTTCAGGGTCGAGACGAACTGCGACAAAGACTTCATCGACTTTTCGACGTTCAAATGGTGGCGCTGCGTGTTGGCCGTCCCGGCGAAGCCCGGGTCCAGGTGATAGACGCCGCGGTGCGCGTCGAAGAGGCCGAAGCCGTCGACCTTGTTCTTGCCGTTCGGCGAGCCGAGGCAGAGCGTGACGACGCGGGAAAGGCCGGCCGTGATCAAAGTCAACGCGGTCTTCAGCTGGACGTCGAGGTCGAGCGAGGCGTCGACGGCTCCGAGCTCGCTCTTCAGGCCGAGGAGCATGCTGCGGACCGTCGGCGCTTCCTTCAGCGCCGAGACGTAGGAGCCGAACACTTTCTTGTGCGCCTCGCCCATCGTCTCCGCGTTCGCGAGCGCGTCGGCGAGCTCGCGCGCCTTCGCGTAGCGCGCGGTCGCCTCGGCGGTCGAGCTGTCGTCGGCGTTCGCGACGATGTAGCCCAGGCTCTCCGCGTCGAGCTTGATCGGCGTCTTCGCCAAAGACGAGCTGCCGGTGATGAAGCTCGCGTTCTCGAAGACGAGGTTGTCGAGGAGCTTCACGCCGTGCTTTTGCTGGAGGAGGGTCGCGAGCACCGACGCCACGTGCGGCATCTCGCCCGAGTTCGTGCCGGCGAGCATCTCGCCCGACGCGTTGTTCAGGCCGTGGAAGTCGCCTAGCATGTGCACGCCGCGCGCCACCGCGATGTCGTCGACGTGGGGGAGGAAAGACTGCCCCGCGAAACCCAGGATGTACTCCGAGCCGAGCGTGGTCTTGCCCTTCTTGTAGGACGAGGTCAGGTCGTCGATGTAAGGGAGGAGCAGGAACTTACCGTTGAGCGACTGCTTCTTGGTGAAGTCGTCGGCGACGATCTTCGCGTACTCCTCCACCGAGAACGGCTGGTCGGTGATCTTGAGCGGCACGCATAGCTTGTCGTTGGTGAGCGGCAGATTGTCGACGTTGCGACCGTCGGTCGCCGCCATCCACTGCAGGCCGCCGCGCAGCTCGACGAAGATGAAGAAATGCTCGCCTTCCGGCGTCGCCTGCGCGCGGGCGAAATCGGCGAACGAGCCGAAGCCCGTGCCGAGCGTGGCGAGCCCCAATCCTGCCTTGGCCGCACCTTGCACGACTTCGCGGCGGGTCCGGTTCCTGGTCATGGCTCGCCCTCGTTCGTCTGCGGCGGCGCTTCCAGATAGAAGCCCCCGCTCATCAGGATGGTGTAGATCACGTTTTTCCACGCCGTCTTCTCTTGCTCGACCGTCGCCGGAGCGCCGCCCGGAAAGCTCGGGACGAAGACCTCGCTGACGAGGTAGTCGGCCGCGTGGCGCTGGCCGCCCGGCATCTTCAGGGTGTTGTCGATGGCGAGGAGCATGAACTCGCCGATGTCCTGCACGTTGTGCATGAGCCGCTTCTTCCACTCTTTCGACAAGGGCGCCTTCGGGTCGACCCCCGCCTTCGCCAAGGAGTCGAGGCGGACGCCGTCTTTGAGGTCGCACCAGTCTTTGCCGTCGTCCGCGAAGCAACCTGCGTCCTCGTCCGAAAGCGAGAGGCCGTCGAAGCTGTGCTCCTTCGCCTCCGCCTCGAGCGCCGTCTCTTTGTCGACGAGCCGGCCCGAAAGCCAGCCGGAGAGGTTGTCCAAGCCCAACGCGAAGAGCTCGTTCGGCTGGTCGACGAGCGACTTCGACGACAAGACCTGCGTGCCGCCGAGCATTGAATAGATGCTCTGCAGGTACTTCCAGCGCTCGGCCTCGCTGACCTGGAGACCCCAGGCCGAAGTGATCGTCCCCTCGATCGACTCGGGGCTCTTGATCCAGGTGGGACGGGTCTGAGTCGGGCCAATGCCCGAGGGCCCGGCTTTCAGCTCCGCGCCGCCGCCGCGGGGCGGCGTCGTGCGGCAACCCGCTAGCGCCAAGGCGAGGACGGCGAAAGTGTAGGGGAGGCGGTTCATGGTGTTCGTCATCTCAAAGGCTCGCCATGCTGATTTCCTCGAGGAGCTTGGCGTAGCTCCACGAGGCGAAGCTCGCTTCGTTCTTCGTCACCCAGGCCGCGCCGAGGCTCGGCGCCACGCGCGCCACGAGCCAGTTGGCGAAGCACGCAGAGTTCTTCCGGTCGCCACACTGCGCGCCCTTGTGATGGTCCTTCCCGAGCCTCGTCAGGACTTCGTCGAGGGCCGCCTCGGGCCGCGCCTGCGTCTTCACCGCAGGGGGCACTTGGCGCTCGATCTGGTTCGAGCTCGTCTCGCCGCCCTCGAGGAAATTGGCGAGGCGGGCCGCGAAGACTTGGCGCAGCTCTTCGCTACCCAGGAGGTACTCGACGATCTGCTGCTTGTTCATCGGCAAGACCTTCGCAGCCTCTTCGCGCTTCAGCGTGCGGCCGAAGCAGACCTGATAGACGCGGCTCAGGATCTGCAGCTTGCGCAGCTTCTCCTGCTTCACGGTCGAACTGTCCTGAGCCGAGGCGGTGACCGGCACCGAAAGGCTCAGGCCCAAAGCCAAAAACAGCGTAGAAAGGGGTCTTTGCATGCTCATTCCTCAGTTGCCGCCAGGGGTGCCGGAGACCGTGTGCGCCGCGCCCATCGAGGACATCGTCGGCGCCGCGCCTTGGCACACCTTGCTCAGGTATTCGGCCGGGATCTTGCTCTCCTTCGCCAGGGCATCGCGGGTGCGGCCGAGCCAGCACCAGAGCTTGCCGCGGCCTTCCGCGTCGAGCCCGCCCCCAGGCGGCATCTTTTCCAGCTTCACTTTGCAGTAGAGGTTGTGCCAGAGGCGGCCGCGCGCCTTCGGCGTGTCGTCGACCCCTTGGTTGGTAAAGTAGGAGTCGATCGAGAACTTGCCGGCTTCGTCGAAGAAGCCGTCGGAGTGGCAGTCGACGCACTGGCCTTCCATCAGCTTCGTGCCGCTCGCCTGGAAATCCTCGGGCGGCACCTCGGGGCAGACGAAGGCGGTGTCGGGCTGGATCATCTCGAAGGCCTTCTCGCCCTGGCTGAAGTAGGCCTGGCCGCGCTTCGACTCGGTCAGGAAGTGCTTCAGGAGCCGCGAGAAGCTGGGCTTGGCGCCGTTTTCGCCTTGAAAGGCGGTGACGGCCGCCTGGCGCTCGGTCTCGAAAAGCGGGAAGTCGCGGCCGACGAGGGCCGCCCAGGTCGAATCGGCGATGCACTTGCCCACGGCCGGGTAGGCGGGGAGCGTATTCGCGAAACCCTCGAGGCCCATATTGGTGCCCTCGTGCTCGAAGAATTTTTGGCCGTCGTAGATGCCGCCGGGACGCGAAAACGCGGCGCCCTCCTCGTTCAGGAACTGGGGCCAGCCGCCGCCGAAGCCGAAGCCTTGATCGTACGGCGTGCCGAACGACAGGAGGCCGAAGAAGTTGGCGATCGGCTGGATCTTCGCGTGGCAGTTGAAGCAGTTCGTCGAGCCTTTCGCGTGCGCGTCGTCGTCGGCGAAGTAGCCCTTCAGCGCGGCCGGGACCTCGGCGACCGGCGCGCCCTGGAAGTTGGCGGCGTCCGGGTTGATCTCGGTGCAGAAGTAGGAGAAGTAGACGGCGCGGGCGCGGTGCAGGTTCTTGTTTTTTTGTTTGGTGGTGTGACGCGACAGCCAGTAGGGGCTGCCGTGCAGGCCCTGGAACTCCGCCGGCATGCGGATCTTGAGGAAGAGCGGTCCGTCGGCCTTGGCCATCGCCTCTTGCACGTTCGGCGCCATCTGCGCGCCGGCCAGCGGCACGAGCACCGGCTGGTCGGGGATGCCCACCGGCGCGGGGAAGTCGATCGGCGGCGGAACGACTTCCGGAAAGCCGAAGCCGCCGCCGTTGAAGTCGTCGTCGCCGCCGAAGCCGCCGCCGCCGCCCGGCTGTTTCGTCTTCACCCAACTGACCGGGTCGACGCCGCTGAAGAGGCACTGCTGATTGCCCTGCGAGCCGAGCTCCTGCAGCACGAGAGGCTTCCCGTCCTTCTTCACCAGCTCGAGCTTCATGTCGGCGAGCGGCGTCACGCCCTCCGGCAGCGGGCCGAAGTCGGGAAGCATCGACTGCTTCACGAGGTCCATCATGATGGCCTCGGCCTCGGGCACCGAGAGGAGCGAGAGCTTCTTCGCTTCGGCGTCGAGCGCCTCGAGCTTGGTGAAGAACTCCTTCACCCGCGCTTCCGGGTTCGGATTGGCGAAGTCGCCGGGAAGGCCGAATTTCAGGGACTGGACGCAGCTGCGCGCGTTCTTCTCGCGCGAAGTCGGCGGCGGCGCGTCCGCGGCGGGCGGTGGTGGCGGCGTCGGCCCGCCGTATTTCTTCCAAGCTTCGGTGAGGTCGCCGACGCTGGCGCCGAAGAAGCATTGATTCATGCCGAACTCGACGAGCGGCACCCAGCGGTCGCGGTACCGGAGCGTCTCCCAATAGCCTTTGCCGCTGCGATCCGCGCTCGCCTGCTCGGCGAGCTCGAGGCGCAGTGCGCAGTAGTCCTTATACGAGCCCTTCACCCATTGCTGTGAGCCTTCGCGGTTCAGCAGCAAGCGCTCGCGGTGCAAGTTGAAGAAGCCTTCCTGGTCGAACTGCGCCGAGCCCAAGACGCTCGTGACCAGGTCGTTGTAAGGCAGGGCCTTCATGGCATTGATCTCGGAGGTGCCGGGATCGCGGCCGACGAGGCGGCGGAAGACGCGGACCACGTTCTGCACCTTGTCGACCTGCGCCGCGGTGAGCTGGGTTTCAGGGTTGTCGACCTTGCGCAGGCAGCTTTGCGCCACGGTGAAGGTCAGACCGACGAAGACGGCGGCGCCGAGCACGTGCTTGGACGTCATGGGTCGTTCTCGAGAGAGTTGGGGAGTGCGCGAGACGCGGGAAGGGAAAGGCCGGTCTTTTCAGCGTATCAAACTTTCACGTTGTCGTCTAAACCAACGGATTTTCTACCTTTTTGCAAAGGTCGCGACCAAGACCGTGGCGCCTGCCTCGGTCCTGAGCGTCAGCTCCGTCCCGCCGTCCGCGACCGCGACGACGCTGTCCCCGCGCTCGGCCCGGACCTTGTCGGTCAGCCCGTCGAGCTGCGTGGTAATGCGACCTTCGAGCACGTAGACCACCACCGTCTCCGCCCGCTCCGAAAGCTGCACTGAGGCGAGCGGGGCGAGCTTGTGCGCGCTCGCGGTCGAACGCAGCAAATCCTTGCGTGCCATGATGTTGAAGTCCCGCGCCGGCGCCGTCAGCTGCGCCGCGGTCGTCCAAGCGCCGTCGAAACGGTACGGCACCAGGAGCTCGAGCTCGCGGCCCACGTGCTCCGCGTGCGTCAGGGTCATCTTCGCGCCGTCGAGCTGGACGATGATCCGTTCGTGCCGCGGAAAGCTCGAGAACGGGCCCGAGCCGCCCAAGGTCGCCAAAGACAGGCGCCAGGCAAAATCGTCCAGCGAGGCGCCAGGCGGGTCCAACGCGATCTCCGTCGTCGTGCCGCCGCCGTTCTTCCACGGCATGACGCGGTAGTCGCTTTGGCGCAGAGCTCTGAGGCTTTGGAGCGGCGCATTTGCCAAGTGATTTCGCCCCGTCTTTCGAGCTGACAAGCCGCCGGCCCACTGGTAGGAAACTACCACATTTCGATGAGGAGCTTCGACCGATGAAAAAGATGATCCAGGCGCTTTGCGCCGTCTTCGTGGCCGGCGCTCTCGCCGCTTCCGCAGCCCAAGCCGCCCAGCCCTCGGCGGTCGAGCGCGTGAAGAAGGCCGGCAAGCTCGTCGTCGCCATCGACGCGACCTACCCGCCGATGGAGTCCGAAGGCAAAGACGGTAAGCCCGTCGGCTTCGACATCGACTTCGCCAACGAGCTCGGCAAGCGCCTCGGCGTGAAGACCGAGTTCGTCGTGATGAACTGGGACGGCATCTTCGCCGGCCTCGACTCGAAGCGCTACGACGTCATCATCTCGACGATGAACATCACCGATGACCGCAAGAAGAAGGTCGACTTCGTCGAGTACGTGCGGATGTCCCAGCTCTTCGTCTCGAAGAAAGGCGTCACCGTCAAGACGGACAAGGACCTCGAGGGCAAGGTCGTCGCGGTCCAGGCCGACACCACGTCCTCCGAGTTCGTCGAGAAAGCCGTCAAGGCCGGCGTGAAAGTGAAAGAGACGAAGCAGTTCAAGCTCGCCACCGACGTCTTCTCCGCCGTCAAGGCCGGCCAAGCCGAGGTCATCGTCATCGACGAGCCCGTCGGCCGCTTCTACGCCTCGAAAGATCCCGCGACCTTCGTCGTCACCGGCAACGCCATGGCGCCCGAGCCGGTCGGCGTCGCCATCCGTAAGGACGACTCCGACCTGCAGAAAGCCCTGCAGACGATCGTCGACGAGATGAAGAAAGACGGCTTCATGAAGAAGATCTCCCTCACCTGGTTCGGCGGAGAGCTCGGCGTCTAATGGGTGACGACGTCAGTCTGACTTTCTGGCAGTTCTCCCAAGAGATCGTCATCCCGCGACTGCTGGAAGGGCTCGGACTGACGGTCCAGCTCACGCTCCTCTCCGGAGTGTGCGGGATCGTCCTCGGCATGATCATCGCGGTGGCGCGGATCTCGCGCAACCCCGTCCTTCGCTATCCGGCCGCGCTCTACGTCACCGTGGTGCGCGGCACGCCGCTTCTCCTCCAAGTGCTTTTCGTCTACTTCGCGCTACCGCCCTTGATCGATATCCGGCTCGACGCGTTCCCTGCCGGCGTCCTGGCTCTCTCTCTGAACGCCGCGGCCTACTTCACCGAGATCTTCCGCGCCGCGATCCAGTCGATCGACAAGGGCCAGATGGAGGCCGCGCGCGCCCTCGGCATGGGCTACGCGGTCGCCATGCGCCGCATCGTCATCCCGCAGACGTACCGGCGGCTCATCCCGCCGATCGTGAACGAGCTCTCCGCCCTGGCGAAGGACACGTCGCTCGTCTCCTCGCTCGCGTTGGCCGAGGTGCTCTACATCACGCAGCGCGTGTCGGCGAAGTATCTCCGTCCTTGGGAGGTCTACATCTGGGCCGCCGCCTGCTACCTCGTCATCGTCCTGATGTTCAGCGCCATCGCGCGCTACTGCGAAACTCACCTCGCGCGGCGTGAATCATGACGACCCCCGTTCTCCGTATCGAGGAGCTGCACAAGTACTTCGGCAAGAACGAGGTCTTGAAGGGCATCAATCTGACCGTGAAGATGGGCGAGGTCGTCGCCGTCATCGGGCCCTCGGGCTCCGGCAAGTCGACCCTCCTGCGCTGCCTCAACTTTCTCGAGACCCCAACCGCGGGCAAGATCTACTTCAAGGACGAGCTGCTCGGCGGCCCCGAGAAAGAGCTGAACCGGCAGCGCTCGCACATCGGTATGGTCTTCCAGCGCTTCAACCTCTTCCCGCACAAAACGGCGCTGGGGAACGTCATTGAGGCGCCGCTCAAGGTGAAGGGCATGGCGAAGGCCGAGGCGGTCGCCTTGGGCGAGAAGCTCCTGCACCGCGTCGGCCTGTCCGATAAGATGCACGAGTATCCGGGCCGGCTTTCCGGCGGCCAACAGCAGCGCGTCGCCATCGCGCGCGCTTTGGCGATGGAGCCCGCGGTCATGCTCTTCGACGAAGCCACCTCGGCCCTCGACCCGGAGCTGGTCGGCGAAGTTCTCGCCGTCATGCACACGCTCGCGAGCGAAGGCATGACCATGGTCGTCGTCACCCACGAGATGGGCTTCGCCAAGGAAGTCGCGAGCCGCGTCGTCTTCATGGACGGCGGCGTCGTGGTCGAGGAGGGGAAGCCCGCCGACGTGCTCGGGAACCCGCAGCATCCGCGGACGCGGGAATTCCTACGTAAAGTTCTCTGAGCGCCGAAAGCCCCGCCCGCTGGCGCCAGCTCTTCCTGCACCGTCGTGACGATGCAACTCGCCCTAGGCTTTCTGCTCACCAACGTGACCCTTTGGGGCGTGCCGTGGCTCGTCGCGCGCTGGGGCTGGGGCGTGGGCTTTGCGGCGCTCGCGCCGGGGCCGCTCGTCGGCTTTCTCGCGATGCGCCGCTTGGCCCTGCGTGGGGCTCGTTGATTTTATTACAGTTTTTAATAAAATAGTTTAAAATAATCATAGAATGTTTTAATATCAGCTCAGCCCGGGTGTCGCCCGGCTCCCCCCGCTCCTGCTCCCCGCTGTGGATACGCCGCTGAAGCTCTCCCTCCCCACGCTCTTCCTCGTCCTCGCCGCGCTCTGCGCGGCGAGCTCGCCCGTTCAGGCTGCGCAGGGCGCGGTGTTCGCGGCTTCGCGCGTCGAGTATCACCTCGAGCGCGAAGGTCGGATCGACTCCTTGGAGCAGGTCCTCGCGCCGAGCACGCGCTTTCAGACGATGCCGGAAGATCTCAAGGTCGGCTACACGACCGACGGTCTGTGGATCCGCTTCGTTGTGGTGAACCACGGCACCGCGAGCGCCGGCTACATGATCTTCGAGGACACGACGCCGAACCTCGTCGAGGTCTACGTCATGCCGGGACGCGCACCGCTCCGCGGCGGCAGCTTCGTCCCCCTATCCGAGCGCGACGTCGTAAGCCGCGCCCCGACCTTCTTACTCACGATCCCGCCGGGCGAGAGCCGCACGCTGTACGCGCGCTTTGCCTCGTTCAACATCATCTCGCCGGAGTTCCATTTCGAATCGACCGAAGCCTACGCCGAGAAAAACGGGGTCGAGGAGCTCGTCCTCGGCACGTATTACGGCGCTGCCGTCGCGCTCTTCCTCTACAACTTCTTCCTGTTCCTCTCGATCCGCGACCGGAACTTCCTCCTCTATTCGTTCTTCATCCTCGGGACGTCGGCGACCTTCTTCTGCTTCGACGGCTTTGCCGACCTCCACCTCGGCGGCTTAATGACCGGCTGGCAGGAATATACGACCGGCTTCGGACAAGTTGCGCTCCTCATGGCCGTCGTCTTCTCGCGCCAATTCCTCGACGTCAGCCATACGGCGCCCCGCTTCGACCGCTTGATGCGCGCGGTCATCGCCCTCAACATCGTCGGCGTCGTCATCGCCTTCAGCCCCCTGACGGTCTTGGGCGGTTACATCGTCGACGTCAGCGCCGCCGTCAACGGCCTCGTCGTCGTGCTCGCGGGGCTCTTCTCACGGCACTCGGGCTTTCGACCGGCGCGCTTTTACCTCTTGTCCTGGATCATCCTCTTCACGATGACCCTGGTTTGGCTCGGCGGCATGCACGGCGCCTTGCCGCGCAACGCGCTCACCACGCACGGGATCTTGCTCGGCGCCATGCTGGAGATGATCGTCATGTCGCTCGCGCTGGGCGACCGCGTGAAGCTCATCCAGAACGCGGCGAAAGAGCAGGAAGCCATCGCGCGCGCGGCGCGGATGATCGCGCACGACGTGCGTAAGCCGTTCTCACAGCTCGACGCGATCCTATCGGCCCTCGCGAGCGATAGCCAAGAGGCAAGCCCGGCGGCGCTGCGTGAGTTCGCGCTTCGCCGCAGCGTCGACGTGCGCGAGGCGATGCGCTTCGTCGACGGTCTCCTCGAGGAGGTCATGGGCTTTGGCCGCAAGGAGGAGCTGAAGCGCTTCCCGGTCGATCCGGCCGAGCTCGTCGGCCACGTCCTGCGCAGCGGCATCGCCTTTCCGCCCTCGGTCAAAGTCGAGATCGACACGCGGCATTCCTGCCTCGTCGAAGTCGATGCGGGCAAGATCCACCGCGTCCTCTTGAACGTCTTGGACAACGCGAGCGCGGCGATCGGCTCGGCCGAGGGCAAGGTCTGGCTGCGGACGACCGACGCCTTCGCCGGCGGCCAGGGCGTCGTGCGCCTCGTCGTCGGCAACGACGGTCCGCGGATCGCGCCCGAGGATCTGGGCCGCATTTTCGAGCCCTTCTT
>JANOTL010000029.1:0-7229 GCA_031416315.1 Pseudomonadota bacterium
CGACGACCTTGCGCATGCTGGCCGGCCTCGAGACGCCGACCTCGGGCAAGATCTGGTTCGGAGACAAAGACGTCACCACCATGCCGGCAGCCGAGCGCGGCATCGGCATGGTGTTCCAGAACTACGCGCTCTGGCCGCACATGACCGTGCGCAAGAACGTCGAGTATGGGCTCAAGCTGAAAAAGCCGAAGCTCACGCCTGCCGACTTGAAGAAACGCCTCGACGAGTCGATCGACATCACCCAGCTCGGTCCTTACGTCGAGCGCATGCCTGGCCAGCTTTCTGGCGGCCAGCAGCAACGCGTCGCTCTCGCCCGCGCTCTGGCGATTCGCCCGACGGTGCTCCTCCTCGACGAGCCCTTGTCGAACCTCGACGCCAAATTGCGCCTCGAGATGCGCGACAACATCAGCCGAATCCACAAGCAGACCGGCATCACCACCGTCTACGTCACGCACGACCAGAAGGAGGCGCTCTCGATGGGCACCGCCGTCTCGGTCATGCGCGCTGGCGATCTGATCCAGACCGACGCCCCGCGCCGCCTGTACCACAATCCCGCGACGCCCTTCATCGCCGGCTTCATCGGCGAGACGAATCTGGTGAACGGCACCTACAAGGGCCTGGACGGCGCGCTCCATGTCGTCGACACCGCCTTCGGTCCGATCCGCGCCGAAAGGATCCGCCCCGAGCTCAACCCGAAGGTCGGCGATCCCGTGGCGGTCTCCTTCCGCCCCGAGGCGGTCAACATCGACTTCAGCAAGCAGCACGCGCTGAAGCAGATCAATCCGATCCGCGTCGCCGTCGAGCTCCTCACCTACCTGGGCGAGTCGGAGCAGCTGACCTTGAAAGCGCCGGGCAGCGTCACGATCAAGGCGAGCATCTTCAATCCGCCGGACCACGGCTTAGGCGACGGCGACGCCGTCAGCGCCTGGCTCGACCCGGCCGACGTCCTCGTCCTGCCGGTCGAGCGCGACCTGTCGTCGGGGACCTGAGATGCTGAAGGGCACTCTCGGCCGCTTGATCGGCTATGCGACGGTTCTCGCCGTCCTGGCGGTGCTCTTCTTCTTCCTCATCCTTCCGGTCGGGACGATCATCGTGAAAGCCTTCGTCACTCACGACGGCGCCTTCACGCTCGAATACTTCAAGCTGCTCTTCGCCAACGACCTTCAGACGACGGCGATCACGAACAGCCTGAAGATCGGCCTCGTCACGACGATCATGACGACGATCCTCTGCTTGCCGCTCGCCATCGTGAACGCCAAGCTCGACTTTCCCGGGAAGGGGTTCCTCGCCGGGCTTCTGCTCGTGCCAATGGTGATGCCGCCCTTTGTCGGCGCCATCGGCTTCCAGCGCTTCTTCGCGCGCCGCGGCGCCGTCAACCTGGGCTTGATGGAGCTTGGGATCATCGACACGCCGATCGAATGGCTGGCGCAGGAGAACCTCTTCTGGGCCGTCGTCGTGCTCGAGGTCCTGCATCTTTATCCGATCATGTACCTGAACCTCACGGCGGCGCTCGCGAACATCGACCCGAGCCTGGAGGAGATGGCCGGGACTTTGGGCGTCAGCCGCTGGCGGCAGATGAAGGACATCGTCTGGCCCTTGGCGCGTCCCGGCTACTTCGCCGGCGCGATCATCGTCTTCATCTGGGCCTTGACCGACCTCGGGACGCCGCTCCTCGTCGGCTTCAAGGACACGATGCCGGTGCGCATCTTCAACATGGTGACCGACGTCAACGCCAATCCGGTCGGGTTCGCGCTGGTCGTCCTCGTCATCGTGCTGACGGTGGCGATCTTCCTGGCCTCGAAGTGGCTCTTCGCCGACAAAAAGTACGAGATGATGGCGCGCGGCCACGTCACCAGCGGCGTCAGGCAAGCGAAGGGCTTAGGCCTCGTCGGCGTCTACGTGCTCTTGATCGGGACGGTGGCGCTCGCGCTCTTCCCGCACATCTCGGTGATCGTCACGAGCCTTTCCGACAAGTGGTTCATGACGTACCTCCCCGAGGAGTACACGACCAAATATTACGAGATGATCTTCCAGAGCGAGCTGCCCCTGATCGGCATCAAGAACAGCTTCCTCCTCGCCGGGCTCTCGACCTTGGTCGACCTGATTCTCGGCCTCTTGATCGCCTACGTCGTCGTGCGGAAGCTGATCCCGTTCGGGAGCCTCCTCGACTCGCTGGTGATGATTCCCTTGGCCTTGCCGGGCATCGTCCTCGCCTTCGGTTACGTCGTCACTTACACGGACACCTTCCTCGATCCGTTGAATAATCCCGTGCCGCTCTTGGTGATCGCCTACGCGATCCGACGATTACCGTACATGGTGCGCTCGGCGTCCGCGGGCTTGCAGCAGACCTCGATCTCGTTGGAGGAAGCTTCGGCGACCTTTGGCGCGTCTCGCCTGCACACTTTGCGCAAGATCACTGTGCCGCTCGTCACCGCGAACCTGATCGCCGGCGGCCTCCTCTGCTTCGCGTACGCAATGCTCGACGTCTCGGATAGCTTGATCCTCGCGATGAAGGACAAGTACTACCCGCTGACGAAGGCGATCTATGCGCTCTACCTCGAGCAGGGCTCCGGCGAGCTCGTGGCCAGCGCGCTCGGCGTCGTCGGCATGGCGATCCTCGCGGCTTGCATCATGGGCGCGTCGGTGATCTTGGGGCGGAAGATGGGCGAGCTTTTCCGCTCGTAAGCGCTGCGCTGATTGCCAAGGCCTCGGAACTTTTGCTAAACTTTGGGGGCTCGCAAGATCCCCCCCCAGGTCCGAGGTCCGAGGCCCCATGGCCCAACCGCGAAAGATCTTAATGCTTTCCGGGCTCCAGGTCTTTCCTGCGGAGTCCGGCGGTCAGCTCCGCTCAGCTAGCATCATGACGGCTTTGGCCGAGCACGGGTTCGAGGTGCGCCTCTGGTCCATGGTCGGTAGAAAACCCGACTACCGCGCCGGGAAGCCGTCGGAATGTGTGCGCGTCGGGCCCCGTATCGAAGAGTGGATCGACCGGAGGCGCTGGTGGGCGGGTCTACAATTCTTGGCTTACCGGCTGAACCTACCGCCGCTCTGGATCACTTTCGTTCTGTCGTTCTACACGCCGAAAAAGTTGCAGGAGTGGCTCGGCTGGTGCGACGCCGTCATCGTCGACTTCCCGTTCCTCTATCCGCCGATCCGCGGGCTGAAGAAGCCGGTGGTGATGAACACGCACAACGTCGAAGCCGACCTCTGGAAGAACCGGCTGGTGGCGCGAATCGTCGCCACGATCGAGCGTCGGGCCGCCGCGGCGGTCGCCGCCGTCGTCGCCTGCTCGGAGCTCGACCGCGCCTACTTCGGCCATCAGATCGGCGAGGCGCGGACGATGACCGTGCCGAACGGCATCGACCTCCGGCGTTTCGAGGGCATCCGCACGCATCGCAAGTCGCTCCGCGCCGCCTTCGGCTTCAAGGAGCACGATCGGATCCTTCTCTTCGCGGCCAGCTCCTTCGGCCCGAACGTCGAGGCCTTGGCTTGGCTGCGCACGTTCTGCGAAAAGAACCGCGAGCTCCTGGAGAAACGGAGCTACCAGTTCCTCGTCGCTGGCTCGGTTTGCAAGGACCCCTTTCACATCCCCTGCCTCCGTGCCGTGGGTAAAGTGCCGGCGATCGAGCCTTTCTTCGCGGTCGCCGATCTCGCTTACAACGGCGTCTTCCGCGGCTCGGGCTCGAACGTGAAAATGGGCGAGTTCATGGCGGCAGGCCTGCCGATCCTGACGACGCCGTTCGGCACGCGCGGCTTTGACGTGGTCGACGGCGAGGACTGCGTGATGTTCACCGAGGACACTTTGGCGAAGGTTTTGGCCGACTCGCCCATCCTGAGCGACGGCGCCCGCCTCCGAGAAATGGCTCGCCGTGCGCTAGAAAAAAACGTGCGCGACGTCGACATGCGCCGCTCGGTCGACCCCCTGGTCGCCTGGCTTGAAAGGAACTAAATGGAACTCATTCAGTACGCGATCGATCTCCTGAAGTATCTGGTCGACCTCTTTCTGCACCTCGACGTGCACCTGAACTCGCTCGTCGTGCAGGTCGGGGTTTGGATCTACGTGATCCTGTTCTTGGTGATCTTCTGCGAAACCGGGCTCGTGGTGACGCCGATCCTGCCAGGAGACTCGCTCCTCTTTGCCACCGGGGCCCTGGCGGCGATCGACAACTCGCCGATCAACCTCGTCCTCATGACCGCCCTGCTCTTTATCGCGGCGGTGCTCGGGGACGCGTGCAACTACGCGATCGGCAAGCGTGTCGGACCGAAGATCTTCAAGCGGGAGAGCTCGATCTTTCTCAACAAGAAGCATCTCGAGGCGGCGCACGCCTTCTACGAGAAGCACGGCGGCAAGACCATCATCATCGCCCGCTTCGTCCCGATCGTACGCACGTTCGCGCCCTTCGTCGCCGGGATCGGCAACATGGGTTATCGGCGCTTCGCGTCCTACAACCTGGTCGGTGCTTTCGTGTGGGTCGTGCCGCTGCTTTGGCTCGGCTACGCCCTGGGCAACCTGCCGGCGGTCAAGCGCAACTTCCATTACATCGTCGTGGCGATCATTTTCATCTCGGTCTTGCCCGCCGTCGTCGAGTTCGCGAAGGCCCGCCGCGCGCGCGGAGCGACGACTTGATCAAGAACGTCCTCCTCAAAGATGCGCACGGCATCACTTGGATCGACATCGAGGCGCCGACGGTCTCCGACCTGGAGATCGTGGCGGAGAGCTACGGCCTGCACAAGACCGCCGTCGCGGACTGCCTGCAGCCGACGCATCTCCCGAAGTTCGAGCAGTTCGACAAGACCACTTTTCTCATCGCCCGCTCGTACGACGTCAGCAATCTCAAGGACGGCGAGACGGTGCAGGAGCTGACGAACAAGATCGCGCTCTTCGTCGGCCCCGACTTCCTCATCACGATCCATCGGTCGCCGCAGGCGTATCTTACGAGCCTCAAGGCGTCTTGGGAGCTCAAGGCCCAAAAGAAGGTGAACGTCGCGCACATCTTGAACGACGTTCTCAACGGCGTGCTCGGCACCTTCGCCGTTCCCCTCGACCACTGCGACGAGCGCCTATCGAAGCTGGAGAAGGCCGCCTTCGCGAGCCGCGGCAAGTTTCCCTTCCGCGACGGCTACGGGCTCTTACGCAAGACCTCGGTGATGAAGCGCATGCTCTGGATGAACCTCGACGTCATCCGGCACCTGCCGCAGATCCCGGATCAGAGCCGAACCTTCTTCCAGGATCTGAACGAGGAGGGGCAGCGCCAGCTCGTGCTCATCGACGAGCTGGTGGACAGCGTGCGCTCGGTGATCAACCTCGCCGTGGCGATGGCCGGCCAACGCACGAACGAGGCTTCGCTCAAGACGAACGAGGTGATGCGGATCCTGACCCTGTTCTCCCTCATGTTCCTGCCGCTCAATTTCGTCGCCGGCGTCTTCGGGATGAATTTCGACCGGCTCCCCTGGCTGAAAGAGGACTGGGGCTTTTCCGCCTCGATCGCGGTGATGGCCACGCTCGTGGTGGTGATCCTTGCCGGGTTCCGCTTCAAAGGGTGGCTCAAGAACTCGGATATTTGAGGCGCCCGCGCTCGGGGTGCGCTTTCCCTATCGCGCCGTGTGGAATTGGGAGTATAGAGAGCCGCGATGAAGACGAGCCAACTCTGCGAGCGATTTCGCCGCCGGCAATGCACCGGCTGCACGCGTTTGCACGAGCCGTACGAGGCTCAGCTCGAGGCCAAGCGCGCCTTCGTCGCCAACTGCCTGCACTCGCGGCCGGAGCTGGTGAAAGTTCCGGTCGCGCCGACCGCGGCCAGTCCCATGCCGATGGGCTACCGCTCGTCGGTGAAACTGTGCCTGCACGAGGACAGTCTGGGCCATAAGGCGGTGGGCCTTTATTACGTCGGCACCAAGGTCGTCGTCGACCTCGGCCGCTGCCCGGCGCAGGAGAAGAGCATCAACCGCCTCGTCGAGAAGATGATGGCGGTGCGCGGCAAGATTCCGGCACGCTTCTACAACCACAAGGGGCGGAGCTTCCAGCGCGGCAAGCTGAAGTTCCTCACCGTCCGCAGCGCGCCGGAGAGCGGCGAGTTCGGGATGATCATCACCCACACGGGCGTGCCGCGCGAGGCGCTGGTCGGCTGGATCAAGGCCGCGACGCTTGGCCGCGTCGCCGTGTACGAGTCGGAGCTGCATCCGAACGACGGCGATCAGGTGGTCGGGCGGCGCGTCAGCCATCTCACGGGGCCGGAGACCTTCAAATTCCCGCTCGGCGGCAAGACCTTCGAGCTCACGCCGGGCGCTTTCTTTCAGGCTAATTTCAGCCTGAGCGGCGGGCTGGTCGCGGCGGCGACGGCGTTCACGGGGGAAGGCGACGTGCTGCTGGACCTGTACGGCGGCTTCGGCGCTTACACGTTCGCGACCGAGAAGCGCTTCAAGAAGGCGATCATCGTCGACGGCAACGACGAGGCGATCGCGGCGGCGAAGCGCGGCGCGAAGAGCTTCGGCATCGAGCACGTCGAGGCGCACGCGACGATGTGCGAGACCTTCTTCGAGAAGAGCCTGACGGCGGCGGAAAGAAAGCGCGTCACGCACGTGATCGCGAATCCGCCGCGCAGCGGCTTGTCACGGAAGATCGTGGCCGAGCTCAGCCGCGAGAAGCTGCCGGCGCTTCGGGAGATCCACTACGTGTCGTGCAATCCCGACGCCCTCGCGCGCGACCTCGCGGTGCTGGTGAAGCAGGGCTTCGTCGTCGAAAACGTGAAGCCTTTCGACATGTTCCCGCAAACGGAACACGTCGAGGCGGTGGCGCGTTTGGTTGCGGCGCCCAGGTAGAGCGCGTAAGATCGGGCTTCCGCCATTCGCCGACACGCCCTATCGGAGCTCGCGCCATGACCGACCAAACTGCTGCCGCTGCGCCTCTTTCCGTTCGTTTGCTCCGCGTCTACGTCAAGGATCTCTCGTTCGAGAACCCGCGCTCGCCGCAGATTTTCCGCGAGAACTGGCGCCCCGAGATCAGCCTCGAGGTCGCCGTGCAGTCGCGACCCTTGGAAGAGGGCGTCTACGAAGTGATCCTGCGGCTGACGACCGAGGCCAAGAAGAGCGAGGAGGAGGTCGGCTTCATCTGCGAGGTGGAGCAGGCGGGGATCTTCGAGGTGAAGGCGTCAGAGCCCGCGTTGCTGGAGCGTGCGCTCAAAGTATTCTGCCCGACGACGCTGTTTCCCTACGCGCGGCAGGTGATCGAC
>JANOTL010000030.1:0-17259 GCA_031416315.1 Pseudomonadota bacterium
AGCGTCGTGAGCCGTCTCTTCTTGATCCTTTCGACCAGGGTCGTCCGGTTCAGGCCGAGGAGCTTCGCCGCCTGATTGCGATTGTTCCCCGTACGCTCGAGCGCCTGGCGGATGAAATCGTTCTCCAGGCTCTCGATGAACTGCACGAGGTCCAGGCCTTCGCTCGGAAGCTTGCCGAACGACTCGGGAAACCGCGGGGCGGCGCCGGAGTGCAAGGGCGGGATCGGCATCGAGGTCGGGTGCGGCGCGGAGACGGGCGCGGCGGCGAGGCTCGAGAGCTCCGGCGTGCGCGCCGTCGGTGCGATCAGGATCTCGGCGTCTAGGTCCGCCGGCAGAATGCCGCCGCCCTCATTGCCGCGCATGACGACCATGCGCTCGACCATGTTTTGCAGCTGGCGGATGTTGCCGGGCCAGTCGTAAGTCGAAAGGATTTGGATCGCCTCGGGCGTGAAGAAGCAGGGGGTCGAGACGCCTTTCGAGCGGTTCGAGATCTCGGTGAAGTGCTCGATGAGATCCGCCACGTCTTCCGCGCGATGGCGCAACGGCGGCAACGTGATCGGGAAGACGTTCAGCCGGTGATAGAGGTCGAGCCGGAACGATTTGTTCAGGCTGTCTTTCAGGTTCATGTTGGTCGCCGCGATGATCCGGACGTCGGCCTCGCGGGTCTCGTTGCCACCGAGCGGCGAATACTTCTTGTCCTGGAGGACGCGCAGGAGCTTCGACTGCAGGGACATCGGCATGTCGCCGATCTCGTCGAGGAAGAGGGTGCCGGAGTGGGCCTCCTCGAAGCGGCCGATGCGCTTGGTGTGGGCCGAGGTGAAGGCGCCCTTCTCGTGGCCGAAGAGCTCGCTCTCCAGGAGGTTCTCCGGGATCGCGCTGCTGTTCACCGTGATGTAGGGACGGTCGGAGCGGTTCGACAAGCGGTGCACGGCCGACGCGATGAGCTCTTTGCCGGTGCCGCTCTCGCCGAGGATGAGGACGGCGCCGTCCGAGCGCGCGACCTTCGCCACGGTCTCGAGCACGGAGCGCAGCGCGGGGCTCCGGCCGATGATCTCGGGGAACCAGGCGCGCGGATTCTCCGCGAGCGCAGGTGCCGCCGCGCCCTCGCCGAACAATGCGGAACGGGCTTGCGAGCGCGGGTCACCGGGGGTGCGAGAATCGGGTGAACGCATAGGGGCTCTCGTGCTCCGGAAAGGGGGCGAAGCGGTCTTGGCGAAGCGATGGACGAGGGGAATGCGCGCGTCCCGCCCTGGAGGGCGGTGGCAGCTGAAGAAGCGGTCGTGAAGTCGATGGATTCATCTTATCAAGTTCGTCAGGCGCGGTGCAAATCCTGCCGCCCGGAAAACCTTGCAGGACGCGGGGTTTCACTCGCCAACCCGAGCCGGGCATTGGCTTTTGTCGCCATAATTGTCGCGAGACATTTGCTCACCCTCCCTTCATAATTGCGGGCATCGGCGAAAGGACGGAAATGGCCTTGGAATACCCGCGGGTAGCGCTGGTTCACGACTGGCTCGTGACCTGGCGAGGTGGCGAGAAGGTGCTAGCCGCGTTGGCCGAGCTCTACCCAGCCGCGCCCATTTTCACGCTGTTCTATGACCGAGACGCCATGCCCCCGGTGGTCACGCGACGCGAGGTCCACGTCCCGGCGCTGCTGAACGCGCTAAGGCGCGGGCGCAAAGCCTTACTGCCGCTCCTGCCGCGGGCGATCGAGGCGATCGACCTGGAAGGCTATGACCTCGTCTTGAGCACCTCGTCTTGCGTCGCACACGGAGCGGTAAAAGCACGCGGCGCGAAGCACCTTTGTTACCTCCATTCACCCATGCGCTACATCTGGGATCAGCAGGACGAATACCTCGCCGGCGTCTCCGGCATCCCCGGCGCGGCGGCGGCGATCCGCGCGATGACGCCGGCGCTCCGGCGCTGGGACGTGCGGACGGCGCAGGCGGATCGCGTCGATCATTTCGTCGTCAACTCGAGCTTCGTCGGCGAGCGCGCCCGGAATTACTACGGCCGCGAGTCGACCGTCGTGGCGCCGCCGATCGAGACCGACCGATTTGCGCCGGCGCGACCTTCGGGCGAGCGGGACGGCTACCTTCTGGCGGCCGGCGCGATGGTGTCCTACAAGCGTTTCGACCTGGCCATCGAGGCCGCGGCCAAGGCGAATAAGCGCTTGATCGTCGCCGGCAGCGGCCCGATGCTCCCGGCCTTGCGCCGCTTGGCGGCGGGCAAGACGACCGAGATCGTGGAGTCGCCGGACGACGCGGCCTTCGTGAAGCTCATGCAGAACGCTTCGGCGTTCCTCTTTCCCGGGGTCGAGGACTTCGGCATGACGGCGGTCGAGGCATTGGCCTGCGGCACTCCGGTGCTAGCCTATCGAGAGGGCGGGGCACGCGACATCGTGCGCGAGGGGGAAACGGGGTCATACTTTAAAGAGCAGACTGCGGAGGTCTTGGCGGACGCGCTCTCGACCTTCCGCCCCGACCGCTTCGACGCGGAGCACATGCGCGCCTTCGCGAAGGGCTTCGGCAAATCCTTCTTCTTGGACAAGATGCGGAACGAAATCAAACGGGTGCTCGCGGCGTGAATCGCAAGAACCAGGATCTGTTGCTCGCGGTGCGCATCGCCTCCGATGCGGGAATGGTCGCGGCCGCTTGGGTGCTCGCCTACTTCCTGCGCTTCTCCGGCTGGCTGCCGGTCTCCAAGGGCGTGCCCGAGGCGCTGCTTTACTTCAAGCTCCTGCCCTTCCTCGGCGCCATCTGGCTCCTCACTTTCGCGGCGTCAGGCCTTTACCGGCGCACCGGTCGGCATCGCTCGGCGATTTTCGAGGCGCTCGACATCCTGCAGTGTTGCGCGATCGCGACGGCGGCGTTCATCGCCTTTACCTATGTTTACGAAGAATATCGCTACTCGCGCGTCACTTTGCTCATTTTCGCGGCGCTCCATCCCTGGCTCGTGATCGTCGGGCGCAGCGCCGTGCGCAAAGCCTTGCGGCGATATCGCCGGTCGATGCCGGGGCGTCGGACGCTCCTGATCGGCTCGGGAGAATGCCTGAAGCAGGCGGCGGAGCTGAACGATGCCTCGGACCTGGTAAGGGGCGACCTCGTGGGCGCGATGCTCGTGGGCGACGTCGACGCGACGCGGGATGCGGAGCTCTACTGCCGTTCGCGGAAGATCCCGGTCCTGCCCCGGCCTTCGGACTGGATCGAGTTCTTCACCCGGAACGCGATGGACTGCGTCGTGATCGCGCTGCCGCACCAAGCGGCGGAGTTCCTGGAAACCGAGCTCGCCGTGATCGCCGACCAAGTGCCCGACGTGAAGTACGTTCCGGATCTGACGCGCTTCACGCGCTTCGCCGCGGGCGTCGACATCATCCAGGGCGTGCCGGTGGTCAGCGTGCACGAAAGCCCGCTCGCGGGCATCGGCAGCGTCGCCAAACGGCTCGTGGACGTCGCAGGAGCCCTGGTCGCGCTCCTTCTCTTCGGGCCGGTGATGTTAATCGTCGCGGTCGCGGTGGTCGTGACCTCCCCCGGGCCAATCTTCTACCGGCAAGAGCGCATGGGCTTAGACGGCAAGACCTTCGCGATGCTGAAGTTTCGCTCGATGCCGGTGAACGTCGAGGCGACCAGCGGCGCCGTGTGGGCGAAGGAGGGCGACGGACGCGCCACGCCGATCGGCGCGCTGATCCGCAAGACGAGCCTCGACGAGCTGCCGCAGTTCTTCAACGTCTTGAAGGGCGATATGAGCCTCGTCGGCCCGAGGCCGGAGCGGCCGGTCTTCGTGGAGCAGTTCCGGCGCAAGGTCCCGGGCTATTACCTGCGCCACAAGACCAAAGCCGGCATCACCGGCTGGGCCCAGGTGAACGGCTGGCGCGGCAACACCAGCATCGAGAAGCGCATCGAGTGCGACCTCTTCTACATCCAGAACTGGTCCCTGCTCTTCGACGTCAAAATCATCCTGCTGACCGTATTCCGCGGATTTATTAATAAAAACGCCTATTAGAATCGATAGAATCTTATAGAAAAGAGCTTGATTCTATAGAACCGCTGCGTTATTATGACCTCGGACTGTTGCTGCTCCCCTCTGATCCTCCTCCTCCCCCGCTGCTGCCGTAGGTCCCCCTCCATGCTCGTCCGCCTCCTTTCCGCCTCGTGCCTGGCGTTCTTTGCCGTCCAACTCGCTGCCTGCGGCAGCTCGAGCTACGAGACGGTCAAGATCAAGGAATACCGCATTGCGGTGACCAACAACGACGCGGCGTTTCGCGAAGAATTCCGCCGCCTCGTCGAGGATTTCAACTCGTGGGCCGGGATGACCGTCCTGGCCTTCGTCGACCGGCCCGAGGACGCGAACTCTTCGATCACGATCACCGAAGGGCTGAAGGCCAAAACCAAGGACAACGTCGGCCTAGGTCAGTGGCTTTCGGAGACGCGCACCGACAGCCAGTTCTCCGCGCCGGGCAGCTCGCCGAAGCGCGAGATCCGCTACTCGATGCGCCTCGAATTCGACGCCGACTACATCCGCGCCAACATCGGCCACAAAGACCGCCCGAAGATCGTCGAGAATCAGAAGCTTTTCTTCCACGAGGTCGGCCACGGCCTCGAGATGAGCCACGACGACGACTCTTCCAGCAACGTGATGCACAAGAACGTCGACGGCGACAAGGATTTCGAGCCCTTCTTCGTCAAGGTGCGAAATTACATGGCCGAGGACTGAGCCGCGGCTGCCGCGCGATGCGCGAGCTAATTCTCGCTGCCGCGCGTTGGCGTCGCGGCGAGTTTCCGTTTCGTTCTCGTACGCTACGCGGAAGGTGCGACGCCTCCCTTGAGACGAGTTCGCGCCTCTGTATAATCATTCCAGATCCCCTGCCGATACCAGCCTTGGACGCCCCAGCTAGCCATCGATGCCCTGATCTGCCGCCCTCGATCCCATTGAGGTTACTCTCCCTATGTCGCAACAGGCCCCCAGCCGTTTCACCATCACCCTGGACAGCGACCCGGAAACCCACGGTGCGATCGCGCGTGCGATGGGCATCGAATCTCGCTGGTTCACTTCCAGCGAAGAGCTCCAGAAGGATATGACCCACGAGCCGATGGCGGTGTTCGTCGACGTCGGCCTGACGCACTTGAACCCCGACTCGGCGCAGCTGATCGTCCGCCTCAAGGACTCGTGGCCCCTGGCCCCGGTGATCCTGACGGCGCCCGAGGAGTCGGACGAGCTGACCGAGGCGATGGCGCTCGGCGCCGACGACTTCGTCGCCAAGCCAATCAACGGCCAGGACGTGCAGCGCCGCGTGCGGGTGCGCCGGGCTGCGCTGCAGAAGCGGGCCGCCCGCGAGACCATCCTCTTCGGCGACATGTCGATCGACACGATGCAGCGCTCCGTGACCTCGCCGCGCGGCCAGCGCTTCCTCTCGCCCACCGAGATCAAGCTGATCGCCGAGCTGGCCAAGGCCGGCGGCAACGTCGTCGCGCGCGACATGCTGAAAACGCGCTGCTGGCCGTCGATGAGCGTCAGCGACAACGCCTTGAATCGCAAGCTCTACGAGATCCGCCGCCGGCTGAAGCCGATCACCGACGCGATCAACATCCGGACCATCTACGGCGTTGGTTTCGTGATGGAGCAGAAGTGATATAAGGGGGCATGGACGAATTCGTCATCAAGATGCCCCCCGCCGGTGCTCCGCGTCTCCCGATCCTCTTGAGTTGTCCGCACGTCGGCACGGAGATTCCGGCCGAGGTCCGGCCCTCGATGGATCCGGAGATCGCGCGCACCACGCCCGACGTCGACTGGTTCGTGCATCGCCTCTACGAATTCGCGCCGCGACTCGGCGTGACATTGATCCACGCGCGTTATAGCAGGCTCGTGATCGATTTGAACCGCGATCCCGCGGGGAAGAAGCTCTACGCGGACGGCCGCACAGAGACGGGTCTGTGTCCGGTGCGGACGTTTGCGCTTCAGGACGTCTATCGCGCGGGTCACGAGCCGGACGACGCGGAGATCGCGAGACGCGTTGCGCAGTACTACACGCCCTATCATTCTCGCGTGCGGGCGCTGCTCGAAGAGATCCGCGCAGGACACGGGGCGGCGCTGCTCTACGAAGCGCACTCGATCCGTCGGCGCGTGCCCTCGATTCGGCCGGAGCCGTTCGAGGATCTGATCCTCGGTGATCAGCAGGGCAAGACGGCGTCGCCGATCCTGACCGACGTCGCGTTGCGCAGCTTGCGCGACGGGACCGGCTATACTTTGAGCCACAACACGCCGTTCATGGGCGGCTACCTGACGCGCAGCTTCGGCAAGCCGGAGACGGCGATTCACGCCTTGCAGCTCGAGATGACGCAGGACATCTACATGGACGAAGAACGGATCGAGCTCGATGACATGAAGCTCGCGCGGATTCGTCCCGTGCTGGAGCGCACCTTGCGCGCGCTGGGCGCCGCCGTGGCCGAGCTCGCCCGATGAGGCGGCTTCTGCGTTGCAAAGCGCTGTGGACGCCGCGCGGATTCGTCGACGACGCGGTCGTCGAGGTCGACGCGAAAGGGCAAGTCGCGGCCGTGCATGCGCGCCACGAGGACAAAGAGGTCGAAGTCGTCGATGGCTACGTGATCCCGGGCTTCGTCAACGCGCACTCGCATGCATTCCAGTTCGCGATGGCAGGCGTCGCGGAGAACCTGCCGGTGACGGCCGCGGGCGACGATTTTTGGAGCTGGCGCGAGGCGATGTACGCGCTTGCGGGCGCGATGACGCCGAGCCGGATGCAGGCGGTGGCGACCTTGGTCTACTCCGAGATGCTGGCGCACGGCTTCACCAGCGTCATTGAATTTCACTATCTTCACCACGACGTCGGCGGCAAACGCTATGCTCGCGTCGAGGAAATGAGCGCGCGCTTGATCGCCGCGGCCGAGGCCGCCGGGATCGCCTTGACCCTGGTGCCGGTGCTCTATCGGCGCGGCGGGTTCCAAAAGCCGGCGTCCTCGAGGCAAGAGCGGTTCCTCTCGGCCTCGGTCGAAGACTACGCGGGCTTGGTCGCTTCCGTCGAGGGCCTCGCGCGGGGCAAGCCGGACGTCAACGTCGGCCGCGGCGTGCATTCCCTGCGCGCGGCGGAGGCCGACGAAGTGAAGCAGGTGCTCGCGGCGGCGGCGGCGGCGCCTTTGCACGTGCACGTCGCCGAGCAGCGTGCCGAGGTCGAGGAATGCCGGAAACACTGGGGTAAAGCGCCGGTCGAGTGGCTCCTCGACGAATTGAAGGTCGACGCACGGCTGTCTTTGGTGCACGCGACGCACATGACGCCGGCGGAGACCGAGAGGCTCGCCGCGAGCAAGGCCGTGGCGGTCATTTGTCCTTCGACCGAGGGCAACCTCGGCGACGGCTTCTTTGCGCTGCGCGAATACGTAAAAGCCGGAGGAGCCTACGCGATCGGCACCGACAGCCACGCCGGGCTTTCGCCGTTCGAGGAGTTGCGCTGGCTCGACTACGGGCAAAGGCTGCGCGACGAGAAGCGGAACCCTCTTTGCTTCGAAGGCGGGCAGGATAGCGGCGAGAGACTCGTCCTCGCGGCCTGGCGCGGCGGCATGACGGCGCGCGGCAAGCGCGGGAAGATGGCGGGTGACGACGCGTTCGCGCTCGGGATGCCGTTCGACGCGGTGGTGCTCGATCCGGAGCACGCGGCCTTGCTCGGAAAGCCACGCGAGCGCTGGCTTTCGGCCGCCGTGTTCGCAGGCGATCGGACGATGGTGAAGGCGGTGCTTAGGCGCGGCGACACGGTCGTGTCGCGGGGCGTGCATCGGGACGGGGCGGCGATCCGGGCTGGATGGTTGGCGGCAGAGCGCCCCTGAGCCATCTCGAATCCCCGTCCGATTCCATGCGTAGTACAATCGAGGACCCCCACGTCGTTTTCGAGGTTCCCGGATGCGCATTCACAAGGCTTTAGCCGTCTGCGTTTTGCTAGCCGTCGTCGCATGCCGAACCGACAGTGACGGCAAAGACGCGCCGGGCGCGAAGTTGACGCCAAAAGTGGGGGCGCAGGACGGCGCCGTCGCGGGCACCGGCGCGAGCGCGACCACCGGGAACCCTACCGCCGCAGAGACGCCGAACCCGGCGATGCAAGATCCGGCCGCGCCAGTCTCGCCCGCCGCGAAAGCCTGCCTCGCCGCCGTGCTCCCGACCGTTTCGGACGGCGCCTTCGCCATCTGCCTCGGCGAGCTGATCCGCATCAAGAGCGTGAACCCGCCGGGCGACGAGACCGCCGCCGCGCAGTTCTTCGCCGACGTCTTCACGGCGCTCGGGATTCCAGCCCGCGTCTTCGACGTACCGAACCTCGATCCACGCAACCTCGCCACGACGAGAAGAAGCAATGTCCTCGCCTCCCTGACTCCGACGGGCGCCGGGCCGGGCGGTCCATCGGTCGTGCTCTTGAACCACCTCGACACCGTCGACTTTCACGCCGAGCAATGGACGAAGGCACAGCCTTTGAGCGGTGCCGTCGTTGACGGCATGCTGTACGGCCGCGGCGCACTCGACATGAAGAACCTCGGTGTTCTGCAGATGCTCGCAATGGCGCAGATCAAGCTCGACGGCTTGCCGTTCACCAAGGCCATCCACTTCCTCGGCGTCGCCGACGAGGAATCGGCCGGATCCGGGGCTCTCGGCGCGTTGGCCGAGATCCGCGCGGGCGGCTCGCTCGCGCCCCTGCTCGGGGCCGAGGTCGTCCTCAACGAAGGCGGCTTCGGCCTGAAAGATGCGATCGGCGACGGCTCCCAGCTGCACGTCGTCGCGACCGAGGAGCGCGGCGGCGCTTGGATGCGCCTGAAATCGGCCGCGCTCGCCGACCTGACGGTCGCCATCGGCTGGCTCGGCATCCTGCCCGACCGCGGCACCGCGCTCGGCGATCAGCGAGCGAAGCTGCGCAAATGGCGCGAAAGTTGGGGCTGCGAGCTGAAAAATTTTGCGACGCCGAACGCCAGCTACAACGTCGTCCCCTCGCTCGTCGCCATGACCTTGTCTTGCAGAAATCAGCCTTCGGACGCGGACTGGGAATGGATCTTCGACTACGACCCGGCCTTCGTGATGAAGGAACAAGCGGCAACGTGGAAGGTTGCGTACGACGGCGCGCTGGTCCAGGTCACCGTCTCGAGCGACTCCACGGCGCATAGCTCCGCCTCCGCGCAGCCTTCCGCGCTCGACGTCGCCGTCTGGGGGCTCCGCCGTCTCGGCGCGCTCGGCGCCGCGAAAGCTCACCCGCGCCCGGCATTCATGGATTACGTGCTGACTCCGGCGACGAAGCTTTTTCTCGACGCCGTCGGCCGCAACCACAAATTCGGCGGCGCGATCGTTCCGCATCCGGAGGAGCTGAGCGCTTGGGTCGAGTTCTTCCCCGCGCGCCTCGAGCAAAGGCTCCTCAAGACCATCGGCGGCAAAGCCGGCATCGAAAAGGCGCTGCGTACGAGCTGCTCGTGGACCGCGCTAAGCTACGAGGCGGGCGCGGCAGAGGCCGTCCTGGACTGCCGGCTGATCAACCTGCGGCCGCTTCGGCCGGGCGCTCCGACGCACTTCGACGAGTTCGCCGAGACCGTGCGGGCGCATGCCGCGAAAAACGGCGTCAAGGGCGTGAGCTACGCCGTCGAGGTCGGCTGGAACTTCACGCAGAGCCCATCCGAGGCGCCGAGCTTCCAACGCATCAAGGCCGTCCTTGAAAAAGTCTGGCCCGGCTCCGAGGCCACCGCGTTCATGAATCCGGGCGGCACCGACAGCACTTATTTCCGCGACCCGTCCGCCGTGACGACCACCGGCTTGAAGGGAGTGCCGGCCTACGGCGTGACGCCGGCCATGGTGATTCCCGACGTGTTACGCACGTTTCACGGGAGCGACGAGCGCTTTCCGATGGATCAGGCCGCGCTCGCGACGACGGCGTATCGGGACATCGTGACGGCGCTCGCGAATCCGTAACGCCGCCCGCGCCTTCAGGCCCGGGCGGCACTAGGATCCTTTCTTCGCCAATTCCGCTTCGATCGCGTCACGCACGGTCTTCTCCGCCGGATCCTCATCCGAAGGGAACCGAGCCGCGACCTTGCCGTCGCGCGTGATCAAGAACTTCTCGAAGTTCCAGGCGACCTCGCCCGTTCGGCCCTCTGGCGCCGCGTTGACCAAGTACTTGTAGACCGGCTGCTTCGCTTCGCCCTTGACCGAGGCCTTCTTGAAGAGCGGGAACTTCGCGCGGTATTTCAACTCGCAGAACTCCTGGATCTCCTTGTCGGAGCCGGGCTCCTGGCGAAAATCGTCGCTCGGGAAGCCGAGCACGACGAAGCCTTTCGCTTTATAAGCGTCGAAGACCTTCTGCAGCGACGTGAGCTGCGGTGTGAATCCGCACTTCGACGCGGTATTCACGACGAGGGCGACCTGCCCCTTGTACTTCGCGACGTCGCTCAGCTCGTAGAGCGAGGCGGGTCCCTCGGCTGCCGGCGCCGAGCCGGTGAAAAGTGAAACAACGACGGCGAGGAACAGCATATGAGGCGCCTCCTAGTGCAGTAGCGGCAGATTATCACGATTCGGTCGCCTTCGGGCGCGCTAGGATCAGGGTCAAATCCCCGTACTCATGCCACAGAAAGCCCTTCGCCGCGGCCTCGCGGTAGGCCTCCGCCAGCTTCGCTGGCTCGACTAGACTCGCCAGCAGCTCGAGGTGGCTTGCGCCCTCGTCGTGCATCCCGGTGACGAGGCCGCTAACGATGCAGCGCTCATGGGCTGCGGTGATGCGCAGAGCGGTCACGTCCTCGGCTCCCGCCGCGGGCAGCGTCCCATCGCCGAGAGCGGCGCTCTCCAATGCGCGCATCGCCCCGGTCCCGACCGCGATGACGCGCCGTCCGGCTTTGCGGGCCGCGTTTATCGCGCGCGCCGTCGCCGGCGGAATCCGATACCGCTCCGGGAAGGGAAGCCGCGCGTCGATCGCGGCGTCGCCTGAAGACGAGATTCCCGTCGCGTGCGTCAACCGCACGACCTCCACGCCACGTCGCTGCAGCGAGAACACGAGATTCCAAGTAAAATGCATCGCCGACGACGGCGGCTCGACCGCCACCGGCCGCGAGGCGAAGATCGTCTGGTGATCCCAGAGCGCGAGCTCCCGGCGGTGGTAGGCGTACTGTACCGGCTTTCCCGCGCAATAAATGCCCGTCACCGGCAAGCGCATGCGCAGAAGGCGCGGCGTGTGCTCGTCGACATCTTCAACAAGGGCCGCGAAGCAATCGGCGAATTGAAGCGAATCGCCGACCGCGACCGCGGGCGGCGAGGACCGCTCCTCCGTTTTCGTGCGCCAATCGCCGGCGCCGAACAGCAGGGCTTGCCAGACTCCGGTGGCCGCATCCTGCGCGGCGACCAAGCGAAGTTCGATCGCTCCGCCCGACTCGACGTGCGTGCCCATCAAAGACGCCGGCAGAGTCGCCGCATCGTTCACCACCAAAACGTCGCCCCGCGCAAGCTGCCGGGGCAGCTCCGCCAGGGAGGAAAACTCCGCCGTGTCTCCAAGCACCAGAAGCCGCGCCTGCGGGCGCCTTTCCGGCATGACGGCCGGCGCGAAGACCGCTCTCATTTCAGGACCTCCCGCCAAGCGCTCGCCGAGAAGCGCACGCCTTCCGCGTCACGGGCCCGCGCCAAGAATGCGAGCATCTCCTCCGCGACCCGCGCCGGATCGCGCAGTTTCTCCGGGTCCGCGTCCGGAATCGCCGCAAAGTGCATCGCGGTCCGCATGTCGCCTGGATCGAGCGCCAAAAAGCGCACTCCGTGGCTTTCGAGCTCCGCCGCGAAGATCCGCGCCAGATGATCGAGCGCGGCCTTGCCGACCGAATACGCGCCCCAATGCGGGTAGGCGGAGACCGCCGCGTCCGAGCTCAAGGTCACCACCGTTCCGCCGCGGTCGAGCAAGAGGCTCGGCAGCAAAGCCTTCGTCAATCGAAAGGGCCCGACCACATTGACCGCGAGCGAGCGCTCCAGATCCTCGCAATCGGTATCCGCCAGAAGGCGCAGGGGCGTCGCCCCGAGGTACCCGGCGTTGTGAATGATGAGGTCGACCCCGCCCAACGCATGCACGACCTCGCCGGCGATCGCGTAGGCCGCCTCCTTTTGGGCCACGTCGGCCACGATCGCGTGGGCTCCGGTCTCCCGGGCCAGCACAGCCAGCTTCTCTCCGTCCCGGGACAGAGCGACCACGCGCGCCCCGGATTGCGTCAACTTTCGGACGAGCGCCTCGCCGAGCCCGCGGCTCGCGCCCGTGACCAGCACTCTTTGTCTTTCGTATCTCATCGGAGCATTCATCCGTTCGTTCCTCCTCATCGCCAATATCGGGCTTCGTGGACAAAAAGGGGTGAGGTGGCTAATCTATTGGCCAATGGCTAATCGAATAGAATCCTTGAGTAAAAACCTGGCTCACAATCTTCAGGCCGCGCGGCGGATGCGAGGCATGACTCAGGCCGAGCTGGCGAAGAGCGCCGGGATGCCGCGCTCGACCGTGACCAACCTCGAGAGCGGCGCCGGTAATCCGGCGCTCGCGACCTTGGTGGCGCTCGCGGACGCCCTGTCTTTTTCGATCGAAGAGCTGCTCGCGCGGCCACGGGCCTTCTGCCAGCTCGTGCGCAAAGGCGAGCTCGCCGAAAGAGCTTACGACGGCGGCCGCGTGCGTGTGACGAAGCTCCTGCCCGAGCCGCTCCAGGGCCTCGAGATCGACCGCATGGATCTCGGCGCCGGCGGCTGGAAACAAGGCGTGCCGCACATGTCGGGAAGTCGCGAGTATCTGGCGTGCGCCCAGGGGACGGTGCACGTCTACGTCGCGGGCGAGGAGTATGTCGTGGCTGCCGGCGACGTGCTGGCCTTTCCGGGGGACCAGGCGCATTCCTATCGCAACACCGAAGAGGGTGGCACGGTCTGCTTCAGCGTCGTGACCATCGCGCCGCGACCGAAGAGGCGTTGATGCGCGCCTTCGTCGCGGCTCTCGCTCTCCTTGCGACCTCTGCCTGCACCGAAAAGCGGGAATCCGAGCTGGTGCCGCAAGGCCCTGCCGAGATCGCGGCTGCGCTCGACGCTCTATGCAAGCCGGCGCTCGCCAAGCCCCGCGTCGAGAAAATCGGCGAGAGGGTCAGCGTCGCCATCGGGTACGACATCGCGAACGTGATCATGATCGACACGCCGGAAGGCGCGGTCATCATCGACACGACGATGAGCCCGGCGCGCGCGAAACTGGCGCGCGACGCCTTGCTCGGACCGGAAGGCGGAAAAAAGGTGCGCGCCATCATCTACACGCACAGCCACCTCGACCACGTCGGTGGCGCCGTCGTGTTCAAGGATCCCGGTGCCGAAATCTGGGCCTCGGCGCCGTTCGAGCGCACCTTCCTGAAGCAGTACGGAAAGTTCCAGCCGATCGAGGCGATCCGCGGCATGCGTCAGTACGGGCACCGTGTCGACCCCAAGATGCTCCCGTGCACGGGCCTGGGCCTGATTCCCGACGTGCTGCTCGCCTCGCAATCCGGCGCGCGCCTGCCGACGAAGACATTTCTCGGGAAGGTCGAGCTCGACTTCGGCGGCGTCAAGCTCGTGCTCGAGGAAGCGCACGGCGAGACGCCCGACACCTTGCTCGCGTGGCTGCCGGAGGAGCGCATCCTCTTCCCCGGTGACAACATCTACAAAGCCTTCCCAAATCTCTACACGATCCGTGGCACGGCGGCGCGTCCGGTCGACGAATGGATCGAGAGCCTGGACCGCATGCGCGAGCTGAAGCCGAACTTCCTGGTGCCCTCGCACACCGACCCCGTCGTCGGCGACGGCAAGATCCAAGAAGTGCTGATGAGCTATCGCGACGGCATCCAGTTCGTGCGCGACGCCGTCGTGCGCGGAGCCAACGCCGGGCTCTCGGCGGATCAGCTCGCCGAGACCGTGCGGCTGCCGAAGTTCTTAAGCGATCATCCGTGGCTGCAGCAATCCTACGGGCGCGTCGACTGGTCCGTGCGCGGCATCTACTCCGACCACCTCGGCTGGTTCGGCGGCGAGGCCGAGCGTCTCGCGCCGATGCCGCGCGCGGAGATCGCCCGGCGCGAGATCCAGCTCATGGGCGGCGCCCCTCACCTCCTGGAGGTGGCGCAAAGAGCTCTAGATGCGAAAGACGCGCCCTGGGCGCTTTCCCTGCTGACGCGACTGCAGCTCGTCGAGCTCGAGCCGAAATCGCTGCAAGAACGCGTCGCGCCCATGAAGGCGCAGGCTTTGCGCTTGGCTGCGGTCGCGACCTACAACACGAACGCTCGAGGCTATCTGGCGGAGGCGGCGAACGAGCTGGATCAGGGCGCTCTCGTCGTCCCGAGAGCCAAACCCGACGAGACGATGACGCGCGAGCTTTCCCTCTCGATCTTCTTTCAGGGCATGATCGTGCGCCTCGATCCCAGCACGCCGCCGGGCCTGACGGAGTCGATCCGCTGGCATTTCAGCGACCTCGACGAATTCTGGACAGTGACGATCCGCAACGGCATCGCCGAGGCCCGGCGTGGCGCCGCGCTGCCCGGGACACCGGAGCCGATCGCCGTCGTGACGGTCGACTCCATGACCTGGAAGAACCTGGCGCTCCGACGGACGCACGCCGCGACGGCCCTGGCCACCGGCGCCCTCTCGATCGAGGGAAGCACCGTCGGCTTCGGGTCGTTTATGCAGCGGTTCGTGCTCTAGCCGCTCACTTCACGAGCGATTTGACCGCCGCTTTCGAGTTGCGGAGCTCGCTACGGAACTTGTTGCGGAGCTTGACCATCTGGCTCAGCGACTGCGACTGCTTGCCCTGCAGGAAAAATCCGGCCGGAGCCTGCATCTTGCCGTCGATGGCGGTTTCGCTGAAGTCGATGTTCGTCGAGTCGGAGGCGACCCACGAGCCGGAGGCGTTGGTCTTCTTCTTGCCCTCGCCTTCGCCTTCAGCAAAAGCGGGGGCACTGACGAGCGCGAGCGCAAGCGCGAGGACGTGGGCTCTCATTTCGCGAGCTCCTTCTCCAAAGCTTCGATCTCGTCCCCGCCGCCGCCGGCGTCGGTGGACTCGTCGATCTGGAGGGCGTCGGCGTCGGCGGTCGACTTCGTCTCGGCCGCTTTCGACGCGGGAGCCGTCTGGTCCTTGGCGGCGACCTGCTTGCCGGTCTCGTCGCCGCCTTCGCGCTCTTTCGCGACCTGCGCCATCTGCTGGATCTCTTCGTCGGAGACGCCTTCGCCCTTGGCGGCGGAGGATTTCTGGATGTCGTCGATCAGGGCGAAGACCTGGTCGTTGTCGGCCGCTTTGCCTCTATTGGCCTTCAGATACATCTTCAAGTTGTCGAGGGCTTCTTCGTTCTTGCCGCCGTCCTTCTGCAGCACCGCGAGGTTATACAGCGCGAGCGGGTTCTTCTCGTCTTTGTCGAGGACTTCCTCGAGCATTTTCTGGGCGTCGACGCCTTGGCCGCGCGCCGCTTTCACGATCGCGAGGTGGACCTTCGCGTCCGCGTGGTCCGGCATGATCTTCAGAACGCGCTCGAACTCGACCGCGGACTGCGCCATTTGCCGGTACTTGAGAAGGAGGACGCCGAGGTTCATACGCGCCGCGAGGTCGTTGCCGTTGAGCTTGATCGCTTGCTTGAAGTAGGCCATCGCGCTGGCGTTGTCGCCGCGCTCCAGCGCGATCAGCGCGAGCATGTTGTGGACGCTCGAGTCCTTCGACTTGTCGCCGCCGACGCCGTTCAGGAAAATGGCCGCGAGATCGTGGTTGCCGCGACGCATGGCGATCTCGGCCAGAATCTTGCGGGCGTCCTTGTTCTTCAGGTCCTGCCGCAGCGCGGTGTGGCAGTTCTTCTCGGCCTGGTCGAGCTTGCCGCCGGCGACCTGGATCTCGGCCAAGGCGACCAGGCTGGAGACGTCCTTACGGTCCTTGCGCAGCTTCTTGCGCAGCTCGCCTTCGGTCTCTTTGACCTCGGCGACTTTGCCCGCGGCCGGAAGCGCCGTACGCTTGTCGGTCGTCGAATGGATGGAGACTTCGTTGCGGCCGCGGTCGACCGACGCGACGCCGGTGCCGTCGGTGGCGCAGCCGGAGGCGGCGAGGGCCAGAAGGCCTAGGACTACGTATTTCATGGTTCCTCCAGGGAGACTCAGGCTTTTCATTGCTTGCTCGCTTCTTCTTCCGACTCCACCAGGTCGGCGACCGCCGGGGAGATCTTCAGATCGTGCGAGAGGTAGGCGGGCTCGGCGGAGATCTCATCGACGACGGGATGCTTGTCGGGAGAAAGCTCAACCATCTTCTGGTACGTGCGGCGCGTCCACGCCGTGAAGGTTTCGACCTCCTTCGAGCGCTTGTAAGCGGTCTCGAAGAACTTGTAAGCCTCTTCCTTCAGCGGAAAGGCCACCTTCTCCAGCTCCGTCTTCAGCTTGTCGTACTCGACCTGCGAGGCGCCTTTGGGGCCCGGGGCCTTGAAGAGCGCGGTCGCGAAGTTCTCGTGCGCTTCGCCGAGGCGGTAGAGCGAAGCGACCGCGAATTCGCCGGCGCCGAGCTCGATCACGTGCTGATAGCCTTCCGCGAGCTTGATCAGCTTCTCTTGCTTCGCGCCGACCTGGGCCTCGATCTTCGAGCCGTCGGTCACCTTGAGCTGCATGAAGCCCGAGAAATCCGGCTCCAGCACCTTGAACATCGCGCTGGCGACCGTGTTGCGAGCGTCGAACGCTGCCGGCGCGTCCTTGGCGACGAGCGCCAGGCGCACGCGCTGCAGATCCGTCTTGCCTTCGGCGACCGCGCCGGTCATCGTCTTCAGCTGGCCCGCCTTCGCCGCGGCGAAGAGCGCCGCCTCGCGGTCGGCCGTGTACTTCGACGCGTAAGTCGCGTAGGCGGCGATCGCCTCTTTCGTCCGGTTGTTCTTCTCGTAAAGAGTCGCGAGCTCCATCGTCGCGTCCGGCGCGATTTGGTGCGTCGGGTAGCGCTTCACGAACTCTTCCAAGGTCGCGATCGACTCATCCGTCTTCTTCAGGCCTTTGTAGAGGATCGCGGCGTTGAAGAGCGCGTTTGGCGCGCGCTTGTCGTCCGGGAAGTTCGCCGAGAGGCGGCGATAAAGCGCGGCCGCCTGGTCGAAGCGCGCCAGCGATTCGTAGGTCGAGGCGACCGCCGCGATCACGTCCGGGAAGAGCGGCGACTTCGGATACTTGTCCAGCATCTGGTTGCCGGTGGTCAAAGCGATCTCGACCTTGTCGACCTTGAAAAAGCTGAGCATGGCGTTGTAGAGCGAGCGATCCGCGCTGGGATCG
>JANOTL010000031.1:0-76815 GCA_031416315.1 Pseudomonadota bacterium
GCGACAAGGTCGTCTTACACCAAGTGCCGAGCGGGATCTTCCACCCATCGCAGCGCTGCGCCCTGGCTGCCGGGGTCGTGGTGAACCCGGCACAGCTCGTCGCCGAGCTGGAGAAGATCCGCCCGAAGGTCGGAAAGATCCTGACACCCGAGCGCCTCTGGCTCTCGGCACGCGCGCACGTGATCACCCCTTGGCACATTCATCGCGACGAGCGACGCGAGACGAGCTCGAAAAACCCGATCGGGACGACGAAGCGCGGCATTGGACCGACCTACTCCGAGAAAGCCTCGCGGACGGGCCTGCGTCTCGGCCACTACGTCGACGACGCGGCGCGCGAGCGCTGGGTGGGACGGATGCTGGAGATGGACCCGGAGTTCAAGGCGCATTTCGACGCGAGCGCGGACCAATGGAAGGAGTTCGCCGCGGCGGCCGCCGCCCTGCGGCCTTTCGTGTGCGACGCCGACATGCGGATCCGCAAAGCGGCGGCGGCCGGCGAGCGTCTTCTTCTCGAGGGCGCGCAGGGGACCCTGCTCGACATCGACCACGGGACCTACCCCTTCGTCACCTCGAGCCACACAGGTGCGGGCGGCGCGATGTCCAGCATCGGACTCTCGGCGAAGCACGTGGAGTCCATTATCGGGATCGCGAAGGCCTACGTGACACGCGTGGGCGAGGGCCCCTTCCCTACCGAGCTGAAAGACGCTGTCGGCGCGGAGATCGCGAAGAAGGGCCACGAGTTCGGCGCGACGACGGGCCGGCCGCGCCGCGTCGGTTGGCTGGACGCCGTCGCCCTGCGCTACGTCGTCGAGGTCAACGGCCTCGACGGCATCGTCCTCAACAAGCTCGACATCCTGAGCGGCGTCGGCGACCTGAAGATCGCGACGCACTACGAGCATCCGCGGCTCGGGCGGCTCGAGGATCTACCCTGGGACACGGAAGCGCTCGCCGAGTGCAAACCGGTTTACGAGACGTATGCGGGCTGGACGGCCGCGATTCCGGCCGAGGGCCGCTATGCAGACTTGCCGCCGGAAGCGCTCACTTTCGTGCGCGCGGTGGAGAAACACGGCCGGACGAAAGTGCTGATGATCGGCACGGGCCCGAATCGCAACGAGGCGCTTTACCCGTGATCGAGCATCTCGTCTTGTTCAAAATGAAGCCCGAGGCCGAAGCCGGTCTGGTCGACCAAATCATCACTGCGCTGCGGGCGCTGAAGACGAAAGTCCCGAGCGTCGTCGACCTGACGGCGGGACGGAATTTCTCGGCTCGCGCGCAGGGCTATCATTTCGGCCTCACCGTCCGCTTCAAGGACCTGGCGGGACTCGAGGCGTACGCGATCCATCCCGAGCATCAGGCCGTGGTGACCGGGCTGGTGAAGCCGAACGTGGCCGAGGTCCTGGCCCTCGACTACGAGATCTGAGCGAGCGCTCTAGTGCGCGATCTCCAGGGGCTTGTCGCTTTCGACGACGAGCGCCAGGTTGCGCAGCTCCATCTCGCGGCCGCGGATGTCCGGAACCACGGTGATCGTCGCCAGGTCGCGCACGGTGTAAAGCACCGACGTGCCGGGCTTCAAGTCGATGTACTTCACGCGATCCGAGTTCCGGTCGTAGATCGAGATGCGTACCGGCTGCGAAGCGCCGTCGGTCGACATGGCGCGGAAGCTGATCGACTGCGGCAGGTCCGTACCCGTGAGCATGACTCTCGACGTGATCGGCACGATCGTCGTCGCCGGACGAGGGATGGTGACGCTCTTGCCGGTCGGCAAGCTGCTCAGCATGAAGCCGGAGATTTTCGCCTGCGCGTGCGCGGCGGAGCTCGCTAGGGTCAATGCGAAAGTCGTGGCGAGACCCATCAAAGATGCGAGCTTCATCCTGACTCCCTGGCGCTCTGGCGCGGCGGTGATCCGTCCTTTGATTGTATGGGAGGGGGGACCTGGGCGGCAAGCGGCTCGGCCGCAGGCGCACAGATCGGCCTGACGACTGAGGAATCCTCGCGTTTTTGGGAATTAGCCGCAGGCCTTGGGCCAAGGTCCGGTCGCGAACGTGCCGAAGCGCTTCATGGGAGGATCCATGCTGCCCTCGGCTCTCGCCGCCGCTCTCACCGCCTTCTCGCTCTGCGGAGCGATCACCTCGGCGCGCGCAGAGAATGCCGACGAGTACTTGGCGACTCTGCAGATTGCGACAGCGCCCGGCCTGAGCCTCACAGCCTCTGACGAGCTGATCGGACGCTACGGACTCTCGGCGCGCGAGATTCTGCTCACGCTCGCGCCGCACCTCGAAGGGGCGACGCTCGAGCTGGCCTCGATGCCCACGGGCGCGGACGGCAGCACGGTCCACGAGGACTACCGCTTGAAGTTCGGCGCCCACGAGATCGCCGACGCCTATCTCAGGCTCGCCCACCATCGTAACCAGCTCGTGATGTTGCGCGCGAAGCTCCCGGCGTTTCGCTTACCCGCCGAAGCTTTTGCCGCAAGCGACTTCGTGCCCCTGGCAGCGCTGGGGTTCGAGGCCAACGGCGTCGTCAAAGCGGTGATCGCGGAAAGTAGCGGGCTCGCAGCGCCAGCGTGGCTGCAGACCAAGCGCGCCCATGGCTTCGAGCGCGCGAGCGAGACGCTCGTCGACGCGCAAACGGGCGCCATTCTCGCCGAGCGCGAGGTCGCATTCGACTTGCAGGACGGAGCGCTCGCCATCAAAGCGATGGTTTACGCGCGCGGGCCGAACGACGGGGCGCTCGTCGAAGTGAGCCTGCCGGAGTTGCCGCCGACCGGCTGGCTCGACGGACCGCACTTTCGCGTCTATGCGCCCGACGAGAGCGATCCACGCGTTCAAGCGCGCGACCTGCGCTTCAATCTGCGACCGGACGACCCAGTCGACAGCGTGCAGTTCGACCAGGTGCAGGCCTACTACGGGGCCATGAAGGCGCTCGACTTTTTTCGCGCCCGCTTCGGGTATGACCCCGGGACGATGTCGCTCGCCGTGCGGGTGAACCTGGGCGGGAGCCAGGCGGACAACGCGGCGTACACGCCGCCGCCGATCGGACCAGAAATTCTGATCGGGCGAGGCGAAGACCTCTATCGCAATCTGGCGCGCGAGGTCGACGTCCTCGTGCACGAGTTCGCCCACCACGTGATCTATCGCTTTCTGACGCGGGCGAATGGCGAATCGGGCATCGTACACGAAGGGACGGCGGACTTTTTCGCGTATGCGCAAGCCGGCGATCCCTTCCTCGGCGAGAGCGTCGTGCCTGGAGGGCGTTTCTTGCGGACGGCAGCGCTCGCGGCGAGCGACCGCTACGACACGCTCGAATCGTGGCGCGACGGCCATTTTCGCGGCCAGTACTGGTCGGCGGTCCTGTGGGAGCTCCGGCAGCGGATCGGCGCGGAGGCTTGGGACAGGACCGTGTATGAAGCGCTTCCCTATCTAGGACCAGCGAGCGGTCTGCGCGATGCCTTTCTGGCCCTCTTCAACGCCGATCGGGATCTGGCGCCCCTGCCCGAAGGCAACCCGGAGCGAGCGAGCTACGGCCTCCACAAGTGCATGATCCTCGAAGCGGGCATCGCCCGGGGCTTCGCGGTCGCCCTCGAGGGAATCGACGGCAGCGGCTGCGGCTTCAACCTGAAGCAGCTGGCGAAGGACAGCCGCGCGCTCACCGACAAGGCGAACGGCAAGCGCGAAGGCAAGCGCGACGGCGTGAAGGTGAGCCTCTTCGGCAAGAGCTGCTCGACCGTCGGTCTCGCCGAGCTGAGAGGTCGCATGCCGGAAATTCTGCAAGACGACGACGTCGCCGACCCGCGGCACGGGGCGCCGTTCCTTCTTTGGCTCTTGGCGATGCCCGTCTTGGCGGGGGTCGTGTCGTCGGCCGTCTCGGGGAGAGGCAGAGGCGATGGACCTTGAGAAGATCCTGAAGGTCGCCGTCCGCGGCGGCGCCAGCGACGTCCTGCTGAAGACCGGCGCCGTGCCACGCTTCCGTTTCAACGGCGAGCTCGTGAGTCTTTCCGACGGCCTGCCGATCACGGCCGAGACCATGCAAGCCTGGATCGCCCTGGTGATGCCGCAGCACTTGGCGCGGCGTCTCCAGGCGTCCGGCGACGCCGACTTCGCGTTTCAAAGCCAGGCGGGCCATCGCTTTCGAGTCAACCTCTTCCGCCAACGCCAGAGCTACGGCATGGTCCTGCGCGTCATCTCGGGGCACATCCGGACGATCGAGGAGCTGCAGCTGCCGCAGATTCTGCACGCGCTCGTGAACGAAAAGCGCGGCCTGATCCTCGTGACGGGCGCAACCGGCAGCGGCAAGACGACGACGCTTGCGGCAATGATCCAGAAAATCAATCTCGAGCGTGCGGCGCACATCATCACCATCGAGGACCCGATCGAGTTCAACTTCAAGGACGAGAGGTCGACGGTGACCCAGCGCGAGGTCGGGATCGACTCCGAGTCCTTCCAGGCGGCTCTACGCGCGGCCTTGCGGCAGAACCCGGACGTGATCTTAGTCGGCGAGCTCCGCGACAAGGAGACGACCGAGACGGCGCTGATGGCGGCCGAGACGGGACACCTCGTGCTGTCGACCTTGCACACCAACGACGCCGTGGAGAGCATGTCACGGCTGATGTCGTACTTTCCGACCAGCCAGCATCTAGCGCTACGTCAGATGCTCGGCCACTCGTTGCGCGCCGTGGTGAGCCAGAGGCTCGTGCCGCGGCTCGACGGACGTGCCGTCGTCGCGGCGATCGAGGTCCTCGTCGCGAACGCGGCGGTGCGCGAGATCTTGATGAAGTCCGAAAGCTTCGACGGACTTTACACGGCGTTACGCACCGGCGGCGCCACCTACGGCATGCAGTCTTTCGACGACTCGCTCCTCGCGCTGTATCACGCGGGTGTGATCACGAAGGAGACGGCCCTGGCGCAGGCGACGAGGCGTGACGACCTTGAGTTGAAGATACGCGGCGTCGGCGCTTAGCGAACTTTCAGCAACAGCACCAGCAGGACGAGCGTCAACATCACCTGGATGATGACGAACCGCACGAGCACCTGCGGATTCGACCAGCCCTTGTTGTGGCGCACGTGGTCGTGCAGCGGAAAGCGGATGGTTCGGAAGATGGAGATCTTGAAGAAGCGCAGGAGCGCGACCTTCAAGAGGCCAGTACCCCCGTTCACGAGGACGACCGCCGAGCAGATCAAGATCAAAAAGGGGTTGCCGCTCTTCAGGACGAAAACGCCGAGAAGAAAGCCGATCGCGCGCGAGCCGGCGTCGCCCATGAGGAGCATCGACGGGTTGGCGTTGTACCAGAGGTAGGCGACGAGCGTCCCCACCATCGAGAAGGCCATCATCCCCCAGGTGGAGCCGTCGGGGTGATGCGGCAGGAGCAGATAGGTGGCGATCTCGCGGTGGCCGAGGACGAAGTAAAGGATCCCGCCGAGACAGGTGAAGGCGATCGCCGTCAGCGTGCCCGAAAGGGCGTCGACGCCATCGGTGCAGTTCGTCGAGTTGATCGCCCACCAGATGAGGACGGTGCCGAACGGGATGAACTGCCAAGGCGGCATCATGTAGGTCGACTTGGCGAACGGGAACCAGATCTCCGTCGGCAGCATCTCGCAGACGACGGCGGAGGTGCCGGCGGCGAGGAGGAGATCGATGATCCCCTTCTTGTATTCGCCCCATGAATCCATGGACTTATCGTCGAACCAGCCTGAGAGCATCGCAAGGAAGGTCAGGGCCAGGATCGACAGCGGCTGCACCGATGGCGGAAGGACGAGGAACTGCACGAGAATGAAGACGGTGACGAAGATGATCCCTGCGCCCGTGGGCTTACCCTGGGCCGCGCCGGATTGGACCGCATGGGCGCGGCCTCGGTCACGAGGCAGACGATTCATCAAGCGCGGCAGCGCGATGAAGGTGATCAGGAAGCTCAGGACGAGGCTCACGGCGCCAAGGAAGAGGCGCGAGGTGAACAGCCTCAAGGGACCGAAGCTCGCCTGGAAGAATTCCCCGATGAGATAGAGCAAGGGCGCAGGGTCCTAGATTATCGGAATGAGTCACGATATCCGATTTCCAGGACAGTTGTCAGCCTTCGCCGAGGCCTTTTTCGCGCAGACGCTCGATGAGCTGGCGTACGAGGGGCTCGACGCCGCGGTCTCGGCGGAAGACGAGGCGGAAGCGTTCGGGCGTGAGATCGAGGGTTGGCAGGACGAGGGCCAAGCGCTCGGCGCCGATCTGCGCTTGAACGAGTGAGCGCGGGAGGATCGCGACGCCGAATCCCGAGAGCGTGGCCGCGGCGACGTTGCTCAGGGTGCCGAGGAACCAAACGGAGTCGAAACGAACGGAGGCGCGCGCTTCGACCTCGATGCGCGCGAGCAGCGAGAACGATCGGTCGAGCTCCAGGAGCGTCTGGGGGCGAAGGTCCTCCGGCGTCAGGATCCTCGCGGCGAGGTCCGGCGTGGCGACGAAGACGTAGTCGTCCTCGCCGACGTCGAGGGAGCCGTAGGAACCGAGGGGCGCGGGTGCCGAGGTCAAGCAGGCGTCGATGGCTCCGGCGTCGAGAAGGCCGACGAGCTCGTCGCCCGAGCCGACGAGGAGGTGAAAGGCCAGTTGAGGCGAGACGTGGCGCAGCGCGCTGAGGGCCGGCCAAAGCCAGCGCTGACCGACGGACGGCGAGGCGCCGATGGTGACGGCGGTGTCCTGCGCATGGGTCGAGACCTCATGCATGAGGGCGAGCGCGTCGGCGGCCTTGATGCAGATCGCACGGCCTTCCTTCGTCAACTTCACGTGGCGGCCGACCTTGGCGAGCATTGGCTCGGCGAAGACGCGCTCGATCTTGCGCACGCGCTGCGTGATCGCTGGCTGCGTCAGGCCGAGCTGCTTTGCCGTCGCAGCGACCGTGTGGCCCTCGAGCAAATGCTTCAAGAGGAAGAGATCGTCGAAGTCGAGAAGACGCAGGCGATTGCCGGCCGATTTGCCTTCGGCCGGCGCGTGCTTCTTGAGGTCGAGGTCCTTGTTCCTCATTTCGCTGAGGTCTCACATGTCTGCGGGTTTTAGGTTCCGCAGCGCTTGAGCAGCTTCCGTGCCACTCGTGAGCTTCATATAACGATTCGGAATGCTTTGACTTATTAGATTTCCTACGGGGTTCTGATGCCCCGGACGTCAGGTCCCTACGCAGTCACTGACTACTTCGTGAGCAAAGCAACGCGCATAACGTGGGGCGACGCGTCGACATTAGGTTTGCTAATTGGGGGTTTGCGTCGCGGCGCTCGTATCATGATCATGAACGTCAGAGTTCACTCGGGTGGTGGCAAGCTTCGGCTTGGGGGGGAAACCATCTGATCCATGCCTCGGCGGCCGGGTGAAACCGGCCGTCGAGGCAATTTTCAGATCGGATGGCCCAAAGCCCGCGCGTATTGCTCCGCGAACGCGAAGGTGCCGAACATTCCGCCGGTGTGCACGAAGAGGATCTCGTCGCCGAAGGCCGAGGGTGCGGCCTCGAGCTCGACGACCATGCCGCGGAACGCCTTGCCGGTGTAGACCGGGTCCAAGAGGAGGCCTTCCTCGCGGGCCAAGGCGACGTACCAAAGAAAGTCGGCGTCGCTCGTGGCGGCATAGCCGGCGCCAAAATGGCCGTCGAAAATCTGAAGCTGCGAGGTCTGCGAGCGGAGTCCGTATTCGGCGGCGGTGGCCTCGATCAAGGCGCCAACACGCTTTTTGAAATACGCGGCGCTGTCGCAGACGTTGACGGCGTATAGCGAGCTCGTCGCGAGCTTCTGTGCTTCGAGGCCCAAGTGAAGGCCGGCGAGCGTGCCGCCGCTGCCAAGCGCGCAGAAGATCGCGGTGGGCGCGGCCCGCTTGGCGCTCGAGGCGCGCCAAGCGACGAGCATCTCCTCGATGCCTTCGACGTAGCCGAAGCAGCCGAGGGGGCCGCTACCACCTTCGGGGATAATGTAGGGCGTCTCGTTTTCCCTGCGAGCGTCCTCTGCCGCTTCTTCGAGGAAGCTGTCGTAGCTAGAGCCGCGCTTCTGGTAATCCTCGAGCTCGATGAAGCGAAAGTGCGCGCCCGCGATTTTCGTTAGTAGGAAGTTTCCCTGAGAGATCGGACCGGCACCCAGGGCCTCCATGCCGGCGGCTGGCTTACGGACGACGACGGTGCAAGTGAGGCCAAGGCGGCGTGCGACCCATGCAGTGGCGCGCGCATGATTCGACTGCGGCCCGCCGCAGGTGATGAGGCGCGTAGCGCCCTTTGCGATCGCGTCGGCAGCGTAGAACTCGAGCTTGCGGATCTTGTTTCCCGATTCGAGCGAGCCGGTCCAATCGTCGCGCCAGACGAAGATGTCGGCGGGGAGATTTTTCGAGAGGCGCTCGAGCTTCACAATCGGAGTCGGGCGGTGCGCTAACGAGATCCGTTGAGGGTTGGGCACGCTTCACCTCGGAAGAATGGAAAAGTTTTGGCATCATAGCAAAATGGTGGAACGAGCTCCTGTCTGGGTCAGGCTTTACGTGCTGCGCGAGGTGGCAGGCCGCGTCGCGTTCTGGGCGCGCCGCGTCGGCGACGCTCGGGAAGCGCCAAAGACCCTGGTTATGGTTAGTGAGCAGCCGGTCGAAGCGGCGATGCGGCTTTACGACGTGCTGGCGGACGCCGCGGGAGTCGGGTTGGTGGCGCCGCCGTTCGCTTACCGGCGGCGCGGGCAGCATGCGGGGGTATGGCACTTCGAGACGGAGGCTGAAGGCCTCTGGCCGGAGACGGCTGGAGAGTGTGACTGGCAGCCTTACGCTGACCCATTTCGATGAGGTCCTGACCTATGTACCCAGTGCTGCGAACGCTCATGGTGTGGTGGCGCGCACGGTCGGCCCCGCCGTGCAAGGTGTCGGACCGGGTCGAGACGCGCCTCACCGTGTCGCCTTTCGACCTCGATCTGAACCTGCACATGAACAACGGCCGCTTTCTGACGCTGATGGATCTCGGTCGTTACGACATGATCTTTCGCGCCGGGCTCCTGCCGGAGGTGCGCAGGCGCGGCTGGTTTCCCGTGCTGGCGACGGCGAGCATCCGCTTTCGGCGGTCGTTGCGCGCGTTCGAGAAGATCACCTTGACGACGCAGATCGTCTACTGGGACGAGAAATGGTTCTACTTCCAGCAAGAGGTTCACCGTGGCACGGCAGAGGGCGAGCTCGCCTCGCAGGCCGTGGTAAAGGGCCTCTTTCGCGACGCCAAGGGGCCCGTGCCGATCGCGCAGATGCTCGAGGTGTTCGGAGTGGGAGCGCTCGAGCGGCCGCCGATGCCGGACTTGGTTCGCTACGGCGTCGAGCCGAAGACAGCGTCGGCGGCAGTGCCGATCGTTTCTGGCGCTCAGCCGCCGTGAATAAAGAGGACCCGGATATCATGGCAAGCCCATGATACCGGGTCGTATTTTCAAAATGCCGCGATGTTTCTAGAAACTACTTACCCTGAGCCGCTTGCGGCGGTTTCTTGGCAGCCGTGGCGGCGGCGATGGCAGGCGCCTTTTTCTTCGCCTCGCTCTCGTCCTCGCTCATGGACTTGAGCGCCTGCGAGGTGCCGCCCGAGACGGCGCCGGAGCGCGCCGGCTCCTCGGCGGCGGCAGCCGGTGCCGGAGCGGCGGCAAGGCCGTCGACCCGAACGTTGTAAGCAACGAGCACTTCCTTCTCGATCTGGGCGGCGATCTTCGGATTCTGCTCGAGGAACTCCTTGGCGTTCTCGCGGCCCTGGCCTAGGCGCTCTTCCTTGTAGGCGAACCAGGCTCCGGTCTTGGCGATGATGTTCTTCGCCACGGCAAGGTCGATCATGTCGCCGATGCGCGAGATGCCCGTGTTGAACATGACGTCGAACTCGGCGATCTTGAACGGCGCCGCCACCTTGTTCTTCACGACTTTGACTTTGACGCGGTTGCCGATGACGTCGTCCGCTTGCTTCACCGAGGCGATGCGGCGGATGTCCAAGCGCACGCTGGAGTAGAACTTCAGCGCGTTGCCGCCCGTCGTCGTCTCCGGGTTGCCGAACATGACGCCGATCTTCATGCGGATCTGGTTGATGAAGAGCACGCAGGTCTTCGAGCGGGAGATCGAGCCCGTCAGCTTGCGCAGGGCCTGGGACATCAGGCGGGCCTGGAGGCCGACGTGCGAGTCGCCCATCTCGCCTTCGATCTCGGCCTTGGGCACGAGGGCCGCGACCGAGTCGATGACGATGAGATCGACGGCGTTACTGCGGACCAGCGTGTCGACGATCTCCAGCGCTTGCTCGCCGGTGTCCGGCTGGGAGACGAGGAGATCCTCCAGCTTCACGCCGATGGACTTGGCGTAGGTCGTGTCGAGCGCATGCTCGGCGTCGATGAAGGCGCAGACGCCGCCTTTCTTCTGGGCCTCGGCGACCATGTGCAGGGTCAGGGTCGTCTTGCCGGAAGACTCCGGTCCGAAGATCTCGACGACGCGGCCGCGCGGGATACCGCCGACGCCGAGCGCGATGTCGAGCGAGAGCGCGCCGGTCGGGATGACCTCGATGCGGTCGTTCAGGGACGATTTGTCCCCCAGACGCATGATGGCCCCTTTGCCGAACTGCTTCTCGATGGCCCCGACGGCCGCTTCGACGGCCTTACGGTTCTCATTGGTGTTGGGCATCATCAAACATCCCTCCTGGTCGGTGTATGTGGCGTCAGCAGCTGACGCTTTTGCATGGCTTCAATGTTCAAGATGGTGCCGCCGGCGACGGCGAGCGGCAGCATGACGATCTGGACGAAAGGAATCACCAGCCAAAGGCCGAGCCCGAGGACCGCGAACTTCTCCCCGCGCACCAGGTCCCAGCGCTGGCGGAAGCTGAAGCCCCGGCGCGCGAGCGGATAGTCGAAGAAGTCCCACCCTACGAGGAAGGCGGCGACCACGGTCGCGAAGACGTTGACCCCGGGGATGAGGAGCAAGACGACGGAGATGAAAATGATCGCCGCGACCTTCTTCAGCTCGACCAGCATGACGCGCAGCTGGTCCTTGATGCTGAGCGCCGGCGGCGCGATGCCCGTGAGGTCCTTCTCCACTGCGGCCGAGACGATCTCGTAAATGGGCGAGGCGATGACGTTCATCAGAAGAAGGGAGCTCAAGAACACGGCGACAATGACGGCGACGTAGGCCAGGAGCTGACAGATGTAATAGAACGCGAGCCAGTACCAGGCTGCCGGTTTTGTGAACAGGACCGCAGCTAGGATGCGATCGTCGTAGGTCGCAAAGAGCGAAAGACCGAGGACCATGAAGATCAGGCCGATGGTGATCGGCACGAAGAGCAGCGCCAGATAGCTCGGCCGCTCCCGCAGCCACTGCACGCCCCGAACATAGGATTTGATCCCGCGGACGAAATCCTGCACGGGAGACGGTACGCTCATGGCTGGTCCTCGCGACTCGGGCAACGGCGTTGATAGTCGCACAAGAATGCGAGGCTTCGCCAATGGTTCCCGAGGCTCGCGGCGGGCGGCTCCCTGTACAAAATTTGTGCAAATTGAACCAAAACCGCCGGCGCGCCGATGAGTAGGACGGGAGGGGAAAAGTCCCTTGCGTCCGGATGCGCTCAAATTGGTGCCGATCGTCATCTTGGTCCTGAGCTCGCTCATGGGCGGGGAAGCGCTTGCGCAAAATGCGGGCAGCGGCACCGTCGTTCCAGTAGATGCCGCCCAGGCGGCCGCTTCGGACACAGCCCTCGCTTGGCCCGACGGAATGTCGATGCCGCTCCGGATCGTCGGCATCGACGATACCGACAAGATGCCCGCCCGCACCGCGATTCCGACGGCCGAGCGCGCGTTGGCCGCCGCCTGGCTCGCGGCCCCGCAGCCGTTCACGCGCTTCGTCTTCGGCCGCCGTCCGATCACCCTCAATCGCGCCCGGCTGACCGACCGTGTCCTCACCGGAAAGCCGACGACCGTGTTGCCAGCGCCCTCGGTCGTCGTCGAGCCAACCTGGTGCAGTCTCATGGATCGTCACCTCCTCTTCGTGACCGTGGCCGATGCGGCGAAGAACGAGCTCCTGGGCTCGGCGCACGTGAGCATCCCTCGCGCGCAATGGAAACCGGACCAACTCGCGACGCGCCTGCCGGCCTTGGCGCGGCAAGCGCTCGCCCGCGCAGCGAGCCGCGGCGCCACGCCTAAGGCCGACGCCTTGCACGTCGGCCTCGATCTGGGCCGCAACCTCACCCGCATGGACGAAGGCTCGAGCGCCTGCGTCGGGCTCCTCCTGGAGGAGAAGCTCGGCGAAACCTATACGGTGGCCCGGCTGTTGGGAACGGACATCCTCGCGACGACGCGAGATGTCCTGGAGCAGCCCGCCACCTTACGCCGGCCGACGCGACGCGTGGTGATGCGCTGGACGAATCCGCCCGAGTCGAAACCCAACCGGAAGTTGCCGGTGACGATGGAGATGGTCGCGACCTTCGTCGACTCGGTCGGCGGACGCTCGATTCCTTTGGGCACGGCCGCGCAGAAATACGAGCAGAAGACGCAGTGGACGCTGACGCCGGCGGCCGACGGCACGATCCAGTTTAGCGTTCCGGCAGAGCTCACGGCTTTCCTGGAAGGCGAGAAAAAAGCGCTCGCGCTCGCCGACGGCCCGCAGGTCGCGAAAGTGCGCGGCGCCTGGGTCTACGTCGACCGCGGCCGCGCCTGGGGCCTGAAGATGGGTGACCGCCTGGTCTCCGGGGCGGAAGGCGGAGCGACCGTCAAAGGCCACGTCGTCCGCTACTTCGGCGCCGAGGAAAAGCTGCGATCACCGCGCGGCTTCCCCATCAACGAGGGCGCGATCCTTTACGTGCGCAAAGGCCAGAAGCTCACCAGCGTCGGCCAAGAGTTCCGCTTCGATCCGCGGACATTCCCCACCCCGTGGCCGCCGCAAGGCTCGGCTCCGGAAGGAGGACCTTGATGCGATTCGTGCCTCTTATCGCCATGAGCGTGACGCTCGCGATCGCGAGCTTCGCCTGCGGCAAAAAAAACGAGGACGACGGCGACTCGTCGGGCGCCGAGGAAGAGGAAGGCAGCGGCTCGGGCGCGTACTTCAACGGCTCCGCGAAGGGGCAGGTCTTCGGCACCGGGTGGGTGTTCTCCAGCGGCCGTGCGCTGCCCACCGACGACGAAGATCTGACCAAGCCCTTCCTCGTCCAGTTTCTCGGCGATAAGGTCAAGTTCGAATACGCATGCCAAGAGCTCGCGTATCAGGCTCCGGACGATCGCCGCGTCGACTTCGAGCTGGAGCTGAAAGTGGGCGAGTTCGACCTGACCCCCAAGGCGAAGTTCGCCTTCGTCAACACCGCGCCCGATCCCGAGGAGGCCGTGCCGGGCCCGACCGGCAAGGTCCAGATCACCGAGATCAAGAAGTCGAAGCTCGTCGGGCGCGTCAACGTGCGCGCCAACGACAAAAACCGCGTCAACGGCATCTTCTTGATCAAGCGCTGCTGCCCGTCCGAGGACCGAACGTCTTACGTGGACTGCACGGAATGAAAGCCGCCATCGCGACGGCGCTGGCGCTCGTTAGCGTCTTCTTCGCCTCCGCCGCCTTAGCCGACGGCAAGGCGAAGAAAAAGCCCAAGGCCAAGCTCGCTACCGTGACCCTCGCCTGGGACGAGGAGGACTTCCCCGCCTCGATGCAGGTCTTCGAGGCGAAGGCAGGCGCACCGCCAGCCCTTTGGACGACCGCGAGCGTCAAGACGAGAAAGGAGCTGCCGGTCGGCGCCGAGCTCGAGGACGGCACGTTCGAGCTCGCGCCGGGCGGCGTCAAACGGCTCGTCCTCGTCGTCGAGAACAAGACGAAGGGCGATCTCTACTTCTTCGCGGCGCCGCACGGCGTCGAGCCGGCAAAGCTGTCGCTCGGCTTCGATTTCCGCTGCTTGTGCATGAATCACGCGTATCACGCGCCGGCCGGGATGATCTGGTACCGGGTGGTCGAGCTGCGGCTCGACCCGGGATTTCCGGCGAAAGCGGTCGAAGTGAAGCACGCGCTCGCGACGGTGTCGAAAGCGCGCGCCGCGGAGATCCAGAATCCGGCGGTGGTGGTGCCGCCGAAGACCTAGGATCGTCGGCGACCGCTCGAGCGCTCACTTGCCGGCGAGCGCGTTCTGCACGGTCGGAAGCTCTTGGCTCTCAGTCGCGCGGGTGGCGCGGAAGACGATGCTCGCCTTCAAGCTCCCCTGCCCTTTCGGCTTCGGGAAGCGCCAGGAGCCGACGTTGGCGGCGACGCAGGTGATGAAGGCTTTGTCGCGCTTCATGTCGCGGACGTTGACCGCGGCGTCCTCGACGGCACCCTTGGGATCCAACACGACCGTTGCCACGACGAAGCCTGCCGCTTGCGGATGCCGACGCACGAGGTCCTCGTAGCAGGCTTGCACCTGAAACATGTTGCCGCGCGCAACCTCAGACACCTCTTCGGGCGTCAGGTTCTCTGAAGGCGTGCGGATCTTGGCGCCGACGAGGTCGACGGTCGGCGTGCCGAACTCCGCGTTCTCCTCGAGGCCGACCTCGGCCATGGGGCCGCAAGCGAGGACGGGCTGGGCATAGAGGGCGGCCGCGAGCGTCAGAGCGATGAATGGGACCTTCATGGTCACCTCCCGGTAGATTTCAGGTCTTATCGGCAGGTTTGACGAAGTTCCGTATTTCGAGGTGATTCGCCTTTTGGTTCAGTGATATAGGGCTGGGGTCCGGTCCCTTAGTTAAATGGATATAACAACCCCTTCCAAATGGGTGGTTGGGGGTTCGATTCCCTCAGGGACCGCCACGCTCGCTGGCAAGCGAGAATCTGGCTTTGGAACGTGGAGAGTGGAAGATGGACTGCGACCGAGAGCCCAACCGACCGCGCCTGGCCCAAAAAAGCGCCCAGAATCTTTCTGGGGAAATTCAGAACATTAAAATTCTGTAACCAACTAACAATACTTGAACTTCTCGCCGTCGAGCATCGATCGCTCGAGTCCGGCGTCGACCAGCCGATCCCTGAGTCGAACCCTTTCGTACTCGGGATCTCAAACATGCATCAACGCCACCTTGCCGCCGCCCTAACCATCGCTATCGTCGCATTCGCCGCCGGCTGCAAAGACGACGAAGAAAGCGCAGGCAGCTCCGACGACTCCGGCTCGACGATCGTCGTCGGCGGCCAGCCGGCGGGCACTTCGGGCCCGACGCCGAGCGTCATCGCCATCGATACTTCCGGGGGCGATGTCGACGACGCGGCGCCGGACGGTGCCAGCGTGGTCACGCCGCCCGACAGCAAGCCGACGGCGACCGCTCCGTCGACCCTCATCATCACCGGTACCATGCAGCTCACTGGCTCGGGCATGAGCCTTGCCGACTCGAGCTATGCCGGCCTGTTCGTGAAAGCGATGACGGCCGACATCCAGAGCCAAAGCGTCTGCTTAGACGACGTCGATGCGAGCGGCGGGTTCAGCCTGAGTTGCGTGGGCTTTCAAGACAAGCAGCTCGTCGTCGCGATCATTCGTACGAACGCGAACGGCAGCTCGGACCTCCTCGCCATTAAGACGATGGGGGGCATCGACGCGTGGACCGCGAGCGCAAGCTTCGACCTCGTGCTCGACCTCGATACGGGCACGATGCTCGCGAGCCCCGTCGTACAGAAGGGCGCAGTAGCGGACCTTGATCCGAGCCAGATCAAGGTTGCCCAGTCCGACTTCTTCAGTACGCTCAGCATCGCGAGCGGCACCATCGACGCGTATCAGACGCACGTTGATGCGGACGACCGAAAAGCTGTGCTGAACGGCGACTACTCGAGCCTCCCGAACTTCACGACGCGCACGACCTCAACCGACACCTGGCTCGAAAGCCGCTACCTCAAGTTTATCGCGTCCGACGGCTTCGCCGCGCCCCGGCTCCAGCTATGGGTCGACGAAGAAAAGGCGCAGGCCTGCACGGCCGGATACGCGATCAGCGACGGCACCAACTCCCTGGCGAGCATCACCTACACGCCCACGCTGTCCGCGATCGCAGCCAATGCTTGGGCGCCGAAGGCGGCGCTCGATCGCTATCATGTGCTCTTGCGCAAGGCACTGGACTCGGGCACTTCCGCGGTCGGCGCTGACGCGGGCCGCGCCGTCGTCGAGGAATTCTTCGCACGCCTCGCCGACAGCCGCCGGCTGCATTCGCCCGATCGCCGCTTCAACCAGCTCACCAATACGTTCGCGATCTTGACTCGCGAAGCGGCCGTGGGCACCATCACCGACGTCACCATGAAGGCGATGGGGAAGATTCTCGCCAAGACGAGCTACTACGGCGACGCGACCAAGAGATCCAACCTGGGTCTCGCGGCGAATAACTTCAACGTCGTCAACGCTAGCCTGGGTGGCACTGGTAAGGATTTTCTCAAGAAAGAGATGACCCTCCTTATCAACTCCGCCCCGGTCGCAGCCGCGAGAATCGTCCAATTGGGCGGCGTCTTGCAGCTTCCCGACGTCGGCGCAGCCTTGACCTACGCGCAGAAGTACAAGGCAATCAATGCCGATCCGAGCACGGAGGCCGCCCTGGACGCCGCCATCCTCCAACTTCAAGACGCCAACGGCGCAACGCAGACGGCCGGCAAGGCAGCCGTGCAGCAGTTGCTCTACGACGTCGAAAGCGCCTCGAACATCGTCGGCACGTCCTGCAACAGCGTCGGCCTCGAGCTCGACTTCGACGACGCGATCGGTAGCGCCGCGGGCCGCGCGGCGCTCGCCTCCCTGTTCGCCAAGGTCGAGTTCGTCGGGTGGACGCCTGCCCTCAAGGCCGGCGTCACCGATCGCCTGTACGTGATCGTTCGGGCTTTCGTCGATGCCGTCTCGACCGAGCTCGGCGGCTGCATGCAGAACATTCTCCTCATGCAAAGCGCGTGGAACCAACGTTCGATCTGGAACCCTGGGACGCAAAGCTACGACGTCGTGACCACGGACGACCAGCGCGACGACGGGGCCGCCGACACGCTCACCTACCTCACGGTCTTCGGCGACCTCCTCGGAGCACGCCGCCGGGCGCCGGTCGCGGGGCTCGAGGTCCGCGATCCTAACGGCGACGGCGCCGCGCCTTTCGATGCTCTCGGCAACACTAACACCGGCTACGCGCCGGCCGATGCGCAGGAAGATTTCGAAGCCCTCGCGACAGCCGTTTTAGGCATCGTCGCCTTGGACAATTCAACGGGACCCTACCAACACCTTTGCCTCAAGCTTCCCGCCTCCGGCTACAGCGTGGCCGGACAGGCTCAGTGTGCCACTCAGCCTTCCGTACCGGGCGCAGTCGCGGCGCTCTCGTACGCGCAGAAGCTGCAACTGCTTCAGCAAGATGTCGCGCCGATCGTAGCCGACGAGGCTTACGCCTCGGACGCGGTTTACCGTGCCAAGCTCGAGCAGATCTTCCGCAGCTCGGCCTGCCCGCCTGACGTCCGCGTCGGCGTCTCCGCCGGCTTTCCGCTCGCGATCCTAGGCCCGGTCTACCGCATCGTCGACGGCGCCGTCTCCAACGTGGTCAAGCCCGACGGCAGCTCGACACTCGTCGTCGACGGCTCGAACCTCACCACCGACAAGGCTTCTGGCTCGACCGACAGCTGCGTCTTCGGCGACGTGAAGTTCCTACGAAACCTCACGTTCGACACCAACCAAGTGCTCAAGGGCTTCGTCTTCGAAAACGGCTACAAGAATACGTGCGCCGCGTCCAGCGGAGCCACCAGCGACTTCGTCGATACGTTTCTAGTCGACGCGATCGTACCCTAGCTCAGATCACAGCGCCGGCAAGAGCGCCATCCAGATCGCCGCACCGAAACCGACGCCCCAAACGAGCGAGCGCAACACGTGCACGTCGGCGATGTAGAGCACCGGATAGATCACGCGGGCCACGACATGCACCACCGCCAGCGTCGCTGCGCAGGACGAGGATGCCGAGGGTGCGAAATGCGAGATCAGCACCGCCGGCGTGAAGATCGCGAGCGCCTCGAACGTGTTCTGATGCGCCGCTAGAGCGCGCTTACCCCAACCGCTCAGCGCGGCCTGCTGCGTTCTCGGATCGCGGTTGTCGTACTTGCCGCCACCCGCGCGAACCTGGGCGATGGCGAGCGGGATCTTCGTGGCGAGAATCAAGACCAGCATCGCCACGAGGCAATAGAAGGGAATAGTCACGGAGTCTCCGAAATCAACCAGGCCGTTTCTGACCCACAGAAAGGGGAGACTAACATCGACCCCGCTAGGTTACCATGTAGGATGGGCGCCTGAAATCCGGTCGCGCCAATGAGGGGATCACAGCTTGCTGATTTATCCGTTCAAGCTCGCGATCGGCGCTGGCGTCCTCTTGGCCGTCCTCTACCAGCTGGCTCGACACGAGGCCGACTTCAGCTTCGGCAAGGCGTTCATGATCGTCGGCGCCCTGTCGATCTCCGGCTTCGCCGTGTCGCTGATGCTCGGCACCGTCGTCGCCTTCGTCGCGACTTTCGTGCTCGGCATTTGGCTCATCGCCAAATTCCTCTACGTGCCGCAGAACAAGGCCATCGCAGCGATGGCGGCCTACACCGGCGTGCAGATCCTTTTGTCCTGGATCTTCTGAGACCTCACATCCCGACGACGCCGCGCGCGCTGTCGACCGCAGCCGATGCGACATCGGCAACCTTGCCGAAGACCTCGCCCCAGTGGAAGCGGCCCTCGCCTTCCATGCGGCCGAGGAGGTATACGCCGACGATCAGGAAGAGCTTCGGGAGGTTCTGGCGCGAGAAAAGCGTGCGCAAGCGATCCATCGGTTCTCTCCAGGGCGTGTTTCCCCGAGTCTATCACGCTTGCGGGGCGAGGAAGCCGGCGAGCCCGCGTAGTACGGATTCCGGGATCTCGTGGCCGCCGTCGAAGGGCGACCACGTGACTTTGGCGCCGGCCCCGACCAGGAGACTTTGCAGCGTCTCGGCATCGCGAAACGAGAGAACGGGATCGCCACGCCCGTGCGCCTGAAACACGCGCAAATGCGGCCCGCGCCGCGCGAGCGCCTCCTGCCAACGAACCTTCGTCACCAGCGCGCCGGACAAGACGACGAGCGAGCCCGGCGCCTCCCTCATCGTGAGCGCCAGCTCCGTCGCCATCATCGCGCCCTGGCTGAAGCCGCCGACGACGAGATTTGCAGGCTCGACGCCGAGCGCGGCGACGAAGGCGGCGGCGCGCTCGGCGGCCTCGAGGAACCCGGGCGGCGTCTCGCCGGAGAAGTCGCGATGGCCGCCGCGCATCATCGCGGCCTCGAGCGCCGCCATGTCGATCGGAAACCAAGCGCGCCCGGTGGAATGCGGGCCGATGGCCACGGTGAGCGGCGCGTTGGCAAAGACCCACCGCGCCGCGAGGCCCGGCGGAAATACCCCGGCCAAGGGAGCGAGGTCGTGGCAGTCGGCGCCGTAGCCGTGGAAAAGGACGACGGTCTTGCCGGCGGCGGCGGTGACGGTCTCGACGTAATCGAACCCGGCGAGCTGCTTCACGGATGCGCCTCCGCTTCAATCGTAGCAGCGCGCGCCGCGATGCTCAACGGCGCGCGTTGCCTGGTGCACTATTACTCGATCGGACGCAGGGGGATCGACAGCGGGCCGCAAACGCGATGCGGCACCAAAGTCGTGACCAGATCGTGCTCTTTGCTGAGAACGAGTCGATTCGCGGGCGAATGCACGAGATCGAGCGGCGCGTTGACCGGCGGAACGGCACCCCCGTCGCCGGCGAACCCGGCGAAAAGCAGGGCGGACGGCCCGTACCAGCCGTCGGCGCCCATAAGCGGCCAGCGCGGAGACGTCGTCGTCGACAGCGGCGCCTCGTCCGCCATGCCGAGAAGGTCGAGGACGGTGAGGATGCGCGCGCGATACTCAACCGAAGAGAACTCCCAATCGTCGACGAGGCGACGCTCGAGACGCGGGCCCGAGGCCGAGATCAAGCGCTCGATCCGCGCCTCGGCCGCGTCGCGGATCGAGCGACACACCGACGCCACCTGCCCGGGATAACGCTCCCGTGCGGCCTCCTGCATCTCGGGCGGCAGCTTCTCGACGAACGCCTCGCCCAACGTTTGATCGACGAGCGCGGCGCGTACGCTCGGAAAGGCGGCGTGAGCGCGCATCTTGCCGAGGAGGAGCCCGACCACCTTCCGATTGAAGTAGAGCCCCATCCGCCCGTTTGCCGCCTCGAGGCCGCCGTAATCGAATCGATCGACGACGCGGCGGTAGCGGGGATGCGTGGCGAGGCTCTCCCGCAGGCCCGCGATCGCCGCGCGCTCGAGCTCAACCGAGCCGGCGCCAGTCGTATGCGTCGAAAGGCTGGCGAGAAAACCGGGCCAAATGCCGAAGCCGTCCCAGATCGGCCGCGCCGGCGCGCCGTGGCACGTGGCGCAGCGCGTCGGGTTCCGCTCCACCGTGGGCTTAGCCGCGCTGAAGAAGAGGCGGTAAAAGTCGAACTCGCCGCCCCGGTCGTCGAACTCGATCGCCTCGACGCTCTGCCCGTCGCCGCCGACGGCCAGGACGACGTGACGGCGCGGGGTATCGCGCTCGACGGCGTCGGAGTGCAGGATGATCCGCGGCCGCGCCCAACTCGCTTGCTGCATGCTGCGCGACTTCACGACGAAAGTCGTCGTCGCGAAGTAGCGCTCCGGCAAGGCGTCGAGAAATTCCTCGACGCTGTGCAGGGGCGTCGTCCGGAGCATTGCCACGACTTCCGCCATGGAGGGTTCGTCGGCGCGACAAACGCCGGCTTGCAGTCCAAGGACCATGAAAAAGAGCATACAGGCGCGGTGTTTCATGCGCCCTTTATACACCCAACTCAGCACTTTGCCTTCACCGAACGCAGCGCCCGAGAGGTCGGCTCACCATTCCGCCTCGCCGAGCGTGTAAACCATGTCCTCGTGCATGGCGCGCAACTCGGTGACGAGCCGCTCGCCTTCCGCAAGGTCCGCATCGTAGTGCTCGCGCGCGATGTCCTCCGGCAGCGCACCGTAAATGCTAGACGAGGTGAGCGCATAGATGCGGCCACCCTCGTCGTCGTTCTTTCGGAAGGCATCGGCACAGGCGAACGGCTCGTCGTCACACATCCCGGTCAGGCCGAGGCGGGCGACGATTTCCTTCATCTCGAGGCCGAGCTCGGTGCAGTCGGCGGCGACCATTGGGGCGCCGTCTTCGCGAGAAATCCTCAGTGAAATGCCGTATTCGCTCATGAAATCGACTCCTAGCGCGCTGGGGAGCTTTCATCATATGGTCCCGGTGCCCCGAGCCCCTAGCCCCGAACCGTCTGCGAGAACCGAATCCATGAGCTTTGAATCCCTCGGCCTTTCCCCCGAGCTCCGCCAGACGGTCAAGGCTCTGGGTTACGCCGCGCCTACACCGGTGCAACGCCAGGCGATTCCGAAGATTCTGGCGAAGAGCGATCTCATCGCAATTGCCCAGACCGGCACGGGCAAGACGGCGGCGTTCGCGTTGCCTCTTCTGCAAAATTTGTTGGCCACGCCCCGTAAGCACGCGACGGCGCCGCGCGCCCTCATCCTCACGCCCACGCGCGAGCTCGCGCTGCAGGTCTACGACGACCTCGCGGCCTACGGCAAAGGCACGGGCCTCACTGGGGTCCTCCTACACGGTGGCGTCAGCTACGGTCCGCAGCTGGAGCGGCTCGAGGCCGGCGTCGACATCGTCGTCGCGACACCGGGACGCCTGCGCGACCACATCGAGCAGAAAAACGTCTGGCTCGCCGACCTGGAGATTCTCGTCCTCGACGAGGCCGATCGCATGCTGGACATGGGCTTCAGCGAGGATGTCGGCGTCATCATCGGCAAGACGGCGCGGCAGCGCCAGACCCTGCTCTTCTCCGCGACGTTCTCCGACGAGGTCCGGAAGCTGGCGCAGAAGTATCTGGTGAAGCCCGCCTCGATCGAGTCGACGCCGCAGAAGGTGACGGCGCAAAACGTCGTCCACACGCTCCATCCCGTCGACCCGGCGCGGAAGCTCGACCTGCTCTTCGAGGTCGTGCACAAGCATCTCACCGAGCAGATCCTCGTCTTCGCCCGGACCAAAGACAAGGTCGACGAGGTCGCGAAGGACTTGATCTCCCGCGGGCTCGTCGTCATGGCGACGCACGGCGACCGCACGCAGGCGCATCGTACAAAGGCGATGGCGCGCTTCAAGGAGGGCAAGGTGCAGATCCTCGTCGCGACCGACATCGCGGCGCGAGGGCTCGACACGTCCGACCTTGGCATCGTGGTCAACTACGAGCTGCCGAACGTTCCCGAGGACTACGTGCATCGCATCGGGCGCACCGGTCGGGCCGGGAAATCAGGGCTCGCGATCTCGCTCGTGACGCAGGGCGAGCTCAGGCTCCTCGCGCCGATCGAGAAGCTGATCAAATTCAAAATTCCGGTCGTGAAGTTCGAGGGGTTCACGCCGCTCACATTCGCGCCGCTCAAGGCGCGGCCGGCGTCGGCGCCGCTGCCGCAGGGCGCCAAGCCGAACGACCGCGGCGCCAAGCCGAACGACCGCGGCCCGAAGCCCGGTGATCGCGCCAAGCGCCCGCATGACCGCGCCGCGAAGCCCCAAGACCGCTCGCCCCGCCCTGGAGCTCGCGCCCCCGCTCGCCCCGGCAGCCGTCCGCCCGCGCCGGGCAAGCGCCCGCCCGCGAAATCCGGGGGACCGCAAACCGGCGGCTCCAGGCCTGGGAAGAAGCCGGCCGGACCGCCCAAGCGACGCTGAGAGACGCGCGGGAATCAGTGGGCGAGGACCCTAGGTGCGGCGGCCCGCGGCCCGGGCGCGGGGCTCCGGGGCTAAAGCCACCGGCTGCGTCGCGACGTCGAGCTTGGCCGCCGGTTTCACGGGACCTTTGGCAGCGCCCGCGCGTTTCACGACCGGCTCCAAGCTGCGTAGCTCGCGGGCCGCGGCGCCGAGGCTTTTCTTCAAGGCCCGAAGGCCCTCGGCCAAGGCCTCGCGCCCAAGCTCGGCGTATAGCGCGTCGCGCCGCGCGCCGAGCTCAGTCGCGAGCGCCGCGATCTCGGCATGCGGAACGCCCGGAAGCTCGGTGGCAGCGAGTCGACTCACCTCCTCCGTCAGGACGGAGAGATCGTTCAAGCCGCCGAGCTGCTCCTGCAGCTCCTTCAACTTCGCCAGCGCGGCCGTCACGGCGACGAGGCGCTTGCCGACCGCGGCTTGCGCCGGCTCGAGCAGGTAGCGCAAGCGCTTCAAGGCGATCCGCACCCGATGCACGGCCTCGTACGGCTCTTCGGCGGCGACGCCTTTCGCGCGCTCGTCGAGCTCGCGCTCGTGCTCTAAGAGGCGGTTCCTAAGCTCGCTCGCGAACGAGCTCGTGCCGTCCGATGCGCCCTCGGCGCCGCTCAGTCGACGGCGGAAATCACGCTCCAACGCGTAAAACTCCGGCAAAGCGGTGCGCTCGACCGCGGCATAGGCTTCAGCCAAGCCGGCGCCGAGCCAACCGCCCAACGCGGTCGCGCCGCGGGCCGCCACGGCTCCGAGGTGAGCGCGCTCGCGCGTGAGCCGCTCGATCTCCACCTCGCGATCGCGAGGCGCATTTGTCGCCGTCGCGATCTCTTTCAAAGCCCCGCTCGCGCCCTTGGGCCAGCCGCTGCCGAGCAAAGGCTTGAGGGCGCGCCCGAAGGTCCGAAGCTTTCGAATTCGCACGCGAAAATCATGAAGCGCCTCGCCGTCCACCTCGTATTCGAGGCGCTTGGCCGCGCGCGCCGCATCGAGAAGCAAGGACCAAGCGAGATAGCGAGCCACACGCTCCGCGGGCCGGGCAAAGAACTCGTCGCCGAGCAATGTGGGATCCGATCGGTTCATCCCACGGATATACCACCGGCTCGGCACGCCCGTCTGCCCCAATGTAATCATTTGGAATTTCAGGCAAATTTCGCGGCCAAAGACGACCGTGCGATCGCCCTCGCTACTTAGCCCCAAGAGCGCCGCCTGACCTTCCCGCTCCAGTTACGCAACGAGCTGACGGATCTTCGCGTTCGTGGTGCGAGTCCTGCGCGAGAATGCGCCGTCGGTTGCGAGCGCGGCGCGCCAGCCGTTGCGGCGCCAGCTTTGGCATTGTGGTAAAAATTCAGGACACATGTCAGTTGAATCAGGAGCCTCTGCCAGTGGAAACGCGCGTCATTCCAGGGAAGAAAGTCGACCTCGCCGACTGGCCGACGGACGGCCGTGACGCGTTCGCGTCGAAAGAAGCGGGGCAGGAGGCGCTCGCCGCATCCATTGAGCGCATGGCGGAGCTTCAATACAAGCTCTATGCGACGAATGCGCGCTCGCTCTTGATCGTGCTGCAAGGAATGGACGCGTCGGGAAAGGACAGCCTGATCCGCCACGTGATGACCGGCCTGAATCCGCAGGGGATCGGGGTCTCGAGCTTCAAGACGCCGACTGCCGAAGAGCTCGACCACGACTTCCTTTGGCGCTACCACCGGTCGACCCCGCGCCGCGGCTCCATCGCGCTCTTCAATCGCTCGCACTACGAGGACGTCCTCATCACGCGAGTGCATCCAGAGCTCGTCGTCAACGCGCACCCCCCGGGCGTAGCGCGCGTCGGCGACCTCGACGAGGCTTTCTGGAAGCAGCGTCTGAAGAGCATCGTCGCGTTCGAGCGCCAGCTGGTCGACGGCGGCACCGTCATCTGCAAATTCTATCTACACCTGTCGAAATCGGAGCAGCGGCAGCGCTTTCTCGAGCGGATCGACGAGGCCGAGAAGAACTGGAAATTCTCGACCTCCGACGTCGAAGAGCGCGCCTACTGGGACGAGTACAAGCACGCCTACGAGAAGGCGATCGAAGCAACGTCGACTGAGGCGGCGCCGTGGCACATCGTCCCTGCCGACCGCAAATGGGCGACCCGCGCCATGGTCGCGAAGGTCGTAGTCGACGCGCTTGAGGCGCTCGATCTACAGATTCCGCCGCTTTCGCCCGAGGCCATCGAACGGCTCGAGAGCGCGCGCCGGAGTCTCGGTCCGGAATGAGTGCCGCGCCTCTTGTCCTTGGGCTCGCGCCGATGGAAGGCGTCACGTCGTTCGCGGCGCGGCTCTTCTTCCGCCTCGCGAGTGCGCCCGTTAGCCTGGCGACGCCTTTTCTGCGCGTCACGAAGACGTTCCCGCCGCGCGTTTGGCCGGAGGACTTCGCGCCGGAGCTGACGCTGGCAGCCCGCGGCATACCCGGCGTCTTGCCGCCCGTCGTGCAACTGATGGCGGCCTGCGTCGACGATTTTTTGCGCGCCGCGGCGCTCCTGCCCCGGGATGCGGTGCCCTTCGTCGAGCTGAACGCCGGCTGCCCGTCGCCCGTCTGCGTCGGCAAAGGTGCCGGCAGCAGCATGCTGAAAGATCCGAACGAGCTCGCCCGGACCATCGAAAAGCTGGTGCGCGAGCTCGGTCCGGGGCGGTTCGCCTTGAAGATGCGGACGGGATTTGCTGAGCACGCGGAGTTTCCCGCGCTCCTCGCCGGCGTTGCGACGCTGCCTTTGGCGCGCTTGACCGTGCACGGCCGCACGCGCCCCCAAGGCTACAAGGGTCGCGCGCGATGGGACCTGATCGCTACGGCTGCCAAAGCAGCCGTCGCACCGGTCTTCGCTTCGGGAGACGTCGTCGACCATGCGTCGTACGTGACGTTGCGCCGTGAGGCACCCGGGATCTCCGGCGCGCTCGTCGGCCGGGGCGCGCTGCGCAATCCTTGGGTCTTCCAAGAGCTCGAGACGGGAGAAGCCGTCTGTCTGCCGCGCCGCGCGCTGACGGAGGCGCTCGTCGCCTTCGCGCTCTTGCAAGACCTCGAGCACGATCACCGCGAGATCTTATTCGGCCTCGCCGAGCGCGGCCTTGGCACGGTTTGCGCCGGAACGGACGCGGAGCGTTGGGCCGAGGTGGTCGATCTTCTCTCGTCTCTCCATCCGAGCGGGCCTTGGCCGCGCAATGCGCTGGAGCGTGCCGCCGCCTACCCGCTCGACCGCACGACGATCGGTCGCGCGAAAATGCTTTGGAGCTACCTCCGTAGCAGCCTTCCCGCCGCGTTCTTTTCCCCCGAGACGATGCGGGCCAAGACGGTGGGGGAGCTGATCTTTAGGATCGACGCCCTCGCCGCTTCTACGGGTGCGTCCATTTTCACGATGCGGCACGACCCCGCGATCGACTGGCTTTACGCCGGCGGCAAGCGGTAACGGACGAGCAGAAACCGTGTCCACCCGGCGAGGAGGAAGAGCACCATCCAGGTCAGGAGCATCGCGCCCACCGGTCTCTGCGCGGTGCGCGCGAGCTCCACGAGCAGCGGGAAATTGTAGAGCCCGTGCGCTAGGACCGGCACGAAGAACGCCTTGAGCCGCGCGACGGCGCTCTTGGTCTCGTGCGCCGCCCAAAGATAGTGGGCCATCAAGGCGCCGAGGAAGAGGTGGCAGGGGATCGCCGTGAAAATCCGCATCAAACCGACGTGCGGACCGACGCGGAGCGCGTAGATCACGGTCTCGATCAGGGCGAAGCCCAGGCCGACGCCCGCGCCGATCGCCATGGTCGGGACCGCGCCGCGGCGGATCGCGCGGCGTCCGGGGCTCGAACGCAGGACGAGGAGCAGGGCGACGAGCTTGAAGAGCTCCTCGGGCAAAGCCGCATTGACGAAGGCGCGGAAGAAGGCCTCGCCGAAGCGCCCGGGAAAATGCCCGGCCAAAGTCGCGATCGGCTCGCCCAGCGCCAGGACTGGTAGGGCCACGAGGGCGCCCGCGGCGAGCGAGACGGCGAAGCCGGGGGCGCCGCTCATTGGCTCAGATCCCAGGTGTGCGTACCCCCGCGCCCATTGAGCTTCAGCGCCTTGAAGCGTTGGCGCCGGCTCCCCGCGCCCTCGAGCCCGTTGCAGTCCTTTTGCCGCACAACGAAGCCCGCATGCTTGGCGATGCAGAACTCCATGCCGCTCACGTCGTCACCCCAGCGGGCGGAGCCGTCCTTCGTCTCGGCATAGACGTAGATCGGCGGCTTCAGATTCTTCACCGCCAGCTGGCATTCGCCCTGCGCCTGCGGAAACCAGCCCCGAGCGACCCAGTCGTCGCGCAGGTCGTCGTAATACGCGACGGCGGCGAAGACACGCGCATCTTCGGTGTTGTTGCAGATCTCGACCGCATAGGACTCGCCGGCGCCGATGAGCTTCGCCTCCTGCGCCGTCTCGCCGGCGAGGTCATGGCCAAAATACACGAGAAAACAAAGGATAACGCCGCCCAAAAGGACCAGGGGCAACGCGTCGGAGACGACCCAGACGCGACCTTTCGGGGCGCCCCCGCCGCTATCGGCGGAGACCTCGAGGACGAAGAGGCCGGGGACGGCGCGTGCGTCGACCCACTCGGGAAAGCTCGCGTTCCAGACGCGGTCGTGCGGCCGGATCTCGCCCGAACGCGTCTTCTCGACCAGCTCCGCGCGCGACAGCGGGCCGAGCGTGACGCCGTCGCGTGCGCTATACCAGCGCTCGCGCGGCTCGCTCGGGGTCTCGGTCGGAAGGCGCTCGGGAGCGTTAGCGTCGGCCACAGTGATTCTCCAGGACTTCTGGAGGCTTTTTCGGCGCGGCCCAGGGGAGGTTGAGGAAAGCTCGCAAAGGCGTATGGAATCAGACGCAGTTTCGGGCGCTTAGACGGTCACGGCGCGCGCTCCGGAGCCACGCCCGTGTCCTCGAGGGCACAGGCAAGCGCGCGATTTCGGCGCGATTTGCGGTGAAATTACGGCGCAATTGCCGGGGCCTCGGATTTGCAATGACGCCTTGGTACCGGCCGCTCATGCACTTCGGAGACGCCCGCATGCTCAAGACCGCAGCCCTCGGCCTCGCGCTCCTCGTCACAGCTCCCGCGCTCGCCGACGGAGCGGCCGGCCAGACGGCGACAAGGGCGGGGCGCGCCTACTTCGGCTTCGGCGCCGGCGGCGGCTCGATCGCCTCGCGCACCCTCCTCGACTCAAAGGCGGAGCGTGCCGGAAAGACCGGCTTCGCCGCCGGCGTCGGCGAGCTCAGCTGCGGCTACCACTTCTCCGAACGCTTTTCCCTCGGCCTCGTCGGCCAGTCGCTGGAGTTCGCGCCCTTTGCGAAAGACGATTCCAGCTCGGCGCCGACCTGGAGCGGCGGCGCCGGCGGCGTCCTGCTTACGGCGGCGTCTCACCGCGTCTTCGTTCGCACCGGCATCCTCCTCGGCAGCGTCGAGGAAAGCCGCCACGCCGGCCGCGCGCGCTCCGAGCGCGGCACCGAGACGACGAACCGCGAAGGCTTCGTCGGTGGTCGCGCCGAGCTCGGGGTCACGCTTGTCCGCACCGAGCGCCTCGACGTGACGCTGGCCGGCGGCGTTCAGCCGATGCTGCTCGAGCAGTCGCCCGGCGCCGGCCTCGACCGCCGCCTTTATTTCTCGCGCGCCAGCCTCGAGCTCAGCTTCCATCCGGACGGCTCCGGCAGCACCGCGCCTCGAGGATACTACGCTTGGAATTGCTATGGCTGTGGCGACGGCCTCTACTACGCCGGCCGCGGCTTGGTCGAGCTGGGGTCCATCCTCGGACGCGCGACCGCCAACGGGATCTTTAGAGTTCTCGTGCGCTGATCTATGCTTTGCTCCAGCTGGTAGGCGCAACCGCTGGAGGAATCGCGATGGTGCTGACGCTTTCCGCAGGAGACGCGCGCGCCACGGTCTTGCCCGAGCGCGGTGGCCTGGTGAGCGCGCTCTCTCTGAGGCCTTTGCGCGGAGGCTCTGCCCGCGAGATCTTGTGGACGGCGGCCGAGCTCGGGCTCGACGAGAGCGGATGGCCGGGTGGCGGACTACCGGTGCTTTTCCCGTTCGCGGGGCGCGTTTTTCACGAAGGGCGGCCGCTGTGCTACGAGCTCGGCGGGGTCGAACGCAGCATGCCGATCCACGGCTTCGCTTACGGCATGCCGTGGGAGATCGCGGCGCAAAGCGCGGATTCGGCGCGGCTCAGCTTGCGGCCGACGGCGGCGACGTTGCGGCTCTTTCCGTTCGCGTTCGAGGTCGAGCTCGAGCTCGAGCTCAGCGCTTCCGCGCTTCGCGTCGTCCTCACGGCGAAGCACGCGGCGAGTGCGCCTCGAGGTGTACGAATGCCGGTGGCGATGGGCCTGCATCCCTACTTTCGCGCGCCGCTGGCGACGGGAGCCTTGAGCGACGTCCGCCTTTTGACGAGCGCGTGTACGAAGGTCGCCGTGACGAACGCGGGGGCTGCAGGGCGAGCCAGCCCTCTCGGATACGCGGATGCGACGGAGCGCGGCATCGCGTTGTCGGAAACGGAGACCAGGAGCCTGATTCTGGTTGACCACGCGGCGCCAGCAGCGGCGCTAAGGGACGCGGGGCCTGATCAGCTGGAATTGGCTTGGGGCGGGGATTTCAAGACACTGGTTCTATGGCGTCAGGAAGGTGCCGGGTTTCAGTGCGTGGAGCCCTGGATGGGGCTGCCCGATGCCGTTGGCGCAGGGGCGGCGGGTGGGACGCGGTGGCTGGAGCCTGGGGAAAGTGCCTGGGGAGAGTTCAGGATCGTACTTGCGTGAGGTGGGGACAAGCGGGAGCGGGGATGGCGCGGGCCACATGCATTTTCGGGAGCAATCTAGACGATTCTGATCCGTCTCGGCCGCCCCTCGACCCCAGGCTCCAGCTCGACCCGGTACTTCGCCCGCCCCTCGACGGCCAAGCTCGGCTCGCCCGCCAAGGAAATTTCTTGCCCCGGCCGCAGCGCGAGGATGTCGCGCAGCGACAGCTCGGTCGCGCCGAGCTCCGCGGCAATCTCTACGAAAGCGCTGCTCAAGGCGCGCGTCAAGGCTTCCCGCGAAGCGGCGCCAGGCCCTGCGTTCTGCTCCGCCTCGGCACGGCGCTTTTTCTCCTCCGACAAGATCGCGAGACACGCAGCCGGAAAGATCAGATCGACCACGCCGCTCGCGGCGCCGTCCTCCAGTCGAAAGCGGCTCCGGACGACGCGGTCTTCGTCGCGGACGATCGGCGCCATATCGATCCCGACCTCGTGGCGCGTCAGTTTTAGGGCCAGCGGCTCGCCGTCGAAAAGGCCGGTCTCCATGACGTCGAGGGCGCCCTGCGCCAAACGGCGAAGGAGCGCCGCGCCTAGGCCGCGGGGAGCATCCTCGTACGCTCGCGGGTGCGTTTTCGGCGCGACGCCGCCTCCGTGCATCAGCTGGATCAAGAGCTCGGAGGCCCTTGGGCTGAAGACCATGAGGCCCGGAGCATGAAGCGTCTGCGAGCGGAAGACGAAAACCATCCTCGGCCCGCCGAGAGCGGCGGCGAAGGCGCCGAATTGGTCCTCGTGCGCGCCTTCGCTCTCGATGACGATGCGGCGCATCGCGAGCCCGGCCAGAGCTTTGGCCCAGAAAGCCGCGAAACGGCGCCACTCGTCGCGGAACGGATCGTGGCCGCCGCGGCCTCGGCCGCGGCCGTCGTAGCGGCGTGTTTGGGAACGATGGCTCACGCCGTCTTTTCGGCATGGACCATGCGCGCCTTGTGGCGCGCGCCGCGCCGGCCATCCCCGGGAAACTCGGGCCGTACGCAAAAACCCCGGCTTTCGCCGGGGTTTGTCGATGCTTACTCGAGGCCGTTCCAGTTCATCTCGTCCGGGCCGATGCCTTCGACCTCGTCGAGCTCTTCATTGGCTTCCTGCGTCCACGCTTTCATCATCTTCTCTTCGTCCTTGGCGCGGACGCGGGCTTGTTTGTTGCGGGCGGCGCGGTCTTTGGCTTCTGCTTTCTCGGCAATCTTGTCGGCCTTGCGCTTCGCGGCGCGGACGTCGGCGAGCTCTTTCTCGATCTTCGCGTCTTCGGACTCGACCTTGGCGTTCTTCGCGTTCTCTTGCATCTGCTGGTCGACGTCGGCAAAGTCGCCGCTCTTGTCGTCTTTCAGCGCTTCGAGCGGGTCGATCTCGGCGCCGATCATCTCGGGATACTCTTCGTAGGTGCTCTTCTCTTTCGCTTGCGCGGTGTGGTCGAGCTTGGCTTTGCCACCGGCTTCGCCTTCTTCGATCTCCTTGGCGATCGAGTGGCGGCCGCGGGCGGCGCGGACGTCGCCGAGCTCCATAGCGAACGAGAGGCCGAAGGCGCGGGCGCCGTAGCCGAAGCCCGTCGCGTCTTTCAGGCGCGCGCCGTAGAAAGCGGTGAGCTCGGCGTCGCCGAGCCTGGCACGGAAGCCGAACTTGCCTTCGGCCGCTTCCTGCGAGCGGTAGACGGGCTTGCCGGTCGCCGAGTCGAGCTCGCCGGCTTGCGCGAGGTTCAGCTTGCGGCCTTCGCCGCCGATGAACAGGGCGAACTCGCGGGACAGCTCGGCTTCGACCAGAGCTTTGTAGAAGAGCTCGTTGCGGAGCATGACGCTGCCGACTTGCTCGGGATCGCGGTAGCGGTAGCCAGCGTTGAGGTCGACGCGGCCGACGCCGATGGCGCCGTAGCTCATGAGTGCGGCGAAGCCGGCTTTCGGGCCGACCGAGCGGGTCAAGGCGTAGCTGGCGCGCTCGCCGGCGCCGGATTCGACGAAGGGGGCGAAGGCGAGTTGGAAGCCTTGAGCGTCGAGGAGGCGGAGTTTCGCCATCAGGGAGGCGCCGGCAAAGGCCGACTGGCGGGGCCCGATGTCCGACTTCGAGCCGCCTTCGGCGATTCTCGCTTCTTCGGCCGCGAGCTCAGGGCTGATCGCGTGACGGTCGCCTTCGGCGACGTTCTCGTAGGTGCCGTGCAAGCCGAGCGAGAGCTCGACCCAACGCGTCGGCGAGGCGCCGAGAAAGAGCGAGGCGCGATGCGCGTCGCGCAGCAAGCCTTGATCTTGCGCCTTGGCGCTTTTGCCGGCGCCGAGAGCTTCTTGATTGTCGATGACGGCTTCCGCACCGCTCAGGCCGAGCGACAGGCGCAGGGCGCCCGGATCGGCGGTGCGTGCGGCGGAGACGCCGGCCGTGGCCCGTGCGTCGAGCGCGCCGAGCGTCGTAGCATCGCCGGCGATCGCGACATCGCCGATGGCGAAGACGATCGCGGCAGCGACGAGTCCGAGTTGGAAGTGTTGGCGACGCGACATGGACGAGAGGATGGCAAGGACGGAGGGCAACATGGAGGATCCTTTCCCGCAAGCAGCATGGGAGCAGCAGCAGCAGCGACAGGGGCAGTGGCGGCGGGCAATGCGCTCGACGTCCGGGCGGCCCTGTGCAATCCGTGAGCCACGCCGGGTGTCGGAAAACTTAGGCTTCCATTTCGCGAACTTCCGCCCGCGACGGCCACGGGGCGACTGTCCAAAACTTGGACGGTCGCCCCGAAAAGCTCGTGCCGAAGCCGGAGTTCAGCCGTCTTTGTAGGTCTCGAGGAAGCGCGCGAGCGCCTGCACGCACTGGCCGTTGCCGCCCGGCTCGCCTAAGCCGCCGATGCCGGGACCCTCGGCCCAGCCGTACATGTCGATGTGCACCCAAGGAACTTGGCCGACGAATCGGGCCAGGAAGAGCGCCGCAGTGATGGCGCCGCCGAAACGGCCAGGGCCGGAGTTGGCCACGTCGGCGACGACCGACTTCAGGCCGACGGCGTAATCGGTCCAAAGGGGCATGCGCCACATCGGATCGCCACGGAGCTGGCCGGCACGCAGAAGCGCGTCGGCGAGCTTGTCGTCGGTGGCGAACATGCCCGCAAGGCGCGTCCCGAGCCCGACGCGCATCGCGCCAGTGAGAGTCGCGAGGTCAAAGAGCACCGCCGGCGCGTCTTTACCCTTTTGCGAGATCGCGACGTCGAACGCATCGGCAAGGACGAGGCGGCCTTCCGCGTCGGTGTTGTCGATCTCGACGGTCTGGCCATTGCGCGCGCGGAGGATGTCCCCGGGGTGGAAGGCGTGCCGGTCGACGGCATTTTCGGCGAGCGCGAGATAGAAGTCGCAGTCGACGTCCAGCTCGCTCTGCTCGGCCCAATAGGCCAAGCCGAGGACGGACGCCGAGCCGCCCATGTCTTTTTTCATCAGGCGCATCGAGCCCGCGTCCTTGATGTCCAGGCCGCCGGTGTCGAAGGTGATGCCCTTGCCGACGAAGGCGAGCGGCTGCTTCGAGCGCGTCTTGCCCTTCGGACGATAGCGCATGTGCACGAGGCGAGGGCCTTCGGCCGCGCCTTTGCCGACGCCGTGCAGGAGGCCCATGCCTTCCTTCTCGACCCGCTTCGGATCCCAGATCTCGACCGTCATCGTGGTCGAGCCGGCGAAGAGGTCTTTCGCGGCGGCAGCATATCGCGCCGGATCGAGATCGGCGGGCGGCAGATTGACCAGGTGGCGCGCGAGGTTGGTCGCGGACGCGAGGTGCTGCGCCGCGGCGAGCTGCGGCATCGAGGCGCCGTCGAGGACAAGGGAGGGGCGCGCTTGGCCAGCAACGATGCCGGGACGCAGAGTGCGGAAGCGGTAAAATCCAAGCTCGAGGCCCACTAGGGTGCCGAGGATTTCGTCGTCGGAGGCACGTAGGAAGCTCACAGAGAGCTCCGAGACGGCGTTCTCGAGCGCGGGGCCGGCGACGGCCCCTGCGAGGTCGCGAAGGAGCGTGTACGGGCTGAGCTCCAAGAGACCGTGGTGGCCGCCGTTCGGCCGCGCGACCGGAGCCAAGACCCAAACCGGACCCTCGCGACCGAGCAAGCTGAAGACCTCGCCGCGCTTCTTCAGGAAGCGCTCGCGCTGCCAGCCGTCGAGGTCGACGCCGGCCTTCGTGAGAAGGCTTAAGGTCTCGACGCTCCTTTCGCCGTCGGTCAGGCCGACGCCGACGACCACGAGGCGCGCACGAGGCCCGGAGGCGCCGCTCTTCTTTCCTTTCGCGCCGGCGCCCGCGCTGCCGAGGACGAGCCCACCCAGGGGCAACCCGAAGATGCTCGTCGCCTCCGAAGGCTTGCCGGCCGGCGTTTTCGGCCCGGCCTTCCCTTGCTCCGCTCCACGTCCGCGCTTATCCGCCATCTCTCGCTGGCCTCCCAAAGTCCCCTCACCATAGCGGACGGACGCTGGAAAAACAGCTTCACTTTCGGAAGCTTGACAGCCAATCTAGGCTATGCGAAGAGTTTCTGCCCGCGTCCGGAGGCCAAAGCTACAGTATGCCCAAGGTCCATATCGTCACCGACAACAAGACCATCGACGTGCCCGACGGCTACGCCATGATCGATATGTGCGAGCAATACGACACTTCGATCCTATTCGGCTGTCGTGATGGCGCCTGCGGCGCATGCATGATCCGCGTTCTCGAAGGCGCAGACCACTTCAGCGCCATGCAGGACGACGAGCGGGACTTCCTCGAGACGATGGCGGCGGAGCCGAACGAGCGCCTCGCCTGTCAGTGCAAGGTGAAGGGCGATGTCAAAATCGAGGTCTCGGACTAAGGCGAGCGCGCCTTCGGTCTCGACCCTGATGCAGCGTTTCGCGGCGGACAATCCGGACCCGCGTTGCGAACTCTACTATGCGACGCCGTACCAGCTCCTCGTCTCCGTCGTGCTGTCCGCACAGGCAACCGACAAGAGCGTGAACAAGGCGATGCAGCCCGTCTATGACGAAGGCTTTACGCCGGAGGTGGCGATCTCCTGGGGCGAAGCCGGGATTTTGCGACGCATCCGCTCGATCGGGCTGGCTCCGACGAAGGCTAAGAACGTCGCCAAGCTCTCCCGCATTCTCCTCGACGACTTCGCGGGCGAGGTGCCCCACGACCGCACGGCGCTCGAGTCTCTGCCCGGTGTTGGCCGCAAGACGGCGAACGTGATCCTCGCCGAGATCTGGCGCGAGCCGACGCTGGCGGTCGACACTCACGTCTTCCGCGTCGGCGCGCGCCTCGGCCTTCATGCTGAGAAGACGGCCGAGAAAGCCGAAACGGCCTTGCTGAAGAAGATCGACACCCGCTATCTGCCGCAGGCGCACCACTGGCTGATCCTACACGGGCGCTACGTCTGCAAGGCGCAGAGCCCAGCCTGCGGCGCGTGCATCGTCTCCGACCTCTGCCCGAAGGTCGGCGTCAGCGCACATGCCACGGCGGCTCCGGCGCCGCGAGCCCCTCGACTCCGAGCGCGCGCAAAGCCTTGAGCAAAGGCTGCAGCGGCAAGCCGACAATCGAGGACCAGTCGCTGTCGACGCCGTCGAAAAGTTGGATGCCGCGGTTCTCGAACTGGTAGCAACCGACGGCGCCGCGCCATTCACCGAACCGCACATAAGCGGCGATCTCGGCGTCCGATAAAGCGCGCATCGTCATCGGAACGTCGACGACGAAAGCGGCCCGTTCAAGGACGGCGGCTTCGGCCGCCAGGCTCAAAGTCACGGCCGAATGCAGGTAGTGGGTCTTGCCGGCCAGCTGACGGAGGCGGGCCGTGGCCTCAGCCTCGGTTTTCGCCTTATCGAAGGTCCCGCCCTCGAAGCTGAGGACCTGGTCGGCGCCGATGACGAGGGCGCCACCGCCCCCTTGCCGCAGGCGCTGGCGGGCGACCGCAGCGCCTTTGAGGCGGGCTCGGCCGAGAGCTAAGGCCCGTGGATCCGCGTTCTGGACCGTGGCCTCGTCGACCGGCGCTACCTCGACGGCGAAGGCCAGACCCGTCGAGGCCAGCAAAGCCTTGCGAAACGGCGACTGGGAGGCGAGCACGAGTTGCGCGACGGTGGGCACGAGGCTATGTCTCTTGCAGTATCAGGACTGGAGTGGACGGCGTGGACTTTCCGACGAATGAGGCCCAGGCGCAAGGCGAGATCGCGGCGGCGCCGGAGTTTCGACGCTTCATCACGGACCCCGACTCCCTGACGGCGCGCACCGCCCGCAAGATCGGCGTCGAGCCGGAGCTTTTTGCCAATTGGCGCTGGCAGATGCGCCATCAAGTGGCGACCGCCGCCGAGGCGGCGCGCTACGTCGTGCCGGCGAAGACCGAGGTCGAGGGCTTCGCCGAGCTGAACGAGCTCTTCGTCGCCGGCGTGACCCCGTATTACATGGCGCTCATGAATCCCGATCCGAGCGTGAGCTGCCCAGTGCGCCTGCAGGCCCTCCCGCGGCGCGAAGAGCTCGAGGATGCGCGCGGGGTCAAGGATCCGCTCGACGAAGTGTCGCACTCCCCCGTCCGCGAGGTCGTGCAGGTCTATCCGGACCGGGTGGCATTCTGCGTCGCGCAGCTTTGCCCGGTCTACTGTCGCTACTGCTTCCGCAAGCGCCGCGACGACGAGCAGGGCCTCCATTTCAATCGGAAGATCGTCGACCGCGGCGTCGAGTACATCGCGTCGAACCCGGCGATCCGCGACGTGCTCATCACCGGCGGCGACCCGTTCGTGGCCTCCGATGCCGCAATCGAAGGCCTTTTGGAGAGGCTCAGCGCCATCCCGCACGTCGAGATCGTCCGCTTCGGCACGCGCACGCCGGTCACCCTGCCGTACCGCGTGACGAAGAAGCTCGCCGCCATCCTCGCGCGCTTTCACCCGATTTGGGTGAACACGCATTTCAATTGCCTCGAGGAGGTCACGCCGGAGGCCGCGCAGGCGGTCGCCAACCTCGTCGACGCCGGGATTCCGGTCGGCAATCAGTCGGTGCTCTTGAAGGGCGTCAACGACACGCCCGAGCGGATGCTGCCTTTTTTGCGAGCGTTGCTGCGCATCCGTGTTCGACCTTACTACCTCTTCCATCCCCATCGGATCGAGGGAACCGACCATCTGCGCGTCCCGGTCGATCAGGGCTTGAAGCTCATGCGTGCCCTTCGGGGCAACATCACCGGCATGGGCATTCCCACCTACATTGTCGACACGCCGTCCGGCAAGGTGCCGTTGATGCCCAATCATGTGTTGGGTACGGACGGTGAGGATCTGTTGCTCGAGGACGTCCGCGGAGGAATCTTCCGCGAGAAAGCGGCGTTGCAAAGGAGCACCGTCCTAACGTAACGTCGCCTCCGTAAAACGTGTTTAGTCGTCAGCGAGGCCGATAGCGCCGTGGAATTTCGAGACGTCCCGCGATTCATGAACGCTCTGATCGCCGATCTGCAGTCGGCGGCCTGGGATCGTGACGTCAAATTGGTGCTCGACGCCAGCACTGAGCTCGTTGCCCGCTTCGACGCGAACCTCTTGCAGCGGGGCATGAGCTCTCTGCTCGCCGAGCTCATTCGCACGGCGCCGCGCGACGGCACGATCACGGTCGTGACGGCGTTCGAAGCGCGTGCCGCGTCGGACGACGGCCCGTCCGAAGACGACGCGCTGGACCAGGTGACGATCGAGATCATCGGCGCCTCGCCGCTCGGCGCGGAAAACCCGGCGGTCCAGCAGTTCCTGAACGCTGTCTCGTGCTGCCTCGGCACCGCGAGCCTGGAGTCCGCGGCCGATTCCCAAGGCGCGGGCACGTTCACGGCGCGTCTCGTCGGCAGGCGCGCGACGGCACCGGGCATCGCGCAACGCACGGCAGTCGTGGTCGACGACGACGTCGACATGCAGGATTTCCTCGGCGCTGTGCTGCGGCGTCTGGGTTTCACCGTCGTCGCGGTGAACGACGGCTTCGATGCCTTGATCGTGCTCGAGCGGGTCAGCCCGGCGGTGATCCTCACCGACGTGATGATGCCGAACATGAACGGCATCGACCTGGTGAATCGCATCAAACAGGTGCGCGCCGACCTCCCGATCATCGTCTTCAGCGGCTATCACGAGACCTTGGGCCAAAAGGTGAAGGATCGTGCGCTCTGCGCCGATTACATCCTGCCAAAGCCAATGTCTTCGAAAGAGGTCGCCACCGCGCTCGCGACGGTCTTAAAGGATCCGACGATCGGCCAAGGCAACTAGGCCGGGCGTCTACGGATTCGACAGCGCGGGGCTTCGAGCGTCCAAGCTTTCGTCGGCGCCCCCGTCGCGACTGGCGTTTCCGACCGATTCTTCGGCGGAGCGATCTTTGCAGCGGGAGAGTCACACGAACGAGTCCGCGCACCCTTCACCTAGAGAACACCGCATGCGTCACGTCGCCCTCGCCCTCGGCCTCGCCCTCTGCGCGCAAGGCTGCTCCGACAACGACTTCGCCTCGGATGGCCAAAAGCGCGCGGCCGATGCCGTGCGGGCAGACGGTCGCGGCGGCAAGGGCGACTCGGTGCCCGCTCTCGGCAACGGCAAAGACCTCTCCAAGCCGCAGTCGAGCGAGGGCCCGTCAAAGCCCGGTCGCGACGACGAGGGTCTCCAAGGCCCGAGCCCCGACGACGTCGCCATCGGCAAGTGCCTGGAAAAGTGGGGCGCGGCGAGCCCCTTCGCCGCGGACGCGGGCTATCGGAAGATCCACGCCTCGGTTCAGGTCTTGGGCAAAGGCAAGGGCATCGTCGACGACGTCAGGACCGAGAAGCCCGAGCTGGTGCTGATCACCGCGGCCGTCTCGGTCCTCGGCAAGACCTCGTACGAGCTCCTCAATCCGAACGGCTGGTACTGCATGAAGGTCGACGTCAACGTCCTGACCGACGTCACGGTGAAGCTCGAGTGCGGCGCGCGTATGGCCGACAACCAGATCGACGTCGGCGTCCTCTCCAACTCGCAGCCGGTCGGCGGCGTCGGCGTGCACGTCCTCTCCGACGTGAAGATCGAGCGCCAAAAGCCGAGCGGCGCGGCCTGCGAATGAAGGCCGTGATCGTCCCCCAGCTTCTCGTCTTGGCGCTTTGCGCCTTAGCTCTGGCGCGCTGCGGCGCGCCGGAGACGCAGCTCCGTGACCGGGCCCTTGTGCCGGCGCGCCTGGCCAAATAAGCTTGAGCCCTCTGGAGGGCTCAATGTGGCTGGAGAGCGCCCACTCGACTCGATCCGCGCCGACATCCGTCAACTGGATGACGAGATCCTGCGGCTCGTCGGCAAGCGGTTGGAGCTGGCGCGCGAGGTGGGCGCGGTCAAGCGCGCCAAGTCCCTGCCGATCAAAGACTACCGGGTCGAGAAGGACGTCATCGACCGGGCGCGGATCCGCGGTGCCGAGCTCGGCGTCTACCCCGAGACGGCCGAGAGCGTCGCGCGCCTCTTGATCGAGCATGCCGTCCGAGCGCAGGACGAGCTGCATCGCGAAGCGAGCCGCCGCGAGCGCAAGTCCGAGCAGAAGCGGGTCGTCGTCGTCGGCGGGCGGGGCGGCATGGGGCGCTGGGTCACCGAGTTCTTCGAGTCCTTTGGGCACGAGGTCCAGCACTGCGACCGCAAGGAAGCGCCACCGGCACCCCAGACTTTGATCGAAAGCTTGGAGGATGCCGCAGCCAGTGCCGACATCATCGTCCTTTCGACCCCGATCAGCGTTACCCCTCCCCTTCTCGAGCGCCTCACCGCGATGCAGGCTCCGGGGCTCGTGTTCGACATCTGCTCGTTAAAGACCCCTTTGGTTCCTGCCCTTCAGGCTGCCGCCCGCGCCGGGCTCAGGGTCACGTCGGTGCATCCGATGTTCGGACCGAGCGCCCGTCTCCTCGCCGGGCGCAATATCATCGTGTGCGAGGTCAACGACTCGCCGGGCGCCAAGGCGGCCGCGAGCGCCGCGTCCGAGCTTTTCGCGGACACGACCGCACAGCTCGTGGAAATGCCGCTCGCGCGCCACGACGAGCTCATGGGCATCGTGCTTGGCCTTTCGCACCTGTCGAGCCTGGTGTTCGCGGAGGCGCTGGCGCTTTCAGGGGTACCCCATGCCGAGCTCCACCGCGTCGCCAGCACGACGTTCCAGGCTCAGCTGGGCGTCACGGTCCCGGTCACGTCCGAGAATCAGGACCTCTACTTCGAAATTCAGGATCAAAATCGTCATACCCCCGAGACGATTGCGACTTTGCGCGCCGCCCTCACGTCTTATGCCGAGGCTCTCGGCAAACGCGACCGCGCAGGATTCAAACGTCTCATGCAGCGCGGAAAAAGCTATCTAGGACCCGGGTGATTTAGTAGATTTTAACTGAAGATCCTAGGATTCAACTAGAATTCGTAGAAGCACGAGGTGACCGGGTGACGGGTGCCCGCATCAGCCTTATGATCGTCGACGACCATCCCTTGGTCCGGGACAGCCTGAGCTATTTTTTAGGCGCTGAAGGCGGCTTCGACGTCCTCGGCAGCGTCGCGACTGCCGACGCATGCTACGAAGCGCTTTCCGAGGGAGTCGATCCCGACATCGTGCTGATGGACATCGAGATGCCCGGCAGCTCGGCGTTCCGCGTCGCCATGGACTTGAAGAAACAAGGCCATCGAGCGCGCTTCGTGTTCCTGACCGCTTACCTGACCGACGCCAACCTCGGGGAAGCCCTGCAGCTCGGCGTTTGCGGCTATCTGCTCAAGCAAGCCGACGTGAAGGATCTCGCGGACGCGATCCGGGAGGTCGCCGCCGGGCGCAGCGCCTTCGGCCCGGAGGTCCGTAAGCGCCTCGAGGGCACCGCCCGCCTCGTCTCGCGCGTATCCTTGATGACGGCTCGCGAAAAAGAGGTGCTGCGCTGCGTCGCGAGCGACCTCTCGGGAAAAGAGATCGCCGTGAAGCTCGGCTTGAGCGTTCGCACCGTCGATCGCCACAAAGCCAACATTATGGAGAAGCTCAAGATCCACAGCCAGGTCGGACTGACGCGGTTCGCCGTCGCCGAGGGGCTGTGCGATCCGCGCTTCTCCAACGTCTGAATGAGCGAGCCGACGCTAACGGATGCGGCCCGGCGTGAGCTGGACGATCTCTTGCAGCAGATCGCTCGGTCGATCGCGCACGAGGCGAACAATCTCCTGTTTATCGAGGAGATTCTGGCGAAGACGCCGAGCGCGGGTCGCGGCGGCGGTGGCGGAGAGCTGCGGCGCGGGATCGAGCAAATGCGGCAGGACGCGAAACTCATCAGCCACATCCTCGGCAATGTCGGCAAACCCGTCGCGCTCTCGGTCGGAGCCCTGATCGACCAGGTCGTCTCGGCGCTCGGCAAGCAGTCGAGCTTGCGCGAGGCGATCCTCTGGGACGCTCCGGAGCCCGTCCGCGCGCTGTGCCTCAGGGAACGCCCAGGTCACGTGCAGATCATCTTGCAAAGGCTTTGCGAGCACAACGCCGTGCGCGCCAGCGGCGACGGCACCCGTTACGGATTTGTCGTCAGCGCCGACGAAGACGCGATCACGTTCGCGATGCGGCCGTCCGCCGCGGTGCCGCTGCCCCACTCGACGGCGCTCGCGCGCGAGCTCGCTTCGCGAAGCGGACTCGCGATGCACGAGGACGAGGCTGGGATCCGTCTCATGGCGCCGCTGGCGTAAGCTGCCGCGAAGGTCTTCACATGTTGAGGTCGGCGATCCCGGTCTCGACGGCGAAGCGCGTCAAACCCACCTGGTTGTGGATGTCGAGCTTGGCCATGATGTTCGCCTTGTGGTTGGTCACGGTCCACGTCGAGATCTTCAGGATCTCCGAGATCTCTTTGGCGCTGCGCCCTTGGCTTACGTAGTGCAGGACCTCACGCTCGCGGCGCGTCAGCAGGGAAAGACGGGTCTTCACGCCGTCCTTCTCGCCGCCTTCGAGCGTGACGCGGCCTTGAACCTCCGGCGACAGGTAGCGCTCGCCGCGGACGGCGGCGCGGGCAGCGGCGACGACCTCGGAAAGCGGCTCGCTCTTCAGCACATAGCCGAGGGCGCCCGATTGGAACGCCTTCTCGATGAAAAGATCGTCGTCGTGCCCGGTGATGAAGACGAACTTCATGCCGGGGCGCTCAATTAACGCCTTGTCGACGAAGTCAAAGGAAAAGCCGCCCTTCACCTTGACGTCCACGATCGCGATCTCCGGCGACGACTCGCGCATCCGGACGAGCGCCTCGTCGGAGCCGTCGCAGCGCGCCACGATCTTGAATTCGCCTTGAGCCTCGAGATAGGAGGCGAGGCCGTCGAGGATGACCGGATGATCGTCGAGGATCAGGACTCTTATGGCTTCGGTCATGACGGCACCCGGCTGGAAATGGGGAGAGTAGGGACTTTACGGCCCACTGTGGCATGAAAAACGTCGGCGCGGCAAACAAGTTTCAGTGACGTGTGGCGCCCGCGAGGATGGTCGAGATGACGAAGGCCATCTCTAGGCTCTGGCTGTAATTGAGGCGAGGGTCGCAAAAAGTCTCGTAGTTGCGCGAGAGATCGGCTTCGCCCAGGCCTTCCGAGCCGCCGACGCACTCGGTGACGTCCTCACCCGTCAGCTCGAAGTGAACGCCACCCAAGCGCGACCCGAGCTCCCGATGGACGATGAAGGACCGTCTGAGCTCCGCCAGGATGTGGTCGAAGTCGCGCGTCTTGATACCGCCCTTCGTCTTGACCACGTTGCCGTGCATAGGGTCGGCGCTCCACAGGAGCGTGCGACCGGACCTGCGGACGGCCTCGATCGCGCGGGGAAGGGCCGCATCGACCTTCTCGTGGCCGAAGCGCGTGATCAGGGTGATGCGGCCTGGCTCGCGATGGGGGTCAAGGGCGTCGATTAGCTCCAGCATCTCGGCCGGATCGGCCGTGGGGCCCCACTTGACGCCGATCGGGTTGCCGATGCCCCGGTAATACTCCACGTGCGCGCCGGGGGTCTCGCGGGTGCGATCGCCGATCCACAGCATGTGCGCGCCGAGGTTGTAGTGACGGTCGCGCTGGGCGACGAAGCGGGTCATCGCCTCCTCGAAGCCGAGGAGGAGCCCCTCATGCGAGGTGAAGAAGTCGATGGTGCCGAGCGACTCCTCGCGCACGCCGCCGAGCGAGCCCATGAAGGCGATGGCGTCCTGAATCGATGTGACGACCTGCTCGTAGCGAGCGCGTTGGGCGCTCTTGCCGACGAATGAGAGGTTCCAGTTCTCCGGATGGTGCAGGTCGGCAAAACCGCCGGTAATCATGGCGCGCACATAGTTCAAGGTCATCGACGCCGTGTGGTAGCCGGTGAGGAGGCGGCGCGGATCCGGCCTGCGGTGGACGGGGTCGGGGTCGAAGGAGTTGATGTTGTCGCCGCGGAAGACCGGCAGCTCCTGGCCGTCGACGAGCTCGGTGTCCACCGAGCGGGGCTTCGCGTACTGGCCCGCGATGCGTCCGACGCGGACGACGGGCTGACGCGCGCCGTAGCAAAGCACGACCGACATCTGGAGAAGGATCTTGATCTTGCTCGTGATGGCGTCCGGAGTGCAGTCCTGGAAGCGCTCGGCGCAGTCGCCGCCCTGCAGGAGAAAGCGCTTGCCCGCGGCGGCCTCGGCCAGCTGGCGCTTCAAGTTCTCGACTTCACCGACGAAGACGAGTGGCGGATAGGCCTTCATCTGCGCGAGAACCTCGGTCAGGGCCCGAGGATCGTCGTAGCTCGGCTGCTGCTTAATCGGAAAGGAGCGCCAGGAGGTCGGAGACCAGGGAAGGACGGGAGGGACGAGGGTCAAAGGAGATCGCCTTTCACGCGTAGCCAAAACCGCGTAACCTAAGCGTTATACACTCGCTGTCCGGGGAAGGCAAAGGCGTGAAAGCGGCCCATCTGCTATCGAATCTAGGCCTTCTGGGCTTCGCCCTCGCGTCGGTCGTCTTCCTCGTCGCCCAGCAGGTCGGCGAGCGCGGGGCGCCCGAGTCGGGTCGGCGAGAAGGGCCGTACGCGGCCGTAGCCTTAGGGCTTTTCGTCGCCGCGAGCCTCGCCGTGACCGGCGCCCTCGCGGCTGGTTTCCGCGAAGTCGGCTTCGCCGACGTCACGTCCCTCCTCCTCGCGGGGTCGATCGGCTGGCTCGCGATCCTGGCGCACACGGTCTTCAAGATGCGGCTGATCGGCGCCTTCGTCGCGCCGCTGTCGACCTTGATCCTCCTGATCCGCTGGTTCGTCGCCCCGGCGCGCATGACCGCGGTCCCGGAGGCGAAGACGAACGTCCTCCTCGCGATGCACGTGATTCCCGCCGTGCTCGGACAGGCGTTCGCCATCATCGCCTGCGCGGTCTCGGTCGTCTTCCTGTGGCAGCAGTCGCTGCTGAAGAAGAAGCTCCTCGATCAGATCCCGAAGAACATTCCGGCGATCGACAAGCTCGAGCGGATTCTGATGCTGTCGCTTTGGTGCGGCTTCCTCTTCATCACCATCGGCCTCCTCTCCGGCGCGCTCTATGCGCAGCTCAACGCGCCGGCGCTCGGCTTTGCCTTGCAGCTGAAGGCGATCTGGGCGACGGGCGTTTGGCTCTGGTATCTGGTGACCCTGCTCGCGCGCAACGCCTTCAACTGGCCATCGAAGCGGGTGGCGCAGATGAGCCTCGGCGGCTTCGTCCTGCTCGCGATCACGTATTTCGGCATGGGCTTCTTCACGGCGGTGGCGGACGTCGCCACAGGAGGCGCCCTCGGGCCATGACGGAGCGCGCGCCCGGCCAGCCGATGATCTTCCTTCTCGGCACGAGCCATCGCTCGGCGCCGGTCGAGCTGCGCGAGCGGCTTTACGCGCTGGAAGACGAGCTCACGCTGATCCTGCCGACGATCCGCGACCGCTTCGGGCTGCACGAGGTCGCGGCGCTGTCGACGTGCAACCGGTTCGAGCTCTACGGCGTGGTCGAGGGCCGGCACGAGCTGGCGCATCACCTGACCGAGGCCTACCTAGAGCTTCACAAGGCGCGCTCTACCTCGGCCGGCTTGCCCGAGGACGAGGTCAGGCGGGCCTTGTATCTGCATTTGGACGAGGACGCCGCACGCCACGTATACCGCGTCGCGTCGAGCCTGGACTCGCTCGTCCTGGGCGAGACGCAGATTACCGGGCAATTCAAGGACGCGATGGCCCTGGCGCAACGCGTGAAGACGATGGGTCCCATGCTCTCGAGGCTAACCCAGGACGCCCTCGCGACGGCGAAGAAGGTGCGGACGCAGACGGCGATCGGCAAGAAGAACGTCAGCATCAGCCACGCGGCGATCGAGCTGGCGCAACGCGTCTTCGGCGAGCTGGGGAAGCACGCGTTCCTGATCGTCGGCGCCGGCGAGATGGCCAACGTCGCCGCGAAATACATCATGTCCTATAAGCCGAAGGCGCTCTATGTCGCCAATCGGACGGTGGAGAAGGCACGCGAGCTGGTGCGCGAAGTGGGCTTCGGCGAGGCGACCTCGATCGACGAGCTGCCGGAGCTATTGACGCGGGCAGACATCGTGCTGAGCTCGACGGCATCGCCGACCGAAGTCATCAGCGCCGACATGGTGCGGCGCGCGAAGGCTTCGCGCCGCGGAAGGCCCATGATCCTCCTCGACATCGCCATGCCGCGCGACATCGACCCTGAATGCGGCAAGCTCGAGGACGTCTACCTCTTCGACATCGACGACCTGAAGCAAGTGGTCGGACAGAACTACGAGGAGCGCCGCAAGGCGGCCGAGGAGGCCGAGGTTTTGATCGAGCGCGGGCTCGTCGACTTCGCCGCCTGGCGCCGGACGCTTGCGGTGAAGCCGGCCCTCGCCGGGTTCCGGGGCTACCTCGACCAGCTGATCGAGAAGGAAGCGCAAAAGACCCTCGGCAAGGACGCGTTCAAGGAGCTAACGCCTAAGCAGCGGGAGGCCCTCGCGGCGCTTTTCGCCGCCGTGTCCGCACGGATCTCGGGCGACGCCAGCCAGCGCGTCCTGAATCCACCCGAGGGATATTTCCAAGAGCAGCTCGCCGACGCCCTGCAGGCGCTGTTCCCCGGCAAAAGGGATCCGGAATGACGAAGATCGTGATTGCGACGCGCGGCAGCATGCTGGCCCTCTGGCAGGCCGACTACGTGACCGGCCTTTTGACGGCGCGGGGACACGAGTGCGAGAAGCTCGTGGTGAAGACGACGGCCGACCGCGTGCAGGACCGCTTCCTCCACGAGATGGGCGGCAAAGGCCTCTTCGTGAGGGAGCTGGAAGAGGCGCTGGCCGACGGCCGCGCGCAGATCGCCGTGCATAGCCTGAAGGACATGACGGCGAACCTCGAGCCGCGCTTCGTTCTCGGCGCGGTCTTGCTGCGCCACGCGCCGACCGACGTGATGATTTTCCAGAGCGCGGTGGCGAAACGGCTCGGCGTCGAGGCGTTGCCGCAGGAGCTCACCGCCGCGGCCGTGGGGCAGTTCGGCGCCCTGAAGATCGGCACCGGCAGCCTGAGGCGGCAGGCGATCCTGAAAAAGGCGATGCCGCTGGCGACGACGGTCGGGATTCGCGGCAACGTCGACACGCGGCTTCGCAAGCTCGAGGCCGGGGAATGGGATGCCATCATCCTGGCGGAGGCCTCGCTCGACCGCCTGGGAATTCGCAACGTACCGTACCGGCGCTTGGCGGCGGACTGGTTCATACCTTGCGCGTCGCAGGGCGCGCTCGCAATCGAATGCTTGGCGGAAGGTCCGGCGCGGGATTGGCTTTCACCCTTGGCTTCGGCGGAGACGACGCGCGCCATCGAGGTCGAGCGCGGGCTCCTGGCACGGCTCGGCGGCGACTGCAACCTGCCGTTCGGATGCCTGGTCGCGCGCGACGCGAAAGACCGCGAGACGATGGTCGGGCGCGCCGCCGTCTGGAATCCAAAGGGGGAGAAGGCGGAGTTCGTCGTGAAAATGTCGGTTGCGAGCTTCGCGCCTCAGGCAATGCTCGATCAGCTCGCGGCGGGGCTCAAGCACAACGGCGTCGCGCGCATCCTCGCCGACCTCGGGCTCACCGTGCCGGCGGCGTTCGCGTGAGCGTCGAGCGGCTGGTGATCTGGACGCGCAGCCGCGCCGACTGGGACGAGGATCGAGCGCTCTTGGCGCGACTTGGCCTAACGGGCAGCTCGGTGCTGCACGTCCCGTGCGTCGCCCTGGCGGCGGTGCCCGTCGGTCCGATTGGTTATGGTGAGTATTCGGACTGGGTGCTCACGAGCGCGCACGCGGTCGAGTTCTTTGCGGCCGATCCCGAGCGGCTCGGAGCGCTGCGCGCCGCGCCTCGGGTTCACACCTTCGGCGAGGCGACGACGGCGGCGCTGAGGAAACTCGGCGCGCACGTCGAGGCGCACGAGGGGCTGCGAACGGCGGAGGAGCTGACGGCGCGCCTGGCCCTGAGCTTGCCTGAGACGGCAAAGGTCGTGGTGCCGGGGGCGCGTGAGCCGGCGTTCGACGTAGCGGGAGCCTTGAAAGCCGGGGGCCGGAAAGCCGAGGCGGTGGCGTGCTACGCGACCGTGACCGGCGCAAAACGTAGCGACGGCAGCGCGTTTTCGGCGGCGCACGCGAAAATACTGCCAGAAACCTGGAGCGGGGTCGCGTGCTTCGCGAGCCCGTCGGCGGTGCGGGGATTCACCGCGGTCTTCGCTGCGACGCCGCGGTTGGTCGCCTTGGCGCTCGGGCCGTCGACGGCGGCCGCGGCGCGCCGCCACGCGTTCGCGTCGGTGCAGGTTGCGCCGGAGAACACGCTCGAAAGCATGGCTAAAACCGCGGCAGCGCTCGGCGCGGGTGACGCGTAACCAGGGCTGGCTCGACAGGGCCCCGCCTGGGTGGGCTACTTCGCCGCGCAGTCGAAAGCGGGCGCGTCGCCTTGGTCGCCGTCCACCGTGGCGCGCGCCGAGTCGTTGGAGACGTCGATCTTCAAGCCGCGAACCGGCACCGAGAAGATCGCCTTGCGCACGGTGACGCCGCGCATTGCGCAAATTTCCAGGGCGTGCTCGCCGCGCATCACGTAGTCGAAAGACACCGTGCCTTGCAGGATGATCTTCGGATTCCGGATGATCCCCATGACGACGTTGGTCATCGCTTCCATCGCCTCGCCCGAGCCCGCGGCGGAGCAGAGTCCGGCGGCGCAGGTCACGGCGAGGCCGTCCGGCCAACCGGCTTTGACGCGCTCGCGCTCGGTCTCGGGCATCGGCACGCCGGTGAGCATTTCTTCGATGCCGAAACGGCCGCGATCCGCGTCGGGCGCCGCGAGCGCTCCGGCGTGGGCGACGAACGCCGCCATCGAGGCGCGATCGAGATTCTCCGGCGCAATCTCGTAAAGGGCTTTGGGCGCCGAGGGCGCGACGGGTGCGGCGCCGCCACAGGCGCTGAGGGCGAGAGCGAGCGTACCGAGGCCGCAGAGCGGCGCGAAGGAACGAGAGCGCATAGAAACCTCGTGTTGGGCTTGGATGAAAGCCTGATGAAAGCGACGTGAAACTGGGAGTTCCGTCCAAATACATGCCTCGGTCGCGACAGATTTGCTATCGTGGAATTCTCGGGAGATTCGCGATGAAGCTCAGGCCGGTGCTCTTTCGCTGCATCGTCACACTAGGGACGCTTTTTGCTGCAGGAGCGGCGTCCGCCAAGGATTTGAAGGTGCTGTGCCTCGGCGACTCCTTGACCGAGGGACTTGGCGTGGCGCCCGACGACGCCTGGCCGTCAGTGCTCGAGAAGGAGCTGCGCGCTGGCGCTTTTCCGGGCATCAAGCTGATCAATGCCGGCATCAGCGGCGCGACCGCGGCCTCGGGTCCTGGCCGTTTGAAATGGCACCTGAAGGGCGAGGGCAAGCCGGACGTCCTGATCCTCGAGCTCGGCGCGAACGACGGCCTGCGCGGGCAGGACGTCGCGGCGATGAAGAAGGCGCTGCAGGAGGCGATCCGCGCCGCGAAGGCCGCGAGCGTCAAGGTGCTTTTGGCCGGCATGATGGTGCCGACCAACTACGGCAAAGAGTATGCGTTACGCTTCGAAAAGACGTTCACGGACCTGGCGAAGGAAGAAGGCGTCGCCCTCATCCCTTTCTTCCTCGAAGGCGTCGCCGCCGATCCGAAGCTGAATCAGGCCGATGGCATCCACCCGAACGCGTCCGGCCACAAGATCGTCGCGACCACCGTGAAAAAACACCTGGAGCCCTTGCTCACACCATGACCCACGCCGACGCCGTACTCAGCCTCTCAGGCGTGCGCAAGAGCTATCCGCATCCCGCCGGCGAAGTCGAGGTCCTGCGTGGCGTCGATGCGCGCTTCGACCGGGGCGAGACCGTCGCCATCATCGGGCCTTCGGGCAGCGGCAAATCGACCCTGCTGTCGCTCTTGGCCGGCCTCGACAAACCCTCGGGCGGCGCCATCCATTTTCTCGGCCGCGAGATCTCGCAGCTCTCCGAGCGCGACTTGACCGTTTGGCGCGCCGAGAACCTCGGTATCGTCTTCCAGCAGTTTCACCTGATGGCGCACCTGACCGCGGCCGAGAACGCCGCGTTGCCCCTCGACGTGCGCGGCGACCGGAGCGCGCGCGCAGCGGCAGCGCAAGCTTTGACCGACGTCGGCCTGGGGCATAGGCAGGATCACTACCCGCACGAAATGAGCGGCGGCGAGTGTCAACGCGTGGCGATCGCGCGCGCCCTCGTCGTAAAGCCGCGCCTCCTGCTCGCCGACGAGCCGAGCGGCAACTTGGATACGAAAACGGGCGAGCACGTGATGGACCTGCTCTTCGATCTGGCGAAGCAAAAGCAGACCACGCTCATCTTGGTGACCCACAACGAACTCCTCGCCGCGCGTTGTGACCGCCGGCTTGCCTTGAGCGAAGGACGGCTCGTCTGATGCGCGCGCCCTTCTGGCTGCGGCTCGCGTGGGCGGAGATTCGCGGCGGGCGCGGCTTCGCGGCGAGCTTCGTGCTCAATTTGGCGATCGGGCTCGTCGGCTTTCTTGCGGTCGACGCGCTGCGTGCCGCGGTGACGACGAACTTGGACCGCCGCTCGAAGTCGATCCTCGCGGCGGATCTGGGGATCTCGTCGAACGTGCCGTTTACCGACGAAGAGAAGGCGAAAGCGCTCGCGCTCCTGCCGCAGGGCTCGGTGGCGCGCGAAGAGACGGGAATGCTCTCGATGGTGGCGGCCACGGCCGCCGCCGAGCCCGAAGCTGGCGCCTCGAGCCGGCTCGTCGCCTTGCGGGCCATCGACCCGGCCTATCCCTTCTACGGCGCGCCGATGCTCCGCGTCGGTGGCGAGATGAAGCCCGGGGCCGCCGACGTCCTGCAGAAGGACCACATCGTCTGGGTCTATCCCGAGGTCTTGGCTCAGCTTGGCGCCAAGGTCGGCGACGAGCTGAAGATCGGCGGCACGCGTTTCCGCATCGCCGACGTCGTCGAGCAAGATCCCTCGATCGGCGCCGTCGGGTTGGCGATGGCGCCGAAAGTCTTCATGGGCCGCGCCTTCCTGAAGGACACCGGCCTCGTCACGATCGGGAGCCGCGTCCAACATCAGGTGCTTTACAAAGTCCCTATCCCGGCCGATCCAGCAGAAGAGCTGACCCTCGTCGACGACCTCGCGAAAACGCTGCGCCAGGCCCTCCCCGGCCGCGAGATGCGCGTCACGACGCATCGCAACGCCAGCGAGGACACCAACCGCCTCCTGATTTATCTCAACGACTACCTCGGCCTCTTGGCCCTCGTGGCGCTCTTTCTCGCGGGCATCGGCTCCCTCTACCTCTTCCGTAGCTTCCTTGCGAAAAGGAGCCGCGACATCGCGATCCTTCTCAGCGTGGGCGCGAAGCCGAGCACCGCCGTGCTGATCCACATCGTCCAGCTCGCGATCCTGGGCGCGATGGCGGCCCTCTTCGCGCTGGCGCTCACGGCAGGCGTCCTGCCGCTCCTGCCGAAGCTCCTCGGAAAGATCGCGCCGGAAGGGCTGACGCCGGGACTCACCTTCTCCAGCGCGCTTCTCGCATTCGGCATGGGCGTCCTCGGCAGCATCCTTTTCTGCTTGCCGACCCTTTTGCGCATTCCGACGATCAAGCCGTCGGCCCTTTTCCAAGAGGCCGCGCTGCCGGCGCCCGATCTGTCGCGTCGCCAGGTGATCTCTTGGCTCGTCATCGGCTTCGTCGCCTGGCGTCTCGCCGTCTACGAGGCGCACTCAGTGAAGGTCGGCACGATCTTTGTCGCCGGCGTCCTCGGGGCCAGCGTCGTGCTCGCGGCGCTAGGCTACGGCCTCGCCGCCCTCGCGGCGCGCGCCAAGCGCTTCTCCGGCTTTCGCTTTCGGCTCGCCGCGCTGGCGTTGGCCCGCCGGCGCGGCGCGACCCTCGCCTCGTTCCTGGCGCTGTCGCTCGGCGCGCTCCTCGTCACCGTCGTCCCGCAGATTCGCGGCATCCTCACGGACGAGTTCGCCATGGCGAGCGGCGCGACGCCGCCGAGCCTCTTCATGTTCGACATTCAAGACGAGCAGCTCGACGGGCTCAAGAACTTGCTCAAGGATAAGCGAGTGACGCTGCAGTATGCGTCGCCGATGATCCGCGCGCGCCTCACGCACGTGAACGGCAACGAGCTGCCGAAAGCGGGCGAAGGCGAAGCCGACACCGACACGCGCGAGGGTCAAGAGCGCGAGCGGATGAAGTCGCGATCCTACAACCTGTCCTATCGCAGCGCGCTGGCGCCATCGGAGACCCTGGTTGCAGGAACGACCTTCGCGGCGAAGCCGGAGAGCGGCCTGCCGGGAATCTCGCTCGAGGTGCGCTTCGCCGAGCGTCTTGGACTCGGGCTCGGCGACAAGATGAGCTTCGACATCCAAGGCGTCGCCGTCGAGGGCGAGGTCCAGAACCTGCGAAAGGTGCGCTGGACGAGCTTCGAGCCGAACTTCTTCGTGCAGTTCGCGCCCGGCGTGCTCGAGGACGCGCCCAAGACGCACGTCGCGATCGTGAGCGGGCTTGCGCGTGAGGCCAAGATCGCGTTGCAGACCGACGTGGTCGCGGCTTTCCCGAACGTCGCACTCATCGACGTCGACGCCGCGGTGGCGCGCATCCTCGAGGTCGTGGCGCAGATCACTCGGACGGTCGCCTTCATGGCGATCGTCGCGCTCCTTGCGGGAATTGCCGTGCTGTACGCGATCGCCGCGCACAAAGCTCGCGAGAAGGCGCGCGACGTCGCCCTTTTGAAGGCGCTCGGCGCGTCGTTCGGCGCCGTCCGCGACATGCTCGCAATCGAGTTCGCGCTTCTCGGCCTGGCGGCGGGCACTGCCGGCACGATTGCCGGCACCGGCGTGAGCTTCGTCGTCGCTCAGCTCGTCTTCGATCGCAGCTGGCGCTTCGACCCGGTGATTCCCATCGTCGCGGCAATCTCGGTGACGGCGCTCTGCGTAGGCGTCGGCTACGTCGCGGTGCGTCGCGCCCTGGCGACGCATCCGGCGAGCCTGCTCACGGCGGGTTGAGGTAGACGAGCGAGCTCGCGCGCTGCGGATCGCGCGGATCGGCCATGACGAGCTCGTCCTTCCCGTCGGCGTCCAAGTCGACCAAGATCGCCTCGGCACCGATCTCGGCCTCGAGCTTTGCCTCGCTCACGAGCCTGACGCCACCGCCTTCGGTCGTTACGTTCATCACCTCGACGTACTGCTTGTCGCCGAAGAAGAGCGCGCGCTTTCCGGCGCCGAAACGCGTCGACCACAGCGGCAGTGCGCCTAGGATCGCGTTGAAGTTCTTGAAGTCGACCGGCCATTTGACGGTGTGGAGCAGGGCTTCTTCCTCGACGAGCTTTCCACCTCGGTTCTTGAACCAGACGAACTCGATCGTCGCACGGCGCGAAAGCACGATCCCCATCAGCTCCGACCAGCCGAGGTCGGCGACCGGAGCCACGAGGTCGGTCTTGCCGTCGCCGTCGAGGTCGAGCCATTCCTGGTAGTTGAAGTAACCTCGGCGCGACAGGGTTTGGTCGGCCTTGGTCGAGAAGGCGCCACCCGGCTTTTGGTGGTGGATGTAAAGCGTCGATTCCATGTCGGTGACGCTGAAGCGGCTCTTGCGGATCACGAGATCGGCCTTGCCGTCCCCCGTCAGCTCGACGAAATGGGTATAGACGCGAAGGCTCTGATCTTTGCGCTCCGCCTCCGTAAGTAGGGAGAACGTCTGTGCTGCGCCCGGCGTCGGCGGGAAGCCGCCGCTCGCGTTCTGAAGATGGCAGGCGACTCGCTCGTCCGCCGCCAAGCAGAGGTCCTTCCGCCCGTCGCCGTCGAAGTCGACGAAACCGACCTCGGCGAAGTCGATGCGTAGGGCAAAACGCTGCGTTCGCTCCAAGGCGTCGCCACGGATCGGCTGGCCGAAGGGGCGGAGCTCGCCGATTTGCGGGACAGTGCCGACGCGCTTGCCGGCGCGGAAGAGCGCAAGACCCTCGGTGACGGGCAGCACGACGAGCTGCGGCGCGTCCGCCGCCAACTCGAAGCACAGACGCATGCGCGGGAATTCCTCGCGTGCACGGTAGAGGAAGAGCGTCGGCGTGCGGATCACTGGCGTCTCGCTGCCGACCGCGTAGATTCCGTCCGGGCGCAGGAGAACGACGGTGTTAGGCCCGTCGGGCGCGCCGAGCTTGCACAGATCCCAGCCGACCGCAGCATCGGGAATCGCGACCGAGCGCGCGACTTTCAGCTTGGCGCCGTCCTTGTCGAACCAGACGAGCTTGCGAGACGGGAGGGACCCGGCGGCTCGCGCCCGCGTCTCGGCGAGGAAGACGGCGAGATCGCTGCCTTTCCCACCGGCTCGCGGCACCGCGACCGTCGCAAGGACGTCGCCGTCCAGACGGAGGCGCTCGGCGGCGGCGAGGGGCACGGCGACGAGGGGCACGGCGACGAGTGAAAAATACACAAATACGATAAATATTAGTATGTTACATGTCATTTTGACTTCGAAACCGACCTCGACTATAAAGTAATGCTTCTCGCCCTGATTTCTAATGAAACGAAGCCCATTCCATGAGCGCCTCGATTCCCGCCAAACCGCATTATCTGAGCTTGTCCCCCGAGCGTATGCGCGAGCTCTTTGCGGGCTGGGGCGAGCCGGCTTATCGGGCTCAACAGATCAGCGACTGGGTTTTCAAGCGCCGCGCCGCTTCGCCCGAGGCCATGACCAATCTATCGCAAGCCTTGCGTCAGCGCTTGGCCGAAGAGTTCGCCTGGGACCTGCCGGAGATCGTCTCGAAGCTCGACGGCCAGGACGGCTCGACGAAGCTCCTCTTCAAGAGCGAGCGTGGCTACATCGAATCGGTGATCCTCCGCTACGAAGGCCGCACGAGTCTCTGCGTCTCGAGCCAGGTCGGCTGCAAGTTGGCTTGCAGCTTCTGCCAGACGGGCAAGCTCGGCTTCGTGCGCCACCTCTCTGCGGCGGAGATCCTCGCGCAGTACGTCACCGCAGAGCAGATCGTCCGTCCGGAGGGACGTCGCGTCTCTCACGTGGTCTTCATGGGCATGGGCGAGCCCTTGGACAACTACGACAACGTCGTCCAAGCCGTGAACGCGCTGGTCCGCCCGGAGGCTTTCGGCCTCAGCGCGCGCCACGTCACAGTCTCGACCTCCGGCATGGTGCCGCGCATTCGGACGCTGGCCACCGACGTGCGCGCCGCGCTTGCCGTGTCGCTCCACGCCGCCCGCGACGACCTCCGCACCGAGCTCATGCCGATCAACCGCAAGTATCCGCTCGCGGAGCTGAAGGCGGCGCTCGTCGACTACCAAAAGGCGACCGGCGACAAGATCACGATCGAGTACATCCTCATCAAGGACAAGAACTGCGGCCTACGCGAGGCGAAGGAGCTGGTGAAGTTCATCCACGGCCTCAAGGCCAAGGTCAATCTCATCCCCTTCAACGCGCACCCCGGCTTGCCTTACCAGCGGCCGGAGGCCGAGGACATCCGGCTCTTCCAAAGCTACTTGGCGGAGCGGTCGACGCCGGCGCCGGTGCGCTACTCGAAAGGGCTCGAGGTGTCGGGCGCATGCGGTCAGCTGGCGGCAAAACAGCTCGAAAGCTTGGAGGAGACGCCGCTTCGGGCGCGCGTCCTCACCGAGGCGCGTCCCCATGCCGAAGTTCGCGCTCCGGGCTGAGCTCAGTCCTTCCAGAGCTCGTCGATCCACGACGCTTTGCCGTCTTCCTGCGGCGTCTTCAGCTTCATCTTGCGGCGGATGCCGGTGATCTCCCAGCCGGTGAGCGCAGCGAGCGTCTGCGCCTCCTTCTCGAAGCGCTGGACCAGGCTCTTTTTGTAGCCGTCCGCTGCCGGGCACTCCATCGCGCCCGTCCATGGATGTTGGAGCACGTAGCGGCCCTGGAAATTATTGGTGTCGCTCGTGACTTGGAAAAGCAGGTCTTCGGGGAAGCTCTTGGCGTCGTAACGCAGGTGTAAGCGCGTCAGGAAGACTTTCGGCCCTGAGCCGCGCAGCGAGTCCTCGCCTTTGGGCAGCCAAAAGACGCCGAGCTTCCGCAGCTCGCTCGGGGTCAAGGGGTCGGCGGCGCAAGGATCGCACCAGCCCATGTCCCAGGCGTACTCGAGGTAGACGGCCTTCATCGCGTCCTTCTTCACCTGCTGGTCGAACATGGCGCGGTAAAAGGCGGGGAACTCGTCTTTCACGTATACGGGCACGTTGTCTCCCGTGGCGATTTTCGCGCTGCGGTAGTTGGACGGCTCGACGCGCCCCTTCTTGGTCAAGGCGAAGACGAACAGCTCCTGGGGGCCGTCGGCGTTCAAGGTTCCGAGACGGATCGGCAGGTCGAAGCGGCTGGACTCGAAGGCGACCTGCAAGGGGCGCAGGTAGGTGAGGCCCGCTTTCGCCTTCTCCTTCAAGTTCACCTTCGCGACGAAGAACTTCATCTTGCGCTTGATGTAACCGGAGAGGATGGGGCCCGCGCCTTTCGGCAGCTTGTAGCCGTTCTGCTTCAGCCACGTCGAAAGGCCGTCGCTTTCCTTCGCCGAGAGGACGACGATGTCGTACTCGCCGACCGTGTACTCCGCTTCGACGGTGACGCCGTTTTTGGCGGCGATCTTGCCGACGCCGAGGCCGAGCTTCGAGAGGTTGACGCCGCTCGCGCTTCTCTGTTTCGTGGGCATGGGATTGCACGGGTCACCGTCGAAATACTCGACGACGCGCGGCGCGGAGTACGCGTCGAGGTGGTCGAGGAGATCGGGCGTCGCGACGTTCACCTGCTTGCGCTCGATGACCGAGGGAACGGGCACGACCATGGCGAACTCTTTCGGGTCGCCTTGGTAGTCGCTCGCCATGGTGACGACGGTCCTACCGTCGTCGCGCACCAGGACGACCTTCGACGCCTTATTGAAGAGCTTGGTGTCAGCCTTGGCGACGTAAAAGCCGCAGAACGCTTGCGCGCTAGACGCGTACAGGACCAGGCCGAGCGCCAGCAGCGCCTTCGGAAGCTTTGCCATCGGGGACCTCATTGGCAAGGGGAAGGGGCCGCCCGGCGTGGGGACGGTCCCACGAATAGCGTGCGCCGCGCCACGCCTGATCCAGGAGCGGAGTGGCGAAGGACACCAAGAACAGCGCATAAAACAAGCCGCGAGGCTTGTACTCCCAGAACTGGACGTAGGCGCCGAGCGCGGCGACCGCGACCGCGAACACGAAGCGGCCGACGCGGCGGTCGGGCGTCGTCTTCGGGTCGGAGATCATGAAAAAGGCGAAGAGAACGAGCGCGCCGTTCTGCAGGTGATGCAGCGGGACTGTGACCGGGTCCTGGAGCCAGAGGGCTCGGCCGAAGACGATCGCGGCGTAGGCGCCGAGGAACATCAGACTGATGTCGGCTCGGTGCGCCCGAGTGACGACCATGACGCCGAGGGACGCCATCAAGAAAGCGAGGATGGCGGTCTGGCCCCATTGGCTAGGGCTGACCCAAACCTCCGGGGAGAACCAAAAGAGCAGGGCGGCGATCGCGCCGTTCGTCGGGTTGAAAACGTGCTTGCCGCGCCAACGCAGGGCGAACTTGCTGCCGATGGCGAGGAAGGCCGCGAAGCCCAGGTAGAACGGATTCTCGGCGCGCAGAAGGAGCGCGATGGAAAAGCAGGAAATGAGGGTGCTGCGCGCCTCGAAAGGGATCCGGGCGTAGCTTGCGCCGAGAAACTGCGTGCATAGGCCGATGGTGACGATCAGCGCGAAGCCGACCTTGGAGACGTCGAAGTCGAGCACGAAGGTGCCATAAAGCAGGAGGCTTCCGAGCACGGCGAGTTGAAAGTCGCGCGGGTCGCGGAATGGCCTCATGCTTAGTTGCTCGTGCCGCCGGAGTCGTCGCCTCCGCCGCCCTCGTCTTTTTTCGGGCCAATTGGAGCGCCGCCGCCGCCACGAGGTCCGCGATCGCCGCGGCTTTGTTGCTTGCCGCCGCCGCCGCCGCCGCCGCCACGAGGCCCGCGATCGCCACCGCCACGAGGACCGCGGTCGCCACCGCCACCGCCGCCGGCACCACCGCCGCCGGCACCACCGCCGCCGGCACCACCGCCACCGCCGCGAGGTCCGCGCCCACCCTGTGGCGGCTTCGCCTCACCGACAGGAGCCTTAGGCTTGTCGTCCAGATCGGTGAGCGACGCGAGATCGAGGTCCTCGCCCCACATCTCGGCCTCCGCCGCGTCGCCTTCGGGGCCGTCGTCGACCTCCTGCGGCGCACGCTCCTTCTTCTCCAGGATCTCGATGTCCTTGAGCTTCACCGTCACGAGGCGCTCGTCCTCGGTCAGGAGCAGAAGATTCTGGTTCAGGACGTCGCCTTTCAGCACTGTGCCGATGATCCCGTCCTCGGGATGACGCACGCGGGTCCCGCGCGGTGGAATCTTTTTCCGCAGCTCGGTGTAGAGGTCGTTCTCGTAGGTCAGGCAGCACAAGAGCCGGCCGCAGCCGCCCGAGACCTTGCTCGGATTGAGCGCGAGGTTCTGGTTCTTCGCCATCTTGATCGAGACGGGCACGAACTCGCGCAGGAAGCTCGAGCAGCAGAACTCGCGGCCACAGATCCCGAGCCCGCCGACGAGCTTGGCCTCGTCCCGCGCGCCGACCTGCTTCAGCTCGACTCTGGCTTTGAACGAGATCGCCAGGTCTTTCACCAGGTCGCGGAAATCGACGCGGCCGGCGGCCGAGAAGTAGACGATGACCTTGTTGCCGCCGAACTGCACTTCCGCCGTCAAGACGCTCATCTTCAGCTGTAAGCGCTCGCAGCGCTCCTTCGCCATGCCCACGGCCGCTTCCACGGTGAGCTTCCGCGTCTCGTCGAGGTCGCGCTTGGTGGCCACGCGCATGATCGGCTTCAAGGACTTCGCATCTGCGTCGCCCTTCAGCTCGCCACGGAGGCCGTAGCGCAGGTCCGCGACTTTGGCTAACGATGGACCGCGCTCGGTGTCGACGATGACGTCGTCGCCGACCTTGAGATTCAGGCCGCCGGCGCTGAAATCGTAGATGCGGCCGGCGCGGCGGAACTGAACGCCGACCACGTTGATGCCATCCAGACTGGACATTGCCATGAGGCTCGGATCCTTCGGTTCAAATGAGGGCGAAGCTCTCGGCCACGAGCTGGGCGCTGATCGCGACCCTGCCGTGCGCCGTCGCTCTACGCGCGGCGCGCAGCTTCGTGCGGCGCGCTTTGGCCCGGCGCGCCTCGGTGACGGGACGCCCCGTGAGCAAACTGTCATGATAGCGTGCGTTCAGCTCGATCTCGAGCGCTTCGAGGAGGCTCGAGGCCGGGGCGCCGCGCAAGGACTGCGCCGCGTCGAACAGGCCCAGACGGTCGGGCTCGACGAGGTCTCTGGCAGTTCCTTCGAGCGCATGCACCGCACCACGCTCCAAGGCCCGCAGCGCCTCCCCCGGCGCGCCGCCGGCGAGCTTCGCGATGCGCTCCAGGGCGCCCGGCTCCTCGGGCAAAGTGAGGCCGCGCTCCGCCGCGAGCTCGGACACGATCGCGACCAGCTCCGCATACGGGGGCGGGGCGACGCGCCAGGCGACCGCGCGCGAGCGGACGGTCGCCAGGATCGCCCCCGGCCGCGAGCTGGTGAGGACGAAGCGGGCGCCATGCGGCGGCTCTTCGAGCGTCTTCAGCAGGCGATTGGCCGCCGGGACCGTCAGCCGATCCAGATCCTCGACGAGAACGACGCGAGCGGCAGCCCCCGACTGCGGCCGCAAGCTGACGTGCTCTTGCGCCGACTGCGCCGTCTCGAGGTCGATCGACTCACCGTCGTTCGCCAAATGCAAGATCTCCGGCTGGACGCCGGCCAAGGTCATGCGGCAAGAGTCACACGCGCCGCAAGCGTCGCGGGTGTCGCACAGGAACATCGCCGCCAGCTCGGCGGCGAGCAAAGTCTTGCCGAGGCCGCGGCGGCCGACGAGGAGGACCACCGGAGGCAAGGTGCCGCCCTTCACGCTCTTCTGCAATGCGGCACGCGTCGAGGCGAGCCCTCGTAGGCGACGCCAGTCGGGATAGGCGGGCCCGCTCGGCTCGGGGAGGGCGGCGGTGCGGATTTTGGCCATCAGGAGCCCCCAGCGACCGGGTAACGGGAATCCATCTGCGCGAGGGCGCGCTCCAGGACGCGCTCCGGCAGCTCGGTCGCATCAAGGACCATGATGCGGTCCGGGTGGCGCTTTTGCAATGCGAGAAAGGCCTGGCGCAGGCGCTCGTGGACGCTCGCGCGCGCCTCGTCGAAGCGCCGCACGCCGTCCTCGTCGGGGCTGCGACGCGCCAGGCGACCCATCGAGATCTCGACCGGGCAATCGAGCAGGAAAGTCAGATCCGGGTCGAGATTTCCCGTGGAAAAAGCGATCAATTGCTCGAGCTCCGCCGCCGGCACGCCGCCGAGGATCCCTTGATAAGCCCGCATCGAGTCGTGATAGCGGTCGGTGACCACCCAGGCGCCCCGCTCCAAGGCGGGCCGGATCAGGCGGCCGACGTGCTGAGCGCGGCCGGCGGACACGAGGAGCGCCTCGGTGAGCGGCAGGAGCGGGTCGGCGTCGGGTGGCGCCCCGAACAAGGCGCGGATGCGATCGGCGGCCGGGGTGCCGCCGGGCTCGCGCGTGGTCAAAACCTCGCGACCGCGGGTGCGTAGGCCCTCGGCCAGCCCCGAAAGAAGGCGGCTCTTGCCCACGCCCTCGCCGCCCTCGATCGATAGAAAGCGTCCCCGAATAAGTGCCAACCTCCTAAAACCGCTCATGAATCTGGCGAGCGTAGCAGCCCACCCAGAGGCGGTCAAGCAAATCCCGAGAGACGATTCCCGGACTCGCGCTCACGTTCTGGGGGGGTGGGCCGATGAACCAATTGTGTCAGTGGGTCTTCAGTGGAGTCGGACGGCAGGAATGTCGGAAGAGTCGCGCTACGTACTAGCGAAAAAAATCGCCCGAGGCGGCATGGCCGAGATTTATCTCGGTAAGCATGTCGGTGACGACGGCTTTCAGCGGATTTGCGCGATCAAGCGCATCCTGCCCCATTACACGCAGGACCAAGAGTTCATTCAAATGTTCCGCGACGAGGCGCACATCTGCAAGCGCCTGCAGCACGCGAACATTGTGCGCGTGGAGGGCTTCGAGGAAGTCGAAGGCTCCTACGCCATCATCATGGAGTTCGTCGACGGCTCCGACCTGCGCACGCTCCTGCACTCGGCGGAGACGGCGAAGAAGAAGCTGCCGATCGCCATGGCCTGCCACATCATCGCCGAATCCGCGCGGGGCCTGCATTTCGCGCATACGAAGGTCGATGAGATCACCAGCAAGATGCTCGGCATCGTGCACCGCGACATCTCGCCCCAGAACATCCTCGTCTCTTACGAAGGCGAGGTCAAAGCCACCGATTTCGGCATCGCCGACGCCGACAACAAGCTCACCGAGACCCGCCCCGGCATCGTCAAGGGCAAGTACTCGTACATGAGCCCCGAGCAGATCTCGGCCAAGGACGTCGACGCGCGTACGGACGTCTTCGCGCTCGCCATCGTCCTTTGGGAGATGGTGGCGATGCGTCGCCTCTTCCAGGGCGACAACGAGGTCGACACGATCCAGCGCGTGAAGAACTGCCGGATCGACCACGATCTCATGCAGCTCAACCCGGAGTGCGACCCCGAGCTCGACGAGATCATCAAAAAGGGTCTCGCCAAGGACCTGAAGAAGCGGCACAAGTCGGCGGGCGACCTCGAGAAGGACCTCCGCAAGTTCATGAGCCGGAAGTACCCGGAGTTCACGCCTGAGGAGCTCGGCAACTTCCTAAAGCAGAACATGGAGACCCGCCGCAGCGAGTCTTTGGCCGAGATCAAGAAGACCCTGACCGAGACGACGAACCGTCCCGCGGCTTCGGCGCGCAAAGCTGCGGCGGCGTTGCGCAAGCCCGGCGTCGACATCGTCGTCGAGGACAATCCGAGCGGCCAGCAGCCGCAACTCTCGATCGCGGGCCGCAGCAATCCGCACGCCACCGGCGCCGGGATGAGCGGCATGAACCAGGGCGGCGGCATGACCGGCATGACCGGCATGACCAACAACGGCCCCCGCTCCGGAAACACCAACGCCGGGCTTCGCGGCGCCACCAACGCCTCGCGGCCGATGTCGCGCCCGGCCACCAACGCCTCGAACGTCATGCCCACCGAGCCGCGCTCGAGCGGCGGCAAGGCCTGGCTTTTTATGATCGTCGCGGCCGTCGCCCTCGTCGTCGGCACGTTCGCTTACAAGCAGAATGCCAAGGGCAAGACGACGTCGATCTCGCTACGCGCGCAGCCGTCCCGCGTTCGGGTCTCGGTCGACAACAAGCCGATCAACCAGGGCCGCTACGTGCGCGCCGCCACCAACGCGCCGCTGAAGCTCACTCTGAAGCCCGGCAAGCACACGGTCGTGGTCAGCCGCGAAGGCTATCACTCCTATAAGTACACCTTCGACGCCGACGCCGGCGACCGCCTCTCCAAGGACGACATCGTCCTAAAGGAGAAGGGGACCCTCGCCGCCGTCAAAGTCCGCATGCGCCAGATCGACAAGACGGTGAAGATCGACATCGACGACGGCTACTTCGTCGCCACGATCACCCCGGGCAAGGTCGACGCCGTCGCCCCCGACGTCCTTGCCGACAAGACTTACTCCTTGCGCGCCAGCGTCGCGGGCGAGAAAGACTTCACCTGTAAGTTCCAGGCAAAGTCGACCTCGTGGCGGACGCCGAACGAGGTCGTCGTCGACCGTCGCTCGAAGTCGTGCAAGGTCACGGGTCCGTGACGCGATGGCAAACCCTCGCACCCAACGCCGCGTCGCCCTGATTACCCTGACGACGCTCGTCTGGGGCGCGGCTTTGACCAACTCGTTCTACAAGTTCAAGTTGTCGGCCAAGTCCGGCATCTCGGTGTCGCTCACGACGAAGCCCGAGCACGTCCGCGTGTCGGTCGACAGCGAGCGCCAGTTCGACGGCGCCTACGTACAAACGCCAGTGAAGATCGCCGTGCCGCCCGGCCGCCACCGGATCAAGGTCGCCCGCGACGGCTACGTGGCGCACGTCGTCACGGTCGAGGGCGATAGCGGCGACGTCTTCAAGATGGACGACGTCGTCCTCCAGAAAAATCCGGACCTCATTTTCGCGCGCGTGATCGTCGAAGCGACCTACGAGGGGATCGAAGCGCGCGCCTTCGTCGAGATCGACGAGGGCCTCGTCCGCGGCGAGACGCCGTTGACGACGCACGAGCTGACGCTCGGGAGCGAGCATTCGCTGCTCGTCTATCCGAAGGGCAAAGACGTCGACGTGAAGTTTCGCTGCCGGTTCACGCCGCCGGGCGAGATGGACGGGGCCGAGCATGCGATCAAGATCAAGATCACGCGGGATGCGGTGAAGGCGACTGGGTGCGCGAAGTCTTCGGGGGCCGAAAAAGTCCCGAAAAAGGCCGCGCCCTAGTTCTGCAGCCTCTGCGCTCTTCGCGCCGCCGCGACCTTCGCGTCAAGATCGCAAAGAGGCGTGCCCTACTCGTGCCGCACGGTCGCGAGCTCGTTCAACGCGGTCCGGATCTCTTTGGCGCCCTTTTCGCACACGCGCCGCACGCCCGAGTACTCGGTCTTCACCTCGTTCGCGGGGTACTTGCCGCCCGTCCGCTCGAGCCAAGCCCTCACCATGGCCGAGATCGAGTTCCACGCGTCGCGGCGTAGCTGCGTGTCGAGCGGCGTCAGGAGCTCGAGCTTCTGCAAGGTCTCGCGGTGGAAACCGGCGACGAAGAGCGGTGTCGCAGCGAGCGCCCAGAGCAGCGTGAAGGCCAGCGCGCCGGCGCCGGCGAAAGCGCCGAGAATCGTCGGGTCGGGCGCGAGGCCTTGGCCGTAGACGATGCCGCCGATCGCGACCGCTAGGACCAAGCCCAGGACGAAGCCGACGACGACATTGCGCACACGGTAACGGGCGCGCTTCCTGCTGTAAGAGATCAGCGCCTCGAGGAGGTGCGACAGCCGCTCGCCGTGGAGCTCGACGTAGGCCGCGAGGTGGTCCAAACGATACTTCGGCGCCTGACCGATCAGGACCTTCAGCTCGTCGCGTTGGTTCTCGAGGAATTTCAAGTATTCGGCGTCGCGGCCGCCGCGGCGATCCTTGGCGTACGTCAGCTTGATCGGAGGGATGTCCTTCCTGCCGAGCATCTGCGAGAGGTTCCAACAGAGCGTGCCGTAAACACGCAAGAGGTCTACCAAAGTCTCACATTCGTCCACTCGGTTCAGGACGAAAATGACGCGGTCTTCGAAGGTCTTCGCCGGCAGGGTGTCGCGCAAGCTCGCGTGCGCTTCGCGCACGGTGCCGGCTTTATGCGGGTCGAAGAGGACGAGCACGAGGTCTGCGATCTGGGCCAGGTCGCCGATAACGTCCTGATAATTGTAGCCACGGTCGCGCTCGGCGATGCTGTCGAGCATTCCGGGAGTGTCGATCAGGGCCAGGTGCTTCAGAAACGGCGAGTTCACCTTCTTCAGGCGAAAGTGCGAGGCGAAACGCTGGCCGTGCTTCTTCAGGCCCTCGAAGGGATACTGCGGGTCGTTGAGGAGAACCGAGCCCTCGCGCTCCTCGGTCACGCGCACGGGGCCGCGGCCCTCGGCGCCCTCGTCGTGGGTGATGATCGTGAAGCAGTCGTCGGTCGGCGCCTGGCCGGTCTGCTGGACGTCCATGCCGAGCAGCTCGTTGATGAGCGTCGATTTGCCCGACGAGTAGTTGCCAAGGATCAGGACCTGCGGCCGCCACTTGATATTGGACTCGAGCGGCACTTCGCTATAACCGTAACGTCGGGCCACTGGGCTTAGGTGGGTGCCGACGAGCTCGACCATTTCCGAGCGCAAGGACTCGATGTAGTTCTCACGATACATGCGCCTAGATTGACAGGAAAATCTTCCTTTGACCATCTACTTCCGCGAGCAGGGGACGACGATCGTCGTGTACGGCAACACGTACGCGGTGCGCGAACGTTTGAAGTCGCTCGGGGCGCGGTTCAACGGCCAGGAGAAGAACTGGCTGGTCCCCCGGTCCGAAGACAACCTGAAGCTCGTCGAGGGGATCGTCGAGGCCTACGGGGGTAAGAAGATCGGGGCGGTAGGCGTCTTCGGGACGTCGATCGAGCTCACGGAGGGGGTGACGACGGTCCTCGCGCCGGTCATCGCCTCCGGCAGCCCGGTCCCGCTGGGATCTTTGGTCGAGACCCCGACTGGGTCTGCCAACGATCTGTCGATTCGCCAGCTCATGGACAAGGTCGGCTTTGCGGTGACGCACGCGTTCCCTCGCTCCGTCTGGGTGGTCGGCGAGATCCAGAACCTGGCGATGCGCCCGAGCGGCATCTTCTTCGACTTGGCCGAGTCCTCGGAGAGCGGCCACCAGAACGCGACCGTGACCGTCCGCTCCATCCTCTGGAGCCAGGCCCAGACCTACATTCGCTCGCGCCGCGGCGAAGGCGTCCTGCTGGAAGTGCTGCAGGAGGGCTTGAAAGTCCGCGCGCTCTGCACGGTGCAGCTCTACAAGGACCGGGGCCAGGTGAGCCTCCTGATCGAAGACATCGACCCTTCGTTCACGAAAGGCGCCCTGGCTCTGGCGCGGGAAAAGCTATTGAAAGAGCTGCGCGCCAAGGGCTTGGACGAGGCGCAGCAAAAGCTTCCCCTCCCCCCTTTCCCGTTTCGCGTCGGCTTGATCAGCGCCGAGGGCTCGCGGGCGGCCTCCGACTTCACCGATCAGCTCCAGGAGATCGGCTTTCCCGGCGAGATCCTCTTCTGCTCCGCCCCGATGCAAGGCGAGGCAGTCCCAGTCAAGGTCGTGAAGGCGATCGAGGCCCTGGCCGCACAAGGAGTGGACCTCATCGTCCTGACGCGGGGCGGCGGCAGCGCGGCCGATCTCCGCTGGTTCGACGCGCCGGAAATCGCCTATGCGATCGCGCGTTGTAAGATTCCCGTGGTCGCGGCGATCGGCCATCACGACGACGTCTGCGTCGCGGAGCTCGTGTGCCATTTGCGGCAGAAGACGCCGACGGCGGCCGCCGACTTCGTCGGCGGCATCTTCCGGACGACGAGACAGCGTTTGGATCAGCACGCCGGCGCGATGGCGCAGCAGCTGACGCGGCGCGCCAACGACTTCGCCGCGATGCAGGCGCAGCTCGCCGCGCGCCTGACGGCGGCAGCCGGTGAGGCGATCGCGCGGCGCGAGCAGCGTTTGCAGATGTTTTCGCACCGCCTGGCGACGACGGCCACGGAGCTCGTCACGCTCGGCCTGCAGCGGCTGGAAGCCTTGCGCAACCGCATGGCCGTGCTGTCGACGGAGACGGTCGCGCGCGAGGCGCGGCGGCTCGCCCTGGCGCAGAGCCGGATGGCGCAACTCGCGGTCGAGACGGTGACACGGGGGACGCGCCGTCTCGACGAGGCGGGCAGCCGCATCGCGCAGCTCGCGAGCGAGTTCGTCGCGCGCGGCACGCGCCGTACCGACGAGCAGCGCTCACGACTAGCGCAGATCGCCAGCGAGCGCGTGGGACGCGAGGCAAGGCATCTCGACGAGCTTCAGGCGCGCTCGGCGCTCTACGTCGAGCGCAGCATGGCGACGCGTTATACCCGTGTCGGCGAGCTCGAGCGCGCGCTCGTCGGCCACGATCCGAAACCGTGGCTGGCGCAAGGTTGGACCCAACTTTGCGACGGAAAGCGCGTCGTGCGCTCGGTCCTCACCCTTAGAATCGGAACGCGGCTCTCGGCGCGGCTCCTCGACGGTCGCGTGACCGTTGAGGTGTCGTCGCTGACGCCAGACCAAGGAAGCGAACCATGACGGAAACGCAAAAAGAGTCGGCGACTTACAAAGGCATGCTCGACCAGGTCGAGACCATCGTCAAAGAGGTCGGCTCGCCCGATCTGGACTTGGACGACATGGTCGCGAAGATCGAGCGCGGCTACGGCTTGATCAAGACGATGCGCCAGCGCCTCGATCAGACGAAAGAAAAGATCGAGAAGCTCAGGATCGACTTCGAGTAGAGCGCGGCGCGGGAAATCGGCGCGCCGAAAGCAGGGGTCGTTCGCGAGCTGCCGAACGCCGTCCTGCGCGTGGCAAGCGTCAAAACGTCTTGCTGACACCGGCCAGGATCGAGAATTCGGTCGAAACCTCGGGCTGCGCCTGCTGGAAGACGAACTCGTACTGGGGTGCGGCGACGGCGAAGCTGCGCGTCTTATAGGTAAAGCTCGCCTGCCCGAAGAGCCATTCGAGCGGCGACATCTTGAAGCTGACGGTGGCCGCGGTCTCCGAGCCGTCGGCCGGGACAATCGCCTTTTTCACCGGAGTTGGGTTGGCCGGGTCGGCCGGCGCGGTCGGGGTCGTCGGCGTTGCGCCCGGATTCTTCGGGTCGACGATCTCGTCGTACTGCGCCTTCTTGCCCGTGACCTGCGTCTGCCCGCCGGCGAACCCGAAGGAGCCGCCGAACTCGAAGGTCTTGGTGAACGAGAGGCCAAAGTTGAGCGTGCTGTCGGCCGCCGCCGCGATGTAGCCCTCGGGCGGCGTCGCGGCCGCGTAGCCGCCGTTGAGCGCCAAAGAGAAGCTCTCGAACGTCTTCGTGATCGCGACCCCGGCCGTCTGGGTGGTGCCGAAGGCGGCGCCGGTGAAGCCGGGCGGCGGCAGGACGGTGAGCTCGGTCTCGGTCTGGAAAAAGCTCACGTCGACCCGCGTCGACTCCAAAGATTTCGAGGCTTCGACGCCGAAGGTGGTCGACGAGCTCGCAACCTCGCCGAGCTTGTCGATCGCGTCGGCGAGCTTCGCCTTCAGTTTGGCGTCGAAGCTCTCACCGTCGTAGCCCAAGCTTCCGAACGGGCCGCGCGTCGCGGTCATCTCGTCAGCCTTGAAATCGGGGTAGGTCTGCTGCATCGAGAAGCCGCCGGCGAGCTCCAGCCCGGAGCCGAACGGGAAAGCGCCCTCGGGGTTCAGGAAGACGACGGCGTTGTTGGCGGAGGTGGACGCGAGCGGCTGCTCCTGCTCCAAGATGTTGCCGGGGTCGGTCTGGTAGGCGACGAACTTCGTTTTGGTGCCCGCCGTCGATTGCGCGACCTGCGAAAGGTCGAGGTTCAGCGTGAACGACGGCTGCGCTCCGGCGTCGTTCGGATCGCCGAGATATTTGCCCTTGTACGAGCCTTTGATCGTCGAGCTGGTGGTGGTGGATTTGTCTTCGGCGAAGCCGTGGTAGTCGTTCGTCGAGGAAGTCTGCTGGACGGTGAGAGACGGCGTGATGGCGTTCATGAAGCCGGTTTTCGGCGGCGGCGGCTTGGGCGGCGGCTTCTTCGCCGCCTTCGGGTCCGGGTCCGCCGGCGCGCCGATGATCCCGGGATCGACATAGGCGGGCGGCGGCGGCGTCGGCGTGAAGCTGAAGTTGTTGTTGCGGTTGTTGAAGCCGCCGCTGCCCTGACGCTCGGAGCGCACGGCGCGCTTCGCCTCGGCGAGCGCTTCGCGCCGCGTGCCTTCGAGGGACGACGGCAACTTGCGCGCGCGCTTCAGCCAGGTGATGGCGTTGTCCCAGGCGCGCAAGCGCGCGTAGGAAATGCCGCGATAGAAGTACGCGTAATTCGCGTATTTGCTGCTCTTTGGCACCTTGGCGAAGCCGGAGACGGCCTTCTTGTACTGCTTCGCCTGGAACATGGTGATGCCATACTCGTAGGCGATGTCGCTCGGGACACTGTCCGGCGAGATTCTCTTCCACTGCTTCGCGGCCTTCGAGATCTTCCCTTCTCTGAAGAAGATGCGGCCGAGGAGGAGGCGTGCGGGCTGGAAATCAGGGTATTTCTTGACGAGTCCGGCGAGGAGCTTCAGCGCCGCCTTGGACTTATCTTCCTTGTAGGCTTTTTGCGCCTGCTTCAAGACGGGCGTCGGCCCGCCTTGCGCGAGGATCGGCGCCGCGAAGACGCAAAGGAGCACGGCGGCGCAAAGAGCGCGGCCGATGGCTCGAAGGAGGTTCCAAGACGTGAAGCTCACACGTCTATTTTAGGCCGTTTTCAGCGCGAAAGCTTCACGCCGGAGAATTCGGCCTCGAGCTTCTCGACGATCTTCTCGACCGGCACCGGATCTTTTTTGCCGAGCGTCTTGGCGAGCTTCAGCTCGGCGCGGTAGTCAAAGCGCGTAAAGTAGTCGGCTTTGCCGAGTCGTCCCGCGAGCTGCGCGATCCGATCGGCAACTTCTGCCGGCAGGGCGCCTTTCTGGTGCGCGGCAATGCGGACGTAGCTCCAGCCGAAGCGGTCCTCGGTGTAAGACACCCAAGGATCCTCCGCCGGCCCGGCGCCCGCGGCGTCTTTGCATTTCACCAAGGTCGCGGCATCTTTTGCCGCCTCGTAGCAGGTCCATTGCGACAGCGGGTCGCCGGCGGCGACGCTCGTCGGCGCGCGCGAGCTGCCGTCGCGCGCCATCTCGAGCACCCATTGCAGGCGGATGCGTACGGCGGCCAAGCCGTTCTTGTCCCATGCCGCGGTTTCGCTGATGCTCATTTCACTGGCGACGTCGGTGAGCGCGCGGTCGGCCATCTCGAGGCAGCCGACGTAGTAGTTGTCGGGCGCGATCCAGCCGGCGTGCTCGCGGCGCTTCACCCAGTGCGGGTCCCAGGCGAGGAGGCGCGCCCAGTGCTGGTTTTGCAGCTTCTTCTCGCTGACGAAGGGGCCGGTCTGCTTCGACGCGGCGCGCCAGCGCTTCTTCCAGCTCTTGAGCGAGCAGTCGGTGGGCGCGGCTAAGGCGCCCTCGCCGCGCATGAGCTTCGACGGCAGCGCGCCGGCCGTGCCATCGGTCATAAAGGCATGGCGGCGCACGAGCGGGAGCCACGGTGAGTCGGCCTTGCGCTCTTTCAAAACCTTGTCGACGATCGTGTCGAGCTGCTCGGTCATGAAGGCGGTGAAAGCGCCAAAATCGCGGCGCTCGAGCATGACGAAGGGCACGTCGGGGCCGGGCAGAGCCGAGGGCTCCTTCGCCTTGCTCGAGAGCTTGCCGCCACTCGCCATGAACACCGCCGCGAGGAACGCGCAGAGCGCGATCACCGCGAAGGCGATCGCCAGGCCAAGGCCCTTGGAGCGCTTGATCTGGAGCTGCGCCGTTTTCTCGCCGCCCATGCGCTCGCCGTGCCCCGAGACGCCCCAGCCCGCCAGCATATCCTCATGAACGATGCGCGCGACGTCGGGATAAATGCGCTTGATCTGCTCGAGGTTGTCGAAGCTCACCCACGGGCCGCAGTGTCCGGAGACTTCGTCCTGCAGGCCGAAGGCCATGCGCTTGTAAGCTTCCTTCATCTCCACCAGGCTCAAGGGCCCCGTGAAGCTTTCCATGTTTCTGCGGATGAGGAAGAGCTTCGCCACCGGTCTAGCCCCTAACCAGTGAGCAAATGACGGTGATGTTGTCTTTGCCGCCGCCGGCGTTGGCCGCGTCGATCAGTTTTTGCGGGAGATTGGCGAAGTCGTCTAGGCCCTCGTTGACGATCTTGGCGATCGCACGGTCCTCGATCATGCCGGAGAGGCCGTCGGAGCAAGTGATGAAGACCTGGCCGGGCTTCGTCTCGACCTCGTAGATGTCGACGTCGCACCGGTCGCCCAGCCCCAAAGCCCGGACCAAGGCGCCCTCTTTCGCGCCGGGCTGCACCGCGGTCTTGGGCAGCCAACCTTTGGCGAGGAAGTTGCCGACGCTGTGGTCGAAGGTGAGCTGGAAGATGTGCTTCTTGTAGACCATGTATGTGCGGCTGTCGCCAACGTGCGCGATGTGGAGCTTGCCGCCAGTGAACATCAGACAGTTCAGCGTCGTGCCCATGCCGGTGATCTCCGGCTCCTTCCTGCCACGGTCCAGGATCTCCGCGTTCACCTTGTCGACCGAGGTGATGAGGAAGGGCGGAATCTCCTCATAACGAATGGACTCGGTCGCAAGGAAGGTCTTGCGCAGGCCGTTGACCGCCATGGACGAGGCGATCTCGCCGCCATTACGGCCGCCGATGCCGTCGGCGACGATGCCGAAGCCCTGGGCCTCGTCGAAATAGAGGCTGTCCTGATTGTTTTTGCGACGCCGACCCACGTCGGTACCGCCGACCATCCGCACCTGCACGGGCCCCTCCCGGGTCCTTCACCTTTGGATCTCCCCCGTTATCGGTCGCTATGATTCGGGCTTTATCCTGGTCAGCCGCGGCGGCCCTCTGGGCCTTGGGGCTTCGCCGACAAAACCCCTGACAACGGCGGGTGATCCGCGTATTTTTCGCGTTCGGCACAAGGGGAGGTCGCATGCGCGTCAGGCTCGACAAGTGGGACCGGTTCGGCACCTCGATCTTCACGATCATGACCCAGAAAGCCCTCGCGGCCGGGGCGGTGAACCTTGCGCAAGGCTTTCCGGACTTCGACGGCCCCGAGGTCGTCAAGGACGCCGCGATCCACGCGATGAAGAACGGCATGAATCAGTACGCTCCGGCCCCTGGATTGCCGGCTTTGCGTGAGCTCCTGGCCAAGCGCCAAAAGGAGCGCACGGGACTCAGCTTCCGCGCCGAAGACGAGGTCACCGTCTTCAGCGGCGCCACCGAGGCGATTTACTGCGCGTTCCAGGCGTTCTTCGACCCCAATGACGAGATCCTGGCATTCGAGCCCTACTACGACTCCTACCCCGCCGCGGCCTTTGCCGCCGGCGCCAAGATCGTCGGCGTGCCTTTGGCGCCGCCCGCTTTCGCGTTCGATCCCGCGCGCCTCGCTGCGGCCGTGACGCCGCGCACCAAGGCCCTGATCCTCAATACGCCGCACAATCCGACCGGACGGGTGTTCACGCGTGCGGAGCTTGAGATCGTGCGCGAGCTCGCCTTGAAGCACGATCTGCTCGTGATCACGGACGAGGTCTACGAGGAGCTCGTGTTCACGCCGGCCGAGCACGTCTCGCTCGCGACGCTACCCGGCATGGCCGAGCGCACGGTCACCATCTCCTCGACCTCGAAGACGTTCAGCTTCACGGGCTGGAAGGTCGGCTACGCCTTCGCGCCCGCAGCCCTCACCAAGCCGCTGCGCGCCATTCACCAGTTCACCGTCTTCTGCTCGGCAACGCCGCTCCAGGCCGGGATGATCGAGGCGCTGAAGCTCCCCCCCTCGTATTACGTGGAGCTGCGCTCCGATTACCGCGCCAAACGCGACAGCCTGATCACGATCCTCAGCGAAGCCGGCTTCCGATGCCGCGCGCCGGAGGGCACTTACTTCGTGCTCGCCGACTTCTCTGAGCACGCCAAAGCTCAGGAGACCGACGTCGAGTTCGCGAGCCGCCTCACGGCCGACGTGAAGGTCGCGGCGATCCCGATCTCTGTCTTTTACGACGATCCGGACCGCATCCGGCGTGAGCAGCAGTATGTACGCTTCGCCTTTTGCAAGGGGCAGGCGACCCTCGACGCAGCGGCAAAGAACTTCAAGTCACTGTAACTATTCGAAATACTTCTTGCCGGTGAGCGCCGCCTCGGGGGCGTCCTCAAGAAGGTCCTCGACGTCGGGCACGTGCACCCAGCCCTCGCCAACGACGTAGTCGGCGGGCGGCGCCTCGGTCTGACCTTCGGCATAAAAGGCGCCGACCAGCGCACCCATGAAAGCGTGGAAGGTCTCAACCGAGCCCACGAGCTGCTCGATCGTCTCTGGCTCCGCCTCGTCCTCGATCCATCCAGCGTCGATCATCGCCTCGAGAATCGCGGCGCGTTGGTCGAGCCCGTCCTCGAAGCGCCGGTAGGTTTGGCGGACGTCGTCGGGCAAGTCTAGGAGCTCGCGGACCGCCTCGAGCGCATGGCCGACCGAGGTCTCGCGCAGCGTGACGCGTGGGGAAAGCGAGTTGAGGCGACGCTGCAGGGTGCGCGCGCGCGCGACGAGTGGCGCCATGTTCGCCGAGAACGAGGGCTCGAGGCGCTCAGCGCCGGCTGCCTGATCTTGCGCCAGGCGCAGGACGTCCCAAAGGCGCTGGCTCTGCGGATTCACGGGCCGGGCCTTGCGAGCCCCGCGGCGCCTGAGCTTGCTGGTGATCGCCAGCATATAGGCGACCGAGACGTCTTCGCACTGCACGGCGCCGGGGCAATGCGGGCGCTGGCAGGCGACACAGGGCGGGAGGGTCAGCGGGCAGTCGACGAAGACCTCGGCGAATGGCCCACCGTGGGTCAAGATCTCGACGAGACGCTCGTCCGAAAACAAGCTGCCAAAAGAGCCGATCTTTTCATATACTTTGACAATCTTGAGCGGAGTTTCGAAGAGCTCGCCGGAGAGCACGGCGAGGGCGGTCTTGTGGGCGTTCGCACCCGAAAGGTGGACGCCCGCGAACTGCGGAAGAGCTCGGTCTGTCTTGTGGGGCGTAAGTGGGGTCGGCGAACGGCTCATTGCGAATTCGGTCCGTGGTGCGAGGGGTCATGGCGATTATAGCCATGGCGCTCGCGCTCGGCCAACCGCTCCCGGCAATTGCGGCGCCGGCGGGGAACCTTGCGGCCGTCGCCCGGGCCAAGTTCTTGCAGAAACGATACGACGAGGCGGTCGATCTTTACCGAAAACACTTGCGTCGGGCGCCGCGCGACTTCAACGCGTGGAACCAGCTTGGAGCCTCGTACTACCACACCGGCCAGCCGAAGAAGGCGCTCCGCTACCTGAAGCACGTGGAGCGCAAGACGGTCGAGAAGTCCTACAACTATTACTACCAAGGCCTTTGCTACGCCGCGGCCGATCAGCCCGACAAGGCGAAGGAATACCTCGGGTTCGCGGCGCAGCGCTATCAGGACGAGTACGGCTCACGCGCAACCTTCGAGGTCGCCGTCGTCGAGTACAAGGCACGCAACAAGAACCGTGCGACGTATTGGCTTAACCTCTACACGCAGCGTTATGCCTCGGGGGTTTACCGCGGCCAAGCAGCGCGCATGCTCTCGAGCTTGCGTGAGGGGCGTTGGCTCGACGACGTGCAGGGCGTCGAGAAGCCCGACATGGAGAAGGCGCTCCTACGTTACAACGGACTCTCGCTCTCGCCCTATCCGCACTACTGGTACCTGCAACTGGGCGGAATGGTCGAGGACACGAGCGGTCAACAGCCGGCAGCCGCCGACGGCGGCCTCTCGCCGCGCAACACGCAGAACATCTCGGCTCTCGTGAACGCCGGCGTCGGGGCCGGTCCGTGGCGCGAGGGATCGATGTCCGCGTACGGCGGGTACACCTACCGCCAACGCTGGATCACCGATCAGGACCGGATCGGCGAGTGGACTGAAGATCCCGGTGATTTCGGGTATTTCCCCTTGCGAGGCGACCTGCTCGAGCGGCGTCACCAGTTCTACGGCGACTTTCGGCGCGACATCGGCAAGATCGTCTATGCCGGGTTCTTCCTGCGCTGGGAGTTCGCGCGCATCGGCTCCACCTTCTTCCCGAGCCCCGACGACAGCGAGCTGCGCAAGGTCCTGAAGATCTCCGACTCGATGCTCTTCATTCCGTGGATCGGCGCGAGCTTCATCGACAACATGCGCACGCTCGTCTACTGGTACATGCGCAAGGAGATCAACGAGGACTCGCCCGACCATTCGAACAAGAGCTACGATTTCGGCATCATCAGCGGCGGACGCCCGGTCATCAGCCTCGGCGTCTCGCACGACATGGACTTCCCCGACATCCCACTTTCGGTCGGCATCGAGGCCTTTCGCTACTCGTTCATCTACAACGACTTCTGGCTGGACTACGACCGAACCGGATTCATCGTCACGGCCGAGCACGAGCTGGTCTCCCGGTGGTTCATCAACGCGGGCGCAGGCTTCTACTCCGACGACTACGTCCTGCCACGGATCAAGACGAAGCAGTGCGGCGACCAAGTGACGACCCTGCCCCAGCAGACCGGCGAGACCCCGCCCCCCCAGGCCGACAATCCGGTGGCCGCGTCACCCGTGAAAACCGACTGCTTTCGGTCGGACACGGGCCTTCTCTACGAGGTCGGGGTATACTGGAACTACACGCAATTCCAAAGGTTCTCGTTCGGCATGCAGGTCGTCCAGAACTCGAACGCCGAGCAGAAAGAATACGAGGAGTCGCGCCAGGTGATCCAGGGCTCCTTCACCATGGCCTTCCCGAGCGTCAAGCGCGTCGTGCGTTTCGTCGACCGGTACGCGGACTCGGCCTTCACCAAAGACGCAGAGTAGCCTTATGGCGATCGACGCGAAGACGCACGAGCTCCTGCGCGAGTGTCGTGAAGCAAAACAGCCGGTGCTCTTCTCCGGAGACGGCTTGGCCGTCACCTTCCAAACGCACCTCCTCATCGTCGAGCCGCACCGGGTCGTCCTCGCGAACCGCGTGCCGCCGCGGTTCATCCGCGCCGTCTCCGGCTCGAAGCAGTTCTGGCTGCAGGCGCGCATGATCCGCTTCCAATCGGACGGCATCGCCACCGACGGCGAGCATTTCATCTTCCCGCTCGGCGAGAACGCGCTGATCGAGGAGACGCGGCAAGCCGAGCGCTTCCAGTTCAGCGAGGGCGAGAAGGTCTTAGCGGAGATATTGAATCCGTTCGACGGCGAGACGCGCGTCGTGAAGACGGTCATGGACATGTCGGCGACGGGGATGTCCTTGTCGACGAGCTTCGAGTCGATGCTCTTCAAGCCCAACGTGCTCCTGCCCTCCATCAAGGTGATGATCGACGGCGAGCCCTATACGCAGGCCCGCGGGCGCGTCGTCTACAACCGTAAGCTTCTCGACCTGAGCGGACAGCTGCGGACGCAGGTCGGCATCAAATTTGAAGGAGCGCCGGGTTGAGCGCACCGCTACCGCCTTCGGCGACGCACGTCCCCGGCACCAAGCTGAAAAAGTGGCAGCGCATCTACGTCAACCGCTCGCTCAACATGGCGCGCGTGCGCTCCATCGGCTTCGACATGGACCACACGCTCGCGCAGTACAAGCGCGACGCGTTCGAGGCGCTCGCCTTCCATGAGACCCTGAAGAAATTTCTTGCGGCGGGTTACCCCGAAGCGCTCTCGGACCTGAAATTCGACCCGAAATTTCTCATCCGCGGCCTGCTCGTCGACATGGACCGCGGCAACGTGCTGAAGGTCGACGGCCACAAGTACGTGAAGACGGCGTACCACGGACGCCGCCGTTTGCCGAAAGACATGCGCCACAAGCTCTACAACAACGAGAGCTACAAGGCCGCCGAACTCCTTTCCGTCGACACGTTCTTCGCGTTGAGCGAGGTGCAGCTCTTCTCCGAGATCGTCGACTACATGGACCGGAATCCCGGGAAAATCCAGAAAAACTACCGCGAGGTCTACCGCGACCTGCGCCGCTTCATCGACCTCGCGCACGCCGACGGCTCGATCAAAACGGTGGTGCTCGCCGATCCGGGGCGCTTCCTCCACAAGAACAAGTACCTCGCCGCGACCTTGAAACAGCAGCTGGAGGCTGGAAAAAGCCTCTATTTGCTGACGAACTCCGGCTGGGAGTACACCGACGCGGTGATGAAGTTCGTCCTCGACGAGCCGCTCGACGAGCTGGCGCCCGCCGGCTCCTCTTGGCGCGACTACTTCGAGTACGTGATGGTCGGCGGCGGCAAGCCCGGATTTTTCGTGGGAACGCAGCCGTTTTACGAGGTGATGACCGACTCCGCGACCTCCGGGCTCCTGAAGACACATTCGGGAAAGCTTCTCCCCGGCCACGTCTATCACGGCGGCAACGCCGACCTCTTCCAGCGCCTCACCGGCTACCGCGGCGACGAGATCCTCTTTGTCGGCGACCACATCTACGGCGACATCATCCGCTCGAAAGAGGAGTTCAACTGGCGGACGATGCTCATCGTCGAAGAGATTTCCGACGAGCTGATTAAGCTCGATTCGCTGAAGGACGAGCTCGAGGCAATCAAGCTCAAGCTCGCCGAGCGCGAGCTGCTCGACGAAGAGCTGATGCTGCTGCGCTCGCGCTCCGCGATGCACGCGAAACAAGCCGAGCGCGCGACGCGCAAGGGCGAGACGAAGAAGGCGCATTACCTCGTAAAAGAGAACGAGAAGCTTCTGCCGAAGATCGACGCGCTCGAGACAAGTGTCCGGGCGCTCGACGGCGCGATCAAGGAAATGATCGAAGCGCGACACGCCGCCGTGCACCCGGTTTGGGGCGAGCTGATGAAGGTCGGGCTCGAGAGGAGCCGCTTCGCCGATCAGGTCGAGGAGTACGCGTGCATCTATACTTCGCACCTGACCAACCTCCGCTTCTATAGCCCGTTCAAGAGGTTCACCTCGACGCACGACCTTTTGCCGCACGATTTGTGAGCTTGAATCTGCCGGCGCCGGCAGACGGTCCAATTTGTTTCAAGTCCTTGATTTTATTATCGTATCAATCCTGCCACGCTGTGTCGGCTATGACACTCCGGGCGCGCAGGTGCCTGTTTAAGCCCAGAATTCCCTAGAACCCTCAAGGAAAACGCTCAGCTAGCCGATAAAGCTCACGTCAAGAAGTGCGTGAGCAACGGGTCGAAACCCATCGGGCGAGTGATGCGCAACCAGGTCCTCGGGAACAGGTACAGGATCCAAGATCGGATCGGCGAAGGCGGCATGGCCTTCGTCTACGTCGCCGTCGATGAAAAGCTCGGCCGTCGGGTCGCGATCAAAGTGCTCCACGAGCACATGGAGCGCAACCAGGACATCCGCAAGCGCTTCCAGATGGAGGCCCAGGCGATCTCGGCGCTCGACCATCCGAACGTCGTCAAAATTTACGACTTCTCCGGCGACGAGACCGCGGGCGGCCGCCTGTGGATCGTGACCGAGGTCATCAAGGGTCAGAACCTCGCGCAGTACGTCCAGCAGTTCGCGGGCGGCTGGCTCCATCCAGTGATCGCCGCGTGCATCGTGCGCGAGCTACTCAAGGCGCTGACGGCCGCCCACGCGCACGGCATCGCCTTGAGTAGCTCGCGCACGATGCACGCGGCGATCACTGGATGGAGCCAGCCGCCCGCGAACTGCTGGACGTACTGCGCGAGGTTCTGACCCTTGATGACCTCGGTCACGATCCAC
>JANOTL010000032.1:0-46248 GCA_031416315.1 Pseudomonadota bacterium
ACGCGTGGATGACCTACGGCATCCAGGATGCGATCATGCTCCGGCAGATGGCGGGGCAGGGGACGGGCGACGCCGCGTTCAAGCGCCTGGAGATGCAAAAGCTACAGGCGATGCTCGGCTTCTGCGAGATCACCTCGTGCCGACGGCAAGCGCTGCTCGGCTACTTCGGCGAGACCGACGCCGTCGCCTGCATGAACTGTGACGTCTGCCTCGAGCCCGTCGTGAGCTGGGACGCGACCGTCGAGGCACAAAAGGCGCTTTCATGCATCTTCCGCACCGGCCAGCGCTTCGGGGTCGGCCACCTGGTCGACGTCCTCCTCGGCGCGAAGACGGAAAGGGTGCAAAGCCTCCGGCACGATCAGCTCAGCACGTACGGCATCGGCACCGACCACGAGGAGAGCGTTTGGCGCTCGGTCTTCCGGCAGCTGATCGCGCGCGGGCTGGTGCGGGTCGACGAGCACGGATCCTTGCTGTTGAACGACGCGGCGCGCGGCGTGCTGAGGGGCGAGGAATCGCTCAGCTTGCGGAAGGATACGCGGCCGAAGCGTACGGCGAAGGCGAAGAAGCGACGGGAGCGTGTGGCACGGCCGGAACGGCAACGTGCCGCCGGTGGCGTGACTGCGCCATCGGACGAGGGTTTGGCTTACGGAGACCAGGCGCTGTTCTCCGCATTGGTCGCGCGGCGGAAAGAGCTGGCCAAAGCTGCGAACATTCCGGCGTACATGATTTTCCACAACTCGACGCTGGAAGAGATGGCACGATTGAAGCCGACCTCTCTTCTCGAGTTGCATAGCGTGTCGGGAGTGGGAGAGGCGAAGTTGGCGAAGTACGGGGAGGCGTTCGTTGAGGTCGTGAGAGGGTTCGATCCCTGATCAGCCGATGCCGAGCTCCGGTCCGAGTGACGTAAGCGCCTGCCCTGCGACGATCATCGTCAGGACCGAGCGGGCCTGCGCCGGATCATTGGTCACCAATACCCCGTGGTCGATCTTTCCTCCGCGCATCTGCAACGGATACCGCTCGCGAAGGTCCGCCGCCATTCGCGCGGCATCCCGGGTCGGCACGTGCATCCATACCGCTCGCGTCGCAGAGTGCAGCTGCCGGTCCAGGGCTAGGGCGATGCGACCCATCGTGTAGCGCGGGTTGACCTCGACGATCTTGCGGAGCGCGACAGGATTCGCGTCGCTCTCCCGATACAGGAGCGCGTCGAGTCCCGCGGGTCCGGTATATCCGGCACGCGCGAGCGCCGCGCCAACTTCCGTACCGACCGTCTCCAGCTCTTGGTAGACGCTGTTCTCGTGGATTGCGCGCACGACCGGTTGCGGGAGGTCGTCGAGCTTGCGGCCCAAAACATGGCCGAGGTAGCGGCCGCGGGGGTCGGTGAGGAAGCGGGTGATGCCGACCACGTGCGGCGAGGTCGCGCCGACCTCGATCTGGACGCTGAGGTCGATGATCTTGTCGAGCCAGGGCTCGACGACGACGGCGCCTTGGCGCGCGATCACCTTCGCGAGCCAAGCTTGAAAGGTCGCGCCGGCGGGCGTCTTGCCGTCGCAGCTGACGCGATGCATGTGTCGGCCGCTGGCGCCCAAGCTCGCCTTGACGACGAGCTCTCGGCCCAGTCCCGCATCGATCGCGGCGTTCGCCGACTCCAGCGTACGGCAGACCGTTCCGTAGCCGTGCAGGCCGGCGGACCAGGCCTTGCTGAACACCGCCGGATCCGGCGGTAAGGCGAGCGGTCGACGCCACTTGAGCCCGAGCTCTTCTGCGCGTCGCGCCGCCGTCAGGCTCTTGCCCCAAGGCTCGAAGGTCTCGACCGCGCGGTTTTCGAGCACGCGCGCGGCTTCGTGATCCGCGACGATCTCGGGCAGGTTGAAGCCGGCGGCGGCGAGCGTCGCGAGGAAGCCGGCGGTCGGTCTTTCCTCGACGAGGACGACGTCCGAATCGAGGGCGAGAAAGAGCATGAGCCCGCAGAGATCGTGCTGGAGGTCGCGCGCCGCTCGGTTCAGAACGACACCGGGGCGACCCGCGGAGACTTCGTCCTCGCAGCCTGGATTGAACCAGAAGACGACCGACGGCCGCCCTTTCGAGCTGTTGTAGACGGCGAGCTCGGCGATGAACTCCTCGCTCAGGCCCGCCGCGCGCCGCGCTTCGAGGTCGAAGCCCAAGCCTTTCGCGCGGCCCGGCGTCAAAGGCGCGGGCAGATGCTTCTTGTACCCCTCCCACTCGCTCAGCTCCGGCTCCCGCCAGCGGTTGAACCAGACGAGCCCGTGCTTCACGTGGCCGATCTCCTCGCGGTGCACGAGCTCCATGAGGTCCGCGGTCTCGCCGTCGCCGATGCGCCGGAAGAGGTCACGGTAATGCGCGGCGAAGTCGAGGTTCGCCTGCTCCAAGGTCAGAGCCATCTGCGTCACGAACGCGAGCGGCGAGGCCGTCCCGGCGACAGCATCCCAAAAAAAGCGGCTCACCGGCACGACGCCGAAGTCGACGCCGAAGTCCGCCATGCGCCGGCGGTAAAGGGTCATGTGCCTTTGCTCTTCCACGATCGTCTGCGCCAGGCCCGCGCGAAAGGCGGGCGGCGCCTCGGGAAAACGCAGCAAGGCGAGCGCCATCAGCTCCATCGCAAGGAGCTCGTGGTTCGCGAACGCATGGAGCACCAAGCCGCGCGCGGTGAGTTTTTCCTCGAGCTCACGCAGCTCCGGGAACGCGACGCGCGTCCGACGCGCTCCGAGCGCTTGCAGGGCGAGCTCGGGCGGGCGCCCCGGTTCGGCCGGGAGCGGCCCGGACCAGGCCGGGCTCGTGTCCGAAAAGCCCTCGGGTCCAGGCTCGACGAGCTTCGCCGTGAGCGTGGTCCCGAACAAGACGGAAGCGGCGAAGTCTTTCAGCTCCATCCACAGAGACTAGCGCATCGTCTGGCAATTACGTACGACGGGCTCTCGGGTCGGGCATGGCTCGGAAGCGTCTTCCAAGCCCCGCGAATTTTTATTTTATTCCTTAAAATCAATTGGTTACCTTGATTCTGCCACTCGTGTCAGCTCAAGCGTCCCCGCCTCGATTCCGATCAGTCGGTCATGAAAAACTTAATGATCGCCCTAGCCGCGCTGGCCCTTGGCGCCGGGTGCAAATCGAATCCCAAGGCTGGCTCCAACACGGCCACGCTGCGCTCTGCCGACGTCGTGCAACAGGACGCGAAGTCCTGGAAAGAGGTCTTCCTCGACGAGCCGCAGAATGAGGACGTGCGCGTCGCGATCTCCGAGTGCTTGAAAGCCTTTGGCATGAAGTCCTTGAGCTTCGCGCCCTGGCCTTCCGAGCTGAAGGGTCTCTTGATCGACGAGGCGGAATCCATGCCGATCGCCGGAGACATCTTGAAAGGCCTGCGCGGCCTCTATCTCGTCGAAGGCATGACGGACTTTTCGGGCTTGGCCTGCGGCGCCAAGCTCGGCGCACCGCAACCGGTCGTCTTCGACGAGAAGGTCTTCGTCACAAAGCGGAAGAAGCTCGGCGCGCTCGGCAAGGAGCTCGCCTACCCGATGCAGAAGTCCGGGAAGCGCGGCAGCATCTCCGGGACGAAGGGCGACTTCGCGCTCGACACGTTCGTGCACGAGCTGATGCACGTTTATGCGAGCCAGAAGCAATCCGTCTTCAAATCGCTGACCGAGCTGTCGTGGAAGACCGCGACGACCGACAAATTCGGCATCACCGCCAAGCTCGGCTTGGCCGACGGCGACAAGGGCGCGGACGACTGGAGCTACGATCCTGTGGCCTGCCGGCGCGGCGGCGACGAGGAAGAGACGGCCTCGGGGCTCGGGCTCGAGGACAGCGCGCGCGAGAACGCGCTGAAGCGGGATACGGACGACGGCAATCTGCACAAGAAGCTCATCGAGTCGACGAATTTCATCGATCAGTACGCGTCGACGAACGCTCACGAGGACTTCGCGGAGACGGCGACGATCTTCTGGCGCGGCTCGGTGCGCAACGACTGGCCCGAGTACGAGTATAGAGAGCGCATGCAGGACGGGCGGCAGGCGCTGATCTTCGGCTACGAGCCGAAGAAGATCGCGCGGACGTCGAAGGCGCATCACGAGAAGCTGTGCAAATTCGGCCAGGCGATTTTCAAGAAGGACTGTGCGGCGCTGCAGGAAGAGAAGAAGGCCGAGAAGAAGGCAGACGGGAAAGACGCCAAGGCCAAGTCGAAAGACTAGATCGAGTCCTTGTAATCCTTCAACAAGCGCAGGCAAGCCTTCGCCACCGTCTGCACTCGATCGCCGCCCCTAACCTCCACCTCGATCGTCGCCTCCGCATCCTGCTGGGCGATGACGGCCTCGATCAGGCTCTGCAGCTCGTCGCTCTGGAAGCGCGCGCTTTCTTTCGACAGCTTATCGGCCATGAGGAGGACGGCGTTGCCGGTGGCGCGATCCTCGCGGTTCAGGTGCGCCGAGCGCATGACGAGCTTCAGGAGCGCCTTTTTCAACGACTTTTGCTCGTGCTTCGCCACCGAGGCTATGAGCTCTTCATAGTGCTTTAGGTAGAGCTGAATCTTGCGCGCCTTCGCCGGACTGAGCGCCCGATCCTTCTTCTTCGCCAGGCTCGAGGCCATCATGGTCATGAACTCGCGCTGCGTCGGCCGCGCCTCGTGCTCGAGCAGGTGCTTCGGGAGCTCGCGCAGAACGGCGCGCATGCAGTAGACCGCGTCCCAAGTGATCCCGTCTGCGACCTTGTAGGGTCCGCGGGTCGACTTCGCGCGCTCGAAGCTCGCGTGGACGGCGCGGAAGCGCTCGACCATCGGACGATGGTAGCGCATCAGATACTCGGTCTGATGGGCGTCGAACCCGGTCCGCTCCAGGAGCTGCTCCAGGAGCGTCTCCTCGAAGGTGAGGTCGAAGAGCTTCACGATGGCGTCGCGGTTGAAGGCGTTGCGCTTTTTGCGCTCGCCGGTGAGAAGGAAGTCCCGGAGCTGCGCGAAGGTCTGCACCATCTGCCGTGCTTTGGCGCGCTGCTCGAGCAAGGCGGTCGACATGCGGTCGACGTCGTCGTAGCGATACTCGCTGTGGAAGAGGCCGAACTGCCGCACGGAGCCGTAGTCGATGATGCCGCCGTCGGCCAAGATGTTGTCGCCGTCCCAATCCATCCACACGAAGACGTAGTGGCTCTCGAAGATGGCCGCAGAGCGCGCGAAATTGATCGCCATGGTCTCGGCGAAGGCCTGATAGCGCTGGCGGGCCGGTGCGAGGTAGCCGGGCTCGCCGTTGCCGATCTGCCGGGCGACGAAGAAGTCGACCGCCGCTTTGAGCGCGGCGTAGTTGCCTTGGCGGAGATAGAGGAAGAAATGCGAGGGACGCAGGAGGTTTTTGCCGGCGCGGACGTTGATCGCCAGGCCGCCCTCGAAGCCGATGACCGCAAGCGTGCGCTCGGTGGGCACGCCGCTCCGGTGCAAGATCTCGCTGAAGATCGCGGCGCCGATGCCGGCGGTCAGGTCGGCGTGGCCGCAACCGTAGCAGACCTCGGGATCGCCGGTCTGAAAAAAGCGTTTCTCGATGGCGGTGGCCGGCGACAGGGAGGTCGCGCCGGTGCCGCAGCTCGACACGTCCCAGGTGACGCCGTCGTGCGTGACGACGCCGTTCCAAACGCTTCTGCCGTCGCCGGAGGTGGTGCCGGTCTTGTCGGGATGCTGCAGCTGAAGATAGCGGGTCGCCATGAATTTGTGCGGCTTCACGTCTTTCGGCGGAAACTTCGTGCCATTGATCATGTCGTATTCGTTGATGATCTGGATGGCGAAGGTGTCGAGCACGGCTTTGCGCAGCTCTTTCGTCATCTTCCGCGGGTGCGAGGCGGGGACGAGACCCATCTCGACGGCGAGCTCGAAGTTGAAGTAGCTGACCTTGCCGCCGCGGCGTTGGCGGGCTTGGTAATCGACGTAGCCGCCGGGGACCGCCGCTTTATAGGGATGCGTGCCGTCGATGCTGCGAAGCTTCTCGTAAGACTCGGTAGCAGAGGCTTTGATCTGTTGTTTTCGCGTAGCGCCCATGTCCGATATATCGGAAGATGCGCGAAATATTTAGGGAAGGCCGTGGAAAAATTTGCCGCCCTTCGGGCGTCCCTCGGTGTAACACATTGAATTTCATTCTTTATTCTGGCGGCAACACGGCTAAGAATCGCACGCTCCATGCAGCGCTCGAAGGCCTCGTGAGCGCGCGAAGGCGGCGGGCGGACGGGCGCTCCATCACTTACGTGCCGTTCGCCGCGGCGGGATCCGACGCGTTTTATCGCCGCTTCGTGCGGCGTTATCGGCCATACGGCTTCAAGAATTTTCATCACTTCCCGATCGACGTGCCGTTCACGCCGGACGCGCTGGAGAAGGCGCTCGCGAGCGACGCCATCTATCTCGCGGGCGGCAACACGTTCTACTTCCTGCATCACCTGCGCCGCTGCGGCCTCCTGACGCGCTTTCGCGACTACGCGGCCGCGGGCGGCGTCATCGCCGGGCTCAGCGCCGGCGCGATCATCCTCACGCCCAACATCGGGCTCGCCGGCTATCCGCCCTTCGACTGCGACAGGAACGACATCGGCTTGAAGGACCTGCGCGCGCTTAGTCTCGTGCCCTTCGAGTTTTTTCCGCACTACCATGGGCGCGCGCCGCTGCGCGCAGCGCTCCTCGACTACTCGAAACGCTCGCTAAATCCCTTGGTCGGCGTCGCCGACGGCGGCGGCGTCGTCGTCGAGGACGGGCGGCTCGAGTTCGTGGGCCGCACGGAGCTCTTCATGGGCGGCGCGCACGGAAGGCTGAGCGTATGACGGAGGCTCGCATGACGAAGAAGCCGGTCGACAAGAACCTGTTGCGGCCCGTTTTTCTCTTCGACGACTACCGCGTCTATCTGAAGATGATGATCGAGGGTCACGCGGAGACGCGCGGCTTTCGCACGCGGCTCGCGGAGGCCGCCGCCTGTCAGCCGTCGTATCTGACGCAGGTGCTCGGCGGCACGGCCGGCTTTTCTTTGGACCAGCTCCACAAGATCAGCTGCTACCTCGAGCATTCGACCGCCGAATGGGATTTTCTGCGCGAGCTCTGCCTTCTGGACCGCGCCGGCAGCGCCGGCCTGAAAGAGGATTGCCGAAGACGGCTGGAGGAGCTGCGCTCGCGGCACGGCGGCGCGATCGCTTCGATGGCCGCGAAGCCCTCGCCGCAGTCGCTCGAGGACATGACCTGGTACGCCTCGTCCCTGCATCACGGCATGGTTTTCTGCAGCCTCAGCGCCGAGTCTTCCCGGCGCTCCGAAGACATCGCGCGGGCGCGGGGGATCAACCCGGCGCGTTGCGAGGAGGTTCTGCGGGGCCTCGAGGCGCGCGGCTTCGCCCTGCGCGACGCCCAAGGCTGGCGCGCTGCGACCGCCGTCCTTTTCTGGCGCGCCGGCACGCTCTACAACTCGAACCGCGACAACTGGCTCATGCACGGCCAACATCGCCGCTTGACGGGCTATGAGGGCGGCCTGCACGTCGGCGGGCTCTCTTCGGTTTCGCGCGCGCAGTTCGAGACGTTTCGCGCGGAGATCGAGGCCGAATACAGGAAGCGCATGGCCGAATGGTGCGAGATCGGCAGGGACGGCGGCGAAACCGTGGCCTTCTTCGGCATCGACTATTTCGAGGCCTGATGTCTCCAGCACCGAGATGGGGGCCTAGGCCGGAAAGCAGCGCGTGCCGAGAGTGCATCGTCTTTGGGGGGGTAAGCCGAGGTCCTGACGGGCGCGCTGCTTTCCTCCCTGCATCATGACGTGGAGCGCCGCGCGGGTCCTTGTGATTCTCCTGCACTAAGCCCCCTTCCTTCACCCGGACTAAAGAACGCGCGGGTCTTTACACCTGCAAAGGTGTATGAGATAGTACACCTTGGAAGGTGTAAGGAGGGCTAAGTCATCAAAATTGCTCCAATGCGTAGAGCCCTCGGCTTGACCCAGACGGACTTGGCGGTGCGCTGTGAGACGACCCAGCAGCAGATCGCGAAGATCGAGACGGGGGTGGTGGACCCCAAGCTGTCGACGCTCAGGCGGATCGCCGAGGCGCTCGGTTGCGAGCTGACCGAGCTCTTCTACACGCGCACGGAGTTCCTGGCGATGGTGAGCGGCATCGTCCGTGACTCCGGGATCGACCTCGCCGAGGCGACTGTTCTCGACCTCAACACGATTTGCGGGCGCGCGACGGCGGGCCTGCCCAACTTCGATCCGCTTTGGGAAGAGATCGGCATCGACCGCGTCGCACGGAAGATCGTTTACCTCAAGGAACGGGGAGAGAAAGCGCCATGAGACTGCCCTTCATCAACATCCGTAAGCTGGTCGTCTATCCAGGGACCGAGACCTCGATCCACGTCGGCCGCGATATCAGCGTGGCGGCCGTCGAGGCGGCGCGGGCTGCGGCCGAGCCGCTCCTCCTCCTGGTAGCGCAAAAGCGCAGCGAGCAGAACGACGCAGTCGGGCTCGACGACATGTATCGCACCGGGACGGTCGTGCGACTCGAGCGGGCGGTGCGGCTCGGCGAAGGCTGCAAATTCCACGGCGCCGGCACGGCCGCTTTCGCGATTGACCAGATCGAGGTCTTGGACGGCGTCCGCTGGGCTACCGGCCGCGAGCTGAGCCCGGACGAGGACTCGAGCGTCGTGCCGGACGCCCTGCGTCTTGAGTACGCGGCGCTATTGCGCGACTGGTGCGCGCGATTCCACGCTTTTGCGGAGCATCCCGGCGTCGCGCGCCTCGCCGCGGAGCGGTCGAAGAGCGGCTTTATCCGTCAGCTGATGGGCATCGTCTCGTATTTTCGCGTGGACGAAACGCCGCTGCTCACGGGTGCCGAGCATCAACGCAGCATGGACGCGCACCGAGAGTTGATCAATCGCGTCGTCGAGGGACGGCAACGCTTGCTCGAAGCGCCTGCGGCGGCGCAGACGCTCGACCTGATCGGCGCGATGCTGCGCGAAGAGCTCCGTCTTACGGCATAGCCGACGAATGGAGCGCGCCATGCGGCTCGAGAAGCATCGAAACGAGATTCTGCCAGTTCACGGGCTTGCCGACGTGATCGTCGAAGCCTCCGACTAGGCAGCGGTCGCGCTCTTCCTTCATCGTATGTGCGGTCAACGCGATGATGCGCGTCTTCACGCCGCGCGCGCGGAGAGCCGCCGTCGCGGCGAAACCGTCCATCACCGGCATCTGCACGTCCATTAGGATGGCGTCGAAAGTTTGAGCCGAAGCGATCGCGACAGCCTGCTCGCCATTGCTCGCGACGTCCACGGTCGCGCCAGTTTTTCGGAGAATGCGCGCCATGAGCACCTGGTTGTCGGGCGAGTCGTCGACGATGAGAAGACGAAAGCCTTCGAGCTGCTGCTGCGGCGGCGTCGATAGCGTTGGACTGCGACTTTCGCTGGACATGCTTTCGTTTCCTCGGACCGCGAGCGTAGTCGCGATGGGCGCCAATGTCTATCATAACTTACTGAAATTGCGTTGTTAATTCTAAGATCGCGAGGCGCTTATGCTTTTTCCGCGCCGTCAGGGCTTGCCCAGTGGGTGGATACACCCATGTTTTAGAAGTGGAATCGGGAGTTCCGCGCCTGCACAGGCGGTCCGCCCCTCTTCTGAGAGCTTTCGCGTGGCCACGAACAAACTTCTCTCGCTCGTATCTGTAGCCCTTCTTCTGAACGCCTGCGGCATCGAGCCGCGCGGCCATCACCGGGGGCCGGTCGGCGCCGCGCGCGCCACCGCCCGAGCGCTCCGTTCAGCCCCGGATCGCTAAGCGCGCGGCGATCCGCGCGGAAAGGCCAAGTCGGCCGCGGCACGTCCCGCCTTGAACGCATTCTCGAGTCGCCCTCCGTAACTCCAGTCGCCGCAAACCGCGATGCGACTCCCGTCGTTCCACAGGACTCCGGGCCCGGGGCCCGCCGCGGGACTCGCCCATCGCCAGCGATGCGCGAGAACGACGGAGACGTCCGTTGCCGTCCGAAGGCCACAGGTCTCCGCAAAGGCGTCGGCCAAGAGCGTTCCCGCGACAGACGCATCCGTCTCGACGTGTTGGTCGCTCCACTCCGGGGACCCATGGACCACCCACAAATGTTCTTTCGACGAACGGCCAGGGCGCGACGCATGGCGCGCTGCCCAGTCGAGAGTTCGCGATCGAATGAAAGCGGCGTCGAACCCGGGATCGAAGCCCTCGGGCAGCAACAGGCCGACCGCCCAGCAAGAGTGCATGACGATGCCACCCAGCGCATCGAGGCTGGCGCCGGCCGGATGAAGGCGTGCGGCTTGCGGCGGCGGCATGGCGAGAACGATGGCGTCGAAGGCCTCCGATCGGCTCGCGACGTCGCCGGCGAGCCGGCATTCCCAGCCGGCGTCGCCGTGCGGAACGAGGCGCTCGACCGTCGTCTCGAGGCGCAAATCTTCGACCGGGAATGCGTCCTTCAACCAGGAATTCATGGCGGGCACGCCGACCCAACGGTCGCGCGCGTACGCGACCTCGCGATTTTCGCCATCGATGTGGACGATGCGCGCGTGCCAGACCTCGACCTGCTTTTTTCGAGCCGCTTCCGCCACAACCGCCGCGAATCGCGGGTCCTCGACGGTGAAGAAGCGCGCGCCGAGATCGACGGAGCCGAAGCTCTCGTCGCGCCGGGTCGCGCACCGCCCGCCAATGCCACGCGCGCGCTCGAACACGGTGACCTTCGCGCCTCGCTTTGCGAGTGCGTCGGCACATGCCAAGCCGGCCACACCGGCGCCGATGACCCCAATTCTCACGGCGAGTCCCCCTTGCTGCCCGATATTATGACGTTTTTTCCGGCGCTGCCACCGCCCATGAACGATTTGAACGAATTTCTTGACCGCGCGTCCCTCCGGCCGTACGGTCTCCCGGCGCGCGGTGTGTTCCGTCCGCAATTTCTGACGCGAAGTCAGACCAGGAGTTCCCTATGAAACGTCTTGCAGTGCTCCTCCTCTCGATGACGAGTTTCTCGCTCACGCTCTCGGCCGCCGAGCCGACGGGCAAAACGATCGTCGACGTCGCCTCGGGCGCCGGCGACTTCGGCACCTTGGTGACGGCCTTGAAGGCCGCGGACCTCGTCGACACGCTGAAAGGTCCGGGTCCCTTCACGGTCTTCGCGCCGACGGATGCCGCGTTCGCCAAGATCCCGAAGGCGACGCTCGACGCGCTTTTGGCGGATAAAGCGAAGCTCAAGAGCGTGCTGACCTATCACGTCGTCGCCGGGAAAGTCATGGCCGCCGACGTCGTCAAGGTGAAGTCCGCGAAGTCGGTCGCGGGCCCGGACATCGCCATCGCGACGAAAGACGGCGTCACGCTCAACGGCACGGCGAAAGTCGTCAAGACCGACATCGGCGCGAGCAACGGCGTGATCCACGTGATCGACACGGTGATCATGCCGCCGAGCGACGGCAAGATGAACTGAGGATGGATCGCTCTCGGCAAGGGCGGGGCAGGGTCGCAGCGCTGATCTATCCACACCAGCTCTTCGACCAGCACCCCGCCCTCGCCGGGGCGGATCTCGCGGCTATGTAGAGTAGTTTGGGCGACTCATTGCGGCGCGCGCAGTTTTCCGTAAAGCGCGACCCAACGCTCCGCGACCTTTCGCCAATCGAAGCGTTCGAGCACGGCTTCGGTGAGACGGCGTCGCTCCGCGGGCTGGTCGGCGCGCGATACTGCCGCAATGGCCTGGCTCCAGGACGCCGGATCCAGCGGCAGGCAAGCGCCGCCTTCGATCTCGACGGCGACTTTCCCCAGCGCGACTGAATCGGAGACGACGACCGGCGTGCCGACGGCCAGCGCCTCGAGGACGACGTTGGCGAAGTTCTCGTGATGGCTCGGGAGCATCAGGCGATCGGCGTCGCGCAGGGCTGCGAACTTGGCGGGACCGTAGACCGGGCCGACGAAGTGGACGCGGTCGCGCACCTTCCGCGCCGTCGCGCGACGCTCCAGCTCGGCCCGATGCCCCGCATCCGACGGACCGACGATGGCGTAATGCGTGTCGCCGCGCCCGGAGGCCGCAAGCGCGTCGATCACGAGGCCGAGATTCTTGATCGGGTCGAGCCGACCGAGCGACAGGAGAAGCGGCCCGTCGAAGCCGCCGAGATGCTCGCGGCGAAAGGCGCCGGGCTCCGTCTCCGGCGGCGAGGAGATGCCGTTCGGCACGATGTCGGTCCGATCGTGCGTGAAGCGCCTACGCATTTGCTGCTGTTCGGAGGCGCTGGTTGCTTGGACCAAAGCAGCGCGCTCGAGAAGGGCGCGGCCGCGCCACAGCAAATACGCGCGCTTCTTCAGGCCGGACTGGGCCATGCACCAATCGTCGAGCATGCCGCAGGGACGGATCACGAACGGTACTTTAGCAGCGTGTGCGAGACACGCGGCCCGGTACTGGATTTCTTCCCAGAGCATGTGCAGGTGCACGACGGAGGCGCCAGGCAGGGCTTTCGCCAGCACCGTCTCGAGGTCAGGATGCCGCCGCAGTGGCCCGTCGGTCGGTCCGACGAGCTGAAGCTTCACGCCTGAGGAGGTGATCGCCTTTGCATGATCGAGCTGCTCGCCCGCGCGGAAGCTCGCGATGATTTCAACCGCGAGCCCCGCGTGCGCTTGCGCAGACGCGAGTCCAAGAAGCGCCGTCGTCGGTCCCCCGTGCGACGGATCCAAACAGGAGATGACGTGGACGACGCGCACGAAGCCTCAGGGAAGGACGAGCTTCACCAGGACGGTGTCGGTCGTGGTGTCCATAACGGTACCGCCGATGCTCATCGAACTCGTGGAAATGGTCTTCGCCTGCACGTACGGACGATCCTTCAAAGTCCACATCTGCATGTTCGAGACGCCGTCCTGGCCGCCGCCCGTCGTCGTGACCTTGGATTTCACGTAGTGCGCGCTAAAGGTCCCGGCCGGGACGGTGATGCTCTCGTCACGCTGCTCGAGGATCTCGACCTTCATGTTTTCCGGGAGCTGGCGGTCGCCTTCCCCGGGCTTGCAGCCGGCGAGGAACTCGACTTTCGTGTACGGGTCGCTGTTGACGGAGGGCTCGGAGGTGATCGGGCTCGTCATCTGGTATTCGGACTTCGTCTCCACGAGCTCGTCTTTGGACTGGAGCACGGTGAAGGTCGAGGTCGACTTGGAGACGTTGCTGACGCCGCCAGTAACGATGGTCGAGGTGGCTTCGTGGGTCGTCGAGAGGCCGACCGGGTTGGCCGCGACGTAGTCTTTCCAGAGCTTCTCGCAAGTGACCGGCTGCGTGGTGCCGGGACCGGTGCCCGGATTCGTGCCGGGGTCGGTTCCCGGAGTGCCCGGGGTTCCCGGATTCGTGCCCGGATCGCCGCCTGGGTTCGTCGCGTCGCCTTCGCCGTTGTTTTGCTTTTTGTCGCCGCCGCTGCCGCCACCACTGTCATCGCCGCAGGCCGCGACGGTGAGCAGGAGCGCCAGGGAGCACGCTGCACCGAGAAGAGTCTTCATGGGAAATCCTCCTTGAGGGTATGGGAGCTTCCGCACACTACAAAAGGCCGGCGCATTGCGCACGGCCTCAGTAGGGGAAAGCTTGATTATATTAAAGAAATCAGTTGGCTGCGTCTGCCTTGGTGCCGGTCAGGTCGTCGGCGACCGGCTGCGCGGAGTTGAGCCGGAGACGCTCGCGGACGGAAGCGGCGTAAACCGCCAAACGCGCGCGCATCAGGTTGCCGAGCGGGCGGTGCTCGGCGACGTTGCGCCAGGGGTTGAAGGAGAGGCGCTCGCAGAATTGGTCGTTCGACTGGAATTCCTGCGGCGGGATGGTGATCGTCGCGAGCTTCACGAAGGGAGCGACCGCCTTGGTGGCGCCGCCGAGCAGAACCTGTGCCTTGGAGAAGAGCGACTGCGACTCGCGCCACTCGACCGAAGGATCCTCGACCGGCATCTGCACTGGGTCGGCCTGGAACTGGACGCCGAAGTCGAAGCAGGCGGTCTTGCCGCCTTCCGGCTTCAGGTTGGCGACGAGCGCGTCGCGGAGGTAGTTGGCGCCGTAGTCCGCCTTGAAGCTCTTGGTGGCGTTCTTCGCGGCGTTGATCAGGTTGTAGACGTCGCTGAGAGGGCGCATCGCGGTGGAGTTGGCGGGGCAGCTCTTGCTCGGGCGGGTCGAGAACTTGACCGCGCTGTCGCCGAGCTTGAAGGCCCCCATGGACCAATAGAAGCCGCCGAGTGGCGAGGCCATCACCTGCGAGGCGACCTCGATGGCGATCGCCGCTTCGCGCTTGTGGGAGAGGAGAAACTTGCCGGCGTCCTGCTGGAGCTGGTCGTAGTCCTCGATGTGACGCGTCGGAAAGACGGGGCCGGAGACGAAGGGAAAATCGAAGGCGTTGGAGCTCTCGTGGCCGGGCAGGAGCTTTTGCCCCGGAACTTTGTGGTCGACGTCGATCACTTTGATCGCCATGCCACGGCCGTCGGGCGCCAGGTCCGACTGCATCGTCGGGAAGGCGTTCGAGAAGCGGACCCACACGGGGAAGCTGCCGTCCTGCGCGAAGAGGCCATGCTTCGCCTTGTCGGGGCGCGAAGCTTCCATCGTGAAGGTGCCGGTGACGCAGCCGTGCGTCTTCGAGTGGGCGGAGCGGCGCGCAAGGCCGGTGTCCGCCTTCAAGCGGGCGACCGTCTTGTCGGAGTTGGCCACGAGGCGCGCGATCCAAGTCGCTTCGTCGGCGCCGTCGCTGCCGACGAACGGCTGCTCGCCGAGCTCCAGTGGCACGTTCAGGGAGACCGCCGGCGGCGGCACGTTGTCACCGCCGGGAGACGACGGAATGGCCGGTGTGCCGGTGTCGGCCGGGATCTCTTCGGCCTTCACGGCGGAAGAGTTGTCGGGCGTCTTGCACGCCGTCAAAGTCAGCGTCGCCGCGGCGAGATAGAACGCGCGCTTCCCGAAGGTCAACGGCAGCATGGTCGTCTCCAGATGGTTCCAGGATGGGTAAGGAAATTGTCCCCTAGTATTGCTGGGATTTGCGCGGAAAAGAAGCGATAGTTTGCGCCGATGAAGACCCCGCGGACTCACTACCGAACCTGCAATCTATGCGAAGCGATGTGCGGCCTCGAGCTTACCGTCGAGGGCGAGGCCGTCACGTCCATTCGCGGCGACGCCGAGGATCCGTTCAGCCGCGGCTACCATTGTATAAAGGGGGAGGCGCTCGCCGACCTGCACGCCGATCCTCATCGCCTGCGCCAGCCCGTGCGGCGGACGAAGGTCGGCTGGGAGAAGATCGGCTGGAGCGAGGCCTTCGCCGAGGTCGCGGCGAACCTGCACAAGATCCAAGCAGCGCACGGCCGCGACGCGGTGGCGAGCTACATCGGCAACCCCAACGCGCACAACTACGGCGGCCTCGTTTTCTTGCAGCGCTTTCTGCGCGTCTTGCGGAGCAAGAACCGCTTCGCGGCGACGTCGGTGGATCAGCTGCCGCACCACATGGTCAGCTACCACCTTTTCGGACATCAGCTCCTTGTGCCGATCCCTGACATCGATCGCACGGATTTCATGATCATCATGGGCGGTAACCCGGTGGTCTCGCGCGGCAGCATGATGAGCGCGCCGGACGTCACCAAGCGGATCAGCGCGATCCGGGAGCGTGGCGGCCGGGTCGTTCTCATCGACCCGCGGAAGACCGAGACGGCGGCGGTCGTCGACGAGCATCACTTCATCCGTCCTGGGATGGACGCGGCCTTGCTTTTGGGGCTCTTGCACGTCGTCTTCGCCGAGAAGCGGGCCACGCTCGGCACGGCCGCAGCCTACGTCGACGGCATCGAGGCGATCGAGGCGATGGTGCAACCTTTCTCGCCTGAACGGGTGGCGCCGCTGACCGGCATCACGGCGGCGAAGGTCCGTGAGCTCGCGACCGGATTCGCCGGCGCCAAGACGGCGGTTTGCTACGGGCGAGTGGGGGTGTCCACGCAGGAGTTCGGGACCTTGTGCCAGTGGCTGATCACCGTCCTGAACGTCGTGACGGGGAATCTCGACCGCGTCGGCGGGGCGATGTTCACGACGCCGGCGCTCGATCCTTTGCCGTACGTCTCGCGCGGGCACTACGGGAAATGGAAGAGCCGCGTGCGCGGGCTCCCCGAGTTCTCGGGGGAGCTCCCGGTCGCGACGCTGACGGAGGAGATCCTGACGCCGGGGCCGGGGCAAATCAAAGCTCTGTTTACCTGCGCCGGCAATCCGGTCCTGTCGACGCCGAACGGCGCGAGGCTGGAGGGTGCGCTCGCCGGTCTCGAGTACATGGTGTCGGTCGACATTTACGTGAACGAGACGACGCGGCACGCCAACGTCATCCTGCCGCCGACCGGCGCGCTCGAGCACGAGCACTACGATGCGATCTTTCACCTGTTGGCCGTGCGCAACACCGCGCGCTATTCAGCCGCCCTGTTCGCGCCGGCGCCGGGGGCGAAGCACGAGTGGCAGATCCTGGCTGAGCTCGAGCGCGGTCTGATCCGGGCGCGGCATGGCGCGGTCGCGGGCATGAAGGCGCAATGGACGCGGCTCATCACGCCGGAGCGGATGTTGGAGCTGGGTCTGAGGTTCGGGCCGCAGCGGGCGAAAGTGTCCCTGGGGAAGCTGAAAAAGGCGGTGCGGACGACCGATCTGGGGCCTTTGGAGCCGCGGTTGCCGGAGCGCTTGTTCACCAAGACGAAGCGCGTGAATCTGGCGCCCGCGCTCTACGTCGCGGACGTGAAGCGCTTCGAGGCGAAGTGCGGTGCGGCGGTGCCGCCCCTAGTTCTGATCGGGCGCCGACAGGTCCGCGTCAATAACTCCTGGATGGGGCACTTCGAGCGGCTGACGAAGGGGCGCGGGGCTTGCACCCTCCTCATGCACAAAACCGACGGCGAAACGCGGGGGATCGCGACGGGTGACGTGGTGCGGGTGACGACGGCCGTCGGCAGCCTGGAGATTCCGGCGACCTTGGTGGAGAGCATCATGGTCGGGGTGGTGAGCATTCCGCACGGCTACGGGCATTCGAAGGAGCGGACGGCGCTGCCGGTGGCGGAGCATGCGCGCGGGGTCAGCGTCAACGATGTGACGGATCCGGGGGTAGTGGATCTGCTGAGCGGGAATGCGGTTTTGAATGGGGTGCCGGTGGACGTGGTGAAGCTGGTTTAAGCTTAGTGAAGCCGAGCCACAGCAGAAGCGACGTCCGCAATCGCCCCAACGCGATCCGTCTCCGCTCGCTTCCGCGCCAAACGCACCGCCGTACGCAATGCCTGGAGCTCGTCGCGGGCGTACTTGTCCGTGAGCGCGAAGACGGCGGAATCTCCCCCGTCCAGAAGAGCCTCCGCCAAAGGATCGACCGGCTCCGGCGACGGCTTCGCCGCGGCCGCGATCTTGGCGCGCGTGTCGGGATGGTCGATGGCGACGAGCTGGGCGCGGATTTGATCGCCGTCCACGTCCTCCATGCAGCGGCCGACGGTCAGCAGCATGCGCTTGCGGGCCGAGCGCGAGCTGATTCTGCGTGTCTCGTCGATCGCCCGGCGCAGATAGTCGGGCAGCTCGAGCATGGCGAGCTTGCCTTCAGAAAGGTCGACGAGCTCGGCGCCCAGCTTCTTCAGCCGCTCGAGCTCGTTCTTGCGTTGAGTTTTGGACGGGGCGTCTTCCAGCATGATGGCGCGCGAATGCCGGAATCAGCCGCAAAACGCCACCGAAGCTTTGCAATCATTCAAAATAACTGCAGTTTTTGAACGCCCGGACGAGCCGGCCTTGGCTCACTGGGCGAAGTCGAGGATCGGCGCCGCGATCTGCAGCACCCTTTGCGCCGTGAAGACGCCGATGATGGCGAGAGCGGCGGCGCGCGTCAAAAGGCGGGCGCGGCGCTCGAACCGGGCGACGGCCTCGTCCAAGCGTTTCTCCGCGAGGGCGCCCAAGTCGGCGAGCGCCTCCGGCATCCGGCCGGCTTCCTCCGCGACCGCGAGCGCTTCGAGCGCTTCCGGCGCGATGCCGGGCAAGGCAGCGCAGGCCTCGGTGAGCCCGGACGTCCTCAGCACGCTCACGACCAGCTCGTGGCGGCGCGCGAACGCTGGATCCGCCGCGATGTCGATGGCGCGCTCGAGCGCTCCTTCCGCGGGAATGCCCGCTGCCATCAAGTCGCCGAGCGCGTGGTAAAAGCGCAGCCAACGCGCCTCGCGCCAAACGGGAGCGAGAAGAGGCGTACGCCGGAAAATCGCGTCGCGCATCGATTCGAAGCGTAGGACGAGGAGCATGACCATCAGCACGCCGCCGCCAGCGACGGCCGCGTAGGCGCCCGGCGTGCTGCCGTCGCCGAAAGCGGCGTTGCCGCCGGAGACGTAGGCGAGAAGCATCGCGGAGAAGGCGGCGAACGCGCCCCACCCGATCGCGCTCAGCGCCGTGCTGACGAGCTGTTGATTCAAGCGCTCGGTGAGGCGATGCTCGATTTTGCACTGGCGCGCGATCCGAGCGAAGGCGGCCGGAAGATCGCCTGAGCGCTCGCCGGCCTCGACGAGCGGCAAGACGAAGCGGGGCAAAAAGACGGTGCCGTTCGCCATCGCGTCCACGAGGCGCTCGCCGCGCTCCAAGCCGCGAAGCGCCTCCTGCTGCAAGGTGCGAACCTCGTCAGGACCCGAGCGGATCGGGCGCGACAGCGCCTTCGCCAACGGAATGCCAGAGGTCAAAGACCGGGAAAGATTTGTAAAAAAGTCCGCGAGGGCTTCGAGCTGCATGGGGGGCCTCCGGGCTGGAGTCTAAGCCCGCGGCGCCGCGAGCTTTTGACCGACCTTGCCGTTCGGTCGCGCATTCCGGCGGTTCGGTCTCCCGAGGCGTTCGCGAACGGCGGCGAGGCGTTATGGTGCCTGCGCCGAACCCCTTCCCTCTGGAGACCTGCCCATGAAATTTCTACTCATCGCCGCCTTCGCCGCGCTCACGGCAGGCTCCGCGCAAGCCGCGAGCTTTGTCTCCTGCGCCGACGGCAAGTTTTCCATCGACAAGGCCGCGGACGGCGGGCTGACGTTGCGCATCGCCGACGCCGAGAAGCTCGCTCATTTCGAAGGCGAAGGCTGGATGCGCCCGGCCGAGATCCAGGACGGCGCGTTCACGACGACCGTGACCAAGGGCGAGCGCTTCTACCGCTTCTTCGGCTCCGCGCAAGAAGTCGGCGGCGTCTTCTACGAGGTTCGCTGGGACGAGTCCCGAAATCCGCCCCGGTACGCATTCATCGAGCTTTGGCGCGTGTATGAAGGCGGCTCGATGGCGCCGCTCGAAGTGTGGGAGTTCGGCGACTCCTGCCGCTTCGCCGAGACCGACGGTCACTTCTCCTTGCCGCCGCCGCCACCCGAGCCCTACACCATCGACCGCGAGGCTGACGCGGGAAATTGCGAGCTCTTCATCAACAGTTTGGGCCGGCAAAACCGTCACTATGGCGGCGGCGGCTACGACGAGCGCCTGTTCGTCGCGTACGTCTCCGTCGATGCGCAAAAGCTCGTGACCGAGCAAGGCGGCGAGATCCTCGCGGTCGGCATGCGGATGAACGGCACCGACGACCTGATCGAGCGCAATGAGCTCGAGCCCGCATACTACATGCTCCGCAAATCGTTGTGGCTTCGCGGCTACAACAATGCGGACTACGATTTGCATCGCTTCGCCGTTTTTGTCGACGTACGTCGCGCCGACCGGTCAGTGGATCGTCTGTGGCTGAAGGATGGCTGGCACGACTTCAACTGGCCGAGCGTGTTCGCCGACTATCCGAAACACGTCAAGTCGATGGGGCCGAATTACGACGAGTACGTGTTGGATCCTTCGCCGGTGTACGGGGCGAAAGCGCGCTGCAACTAAACGTCGCCGACCGCCGTGGTGAAAGTCGTCGTCGGCGCGCGCAACGAGTGTTACGGAGTCTTGGTCGCGACTAGGATCTCGCGCGAGGTGCAGGCGAGCTTGCCTCGGTTCTCCGTATAGAGCCGGGCGAGCAGGCCGTCCGCCATGCAGTCGCCTTCGGTGATGGTGACGTCGCCGGTATAGCGGCGGTCCTCCATCGTCAGCGTCGTCCCAACGAGCGTCGCGGTCTGATCGGTGTAGCCAAGAAGACAGGTCTTGCCGAAGCCGGAGAGACTCCGCGTCGGTGTTCCCGTCCAAACACCGGCGGCGATATTGGTGTCGAGGGAGAAGCGGCCGGAGCGTGCGGTCGACTTATACCACACCGTGTCCTTGCCGGTGACGCCGTCGGGAAGAGCTTCCAGCTCGAAGGTGGCGTCCGGATCGGTGACGGCCTCGGTCGGGTCGGCGCAGTCGAACTTGCTCTCGGTATACGTCGTCGTCGTGTACGTGCCGAAGATCACGTCTTTCGGCGCCGTCACTTTGGTCTCTTCCTCATCGGCTTCGTCCTTCTTGCCGCAGGCGACGGAATTGAGGAGGATGAGGACCGATATTGAGACGAGGAGACGAGGTGTTTTCAGCATGGGGACGAGTTTACCATGAGCTCGACGCGTAGGACGGGAGAGTTTTGCTGGATCAACGTGCTGGCGCGCGACGACGCGGCCGAGCGCGACTTTTTTGCGGCGCTCTTCAACTGGACCTACGTGCCCTTGCCGAGCACAGGTCACCGGATCAAGCTCGACGGCAGGGACGTCGGCAGCATCTTCCCGCTCACCGAGGAGCTCGTCCCCGCGGGCACACCTCCCGGGATCGGCGTCATGGTGAAGGTCGCGAGCGCTGACGCTACGGTGACGAAGGCGGCGGCAGTCGGCGGCAAATCCCGACCCGCGACCGACGTCGGGCCGCAAGGCCGCATGGCGGAGCTCGTCGATCCGAACGGCGCGATGATCGACGTATGGGAGCCGAAAGCGAGCGGCGGGATGGACTGCGACGCGCGCATGCACGGCGCGCCGTCCTGGATCGAGCTCCTGACGACGGATCTGGATCGGGCGGCGAAGTTTTATGCGGACGTGTTCGGGTGGCGGCCGCAGGTGATGCCGAAGGCGGGATCGAAATACCTGGTCTTCAAGCTGGGTCAGGTCGTCGTGGGCGCGATGCGGCCGATTACGGAGGCGATGGGGCCGACGCCGCCGCATTGGGCGGTGCATTTTACGGTCGAGGACGTGGAGCTGGCGGCGGCGACGGCGGAAAAGCTCGGAGGAACGGTGTTTCAACGGCCGGTGGAGCTCGTGGGGGTCGGGCGAACCGTGGGATTGAGGTCGCCGGCGGGCGTGCGGTTTTTTGGCCTGCGGCGTATTCCACCCAGCCCATTCGCCAAAGGCTCCTAGGCTGAGCGGAAACTCGCAAACTGGCCTACGTAATTGTGTGTCAGACCGTAACGTGGTGGGGTCCAAGGCGGAGGACCTCGTTGTGCGACCACGCGTAGAGGTCGACTAGGTGCTGCAGGTTGTCGGGCCGCTTGGTCGTGCACCACGTTCGACGGGTCAGCGTCTTCAAGCGGTCGCGGAACATGGCGCATGTGTGGTTCAGGCTGAAGAGCGGGTCGAAGCCCCCGCGCTTGAGCTCGCCCTGGCCTACGACGCAGCCGCGGCGGCTCAGGAATCGGTCGTGGCTGACTCCAGGCAGAGCACTGCGCACAAGCCCTGGGTAGCGCGGACACCGGTCGCTGCGAATGAGCGTGAGCCCAGGCGCGGCCCGAGCAACATCGGCCAGCGCTCGGAGAATTGCCGCACGACGGCCGTCGTGGCGGATTCCGTAACGCCTCCGGGCAATTGCGGCAAGGCGCCCCTTGGCCGGCATCGAGGCAACCCGTGCTGCGATGATGCGGCGCGTCTCCTCCTCAACGGCGACCACGATTGCCAGAGGCTTACACTTCGAGTGCTCGAAGGTCTCCATCTCGTCGAAGGTGACGGTGGGGAGGCAGTCGCCGCGGGCTACCGCAGTGGCGTTGTTTTGCGCGGCCTTTGTCCCGAGACGGCGCAGCTTTCTTGTCACAGTCTTCCGATGGATTCCCAAGATTCGCGCACAGCCGCGCTGCGAGACGCCCTCGTTGAGGGCACGCGCGAGCACCTGGTCGACGTGCGGCTTTCGCTCGCGATAGGTGAGAGTGCCTGTCTGCGTCGAGAAGCGCCGGGCGCAACTGCTGCAAAAGAAGCGCTGGATTCTCTCGGCGCGAGTCGCCTGCTTGCGAAAAAAGCCGCACTTCGTGACTTTGGCGGCCGGGTTTTGACACAAAGGACACATGTCTGCCTCCTAGGAAAGGAGGCAAGATCGCGAAAACGCGACCGCAATCGAAGCGACATCACATGTCCGGCCCAACAATTACGTAGGCCAGTTTAGGAAACTCAGAGTGTCTTCATGTCGATGACGAAGCGGTAACGTACGTCGCTCTTCACAACTCGCTCGTAGGCTTCGTTGATCTTTTGCGCCGGGATCGTCTCGATGTCGCATTGGATGTCGTGCAAGGCGCAGAAGTCGAGCATCTCCTGCGTCTCCTTGATGCCGCCGATCAGGGATCCGGCGAGACTGCGGCGGCCGCCGACGAGCGGGAAGGCGCCGACGGGGACCATCTTTTCGGGGATGCCGACGACGACCATGGTGCCGTCGAGTTTCAGCAGGTTCAGGTACGCGTTCCAGTCCATTTCCGCGGAGACGGTGTTGACGATCAGGTCGAAGGAGCCGCGCAGCTTCTTGAAGGTCTCGGCGTCGCTGGTCGCGTAAAAGTGCGCGGCGCCCATGCGCATGCCGTCCTCCTTCTTTTTCAGCGAATGGCTGAGCACCGTGACCTCGGCGCCCATCGCGTGCGCGAGCTTCACGCCCATGTGGCCCAAGCCGCCGAGACCGACGATGGCGACCTTCTTCCCCGGACCGGCCTGCCAGTGGCGCAACGGCGAATAAAGCGTGATGCCGGCGCAAAGGAGCGGCGCCGCCGCGTCGAGCGGCAGGCGGTCGGGGATGCGCAGGACATAGTTCTCGTCGACGACGATCTGGCTGGAATAGCCGCCCTGCGTCGGCGTCTTACCGTCGCGCTCTTTCCCGTTATAGGTGCCGGTCATGCCCTGTGTGCAATATTGCTCCAGGCCTTCGGCGCAGGGCGCGCAGTCGCGGCACGAGTCGACGAAGCAACCGACGCCGACGCGATCGCCGACCTTGAACTTCCGCACACCGCCGCCGACGCTCGTAACGAGCCCCGCGATCTCGTGGCCCGGAACCATCGGAAACTGCGAGCCCCCCCATTCGTCGCGCGCCTGGTGGATGTCGGAATGGCAAATGCCGCAGAATTGGATGTCGATGACGACGTCATGCGCGCGCGAGTCGCGTCGCTCGAAGGCGAAAGGAGCGAGCGGAGCTTTCGCGGACGTCGCAGCGTAACCTTTGACTTGCAGCATGGCGCGCCTTTCGCGAGGGAGAGGATCGGGAGCGGCTAGAATCTATCCCCGGTGGAGCGCGGAATCGAGCGCGAAAACCGCCGGATAGGACCTTGGCGATCCCGGCCGGCGCAGAGTATCCTGGCGCGAGCCGAAAACCGGCACGGGGGCGAATCATGTGGATCTTTCTGGCAGGGGCCGTGCTCCTGCAGTCGCATTTCGAGTGCAAGGATTTGGGCGCCGGGAGCTTCCGGCCGTACTACATGCAGGCGACCTCCGACGGGTCGCGCTACCGCGACTACTCGCAGACGCCGCGCGGCCAGCTCGGCCAAAATCCGATGCGCTCGCTGGACGAGTGCACGCGGGCCTTGGCGGCGGCGAACGACGAGTTCGGCGTGATCTGCAGCCGGACGGGCCTCGACGGCTGGAAACCGACGCTCTACACCGGGACCGTGCCGGGACGCGCCGACTTCGGCTATCTCGGCGGCTCCTCGATCATGGATCTCGACGACTGCCTGTTGGCGACCGAGCGCTCGAGCGCATCGGGCGTCTGCTTTTGGGGCGGCTCCGACTGGTTCGTCTCGCCCATAGATCGCGAAGGGGTGACGGCCGGGCCTTTTGCGACGGTCGAAGCTTGCGTGGAGCGAACGCAGGAAGCTTTCCGGGACGCGTCGCCGGCCGGGAACGCGGCGCGCTTCGAGGCTGCAGTCGATTGATCCGACTGGCGTAATTTCCTGGGTTGACGGGAATCTCAAGTCGGGCCGCGAGGCGACCGAGGACCTCCCGTCGGATTAGGCGGGATCTTCCGCCGCTTAGTGGAAGTACACCATGCTCTCTCGTCGCCTCGCTAGCCTCGCCGTCGTCGCCCTGTGTCACCTGGTCCAAGCGTGCGGCGCCGACGAGCCGATGCTCGCGGATCAGCGCACGGTCACCCGCGGCAAAGGCGCCGACGCCGTCCCGCAGGGCGACGGCACGCCTGTGGCGGTAGAGGTCCCAGCGCCGGCTCCCGTCGAGTCGGAGGTTGCGGTCGAAGACGCGACGACGTCGACCGAGGCGCCCGCGCCCGTCGCTGAGGCGCCAGTCGTCAGCTCGCCTTCGACGCCTGCCCCTGAACCCGCGCCCGCGCCCGTCGACGAGCCGAAAGAGCCGGATTACTCGGGCCCGCGTTATTCGAAAGGCACCGGCGGCGCCGCGGGCTTCGTCGAGCAAGAGTTCACCGCGGCGAACGGACTGGAGAGCAGCTACAAGATCAACGTTCCCGCCGACGCCGGCGCCAAGAAGCCCTACGGCCTGCACATCCACGTGCACGGCGACGGCGGCGGCGGCTACGCCGACTTTCCGAACGAAGAGACGCGCGACGGCTTGATCGGCGTGACCGTGAAGGCGCCGAACGCCTCTCTGACCTGGGGCCGCGCGGCCGGGAGGACGCACGGAGAATATCTGCAGGACCTGATCCAGAGCGAGCTCGTGAAGAAGTACAACGTCGACCTCGAGCGGATCTACTTCTCCGGCGTTTCCGGCGGCGCTTACTTCCTCACCGGCAACTTCATCCCGAGCTACGGCAAGGGCTATCGCACGGGCGCCTTCCTGATGTGCGGCGGCGAAGCGCCGCGAGTGGCCTTCGACGAGCCGGAGTTCCTGAAAGATTTCTCGATCTACTGGCAGGTGACCGCGGGCGAACGCAACGACATCCTGGCGTCGGTCCGCCGCAGCATGCGCGCGTACAAGACGGCCCTCGACGGCGTCGCGGGCGACGCAAAGATGCAGATGAGCGAGATCGTCGGCGACGGCGGACATTGCGAGTTCGACGGCGAGGAGTACACGAGCGGGATTCAGTACATGATGGATTTGAAGTTCAAGGTGGTTCTGCGGGAGTGAATGGCGCTGAAAGGCACTTTAACGGAATCCGGTAAACTCACGCGGTAACGCGCTCTCGAACCTCAGCGGTTCCCGCGTCACCGGATGCCGAAATCCCAGCACCCGCGCATGCAACGCGAGCCTCGGATAAGGCCACCGCGCATGCCGCGCGTCCTCGGCACGATAGCGCTCGTCGCCGAGGACCGGGTGGCCGAGCTCGGCGAAATGGACGCGGATCTGGTTGCGGCGGCCGGTCTCGAGGTTGACGGCGACCAGGGTCGCGCCGCTCTCGTAGCGCTGCCGCACCTCGTAATGCGTGATGGCGAGCTCGCCGTTTTTCGCCACTGACTTCTGGTTCAACGCCTCGTCGCTCGCCAGCAGGCTCTCGACCCGCCCGCGGTCGAGCGGAACCCGGCCGGAGACGATGGCGGCATATTCGCGCTCGGGCTTGCGGGCGGCGAACTGCGCGATCAGATCCTTGGCGATCTGCGGCGTGCGGCCGAAGACGAGAAGGCCAGATGTGTCGCGGTCGAGGCGGTGCACGACGCTGACGCGGCGGCCCTTCCGGCCCTTGTTCAGGTGGTTGGACAGCAGATCGAGCAAGGTGTGCGGCTCGCCGCGCGGCGTCGGCACCGTGAGCGTGCCGGCGGCTTTGTCGACGACGGCCAGATGCTCGTCGAGGAAGACGAGGGCGAAGCCGCGCGTCGCGCGCTCTGCCGGCTTTTCCTTGTAGCGACGCTCGGGATCGAAACGGAGCTGCAGGAGCTCGCCGCCCAGGAGGCGCAGGCCGGCGTCGCTCACCGGAGCCCCGTCCAGGCGAGCGCCACCGTGGTCCAAAAGGCCGCGCACGCGGGCGCGCGAGAAGCCGGTCAAGCGCGCCACGAGCGTGTCGAGGCGGCCGGCGTCGGCGGGAAGGACTTGATGGGTCACGGTTTGCATGGGCGCGGGATCCTATCCTCGGATCGCGCGCCGCGCGCCTTCTAATTTTCGCCCGTGTAATTCGCGCTTTGCTGCCCCGCCGTCTCGTGCGCCGTGTGGGCTCCCTGGTCCAAAGCCACCTCGAGCGCGCCAAGGAGCTTGGCCCACCCCGCCTCGGTGCGCGCAGCGAACTCGGGCTGCGTCATCTCGTGCACCAAGGTGAGCTGCGCGCCTTCATGGCAAGGGACGATGTCGATCGAGACGACGCTATCGCTCGGGCCGTGCCCGGCGATGCCCCAGGTGAACACGAGGCGCCGCGGGCGAAAGATCTCGAGGTACTCCCCGTTGTGGTCGAGCTCGCCGTGGACCGGGCGGCGGACGACGAAGGAGAAGTAGCCGCCGACGAAGGGCTCGGTGACCAGCCGGACACGCTCCTCCTCGAGCCCTGTGTGCTCGAAGAGCCAGTGCTCCAAGCGGTCGGGATCGACCCAGGCGTCGAAGACGGTGTCGGGCGAAGCCGCAAAAGTATGCTGCACACGAACTTCCATGCGGGGCTCCTCCTGGATGAGTCGATCGAGAGAGTCTATGCAGAAATTGGGCCGATCTCGTATCATAGAGGCTCGTCCGATCCAAGTGCCCCTCGATCCCGTTGGGAGAGCCGTCGATGAGAATTTTCGCTGTGGTCGCCGTCGTTTTGGCCTTCGGTCTCGGCTCATCGGCGTGGGCCGACAAGTACTCGATGAAAGATCTGAAAGCCTTGCAGAAGAGCAAATCGTGGGGCGAGCTCCTGGCGCACGGTCTCGACGTCGCGCCGTCGGATCGCGACGAGGAGTGGCAGGAGGTCATCGAGGCCGCGGCGGTGGGCCAACTCCAAGAGGCCAAGGACGAGGACATGAAGTACCTGTCCTCTATGCAAGCGCGGATCGACGCGGACGTGAAGACGTTCACCTTTCTGAAGACCGCGAAGAAATACAAGCGCGCGGCGAGCAAGGCGATGATCAAGACCTACAAGGGCTGCTATCAGAGCCGCGAATGCAAGAGAGGCTCGGACATCGACTGGCTCCTAAGCGTGAAGGCGTATGTCGAGGCCGAAGGGACTGATCCCGTCACCGCCTGCGACGCCGGCGACATGATCTCGACGTTCATGACCCCGACCGCGTCCCTCCACATGTACGACCTCGCGACGCCTAAGGGCGGCGACTGCTGCAAGTCGAAATCGCTGAAAGAGGCGGTGAAGGCGGGCCTGAAGGACGCGCAGTACAAGGAAGACGCGCAGAAGGTCGCGAAGCGCTGCAAGGTCTGAGGGGGGGGTGCGCAGAGACGGCGCATTTTTCCGGTTCTACCCTTTACTGATTCCGGGACATATTCCGGATCACGATCTGCATCTCCAGCACCTTCCCGATGTTTTCTGGGCGCATCAGCTCTTCCCTCTGCGCGGAGCTCGGCAAAGGCATGGCCTGTGGATCGCTCGCCGGCAGCTCGAGGCGACGTAGGATCGCGTCCCGCCGCAGGCTCAAAGCCGCGAGCACGCGCTCGTCGTCACCGGCGAAGAAGTCGTGCGGCGGCGACGTGTGACACGCCGCGCAGTAGTGACGAAGCGTCGCCAGTTCGCTGCGCCCACCGCCACCAGACTCGTCGCCCTCGAGAATCGGCGCGGCCATCTCCGGCGTCGGCGCGGCGCAGCAGCTCGGGCGCGTATCCGTCGCGCCGAGCGCCGCCAAAAGCTCAGGAAAAATGACCCCGCGCGCTAAAGGCCGCGCTCCGAGCACGTCCGAAACGCCTTCGAGCGTCCGCTGCCTCAAGATCTGCACGGTCGCGGCGAGCTTCGCCGTCCCCTCGGCGCCGCTCCCGAGCTTCGCTTGCAGCAGCGCGCGATCGGCGCGGTTCAGCTGGCGCGCCGCGAACTGGACGACCTTCTCCCAGCCGTCCGCCGCCAGGAGGTCGCGCACCTCGCGGTCGAAGAAGCGCTCCTTCGGCCGCGGCGACAGCGGGTCCAGCTCTCCGCGCACGTCGCCGTACGCCAAGATCTCTTGTTTGATCGCGTCGAGGTCCGCGTCCGCTTCTGCGATGAAAGTCGCCGGGAACGCGCCGCGCGGATCGTCGAGCCCCGAGGAAGGGCCGAGCGCCTCGGTCGCGAACGTGCGCCAATCGACGACCCAGTTCGCTGGCGCCTGCATCGACGCGCCGAGGCCGAGAAAGCGGCGTAAGCCCGATTCGAGAATGAGCGCGCGGCACTCCACCTGCGCCTGCGCCTCCCCGCTGCAGCCGAGGGTCCACGCTTTCTGCAGCGCCAGGCTCACGTGCGCCTCCCGCACCGATCGGTCGAGCTCCGTGACGCCGGAGAACGCCGGGGAGCGCAGCGGCAGACCGTGATAGCTCTGCGCCGCCTGATCCCGCTCCATGATCAAACCTATGTAAGCGTTCTCGTTCGTCTCCGCCCAGGTGTACTCGGGAAAGAGCGGCCCCCCGTCCTGATGGCAGGCGACGCACACGGCGCGGTTGGCGTATTTCACCACCGGCGTCTTGCCCGGCGCATAGTCAGTCACGACCTGGAACTCGTAGCGCCCCATCGCCTCGTTGAAGGAGATGACCTCGAGCCGCTCGGCCGGCTCCACGAAGGCGACGAAGACACTGCCGCCGAACGGCGGCTCCGGCTTCAGGCCGACGATCGCGCGGGGAAAGCGAAACGGGTCGACCGCGTTGGCGGCGCGCAGGAGCGAGCGGCCGCGTGGAATCAGGGCCGAAAGCACGCCGGCGCCGCTGCGCGACGTCAACGCGCCGACTAGAGACTCGAACGGGAACGGGACGGCGAGCGGCGCGTCCGGCCCCTGCGCGACGATGTGGTCGAACAGCGAGCGCCCGAACGGTGGCACGCTCTGCGTCAGAAGCGCTGGTGTGAGCACCGGCAACGGCGCGTACGTGTCGGGACGATACGTGATGGGCGGCGTCCCGCCGGGTTCGTTGGGCGAGGGCAGGGGGTCCGAGGCCACTGGTTGCTGGGGCGGCTGAGCGCTCGTCGGTTGCGGCGAGCCCGGCACGTGGGGAAGCGCGGGCGGCGGCACACCCGGCGCCGTCGCATCCGGCCCACGCGGCGCCACCGAGTCGGGCGTCACCACCTGCTCTCCTGCGCCGCGGGGGTGACAGCCCATTCCAACCGCCAGCACCGCGATCAAAGCCAAACGCATGGGCGGCCCTCCTTCATGAAAGCCTAGGCTACCCGGCGCACGCGAGGCAACGCGCGACCCGAGCGTCGCGACGGGAGGGTCCGGGGGCCGCGACACAACCGGGCGCGCGACGCCGTAATCATGATAGATATCAGTGCAATACCAGAAGAGGGACACGAGGGGATGCCAATGCTATCGTGGCAAAAATCTGATCCATCGCGGGAGTTGCACGCTTGCGCACGCTGCTTTTCACCGGAATCCTGACGGGAACGATCATCGGCGACGTCAAGAAGCCATGAGCGCCACCGAAGAAAGACTCGTCGACCTCGAATCGAAGCTATCCCACCAGGAGCTGGCGCTCGAGGATTTGCAGCGCGCCTACTACGAGCAGCAAAAAGACATCTCGCGGCTCGAGGCGGCGCTGAAGCGCCTCGTCGCACAGCTGGAGAACGCGGCGGCTAGCGATGTCGAGCGTCCTGCGGCCAACGAGAAGCCGCCACACTACTGAAATCTTCCCCGTGGAGATCCCCCATGTTCCCAGGTCTCGTGCTCATGGCGTCCGTCGCCGTCACGCCGCCGGTCTTGCTGAAAGACGCGCGCGCGACGCTCACCATGCCGGCGTACACTGCCGAGGAGCGCGTCGCGCTCGTCGAGCAGGCGCAGCTCATGCTCGATCAGCTTTACGTGCATCGCGAGCGCAAGATCGAGCTCAACGGGCCGATGGTGGATCCGACGCCGCGCTTGGCGCTCCTGCGCGAGACGGCCGGCGAGCTGACCGATCAGACGCTGCACCGCTCGATCCGGCGCGTCTTCGCCGATCAGCGAGATCTGCATACGACCTATACTTTGCCGTGGCCCCTGCGCTGCTACCGCAGCTTTCTGCCCATCGGCTTGAGCGAGGTCCAAGATCAAGGCGGCCAGATGGTCCTGGCCGTCGAGGCGATCGCCGCGGCGGCGCTCGACGTGGCGCCCGAGGCGCGCCTCGTCCACGTCGGCGACGTGCTGCTGACGTACGACGGGATGCCGGCCTATGACGCGCTCGAATTGGCCAAGCGTGAGGCAAGCGGCGCGAACGAGGCGGCGAGCCGCTTCCGCGCGATGCAATACCTTACCGGGCGAGGGCATGCGCGGCATTTCGTGCCCACTAGCGACACCTTGGCGCTGACCCTGCGCGACCGGCTCGGCCGCGTCTACGCCCTCGAGATGCCTTGGGTCGTGACCGGCGACGATGCCTGTCTGCGGCGCGCCGAGGGGCCTGGCGGCACGGCGCGCGCAAAAGCCGCGACGTTCCTGCGTGCGGCCTTTGACGATCAGCTCTTCTACGAGGAGATGTTCCACCCGCACGACGGCGTGGCGAAGCGCTTGAAAGATCTGCGCGACGTTCCCGCGCAGCCGACGAGCGACGACATCCTTTCCTACGCGACCTTCGACAACGAGCTCGGCACCTGGGGTTACTTGCGGCTGAAGAGCATGATCCCCAGCACCTCGATCGACGGCGTGGCCGCTGAGGTCCGCCGCCTTTTAACGGGCCCGCTCGCGGCGACCGATGGGCTCGTGGTCGACGTGCGCGGCAACGGCGGCGGGATGATCGTCCTCGGTGACGTCCTGGCGCAGCTTTTTGGCCCTGCTGAGATCGCTTCGATGCGCTTTCGCCTGAAGGCTTCCGCGGGCAACATGTTCTTCGTTTCGCACGCGTCGTGGCTCCGCGGCACGCCATGGGAAGCCGGCGTCGCGGACGCGCTCGCGGCGGGGCGTCCCTTCGCGGCGGACCTGCCGATGACGCTCGACCGGGCGAGCAACTCCGGCGGCACGGCATATTTCAAGCCGGTCGCCGTCCTGACGGACGCGCGCTGCTATTCGACCTGCGACCTGTTCACCGCGCAGATGCAGGACCACGGTCACGCCGTGATCTGGAGCGCGGGCGGGCGCACGGGCGGCGGCGGCGCCAACAACGTCGGGCACAACGACTTCCTCGCGGACCTAGTGGCGGCGGACTCGGATCCTGGACCTTTCGCTGTCTTACCGGGCGGGCAGAACCTGGGCATCGCCTGGCGCGCCATGATTCGCACCGGCTTGCACGCGGGCGAGCTGATCGAGGACGTCGGCGTCGAAGCCGACCGCCACGTGACGCGGACGCTCGCCGACCTGTTCACGCAGGATGCGGGCGTCTTGCGGCAGATCACCGCCGAATTGGCGACGCGCAGCGCGTCGATGCAAGCGCGGGTTGATGCCGGGTCCTTGGCGCCGCTCGACGTGCGGCCGGCAGAGGTGGGCGAAGTGGCTTTGCGCGTCGCAGGCACCGACGCCATCTCGTACCGCTTGGACGAGAGTCAGGACCCAACGACTGTGACGGTGACGCCGAGCCGCGATACGCGTCGCGTAGCGTTGCCGATCGCGTCGGCGCGGCCGATCGGGGACGTCGCGACGGTGACGGCGGTCGGCCGGCGCGACATGCACAACGTGTGGCGCATCGCGCGAACGCTGCGCTGGGTGCCGGCCCATGCGGCTTTGGCGCCCGAAGGTGCGGCGTGGGATTTCGACGACGGGACCACGGGCGGCCTCACGGCTTTTCGCATGGGGCAAGGTCGCGGTTGGCACGTCGAGGACGGGAAGCTGGTGGTCGGCGGCACGACGCCTTACGAGGACAACGAGGCGGCGCAAGCGTCGCTGTTCTTGAAGCTGCCCGAGGCGCCGTCTATGGCGCTCGCTTTCGAAGCGCAGATCGCGACGGAGCTGGACTACGATTTCTTCACGGTCTCCGTGATCTCCGAGGGCGTCGTGACGGCGCTCACGCCGCCGCTGAGCGGCGCAATCCCGGCGCAAGGCTTTTCGATCCCGCTCGCAGCCTTCGCCGGGAAGGCGGTCGAACTTCGTTTCGAGCTGACTTCGGACGGCTCCGTGATCGACGCGGGCGTGCAGCTCGATGCGGTCGCCTTGAATCCCGATGGTCGGTGACGTCGAGAAACGCCGTGTGCGCCAGGCTTGCTCTCGGTTCCTGAGCGGGCACGCGCCGGTTTTACCGGCGGTGGAGCTGGCGCGGGTTGCAGAGTGGTGCGGTGCCGACGGTCGCTTTGGCGACGTGTACGGAAAAGGCGAGGTGATGGGCGAGCTGGAAGCACGCTTTGCGGCTCTCTTAGGAAAAGAAGCCGCGGTCTTCATGCCGAGCGGCACGATGGCGCAACAGATCGCGCTCCGCATCTGGTCGGACCGAGTTGGCGTACGTCACGTCGGCCTGCATGCGACCTCGCACTTGGAGCTCCATGAGCATCGCGGCTACGCGCATCTGCACGACATGCGCGCGACTTTGCTGGGCGAGGCGCATCGGCCGATCGTGGCGGCCGATGTCGAGGCCTGTCCTGAGCGCATGGCGGTGCTCGTTACTGAGCTGCCATTGCGCGAGGCAGGCGGCATCTTACCGAGCTGGGACCAGCTCGAGGCTCTGAAAAGCGCCGCCGAGACAAACGGCGTGAGATTGCACATGGACGGCGCACGCCTTTGGGAGTCGCAGGCGTTTTACGCGCCGCGCACTCATGCGGAGATTTGCGCAGGCTTCGACTCGGTGTATGTGTCTTGTTACAAAGGGCTCGGCGGTCTTGGCGGTGCGGTGCTCGCGGGCTCGAGCGCGTTCGTGGCGGAGAGCCGGATCTGGCTTCGGCGGCACGGCGGCAACCTGGTGACGCTCTACCCGTACGTGGCCTCAGTCGCGATGCAGCTCGACCGGCGCTTGGCGCAAATGCCTGCCTATTGGCAAAGGGCGAAGGAGCTAGCGGCGGCGATCCGCGCCGAAGGCTTGGGAGAGGTCGTGCCCGAAGTGCCGCACACCAACATGTTTCACCTCTTCGTGCGCGGTGAGCCTGCGGCACTGGACGCGGCGCATCTGGCGTTCGCCGCGAAATCCGGACTTTGGCTCAGCGGTCGCTTCACGCCGGCGCGCGTGCCGGGTTGGAGCTGGATCGAGGTCTACGTCGGCGACAATGCCTTGGCGCTGTCGAATCAGGACGTTTGCGATGCTCTGCGGGCCCTTCGCAATCGCACGACCGACGCGCGCGCCGGGACGTGAGCATGCGATGGAAACTGACCTGGAGAGCTGAGCGCCCGAGTTCTCGGCGCCGCTTTCCCCCGACGGGTCTTCTCGACCGGTCGTTTCACCGCTGAGGTGCGGAAGCGCCGAGGGTGCAGCTGGGTCTTGGGTGCCGCTATTCCGCGTCGACGCGGACGACCGTGTTAGCCGCAGCGTCCACGAACCAAAGCTCGCCAGCCGCGCTAACGGTCAAGCCCATGATCTTCCGCGCGCCTGTCGCGATGCGCTCGACTTCGGCCTTGGTCGCGAGGTCGTACACCACGATCTCACCGGTCGCGTGATCCGAGACGAAGAGCTGGCCCGCGTGAATGGCGATGCCCGAGGGCTGCCGAAGTCCCGCGGCGAAGACCTCGACCGAGGCGCCGGTATACGCGACGTATTCCGCCAAAGGCTCGCTCGAAGCGCGCAGGCGCCCGGAAGAGCTCGCGGTGCTCGGGTCGATGCGCAAGACGCGGCCGGTTCCGGTGTCGGCGACATAGAGAAGGCTCGAATCCGAGTCGACCAGCATGTGGCTTGGAACGCCGGCGACGCGCGTCAAGTTCACGTCGGTGTACCGGCGCAAGCGGCCGTCGGAGTGATCGTCGTATCCAGGGCCGTGATCGCGGACGAAGTTGTAGTAGACGAGTTCGCCGCTGTCGCCGTCGAAGACCCAAAAGGCATTGCCGGTCGCGTGGGCGATCCCCATGCAAAGGGGGCTCTGATGCAACATGTCGATGTGGCTGCCGAGCAGCTCCTTCGGTCCGTCGCCGGCTTTCGCCTCGCAGACCGCGCCCTTGACGAAATTCTGGTTCACGTTCGCGAAGATGTCGAGGTCCGAGGTCCAGAGCGTCGGGCCCATGAAGCCGATCGCGCCCGCGGCCTCGTTGCGTGACTCGTGACATGACGCAAAGTTGGTCGGCGTGCCGAAGGCGAGCGAGCTGACCTGCGACATGAAGTGGTAGCGATACGCGTCGTTGCGCGCTTCGGTGCGCTGCGTCGCCGCGCCGGCGTCATGCAAAATGACCACACCTTCGGACTGCCGGTTCACGGTCCAGAGCTCGCCGGGAACGTCCGGGTTGAAGGCGAGGTCCCGGGGCGTCGCCAGGCCGTTCGCGGCGGTTGCCATCACGGTGAGTGTGCGCGAGGACTTTATGCCGAGGCTGATCGGGCGCGTGACGGCGTCGGTGCCGCTGTGGCTTTCGGTCGGGCCGCAGGCTGGTAGCAAGGCCAGGCTCAACAGCAAGGTGATCCGCTGGCTCATGTTCTTCTCCCGAGATTGAGTCGATAAACTTTCGTGGGAAGAGTAAAGCATGACTGCAAGCCCAATCACAGTGACATGAGATGGAGACACTGACGATGTCCACGCCCTTGGCCTTGTGTCTCATGGTCATCGCGACGACGGCGGCGCCGCAGCTTTGGGCCTGCGAGCTGCCGAAGATCGCGACGCGAGACAAGGCCGTCGAACTTACGCTCACCGTCGCGGCGGCGACCGACTGCGCGAGCTTCGTCACGGGCGACGCCGTCGCGATCGAGATCAAGGTCAGGATCAGGGCCTCGGCAGCGCCGGCAGAGGTCACCGAAGTGTCTCTAAAACGAGACGATGGTCTCGCGGCAAACGGAGTGCCGACGGTGCGCAAGCTCACGGGTGTGACCTTCTTCGCCGACAATCTGAGCTTCGCCGCGCCGGGCACCTGGATTGCCACGCTCACCTTGCGCCGCGGCGAGAAAGAAGAAGACGTCGAGCTCGCGCTGAAGGCGGCATTGCCCGCGGCGCAGATCGCGACGATTCATGCGGACGCCAGCAAGATCCCCGATTTCACCTTCGCGGATCCGAGCGGGCGCAACGTCACGCGCGCCGCGTTGACCGGCAAAGTATGGATCGCGACGCTCTTCTTCGCCAGCTGCCCCGAGATCTGTCCGCTCATGACGCAAAAGCTTGCGACGCTGCAGCGGCACTTCAAAGGCGCCCGCGACTTTCGCCTGGTGTCGATCACCACTGACCCCCGGGTCGACACGCCGGAAATCCTCGCGGGCCTCGCCAAGCGGCACGACGCCGACCCAGCTCGCTGGTTCTTCCTGCGCGGCGAGAAGAGCGCCGTCGTCGCCCTATCGGACGGCGGCCTCTTGCTCGACGCCACCCTCGCCTCGCCGATGCACTCGACGAAGATCGCGTTGGTAGGCAGGGACGGCATCGTCAAAGGCCGCTACGAGTCGAGCAAGCTCGAAGAGCTGGAGCAGCTGAAGCTCGACGCGCAGGCTCTTCTCGCGGCGAAGTAAGGACGCGGTGAAGCGTTACTTGGACCGCGGATGTTGGAAGTGCAGGACGTGATCGCAGCCGTCGCTGAGAGCTTCCTGCACCAACGTCACGGTGCCCAGCCGCTGGAAGGCGCCGTCGCCCACGTCGGCCGTATAGATGCCGAAGCGCAGGCCGCCGTCGAAATTGGCGAGGCGGAGCTCATCGCGGAAGTCGGAGGCGCCGTTGCGCTCGGCGTTCTCGGAGACGAGGGCCATCCACTGCGGAGTCGCGGCGGCCTCGGGGCTCGCGAGGCCGAGCCCTGAGACTTGGTAGAGCTGACGAATGCCGACGTTCGAGTCGGCGGCGGTGAAGGTCTTGGCGATCTTGGTGAGGGTTGGGATCCAGGCGAACTGGTCAAAATGGACCGAGGTCTTTGGCTCGTTCGTCTTGTGCTCGTCGAGGAAGGAGGCGGCCGAGGTGCCGCCGAGGTCGTCGATGGTGAAGAAGTTGGCGGTGCGGCCGTGGGCGAAGATCTTGCCCGCGAGGCCGAAGGAGCGGTTGCCGCCGGCGTCCGGACGGCCGAGCGCCTCGGAGGCGCGCACGATGATCGGGTGCTCGGAGCCTTGGGCGAAGGCGCCGGTATAGCCGTTCTCGGCCGTGACCTTCCAGGTGCCGGCGAAACAGATGCCGATCGGATGGACCAGCTTCTGGAAGCGCGGCAGGACGTCGGCGTCGTCGGAAAGCGTGCGGTCGACCGCTTTGGTCAAGAGGTCGATGCCGCTGGCGAAGAATTTCGAGTAGCTGGTCTGGTACTGCGGGAGGGAGTCGTAGGGACCTTGTTGAGTGGCCGTCCAGACGTCCTGGAAGCTTGCGGCTCCGGCTTGGGCGGTGGTCGCGGCGAGAGCCATGGTCAGAGCGGCGATACGGGTCGAGATCATGTTGCGGGTCCCTTTTGTTTGACGCGCGGTTTGGCGCGGGAGGTCACGGGTGGTTTCTTCTCGAGCCCGACGCGGCAGAGCTCGATGTAGTCGTCGAGACGGCCGCGAAGGGCCAGGAAGTCGGATTCCGTGACCTGCGTGTCGCAAAATAGCTGATAGGCGATCTTCTGCGCCTTGTTCAGCACGACCAGGCCCGCGGGCGTGATCTCGCTCACGACCGTGCGCTCGTCGCCGGGGAGGCGCTTGCGCTCGAGATAGCCGCTGCGCTCGAGGCTCTTGAGCAGCGGTGAGATGGTGCCGAAATCCAGGCTCAACCGGTCGGCAAGGCTGCCGACCGATTGCTGGTTCTTCTCCGCGAGAGCGAGGAGCACGACGTACTTCGGGTAGGTGAGTTGCAGGGGCGCGAGGGGCTCTCCGTACGCACGCATCACCATGCGGGATGCGACGTAGAGCTTGAAGCAGAGATGGTCGTCGAGCTTGATGGCGGGCACTCGGGCTCCTTCGCCTCGGGGAAGTGAGGGTTATTTAGCATCCGATTACATCGGATACAATGTATTTCTGCAAGCTGAGGATACGGCTCACCCAATCCGCCCTTTTCGTGTATGACCGGGCGAAGCGACACGAATCTTTGCTCCAAAATAAACGACGGATCACGCCTTGACCCCCGAGACGACTGCGAAAATTCCCGCCTGGCACCTGCAGATGATCCGTGACTCCCATCGGAACGAGATCCTGCGGCGCGCGATCGTCGCCGCCGTCCGTCCTGGCGACCTGGTCATCGACCTCGGCGCCGGCTCGGGGCTCTTGGCCCTGATCGCGGCGCGCGCCGGCGCGGCCAAGGTCTACGCGGTGGAGTCACACCCGATCACGGCGGCCGCCTTGCGCAAGACGATCGCGACCAACGGCTTCTCCGAGCAGATCACGATCGTGGAGAAGAGCATCGGGGACCTCACGCTCGAGGACGTCGGCGGCGCTCGCGTCGACGTCGTGATTTCGGAGACCATCGGCGCCTACCTCTTCGACGAGGCCATCCTCGACCACGTGCACCACGCGAGCGCGCACCTGGCGAAGGCCGAGGCGCGCCTCCTTCCGTCCGCCGTGCGCATCAAGGCCGCCTTCGTCGACGCCGGCGCCCTCGGCCGCGGCGACATCTCGCACGAGCCGCGCACCTTGATGGACTTCAACCTCGAGGCTTACTACGACGCGCTGCACCCGGGCATCCTCTTGCCCTTCTTCGAGCCCGATCCGTTGCGCTTGAGCGAGCGCGGGCTGCCGGTCTGCGAGCTGTCGTTGACGCAGCGCCCGCCCTTGGAGATCGAGGGCGTCTTCAAAGCGAAAGAAGCGATGACCATCGACGGCGCCATGATCTGGGGCGAATGGGTCTTCGGTGAAGGCGAGATCCTGACCGTCGGCCCCGGCGGCCTCTCCAACTCCTGGGCGCACTACTACATGCGCGGCGATGGCCGACGCCTGGAGGCGGGAGACGGCTTGCGCTTCCTCTTCCGGATGGTCGAGCCGACGACGTTCGACTTCTACTGGTGGCAAGAGCACTGAGCTCCGTTCAAGGCGCCAGGAGCCAAGCCGCGCCCATCGCGGCGTGCAAAGCCGTCGTGTCGTAAAGCGGTACCCGCGATTCGGCGAGCTCCGCCGGCGGAAAAAGGAGCGCGATCTCCGTGCAGCCGAGGATCACGCCTTCGGCGCCGGCGTCCGCGAGCCTGGCGACGACCTTGCGGTAAAGAGCCTTCGCCTCCGGCGTGACCCGCGCGTGGATCAGCTCCTTGAAGATGACCTCGTTGACGCGCCGCGCGTCGTCCGGCTCGGGCGTCAAGACCGAGACGCCGCGCCGCTCGAGCTCCTCGCGGTAAAACGCGTGGCTCATCGTGTAGCGCGTCCCGAGGAGCCCGAGCTTCCGGTGGCCGGCGGCCAGCGCCGCGGAGGCCGTCGCGTCGAAGATGTCCAGCGCGGGAATCGAGACGGTGGCGCGGACGGGCGCCAGAACGCGGTGCATGGTGTTGCTCGCGATCAGGAACGCTCCGGCCCCACCGCGCTCCAAACCGCGCGCCCACTTAGCCAAGATCGACGCGGCGCCGGCCCAGTCGTCGCGCGCCTGCGCATCCACGATTGGCTGGAAATCGGGGCTCGCGATCAGGAGGTCGGCCGAGTGCTGGCGCCCGCGCGCCGAATGAACGGCGGCATTGAGCGTCGCGTAGTAGCTTTGGGTCGAGACCCAGCTCATGCCGCCGAGGATGCCGAGGGTCTTCATGCCGGGATCTCGCTCGCGTGCGAACCTGCGTTCCGCATCTTGCTGCAGTCTGCCGCGTCCAGTATATGATGGAGCTGATTTTGCCGCCGAAAACCGTCGAGGATGACTCTTGGGCCCTGCCGCCGCCATCATTCTCGCTGCCGCCGTTGCAGCGCCGATCAAATGGTCGGCCACGATCCTGGACCTGAATACGAACGCGAAGCGTGTCGTGCCGCTCACGGAAGCGGCGCAAAATCTCGAGGTGCCGGGGCACGACTGCGTCGCCGACGCGGTCACGGAAGGCGGAGCGCGCTATCTCTTCTGCGATCGCCGCAGCGATGGGCGCGGCAATTACACCTCGATCAGCTGCGGACTACGCGACGAGACGAGCCTCATGCTGGCTTCGCATCGGGTGAATCTGCGGTGCGAGACGGTGCCGAAGCCGCCTGGCCCGGAAGCGCCGCTCGTCGACGTCCAATTTCGGGCGCGTGACGACGCCACGAAGACGATGAGCTTTCACACCTTTCACCTTCATCACCACGCCGGCCGCGAAGGGCAGCATTTCATCTTGGGCGGCGTCGGTCCGCAGGCCACCGGGGCGCTTTCGGTCACGCACGGCGGGAGCCCGCGCGACCTCATTCTGAAGGATCAGGCGATTTACCCAAACGGACGCGAATGCGTACTCGACCTCCACATCTCGAAATGGGCCGGCGCCTCGGCAGCCGAACTCAAGATCGTCGCGCGAAAGGGCGTCTGCACCCACGTCGCCGAGCTCGACGACACATGGGTCGCCATGGGACAGCCGGTCGTGCCCAAGTGCGACGTACAACGTTTGCGAGCGGCATGCTCCGACCTTTCCCAGTGCCTCGCGACCTACGAGGCGCTCGCCGTCGCGAACACCGCGGAAGAGTGCCGCGTTCGTTTTTTCGACGTCACCTTTGCGCATTTGGTAAACGCGTTAGAGCCGGCGCTCTCCGCCGCGAAGGAAACCCACCACGCCGCGGCGTCCCGCGATGAGACCGCAGACCGGATCGCGAAGGGACTAAACGAGCGCATCGGCTCCGTCGGCGTCCAGGCGGAGCGCACGTCGGATCGGGTCGTCCTACGCTGGAGTCCCCAAGCGCTATTGACGCGTTTCGCGAGGACCCTGCCGGAGGAGTGGAAGGCTCACTTGTTGCTCGCCAACAAAGAGGCGGACCCTGCGAAGCGCGAGGAGCTGTGGCAGAACTTTCTCTTCGCGTCTCGGCACCATTCCCAGCGCCAGGATCTCGCGCGGCTCGGCAATCCCTACAGATTCCCCGACCTCCTCCTCGCCGAGCTTCCCGACGGCCCGCCGAGCGGCAAGCCCTTCGCGCCGGTGCGCTGGTCTGACGGCATGTGCGAGTGCACGGGGAAGGTCGACACAGGCAAAGTTTCGCCGCTCGCGTTCGAGAGCTCGATGTCGCTCGGCGTCGGACGCGGGCCGGAGCTAGACTCGAAGTACACGACGTTCGGCTCCTATTGGTACGCCATGTCGCAGCGCCGGACTTTGCCGGAGGCGAAGGCGGCCTTCGCGTTCTACGAGAAGGAGGCGGCCGCGGTCGCGGCATACGTCGCGAAGGTGGAGCGCGCGCCGATGCTCGAAGGGAAGATGTGGGCCGAGCTTCACGCCGCCGCCGTCCGTCGCGCGCGCTTCGAGGCGTGGCAGCGCCGAGTCGTGTTCGACTTCCTTTTGCGGCGGAAGACCGAGGGCTTGCGCGCCCCGTTCGAGGGGACGGCGATCCCGGCGCGATGCCTCGCGGAGGTCGAGGGTTTCGAGCAGAAAAAAGACCCATTGGCGCAGCTCGCGCAATTGGATAAGTGGGAGCTCTGCGTCATCCTCGACGTGCGCGACGCCGAAAGGCGCGACTTCGAGCGCGACGCCTTCCGCGTAGGGCGGGCTTTGCTCGTCGAGGAAAAATGCGTGTGCGCCGATGACTAAGACCAAAAAGCGCTGCAGCTGGGCCGAAGGCCACGAGCTTCACATCGCCTACCACGACGCTGAATGGGGCGACCCCGTCCACGACGACCGCCTGCTCTTCGAGATGCTCAACCTGGAAGGCGCGCAAGCCGGGCTGAGCTGGATCACGATCCTGAAGAAGCGCGAAGGCTACCGCAAGGCATTCGCCGGTTTCGACGCGAAGAAGGTCGCGAAGTTCGACGAGAAGAGGCGGGCGGCGCTGGCGCTCGACGCCGGCATCGTCCGCCACAAGGGCAAGATCGACGCCGTCGTCGAGAACGCAAAGGCCCTACTCGTGCTGCAAAAAGAGTTCGCAAGCTTTGACCGTTACGTCTGGAGTTTCGTTGGCGGCAAGACCATCGTCTGTGGCGGCAAGAACGTGCCGATCGACGAGGCCAAAGCCTTGAGCAAGGATCTGAAGAAGCGCGGTTTCAAATTCGTCGGACCGACGACGGTCTACGCCTTCATGCAGGCGGTCGGCATGGTCGACGATCACTCGCCGGACTGCTTCAAGGCGAGCGGCTGGTGCGCACGGCGAATAATTTCCTATACGAAGAAGGTACCTTGCGCCGGCTCCGCCGTCTCTTCGGAAGGCGCCTCGTCCGGGTCCGGCTCGGGCTGCGTTTCCCCCAGCGGTGAGTCCGCGTAGGCCGCTGCGGCTAGGCTCATAAAGAGGAAGAGAGCTCCGATGAGTCGGATCATGGCGCATCCTCCAAAACGATACCGGCACCAGCCGGTCGCGGGCCAGAATGCAGGAAGAGTGCCTAGGTTTCCATGAGGACCGTCCCCCTTGACAGCCCGCGAAGGGACCTCACATTCACTCATGAACCGTGAGTCCGATGCGCAAGAAGACTACCTGATCCGCCTGATTCGTCAGGTCATCCAAGCACTGGCCAACATTGCGCGGCTACGCTCCGAAGGCCGCCAGCAGGAAGCGCTCGTCGAGATTGAGGAAGCTTATCAGGAGCTCCTGGGACTCGAGGGCGCCATGCTGCGTTTGCTCGGCCCGGCCACCCTCGCCGCGATCGCGAAAGAGAAGGGCGTCGAAGAGCCGCTGGCGCGGCTGCAGGCGGCGGAGGCCGCGGTCCGACTCGAGATGGGGCTCAGCGCAGATCCGCCGGCGGCGCCCAACCCAAGGGACCGTTGATCGTGTAGCCGGCGGCGGCGCATTCGCCGCGATTCGTGGTCGCGAGGAACGCGGTGCTGCGGTTGCAACGGACGATTTCTCGCGCGCCGGGGGCCGCGCTCCAGAACACCCAGCCGATCGGCGCCTCGACGATCTGCCCCTCGCAGTCGCGTTGCGTCGAAAGGAAGTGCAAACCGTTGCCGCGCAGGCGACAGCGCATCAGCTCGAGCGAGTTGGAGAGCTGCTGCGAGCCCACGTGGAACGCGACGCCTTCGTAGCGCCAGCCGGTGCGGTCCCCTTCAGGCTTGTCGGTCGTGAAGAAGTGGTGCGAGCCGGAGAAGTAGCGGTGTACGGGCTTGGTGAGCCGCGGCGGCGGGGGCGGCGGCGGGGGAGGAGGCGGAGTGATGCCACCTCCCGAAACCTGCGCCAGCCCCATGTATTGATCCCAAAAGCCCCAGCCTCGCAACGGGCAATTCATGCACGCGTTGTCGTAATCGGAGCGCAGGTCGTTGGGCGACCCGAAGCCGATGTAGAAGGGGCGCGCGCGATCGAGGTGACCGTACGGGCTCCCCGTGACGCCGACGTTATGCGACCAAGCTGGCGCGGTCCCGATTTGCGTCTGCGCCGTCCAGTTGATGCCGTCCTGCGACGTGCGCGTGTAGAGCGACGCGACCTGACCGTGTCCTGCGAGCTCGAACATGTAGTAGGCGCCGCTTGCCGCGTCGAGCTTCACGTCGACCGAGGCCGCGCCGCCGCCTTGCACGTTGGTCGCGACGGGAGGCGCGAAGCTAAGGCCGTCGGCGCTCGTCGTGTACCAGATCCCCATCGGGACGGCGGTGGTGTCGGTGTACCACATGTGAAAGCGGCCATCGCGATAGACGACCGTCGGTTGACCCGCGCCGTAGCAGGAGCTCGTGCCGCCGCCGCTGCCGCAGGGACGCTGCGGTCCGATGACGATGCGCGGCGCCGTCGTGATCTCGGCGCGCCAGCTGCTCGCGACGCGCGGGTCGCCGCCGACCCACTTCTTGAAGCCCGCCGGATTGTTCACGGGCGAGCGCGCGACGGCGATGAAGCCGCCGGAGGCGAGGGAGCCTCCGTAGTAAAGGTAATAGAACTGCTGCGTCTCTCCCGGAGGCGTGACGATCACGACCGCTGGATCGCAGGCGAAAGGCGAATAGGCGGGGTTCGCGACCCGCTCCTGAAAGACGACGCCGGGTGCGGACCAACTGATCTGGTCGTCGGAATACGTCAAGGCGACGGCGTCGCCTGCTCCGGTCGACGACGTCACGCAGGACCACGAAAGAAGGCGCCGGCCGGTCCAAATGTAGGTCGGCGCATACGAGTACGTCGCGCGGGTGAGCGCCTGCGCATCCAAAACTTTGCGCTCGGTACCCGATTCGTAGCTGAAGCTCAGGCCTTGTGCCCGCGCTGCGGCGGAGCCGCACGCCAGGGCCGTCGAAACGGCGAGGGTCCAACGGAGCACGGAACGGATCGTCGTACGGAGCATCACGGGAATCCTCGGTTGCAATTGTGTACCGAATGCGGACGTGTTTGGCGTCGCGCGCGGCGCAATGCAAGGATCGGCCCGTATCAGTCGATGCGGATGGCACGGACCGACACTCGAGCGACGCCGCCGGTGTCGTTGGCATCGCTTTTAATCGCAAGGCCCTTGATCGGTGGCACCGTATCGGTCTTGAAAAGGCGCTTGTAGTCGTCCGCCACGCGTCGTGTGAACGTCAGCCAAGAGCCGACGGCTGGCTTCCCGGCGGCGAGGACTTGAAAGCGCACCGTGTCGAAGCGCTCCGACGTCACCACGTCGCCGGCGGCTCCGGAGGAAGCGATCGCGTAGCCAATCGTGCGCGGCGGCGTCGTGAGGCCGCCGCCTTCGTCAAAAACGACGAACAGGCGGAACGCCGCGTCCTCGGTCTTCGATCGGGAGAGATCACCCTTTAGCGGCATGGCATCGACCTTCAGCTCCAGCGTGAGCTTCGACTCGGCCGTAAGCTTGAGCGGCATGCCGCGTTCCGTCGCGATCGTGGTCGAGTCGCCGTCTTGCACCAGGACGAGCGCGGTCGCTTCGACTTCCCATTTTGCCGCGGAGCCTTTCTCTTCCTTGTAGCCGTGCGCGCTCATCCAGTCCTTCACGGGCTGGCGTTCCTTCGGGAGCTCGAGGGTCCAGCCGACGACGTAGAAGAGCGTGAAGAGCAGGAACGGGAGCTTCATCGGCAGCGGGCTCTCAAGCGCGGCGAGGTTGATAGGTCCGGCTCGGCGGCGCGATCATGGTGCCAGCGCCCATGAACGGTCGTCCGCCGCCTTGATGGCCGCGACCACCGCCGCCGCCTCCGCCGCCCTCGCCGACGTAGCGCGCACTGCCGAAAGCGAGGATGGGCCAGCATAGCAGCGGCAGAAAGATCAGTCCCACGCGAAAGAGCGGGCCGCAGCCGAAGCGCTCGCCGATACGCCAGGTGATCCACATGCCGAAGACGAAGCCGATATACGGGATGAAGACCAAGAGCCCGATCAGCGAGCTGAGGCCGGCCATCTCGCCCAGGCACATCTGGCCGTAGATCGGCACCAGGGCGCCCCACCCGGGCTTACCGGCTTTCTTGAAGACGGCCCACATCGACGCGACCATGACGACGCAGAGGAGGACGATGATCCAGATGGCGCCGAAAGCGAACGCCATGACCGTCTCTAGGAAGGATCCGGTCGTCGTGCTGAACGCCTTGCCGGCCTTTGCCCCCTTCGCCGTTTTCGACGCCTTCACGTCGGACGACTTCGGCCCGGCTTTGGCCTTGGCGCTGGACTTGGCCTTGGCATCGGTCTTCTTCTTGACCTTGCGCCCCTTGGCTTCGCCCTCGGCCTTCGTCGCCGAGGGCGGCATCGGCTCGGCGACGGCGGGAGCGCCGAGGCCGAGAACGAGGCAGAAGACGAAGAGTCGGGCGAGGCTACGCATCAGTCTGAAGCCGCGAGTGCTAGGGTTGAAAGACGCACGTTGCTCTCCTGAGCAGGGTCAGGATCAATCGGCTTGGCGTTTCGTAAACTTGAGGGTTTTTCCCGAGGCCTGGGGGGCTATTGCCAAGGGCGTCGAGACCTTAGCGCTTGGCGACTTTGTGCGCCAAGAGCCCATCGCCGACGATCTCGGCCTTGAACCCGGCTTTGACGAGGCGGCGCGAGACTTCTTTCGGGACGTTGCGCCCCTGCGACAGCATGTTGGGCGTGCCGGTGTAATGAAAGAGCACGCCGCCCGGCTTCAGGACGCGCGCGAGCTCGTCGTAGAAGATCTGCGAATAAAGGTCTCCCGCGATGCCGAAGCGCGGCGGATCATGGAGGATCGCGTCGAAAGACGCGGAGGCGAGGGTGGACACCAGCTTCGCGATGTCGCCGAGCGTCAAGCTCAGCGCGCCGCCGACTTTCGGCGACCACGGGTTGATGCCGCGCAGCCAGACGACGTCGGGATTGATCTCGTAGGAGACGATCTTGCGAGCCTGTCCTTTCAGGCACCAGGAGGCGAAGTAGCCGAGTCCGCCGCAGGTATCGAGGATGACCTTGTCGCGCGGCTCGATGAGCTCGACCTTGCGCCGCGCGTCTTCGATGGGACTGAGGCGCGCGGTTACGAGCATCTTGATGCCGTCAATGTGAAACGTCGGCGCGCCCCATTCGGTCGGCACGAGCTTGATCAGGTTCTTGGTGAAACGGGAGGCGAGCTCGAAGGCGCCGCCGTTCCAAAAGAACACGGCGTTTTCTTTGCACGCGTCGAGATACGGGTACTGTTGATCGCCGACGCTCCACGTGTCCTGGGCGACCCCGACCAAGGTCTTCGTCAGGTCGAGATCGAGCGAGACTTCGACCTGAGCCAGGCCGGCCTTGCGGGCGGCGGCCAGGGCCTCGTGGACTTTCAGGGTAAGGATGGGAGCGCTCATGGGCCGGCCCAGTAACATATTTTTTCGAAAGTTGCTTGCGACGCCCGAATAGGTATTTGTTCTTACTAGGGTTTTCGCCGCCGTAAATCGACTGGTAAAAAGCTTAAAGAACCGGTCACTGGTCCCCGATCTAGTAGTTACGGGGATTTGTGACAACCATGAGACAGGACTACCCAAAACTCAACTTCGTGCTGCTGCTGCTGCTGGCGCTGATGGTCGGCTGCGCGAAGAAGAACAAGTCCGAGCCTGATGACGGCCGCGAGCCGTTGGGCGTCGTGGTGGTCTCGAATGGTGGCGGCGGCGGCGGCGGGATCGTGAAGACGCGGCAAAAAGTGCCGATCTCGTTTCAGAGCTCAAGCAGCAGCGGTGGCCTGTCGCTGTACCAAGCGGCGACTGCGTTCTCGCTCACGATGACGGGGTGTACGTCCGGCTACGGCGCGACCGTCAGCGAGGCGAACCTCGATGGTATCGAGGTGTACGCATACGACCGCAACTGCCTCGCGCGGCTGACGCAATTCACCTTGGGCGGGAAGGTCTACGTGCCGACCGTGGC
>JANOTL010000033.1:0-3458 GCA_031416315.1 Pseudomonadota bacterium
TTACGAGAAGCTCCCCTTCCTCCTCGCCGGCGCCAAGTTCCTCCTGGCCGAGAAGTTCAAGGACGAGAAGAAGCGCGACATCATCCTGGGCGCCCTCGAGATCTTCGAGAAGAACGCCGCCCTCATTTTCAATTCCGGCGACGTCACCCCGATCGGAGAAGCCGTCGCAGAGCTGGCGAAAAAGGCCAAGCCCGGGATCAAGGAGGAGGAGCTCCAGTCGATCAAGACGCAGCTCACGACCACGATCAACGGCGTCAATGCCAAGCGAAAGAACGGGGAGTTCGCCGACGCGGACGCGATCACGCTCCTCGCCGGCTTCGTCACCAACCTCCCCGCTGACCTCATTGGCAGCGACGCCTCGGGCATCGACCTCTCGGTCCTTTCCGACGCGCTGGCCAAGGGCAGCATCAACGACTTGCTCGGCACGGTCGTCGGCGAGGCCGCGGGCACAGGCGCCTCGGGCGCCACCGGAGCCACCGGAGCCACTGCCACCACCGGCGGCTGAGTCCTCGCGAGGACTTAGCCTCGAAGACCTAAAAACCTTGTCCCTCAACGGACTGCGGCGATGCAAATCGTCGCGGTCCGATCACTTTTGGTCATTGACCATCCCTGGTCTCCGGGATACACCGGCTGGGTCCTGAAAAATTTCTAAGTGCTCAGCCTTTGTATAAGCCGGAGATTTGGTCCGGCGTCTCTACCAAACACCTGAAATGTTTGTCTACGAGGATGCTGACGATGCGTTTCAAGCGCCTGGCCCATGCCATTCTGGCCGTGACCACCCTGCTCGCCTCCGCCGCCGCGTGCGGACCGAATCAGGACTATTCGAGCCAACTGGCCGACAGCCCCCTCGCCAACCGCGAGCGCGCCCGTCAGGAAGCCCGCGACTACCGCGGCGCCGACCCGACGAAGACGCCGGGCGACATGTGCGACGAGCGCGACGCCGACTTCGACGGTTTCCGCTACGAGGCGCGCATCGCCCACTGTGGACGCTCCGTCTCCCGGTCGACCAAGGTCCGCGTCGCGGCCTCTTACGGCGTCGCCGAGGACTCGATGCGGAACTACGAGGTCGACCACTGGCTGTCGCTCAACATCGGCGGCAGCAACGAAGAAACGAACCTCTGGCCCCTCTACAAGCCGATCGCGCGCTTGAAGAGCCAAGCCGAGCAACAGAACATGGACGCCGTCGCCAACGGCTCCCGCACCCAGGCCGCCGCCGTCCAGTTCCTCAAGGACTGGCGCCCGGATCCAGACGCGGCGGCAGAGATCGCGCTGCGTTGATCACCCGACGGTGATCATCCCGCGGTGAGCTCGTTCAGCACCTGCTTCTCCGGCAAAGACGCCTCGAGCTCGATCACGCCGCGCTCCCAGACTTCCATGTCGCGGGCGTCGATCTGCACGATGTGGATGCCGAAGCGCTTCTCGCCGCGGTCGCCGTCGTTGGCGCGCACGATGCGCCCGAGGCAGCTGACCGGTCGCTCGAAGAGCGCGCCGGGAGCATCGACGGTGAGCTCGAGGAGCGTGTTCACCTGGAACGGCAGGCGCTTGTTGCGGCCCGGTTTCAGCAGCATGCCCGTGCGCGAGAGATTTTCGGTCGCCAGGTTGTAAGAGAGGATCGTGCCGATCGTCTTCGACTCGACGACGATCCCTTCGGCCAGATTGATGCGCTTGGCGCGCACGCCCGGGGTATGAGCGCGGATGACGCGGGTGAGCATGACGAATCCTCCACGAGCCTCGACAGATCGGGCTCCGGGATTCGTTTCGGCAGCCCTTCGGCCGACTTAACGGGGCAGAATGCGCCTAGCCCCGCCGCGGCAATCCCTGATCGGCGATCGCCGCGGCCGTAGCATTCGCCTTCGCCACCACGTTCTGGGCGCGGAAGCGCTGAATGTCCGGGATGAGGACCTGCTGGGCCTCCTCGACGGAGCGTACGACCTTGATCCGGTCGAAGTCGGTCTGGGACATCAGGCTCTGCTTCAAGGGCCAGGCTTTCAGAAACTCGAGAAACGCGTTCCACATCTCATCGCTGGCGAGGAGGAGGAAAGGCCGCGGCTTGATGTGCTCCACCTGCAGGAGCTGCCAGGTATAAAACAGCTCGAGGAGCGTGCCGATACCGCCCGGGACGACGACGACCGCGTGCGAGAGCCGCATGAACTCGTCCAGGCGACTCGAGAAACGGCGATGCTGGCTCTTCACGTCGAGATGCGAGTTGGCGTCGGTCTCGAACGGCAAATCGATCGGCAGGCCGAACGACCGTGCCGAGATGATCTCGGAGCCGGGCGCGCCGCCATGGGCGGCTTCCTTGGCCCCTTTGTTGGCCGCCTCCATTAAGCCGGGGCCGCCGCCGGTGACGATGTCGACCCCTTCCTTCGCCAAAACGCCGGCCAGGGCCTCGACCTGCTGATAAATCGGGCTGCCGGCGGCGATACGGGCCGAGCCGAAAATGCACACACGGTAAAAGTCGGTTTCCATCTCGGTCAACAACGTGTCAATATCAGCAATAATATCATAAAGTTGCGCCATCTTCTGCGTCAAGATCTTGCGAACCTTCTTTTCTTTCACCGCCATCCCGTCCCGCTCCTTCGCTTCCCGGAATCATCTGGAAATGATCCCTCCGTCACTTCCTCGTCGTCCAGCTAAATAACGTCCCGTCCCTGCCGATACGCCCGGTGGACCCCGACAAAGCAGGACGGCTCCATGAGCTCAAAATTCCTCGTCGCGATTTTCTGCGCATTTGCCACGGCCTCGCCCGCGGCAGAGCCCGTGAAATCCGACGGCTCGGACTTAGGCATCTCGATCATGGGATCGATCGTCCAGAAAAAGGCCGAAGAGAACGTCGCTCTCATCAAAGAAGAGTCGGGCGCCGTGAAAGCCGTGAAGCGCGACATGGTGATCGCGGACAAGTTCAAGGTCGTCGCGGTCACCCAGCAGTACGTCGAGCTCATCACGCGCGACGCGCAGCGCTACTTCGTCTATCAGGACAAGTTCGCGGCTGCCGCGATGGCGCCAAAAAAGGGCCCGAACGCGGCCCAGCTCGCCGCGGCCGCCGAGACCTACAAAGAAGACGGCTTCGAGCGCAACAAAGGCAAGATCACCATGTCCGGCCTCTACCGCGACAAGTTGGTGAAGGAAGACCTCGCCAAAGTCTTGATGCAAGCCACAGCCGAGCCCTTCACCGAGAACGGCGCCATCATCGGCTTCAAGATGTCCCAGATCGACGACGCCAGCATCTATCAGAAGGCCGGCGTGCAGAACGAAGACGTGATCACCGGCATCAACGGCACCGAGCTCAACAGCATCGCCGGCTCGATCGCGCTCCTGCGCTCGCTCAAAGGCGCCGATCACGTCGAGATCGACGTGCGCCGCGGTGGGCAGGCGATGAAGTTCTCGATCGACGTCAACTAACGCCGAAGGCGATTTATACCTTCCGCGTCTCCGCTCCTCAGCGTCTCAGCGTCTCA
>JANOTL010000034.1:0-29194 GCA_031416315.1 Pseudomonadota bacterium
AGGACAGAGGCGTACCCGGCGGCCAGTGTTGCCGCGTCGCTCTTCATGCGACTTCTTCCGAGCTGCCCCCCCCATGATGGTGCCGGGAAGCGGCGGCGCAGGTGTAATCGCCGAGATCCCTCGCTCCGCTCGGGATAGACCATGGCGCTTTCGCGCCAGGGTCTAGTTAGGATCAAAGTAGTGAAAGGAGCTTCCCGGCTCATCGCTGACTTGAGCTGCGCGAAGACGAACCTGGTCACAATTTGACGCCGCAGGTCACATTACGATACCAGGACTCAATAGTATTGTAATTCGATACTAACGGCATTACGATCGCCGCATGCCAGAATCCGCCGCATTTCTCGATGCACTCAAACGCTGCCTCAAGTCCAGAGGCCTGACTTACGCGACCCTGGCACCGCGGTTGGAGCTGAGTGAGGCCAGCGTCAAACGCGTCTTTGCCGAGGGCACCCTGTCGCTCGAGCGGATCGGCCAGATTCTGGAGATCCTCGAGATGTCCTTTCTCGACGTGGCAAAGCTGAGCGCGGGCCGGGAGAAGTCGCGCCGCAACACGCTTACCGACGACCAAGAACGGCTGCTCGCTGCCGATCCTGAGCTGTTCGCTTACTTTCATCTGCTGCTATTCGGGAAGACACCGGACGAGATCCTGAAGGCCTACCAGCTCACGCCAGCGGCGGCGACGAAGCACCAGGAGAGGCTGAGTGAGAGCGGCCTGATCGAGCGCCGCGGCCGCGGCGTCAAGTTACTGATCGGCCGGGCCCTCTCTTGGAGGGAGGGCGGCCCGCTCCGGACCGTCTACCGCGACCAAATCCTGCACGCCTTTCTGAACGGCGATTGCCAGGACGAGAATGCCTTGCAGCACTTCATGACGCGCAGTCTGAGCCATGCCTCGCAGACCCTGCTTCGACGCAAGCTTGATCACCTCCGAAGTGAGGTTGACGAGCTGTCGCGGCTCGATAGCGCCGGAGCGAACGTCAAGACGCACGTCACGGGAGTCCTCGTGGCCATCCGACCATTTTCCTTCGTTCCGGCCATTGCGTTGAAGAAGCGCGGAAGTCGCGTCTAGGGCGCCGGTCGATTACAAAGTGATCCCGGCGCGACCCCTCGGCGGCCCTGGCAAAGACGCGCCTTTGATACGGACGAAGCACGGACCGAAGCGCTTGTTTTCCAGCTTGGTCTTGTCAGTTGAGGCTCCGCAGCAGCGCTCGCGCGACCCCACGCCGAGAAGTTGGAACGTTGCTTGCTCAAGTCGTGGGGGCATTCTCGCACCTTTGGAAGGACGACGACATGAGGCTCCATCATAGCTCGCTGCTACTAGCCCTCCTGCTGCCAGGCGAAGCCTGGGCATTCAAGATCGGCACGCACGTCTGGGTCGCACAGGACGTGATCAATCGTCTCGAAGGCTGTGAAGCTGAGGAAGAGGCCCCTTGCGTCCAAATTCCTTTCGGACTCGTGACGCAGGAAGTGTCGGTGCCCGCGGCCGTGCGCGATGCAGTCTTGATTCAAAAGCCTTACTACCGCATGGGCAACGTCGGACCAGACGCCTTTCCTGACATATTGGTTGGTCAGTCCGTCATCCATCCCGGGATCACGCACCATGACCACGGGCATGAGACGGCAAATGGCTTTGGCACCAGCGATTGGCTTGCGCACCTGATGACGCGCGCTGCAGCGCTCCAGGAGCCGCTCGAAAGGCAGAAGGCGATCGCCTTCGTCCACGGCTTTCTTGGACACGCGGCGGCGGACGTGTTCGCGCACTCCTACGTCAATACATATGTCGGTGACGTGTTCTCGCTGGATGACGGCAACACCGAGGCCGAGTTACGCCACATCATGCTCGAAGACTATATCCAGAAGAAGACGCCGATCATCGCGGACGCCGGCGGCAATCCGTTAGGTGAGACTGCGGGGCTGTTGAAGGACGGCGATATCGCCGCGATTCCCGCCGAATTCATTCGCCAGAGCCTGATCTTCGATCCGGTGGCCCAAGCCGAGCTGAAGAAGGCACCGACTGCCGCCCACCTCGTCGCCGTGGTAGACCTCTACGAAGAAATCAAGCGCGCCCTCGTTGAGATCCCCTCCGGTATGTCCAACGCCGAGTACGCCACCAGCATCGCGACGAGCTACTACGACGCATACATGCGCGACACCGAGGACGAGAACACCGCGAAAGAGATCTTTGAAATCGTCAAAAGCAAATTCGAGTCGGACGCGCCCCGCGGCGGTAGCATCCAGCAGGCTGAGATCCTCGCCGCGCAAGTTCTTGCCTACTACTACTTTAAGATGAAGTTGAATGACCGACAGGCCGCCAAGACAGCGGAGCTCCTCAACGAGTTCATGGTCTTTCAGTCGCAGACTGTCGGGCAATGGCATGATCAGCGCAATGACATCGATCAGAAAGCCTTGCAGATGTACCAGCGAGCGTCCGGCATGGGCATTCGAGCCGTGACCGTGGCGGGAGCGAGCAAACCCTTGACAGCCGTCAGCGACGCACGAAGTCGCTTTAGCGAAAGCCTCGCTCGGCAGCTAGCTGCGTCCGAACGGCAGCATCAGGCCCTGGTCGCGCGTGACAACGCCAAACACGCACTCGTCGCCAAACAGTCCGAGCGACTTTGTGAGATCTTGCCCGAGACGACCTGCGAAAGGATCGAGGACCGCCTCACCTCTATCGATGACTGGTGCGAGAAGTGCACGATCTGGGGAGGCCTGGATGGTCGGAAGTGTCTGCGCAAAGAGAAGTATCCGTGCAAGATCGACGTCATGAAACCGACGCTCTTTCTCGACCCGGCGTGCCTCCACAGCCGGGCCACCTGCCAGGACGTGCACGCGACCTTCAATCGGGCCGTGAGCACCTTGCAGAACGCGCTCGCCGCCGCCGAGACGACTCTGCGGCAGGCCGAAGCCAGCGTCGCCAGCGAGCTGGCTTCATCACGCAATGAGTTCGACTCGCTGCAGCAGCTCATGATCAGCACACAGCGCGCCGTGGAATCCACCGTGCAGACTCTCAAGGCGCTTGAATCCAATTTGATCGGAGCTTCGCGGGCTTTGTCCGAAGGTCACCGGGCAATCGTGCGAGGATGGGTGGCCGACATCGAAAATGGCATGCGCGAATACGTCCGCGCCAACGGCCAGGCCATCATCCACTCGATCGACGACGACCGCGAGACTTTCGTCTTCACGCCTCTCACCGATTGGATGGCCTGCTACCTGCCTAGCATCGTTGGCCTCTCTCAGCATGTCATGGATGCGACGGTGTGCGTCGCGAAAGATCTGAAGGCCGAATACGACGCCTTGCACGCCCAGCTCGAAGCCGAGGTGCGCAAGTTCGATCCCATCGTCGCTGAGACGGTGCTGGCGGCCCGCGACCGCTTCCGGGAAGCGGCGATCTTCCACGCCGCCCGCTCGGCTAACATCGCCTTCGACTTCCTCCTGGCTTCGGACGGCAATCTACGCATGACGGCACACGTCTTAATGAGCGACGTCGAGCGCGAACATCTGGACGATCAGTTCGCATCCGACCAGTCGGCCGACAAATTGCCCATCTATGTGGGGTTCGGCACGATCTCCGAGCGGGTCGACTCCGACATGCAGGCGATCGGTGATACAAAGTTCTCGGTAGAGAGCTTCGCTGCCGCCTACAACGCCACGATCTTCGCGGCGCTTGCTCTGCTCGACAATGAAGGGATCAGTCAGCTCGGTGCGCCGAAGCTCCTGAACTACACCGTCCGAACACAGGTAATCGACAACCTTCTGACCAAGTCCTTGCGATCGATCGACGGCAACCACCAGTGGATGGCGTTAGCTCCACCTTTCGTGAGGCGCGAAAGCGTCGCCTCTGACAAGAAGTGGGCTGGCTCTCAGGCGACCCCCGGGAACGTCGATCGACGATTCTCCCTCGAGACCGACGAGCGCGACAGCGGGTTCCTCCTCTTCAAGACCCAGGAGACGCGCAACCTGATCTTCAACCGCGTGTTCAAGGGTCCGCTCACCCCGGCCCTCTTCGAAGCGCGGGATTACGGTTTTTTCGACATCTACCCCGACGACTACAAAAACTATCTACCGTCGAGTCGGGATAGGTACCCAATCCTTCGGTGAGTCATGCGGCGCCTCGCTGCCCCTGCCGAGGATTTCGAAGATCCTATAGCCGAAGCGGACCACATCGCCCGACGGCCAGATAGCCTCGGGCTGAGAGCTCCTTCATAATGACGTTGGCGACGGCATCGACGATGCCTTCGACCTCCTCGTGCTTGACGTTTGCAGGATTCAGCGTGGATACAACGAAGAGAAAATCAAGGCCGGCAAGGCACTGCTCCTTCGCGCGGTCGCGATGCTGACCAAGATGTGTTGGTGACGCGCCTCGGCCGAGCGCGATGACGGCCACGATGACGACAACGTCCACCTTCACGAGCGCGTGCGCGAGGCGCGAGCGCGGACGTCAGACTGTTTCGACGGTGTCTCAACGGAACACTATGAAAGGCAGGCTGTGAGCGACTTGGGGATTTATTCAGGATCGACGACGGACATCGTCGACTAACCTTACGGTGTCATTCTGTCCGATCGTTCTTCGGCTCGTCGGCTCGGTGCAGCCCGCCTTTCAACACCCTACGGCGCTGGATACGCCGCGACGATGCGTTCGTAGCTCCCGTCCTGCTTCATGCTCTCGAATGCCGCGCGCCACCGCTCGACTTCGACCTCGGACATCGCGAGTGAGCCGGCTAGATAGAGCTGATTGACGCGAAGAACTTCGCCGTAGTTCAAGCTTTCTGGCGGCAGATCGACTTTTCGCGCCACGACGGGGGCGACGCGGCGAGCGACGAGCCAGCCATCGATTCGTCCCGCTTTCAGCTTCTTCGCGTTCGACTCTTCGTCATTGGCGGCATCGACCAACTGACAGCCTCGGTCCGTCAAAAGTTGCGCCAAAGGGCTACGGAACAGCGCGCCGACGGGTCGATCTCGCAACTGATCGAGCGTCAGCGGCGCCTCACCGCCCCGCGGCAGGGTGACGAGCACCGCTTCGTCGCTCAACAACTCGGCGATCCAGCGGTAGCGCGCCTCGCGCTCCGGCGTGCGGGTCAGCGGCAGCAGCAAGAGGGCATGCTTTTCACCGTGCGTCGCGAGAGTCTTTTGCGCGCGGGCCCAGGGGAGAAAAGTGATGTGACCAGATTGACCGAGGCGTTGCGCCATTTCCCGGACGAGCTCGGCGACCACGCCCTTCGCGACGCCCTGCTCCTCATAGCTGTAAGGCGGAATCGATCCCGCGACGATCGGCGTCTCGCCGGCGTTCCAAAGCTCGATGCCAAGTTGCGGCGCGGCAGCGGCAGCGGCGGCGGCGGCGGCGGCGGCGGCGGCGGCGGCGGCGGCTGGCGCGCTAGCCTGCTGCGAGGCGCCCTTGCACGAAAGACTGAGCGTGAAAATAAATATGATGGAACGTAGCGTCATGCTGGGGAATCGGCCGAAAGCGGCGGTCGATTGAATTCAAAGGCCGCGGCGACGATGACTGGTCCTCATCAGAGGGATGAAACTCTAATATTTATAGATACTTATACTCTGGAGTCGCGGCTTTCGGGCGGCGAGAAGATCACCCACAGTCGCGCACAGAGTCTAGCAGCACGAAGAAAAGGGCCGCGATCCAAAAGAAAAGGGAGTTGGACGACGGCGCTGAGTCAGCTCTGTTCTTTTTGCCGCCGAACGCCGCGATCAGTTGGGGAATGAAGCGCACCCCCAAAGCGCAGAAGCCGACGCCGAGGAACGCCAGCACGCACGCGAACGTGAACTCAAGGCGCTCGGCATGCTGCCACCCGTAACCCAAGCCGGAAAGACCCCACGCGAATGCGAGAAGTGGGACGCCAATCAGCCGCGGCACGATCAGTCTGCGATCTCGCGGTACCCGCTCATCGGCCCGACGACGCGCCCACCATCGACCCGGAAATGCTTCGAGACGAGGGAGTAGTCGAGCTCGCTTTGCAGCCTCCCGAGGTCCACGCCGTCGCTCGCATGTGTAATGTGCGAGTGCTTCGTTTCTGGGTCCATCCGCATCGCCGGATCACGGTTGGGCGCACGCCACTTGTTAGCCCGCTTGTCCGACAGGCCACTTCACCACGATCGCGCCGCCACTCGGCCGCCGTCTGTATGCCGTTGATTTCTCGTAAAAAGGCACCAGCATTCTCGATCGCGACCAACCGGACCACACGCATACGCGCGCATTTGGGCGAACAAGATCCGTATTCAATGGAACTCAGCTTTAGTTGCCGGATACCGAAACCTTAAGTGGCCAAACTCGTCAACCAGAAGGGCGAAACGTGCGATCCGCAGTGGGGCTGTCCTTCAAGGTGAAATTCGTCCTCACCGTGTCGCTCAGCCTGGCGATGCTCGGGGCCGTCGCCTTGTCGATTCTCGCCGTGCGGCAAGCCAATGAGCTCGAGAAGAGTCATCGGCGACGCCTAGTCTCGATGGCGATCACGGCGAGCTCGTTCATCGATCCGGAGGAGCATGAGCGGCTGGTCGACCCGGCGCAGAGCGCGGACCCCGCCTATCGGCGCTTGATAGGGCGCCTCAACTCCATCCTCAATCGCGATCGCTCGATCAAGTACGTCTACACCCTGCGCCCAGAGCTCGACCCGGAAGGCAACGCCACGAATTTCCGCTTCGTCCTCGACGGTGGCGCGGCCGGAAAGCCGCTCGATCCATCGTCCTTCGATTTTTCAAAGCTCGGCGACCAGTATTCAGGCGTTTCCGAGACCGCAAAGGCCGTCTTCAAAACCGGCCGGTCGGCGGCCGACGATCGCGCCTACACCGACAAATGGGGAACGTTTTTGAGCGGCTATGCGCCGATCAAGAACCGCCTCGGCAAAGTCGTCGCGATCGTCGGCATCGATGCCCGCGCGGTCGACGTCGACAAGATTTGGGCGACGGTCATACGAAACACGTTCTTCGTCTTTCTCGGCGCGCTCGCCACGAGCTTCGTCATTTTGATCTTCCTGCAACGGCTCGTGACCGAGCCGCTCAGCCAACTCATCCAAGGCATCGGGAGGATCGTCCAAGGCGATCTCGACACGGCGCTCGCGAGCGAGCGCAAAGACGAATTCGGCACGTTGATGGCGGCTTTCGATCTCATGCGCGACCACATCAAAGAGTCTCAGCGCAAGATTGCACGGCAGTCCTACCTGAGTTCCCAGCTCGAGACGAGCCGTAGCGGTCCAGAATCAGCTCTTCAACTGGCAGGTGATCCGCAGCGACAAGGTCCAGGTGGCGCACTATGTCCGGACGGCCGACTCAATCGGCGGGGATTGGTGCCACTATTTTCTCTTCGAGGAACGCTGGCTTTACGTCGTGTGCGCCGACGTGACGGGCCATGGCGTCGGTTCTGGGCTCATATCGTCGGCGGTCGCTGGGGCGTTCGAGTGCTTGAAAGCGCAGATGCCGGAGTCCGGCAATCCGGACAAGCTCGTGGATCTCGTCCGCTTCATCGACCACGTCGTTACCGTCTCGGGACGCGGTAAATTCCTCATGACCATGGGCATCGCGCTCATCGATCTGGACAGCGGCGTCGTCAGCTACGTCAATGCCGGCCATGTTCCGTTTGCCGTCATCCGCAGGAATCCCGTGTCGCCCGGGAACTGTAATGTCGATTGGCTCCTGCGCGCGAGCAACATGCTAGGATTCGAAGCCTCCGAGTACGTCGCCGATGAAATCAAGCTCCACCCCGGCGATCGCTTGGTGGCCATGACCGACGGGCTGATCGAGCGTCGCAACACCGATGGAAAGATGTTCGGGCGACCGCGGCTGGGGAAAATTCTGCGCACCGCGCCGCTCTCCGACGCCGAAAGCACGACGGCCCTGATTCTCGAACGGATTCAGGCATTCTGTGGACCGGAGCTCTTGGAGCACTTCGAGAATGACGCGTCGCTGATCGTGGTTTCGATCCCGGAGTCGCGGCGCGCGTCCGCCTGAGCTCGCCGTCGCACCTGTGCAACAGTTTCAGCAAGCTCAGCACGATCTGCTCCCCCTCGCCGCGAGCGCGTTCCTCGTCTACGCCGACCGCAAGACCGTGAATTTTCTTTCACCCTGAGCTCCGTTTGCCGTTCGACCAAGCCCGGACTGCCGCGACACTCTATGCTGGCGACGCGAAGTCGCCGAAACTATGAGCATCGCATCCAGCCCCGCAAGGAGTCGTCGCATGAAACGCGCCTCGAGAGTCTCGCTCGCCCTCGTATCCCTCACGACCGTCGCGCTCGCCGCACAGGGCTGCAAGACCGCTGGCTCGGCCGCGCTGAAGGACGAGTCCGTGCCGACCGGTGAGGCGCCCGCGGTCCCCGCTGAGCCCACGTCGGCCGCGGCCGATGCCGCCGCCTCCGAATTCGCCACGCCCCCCGGCGTCCCCGCGCCCTTCGGCAAAGGCATGCTCGGCGACAACTTCTTCTGGGAGGCGCGCTTCAACTTTCCGCCGTGCGACCACTCGGCCGAAGGCAAGAAAAAGGGCGTTTGGTGCAAGCCCGAGGACTCGAAGCCGGCCGCAGAAGCCAGCGGCGTCGAGGCCGAGCTGAAAGCCTGGGTCAACAATCCGAAGATCAAATCCGTGCAGCTCGCCTTCTTCTCGTTCTCGGCGACGCGCGTCATCGAGACCCTCTGCGAAGGCGCCAAGAACCGCGACGTGAAGATCACCGTCTTCCTCCACAAGCAGAACCTCGGCTCGACCGGCGGCCAAAAGCTCGCCACCTGCGCGCCCGGTAAGCTCGAGGTCGTCTCGCGCGGCACCGAGTTCGGCTCGGGCTACCTGCAGCATGCGAAGATCGTCCTCGCCAGCGAGTTCGCCGACCCGAAGCCCTTGCACCTGATGCCCGAAGCGGAGCAAGAGGCCGCTAAATCGTCGATCACCCGTTGGACCTCCGGCAGCGCCAACATGTCGGCCTTCGGCACCTCGCTCCACCTCGACAACTGGCTCTTCTTCACCGCCAAGTCCGACGAGTTCGTGGCGCAAGAGAACCTCTGCTTCTTCCACGCCCTGCGCACCATGACGAACGAGGGCCAGAGCGGCGCCGCCGACGACCGCCTCGACTTCGCCAAGAAGAACAAGGAATGCCTCGGCGGCATCAAGTCGCCCGTCCGCAAGGACGTCACCTTCTACCCCGTTCCGCACGCGAACGTGACGCGCCAGCCCTATCCGCAAGTCAAGAAGATGCTCGACGGCGCGAAGACCAAGGTCCGCATCGCGATCCATCGCCTCACCACCGCGAGCATGTACGCGCCGATCGTCAACGCCAAGAAGCGCGGCGTCGACGTCGAAGTGATCGTCGACGACGACACACTGCGCGTCAGCAAGTGCAACGGCGGCGCCATGATCGACCAAGGCGCGCAAGACGTGAAAGCCAACCGCGCCCTCCGCGCCGCGGGCATCCCCGTCACCTACCTCGAGACTTCGGGGGAGACCGGCCAGCTCGCGCACTCGAAGTACATCATCGTCGACGACAAGTACCTGTTCCAGGGCGCCGGCAACTTCACCGCCACCTCGCTCAACATCTCGAACCTGGGCAACATGGAGCAGTTCTACGTCATCGACGATCCGGGCATCGTCGCCACCTACGCGAAGGCCTGGGACTACATCCGCACGCTCTCGACCGAGATGTCGGCCCACGAGGTCGGAAACAACGTCGACAAGAAGCTGGTCGAAGGCCAGATGGGCGCTGAGTTCGACCCGATGTCCTGCAACTAAGGGGCGGTCGCCTTGGCGAAGGCGGGCGAAACCAATGCCAAAATCAGGGTCCTCATGGGATCAGCATAAGCCCTTGCTTCGCATAGATAAATCACCGTCGTCATGCGATGATGGTGATAGCCGCCATGACCGACCAAACCCAAGAAACCCACGCCCCGCCGGTCGAGCCGGAAGGCCTCGAAAAGCTCGTGACGACCTTGCCGGTCGATCATGCGGGGACGACTGTCTATTTGAAGGGCTGGCGCAGGCCCGACTCGCAAAAGCCGCCCGTCGTCATCGTCCACGATCTCGGCGAGCACACCGAGCACTACCGCGAGACGGCCTACGCCCTCGTCGCGCACGATTTCTCGACCTACGTCTTCGACCTGCGCGGCCACGGCCGCAGCGGCCGAAGGCTCGGGCACGCGCCGAGCTTCAACATCCTGGTAAAAGATCTGCTCCAGGTCGCGGCTTGGGTCCGCCATAAGGAAGGTGGCCGCGCGCCGATCATCCTCGGCCACGGCATCGGCGGCCTCATCGTCAACGAGTTCACCCGGCGCCACGCGCAGTTCTGTAAAGCCGCCGTTCTCAGCGCTCCGTGCCTCGAGCTGGCGCACGACGTGACGCCGATGTCGAAGCTCGTCATCCGTTTCCTCGCCGAGTGGCTGCCGACCTTCCGCATCCCCCCGTCCGTCGGCCCGAAGTTCGCGCGTGACTTCAAGCACGTGCACGCGGAGGCGGACGACGGCGTGCGCCTGCCGTATTTCCCGCGGCTCACGGCGATCTTCACCCAGGAGCTCCTCTCGGCCGTGCAGCGCGCCAAGGCGGAGTTCATCGAGTATCCTGGCGCGGTCCTGATCCTTTGCCCCGGAAAAGACACGGTGTGCTCCTACGCTTGGGTGCGCAAGGCCGCCGCCGTCCACGACGAGAACAACTTGCAAGTCGCCGACCTTCCCGACGCCGGCCACGCCGTGCTCACCGACGACCCCGGCACCCGCGCCGCCGCGCTCGCCTTGATCCTGCCCTGGCTCGAGGACGTCGCCGCCGGCCGCGCCGCCGCGCGCCTCGACGGGCCGCGCCTCTCCCGCATCGAAGGCGCCTCGCGCGCGGGCCCGGGTGACGGCACGAACCGCGACTTGGTTGAGGAAGCATGAGCCTCTCCGCCACACTCGAGCGCCTGCATCGCATCAAATCGCGCTCGCGCCTCTTGCACGGAATCCTGCGCTTCGTGCGCGCCTTAGTCCTCGCCTCGGTGGTGATCTCGCTCTGGTCTTTGGTCAGCCCGGAGCGCGAGTTCGAGCAGCTCGCCCTCGGGATTTTAGCCTTCGTCGTCGCCCTCGTCGCCGGCGCCGGCAAGGATCGCGAGCATCCCATCGGCCTCCGCGACCTGGCGCTTGCCCTGGAAATGAAGCACGCGCGCGCCACCGCCTCGCCCTTGGTCGTGGCAGAGCCTGACTCCGCCGTCAGCCCGGAGTGGCAGCCCCTCGTCGACGCGGAGGTGAAAGACCTTCGCCGCTTCGAGATCGTGCGTAACGTCGCCCTCGCCAGCACGCTCGTCCTGCCGCTCGCGCTTTCGTTCGTGACGCTCCCGCAGACCGCGCCGTCCTTCAAGACCGTGCTCAACGAGGCGAACAACATGGTCTCGCGCCTCTCGCGCGGGGCCACGCTGAAGATCTTGCAAGGCGCGACGACCGAGACGCCCGAAAAGCCGTACGAGCTTTCGCCGTCAGAGACGCTCTCCCTCGAACTCCTTGCGCAGAACCTGATCGAGGTGCGCGTCACCGGGGGCGGCTTCGGCAAGAACGCGCCGACGCTCGAGCTCCGCCGCAATAAGCCCGCGGACCCCTTCGCCGGCGCGGGCAAAGGCTCGGAGACGCCCGCCGGCTCGGGGGCAAGGACGGCCGCCGGCTCAGGTTCCGAGGCCCCGGCCGGCGCCGGCGCCGAAGAGCCCGGCAAACCCGAGGTCTTCCAGTCCTTCCAAATGTCCCCTGTCCGCGACGGCGAGCGCCGCAACGTCGCCACCGGCGAGCCAGACGAGCCCACCGCCTACTCGATCTCCTTCGCCGTCTCCGAGCCGGTCGAGCTCTTCGTCCCGGGCATCTCCGACACGAAAGCGCTCGCGAACCTGAAGGTGCGCCAGCTCCCGATCCCGAAGGTGAAGCTCTCCGTTTCCTCGCAGCTCGAGGATCCATGGCCCGACGACCAGCCGCTCAACCTCAAGATCCAGGTCAAGGCCGAGAACTCGCTGCAGATGGTCCGCCTCTTGATCAAATCCGGCTCGCGCGTCTCGAAGGAGCTCGTCGCGAACGTGATGGCGGAGGACAAGCACGAGCTCACCACCGACTACCGCCTCGTCCTCGAGCAGTTCGTGGAAAGCGACTTAGCCCAGGTCGAGATCATCGCCGAGGCCATCGACCGCGCCGTCCCCACGCCCCTCGTCGGCCAATCGGAGCCGATCAAGATCAACACCGCCAGCGCCTACGGCCGCTACCGCGCCACGCTGCAGACGTTGCGCGAGCTGAAGACCCAGGTCGACGAAGCCCTGACGAAGCAAGACGAGAAGCTCGGCAGCGAGGCCCAGGAGCTCGCGAAAAAGGCCGGCGATCAATCCGAGCGCTCGCCGTTTTTCGACGGCTTGGACCGCGTCCAGATCCACCGTTTCGAGACCAAGCTCGCCGAGATGAAGGTCGAGCCCAGCGCCGAGAAGATGCTCGAGGTCTCCTCGAATTTAAACGAATTCTTGTTTGAGCACGAGATCCTCGACGACCGCGAGCGCGACCGCGACTTCTTCGTCGCCGCCCGCGGCCTCTCGCGCCTTCTGGAGCAAGACCCGAAAGAGCGCCCGGTCGCGCTGAAGACCGTCACCGACCGCATGAACAAGTTCTTAGACGACCGCCACGACCGCTGGACGAAGCGCGTCCTTCGTCTTCCCGAGGCGGCAAAACCCGCCACATGGGCCGATATCGCGGCGAAAAAGCCGTTTCACGCCGCGATGGATCTCGTCGAGAAGGTCGACGAGGCCGCCAAAAAGAGCCCGAAGGCGAAGTCCGACCAGCTCACCGCGCTGTCCAAGGCCGTCGTCGACTACCGCAGCTGGATCGAGGCCCTCGAATCCGCCGAGGACAAATCCCGCGAGACCGAGGAGAAAGAGCGCCAGGAAGGCCTCGCCTCGGCGCGCGACCAGATGCGCGAGCTGCAGAAGCGCCAGGGCGAGATCTCCGCCGACCTCGACCGCGCCGGCGAGCGCCCCGGCGGCGAGCTCGAGGGCCAATGGCCCGCGACGCGCATGAAGCAAAATGCCAACGTCCGCGACACCAAGCGCCTCGAGGGCCAGCTCCGCTCGCTATCCCCCACGGCGAACGCGCGCATCCAAGCCGCGGTGCAGGCGATGGAGCAAACCGGCGAGTCGGGCAGCGGCGGCAATTACGCCCTCGCCGAATCCAACTCCGACTTGGCCGGCCGCCTCCTCCGTCAAGCCGAGAGCGCGGCCTCGCAGTCGCAGCAAAAAAGGCGTAGCCGCGGCCGCCGCCGCCGCGTCACCGGCGACAACTACTACGGCCAGTCGGTCGTCGGCGGCGACATCGAGATCAAGCGGGAGTACCAGGTCGATCGTCGCTACCGCGAGGACATCCTCGACCAGGTGAACGAGAGCAACGTCGACGAAGACAGCCGCGTGCTCCTCGAGCGCTACCTGCGGGAAGTCATCCGCTAATGTTCCCCATCATTCCCTTCTGGATGTTCCCGCCCTTGTGGCCGGGAGTGTTCGAGCCGCTTCTCTTTCTGATTCTAGTCAAGGTCTTCGTGCCGTCGCGCCCGAAGCTGCAAATCTTCGGCTGGATCTGCCTCCTGACCGGCGCCGTCTGGACGCTCTACGCCGGCTTCACGCTGCGGGCGGTTCCCTTCGTCCTCGCCGCCGCCTACGCGCTGCCGGCGCTTCTCGCCTTCGCCCTCGCGCGCCGGGCGCAGACGATGCGCGCCCTGATCTTTGCCACCGTCCTCCTCGACCTGCTGTTGATCGTCGGCGCCGTCTTCGGCGCCCACGTCCCGCTAGCCCGGAGCGTCACCGTCCTCTGCACTTCCTGCAGTGAGCCGCCCTTGCGCGCCGTCAACGGCTACCAGCTGCGCCTTCAGGTGAACGGCGACCCCCGCGAGTTCACCTTCACCAACCAGGGCTTCGCCCAGGCGAAGGAGCAGGCGAACATCAACCATCAGGAGGTGCTCGACCTCCTCGCCGCCAACCCGGGGAAGACCTTCGCCGCCACGATGACGATCGACTACTTCTACGGCGTGCCCTGGGAGCCGCACCTCGTGGCGATCGGCGGTCTCGACTTCCTGAACTTCTATTACCTCCCCGACCTCTTGCACGACCGCACGGCTCTGCTAGATTTGCTCAAGAAGGAGGCAGCTCCCTGAACATCCAAATTCCCGCCGAGCGCCTCGGCCGGCTCATCTCCGGCTTCGCCGCCTCGTCCCTCGAGGGCCGCCAGGTCGCCTCGCGCCTCCGCCAGCTTTTCCCTATTCGTTTCATGGACTTGAAACGAGAGCACGCTTCGCGTCGTGGCCGCTCCGGCGCTCCGGCCGAGCGCCTCGCCCTCACCGATCCGCGCTACCTCGAGTCGATCGACGAGCTGACGGAGATGAACTCGCGCGCGCGCCTCGCCCGCATCGAGTACGAGACGCACGTCATGCTCTACAACGCGCGTCAAAGTCTCCGCCGTCGCTAGCCTTTTCGGCATCCGGACGCTATAGAATTCATACGAATTCAATCGCTTCCTATCCCTGGGGAATGATGCCGTGATCGCAAGCCTCGTCTTTCTCGTGCTCGTCGCCGCAACCCTGGGCTACTTCGCGCTCAACTTGAAGAAGGTGTGGAGCACCATCCAGGTCGGGACCGGCAAGGCCGAGGTCTCGCTCACCGCGCCGGACAACTTCCCGACGCGCCTCTTCGGCATGCTCCGCGGCGGCTTTCTTCAGGAGAAGATGCTGAAGGACACGGGCCCGGCGATCATGCACTTCATGATCTTTTACGGCTTCGTGACCGTCACCGTCGGCACAGTCGAGACTTTGATCCACGGCGTCTTCCCGAGCTTCTCTTTCAACTCCATCCTTCCGGACTCGCTTTACCGCCTCTATCTGCTGAGCCAGGACGTAGGCAACTTCACCGTTGTCGTCGCCATCGTCTGGGCCTTCGTCCGCCGCCTCGCGTTTCGGCCGAAACGCCTCGAAGGCCTCGACGCGCACTCGAAAATGGACGCCTATCAGGTCCTGGGCGCCATCTTGGGCCTCGTCTTCACCGCCAACGTCTACATGGGCGCCAACGCGCTCGGCGGCGCCCTCGTCGGCCCCGTCCCCCTCTCTCGCATCGTCGCGTCGGTCCTCGGCGGCGCCTTCATCTCGACGCCCGAAGGTTGGCTCACCTTCGGCAAGGTCTTCTGGTGGATCCACGTCGCCATCTTCCTCGGCTTCACCACCTTCCTGCCGTTCTCGAAGCACCAGCACCTGATCTGGGTCTGGCCGAACATGCTTTATCGCAGCCTTCGCCCGCGCGGCCGTCTGAAGCCGATGGAGTTCGACGAGAACGCGACGAGCTTCGGCGTCGGCAAGCTGACCGAGTTCTCCTGGAAGCAGCTCCTCGACGGCCAAACCTGCGTCGAGTGCGGCCGCTGCACCGAGCAATGCCCCGCGACCACCACCGGCAAGCCCCTCGACCCGCGCAAGATCATGAAGCACCTGAAGACCGGCATGGCCGAGGTGCGCGCCGGCGTCCCCGAAGACAAGCGCAAGCCCCTGATCGACGTGGGCGAAGGCGGCATCGTTCATCCGGACGAGCTCTGGGCCTGCACCTCCTGCGGCGCCTGCATGGAGGCCTGCCCGCTCTACATCGAGCACATCCCGACCATCATCGACATGCGCCGCTACCTCTCGATGACGCAAGGCTCCTTCCCTGAGGAGCTCAACAACACCTTCCGCTCGCTCGAGACCTCGTCCTCACCGTGGCCGATGGATCCCTCGACCCGCGGCGACTGGGCGAAAGGCCTCAACGTCACCACGATGGAAGAGAAGAGCGACGTCGAGTATCTCTTCTGGGTCGGATGCGCCGGCTCTTACGACGAGCGTTACAAGAAGGTCTCGCAGTCGATCGTCAAGATCATGCAGAAGGCCAACGTCAGCTTCTCGATCCTCGGCAAGGAAGAGCAATGCAACGGCGACACCGCACGCCGCCTGGGCAACGAGTACCTGGCCAAGATGCAGGTCGAAGCCAACGTCGAGACCTTCAAGCGCTACAAAGTGCAGAAAGTCGTCACCGGCTGCCCGCACTGCTTCAATACCATCAAGAACGAGTACCCGGACTTCGGCTACCAGGCCCAGGTCGTCCACCACAGCGAGCTGATCGCCGACCTCGTGCGCCAAGGCAAGATCAAGCCGAGCCAGGTCCCTACCGACGCCGCCGCGACGACGACGTACCACGACTCCTGCTACCTCGGGCGCCACAACGAGGTTTATGAGAGCCCGCGCGACGCTTTGGCAGCCGTCCCCCAAATGAAGCTGGTGGAGATGGAGCGCACCAAGGAGAAGGGCTTCTGCTGCGGCGCCGGCGGCGGCCGCATGTGGCTGGAGGAGAAAATCGGCACGCGGATCAACGAGAACCGCGCCAAGGAAGCGATCGGCACCGGCGCCAAGACCGTCGCCACCGCCTGCCCCTTCTGCATGACCATGATGAACGACGGCGTGAAGGCTCACGGCAAGGGCGACACGGTGCAAGTGAAAGACGTAGCCGAGATCGTCGCCGACTCGCTAAACTAGCGGAACCATTTCCGACCGGTGGTTCTCCATCTGCTGACTCTCCCCATCCGAGGAGCCTTTCGATGCGTTTGCGCGCCGCGCTGAGTCCCCTGTTGCTTGCACTCGCCGTCGCGACGCCCGCCGCGGCCGCTGACAAGCCCTACTTCACGACGAAGCTCGACACCGGGCTCGAAGTGATCGCGATGGAGTCGCACAAAGTCCCCCTCGTCACCATCGTGCTGTCGGCCAAGGCCGGCGGCATGACGCAGACGCCGGAGACCGACGGCCTCGTCCACCTTTGGGAGCACATGTTCTTCAAGGGGAATAAGCGCATCCCCAACCAAGAGGCCTTCAACAAGCGCATCCGCGAGCTCGGCATGAGCTACAACGGCGACACCTCCGCCGAGAAGGTCCGCTACTATTTCACGCTGCCGTCGGTCTTCCTCGAAGAGGGCCTGCAGTTCATGGCCGACGCCATCGCGACCCCGCTCCTCGAGCAAGTCGAGCTGGAGAAAGAGCGTCGCGTCGTCGTCGACGAGTACGACCGCGCCGCCGCCCACCCGAGCTTCGACTTCGGCAACCTCGAGCGCTCCTACGTCTACGGCCCCCTAGAGTACCTGCGCGATCCGCTCGGCTACCGCCACTTGATCCTGAAGACGACGCGCGAGCAGCTGATCAAGATCAAAGAGGAGGTCTTCGTCCCCTCCAACACGGCGATCCTGATCGCCGGCGATTTCCAGCCGGAGAAGCTGGGCGAGCTTTTGAAGAAGCACTTCGGCGAATGGAAGGACCCGAAAGGCTGGAAGCCGGTGCAGCCGCCGAAGTTCCCGGCCTTCCCGAAGACGAAAAGCTTCGTCATGACCCGCGCCAACGTGCAGAACTCGAGCGTCAACATCGTCTTCGCCGGCCCGAAGGCCCGCACCGAGCAGGCCGACTCCTTCGCCGCCGACGTGCTGAACGCGCTCCTCAACCACAAATCCGGCAAGTTCTACAAGAAGTTCGAGGACTCGGGCCTCACCTACGAATCCGGCGTCTCCTACTACACCCAATCGCAGGCCGGCGAGATCAACCTCTACGCGACCACCGACCCCGCCAACGCCGTCAAAGCCCGCGACGCGCTCCTCGCTGAAGTGGGCGAGTGGCTGAAACCCGACTACTTCACCGACGTCCAGCTGGAAGACGTGCGCCGCAATCTTTTGATCAACCACAAGCGTGACGTCAACCAGCCCTCCGACTACATCAAGTCCCTGGCCTTCTGGTGGGCCGTCACCGGCATGGATTACTACGACTCCTACCTCGATAACCTGAAGAAGATCGACCTCGCCTCGGTGCGCGGCTTCGTCAAGAAGTGGCTCGACAAGAAGCCGCACTTCGCCGGCATCCTGATGTCGCCCGACGACGCGAAGAAAGTCGGCCTCAAAGACGACTCGGCGCCCCTCGTGAAGAAGTATCTGGCGAAGTACGAGCTCGACAAGAAAACCCCCCGCTGAACCAACACCGAGGTAACACCCATGCATTTCCTGAGCTCGGTCTTCTTCTCCCTCGCCTTCTCGCTCGCGGTTGCGCCTGTCGCCATCGCCGCGCCCGTGCAGCTCGTCTCGGACGAGACCATCAAGACGCAGAAGTCCCTCACCACCAACCACAAGCTGAAGAACGGCATCGACGTCGTCGTCCGCCAGATTGAAGGCTCCGACATCGTCGCCGTCAACATGGGCTTCGGCACCGGTCTCCGCGACCTCCCGACCGGCAAGAAAGCGCTGAACGAGTGGTTCTGGCCGTCGATGACGATGGCCGGCAAGGATATCCCGAAGGCCAAGGTCTTCGAGACCGCGGAGAAGTTCGGCCTCGAGATCGGCTGCGGCGGCGGCATCGAGACCGCCACTTGCTCCCTCGGCACGATCAACGACTACTGGAAAGAGGGCTTAGCCCTCTTCTCCGGCCTCGTCACCGCGCCGGCTTTCAACGACGAGGACCTGAAGCTCACGAAGGAGCGCCTCGTCGCCTCGCTGAAGAACACGCCGAGCGATCCGGGCCAGTACGTCAACGAGATCATCAACTCCGTCTTTTATCCCGAAGGCCACCCGTACCGCCTGAACCACGACGTGGCGCTGAAAGAGCTCGAGAAGCTCGGCCGCCAAGACCTGCTCGATCAGCACAAGAGCGTCCTCAACGCGAAGCTGATCACGATCGTCGTCGCCACCTCGATGCCGGCCGCGCAGGTCGTCTCGGACCTCGACGCCGCCTTCGGCGCCATCCTTGCGGCCGACTTCACGCCGGTGAAGCCGGAGCCACCGAAGTTCGACGCGAAGACCTCCTTCGCGTTCTTCGACCGTGACCTGCCGACCGCCTTCATCCGCATCAAGCTGAACGGCCCTTCGGTCCACGACAAAGACGCTGTCGCCGCGAAGCTCCTCTACGAGATCCTCTCCGAGGAGCTCGGCGACGAGGTCCGCACGAAGCGCTCCCTCTCCTACGCCGTCGGCTCCTTCCTCTTGCAGTACTCGCTCGGCGTCGGCGTCATCAGCGCTTCGACCTCGAAGCCGAAAGAAACGCTCGAAGCCATCCAGGTCGTCCTCGACACGATGAAATCGAAAACGTTCACGGACGACGACCTCGACCAGTACAAGCGGACCTTCGCGACCAACTACTACCTCACGCTCGAGTCGCACGCGTCCCTCGCCGGGGCGCTCTCCAGCGCGAAGCACTTCTACGGCGCGGCGGAGGAGCTCTACGACTTCCCCCGCAAGCTCGACAAGGTCACGCCGGCGGACATCAAGCGCTTGTCGGCCGATGTCCTTTCCGACCTACGCGTCGGCGTGATCTATGGGCGCAAGGAGTTCGAGGACGCCTGGGCCCAGGACCTGATCAAGAAAAACATGAAGGGCGCCAGTGGCCACTGAGTTCTGGAAATCGACGAAGCTGAGCGAGATGACTCCCAAGCAATGGGAGTCGCTCTGCGACGGCTGTGGCCGCTGCTGCCTGAACAAGTTCGAGGACACCAAGACCAAGAAGATCTTCTACTCCGACGTCGCCTGCCAGCTCCTCGACACGAAGAGCTGCCGCTGCTCCGACTACCCGAACCGCACGAAAAAAGTCCCCGACTGCGTCGTCCTCTCTCCCCGCAACTTGAAGAAGATGAATTGCCTGCCGCCCACCTGCGGCTACCGCCTGGTGGCGGAGGGCAAGGACCTCTACTGGTGGCACCCGCTCAAATCGGGCAGCGCCAAATCCGTCCACGAGGCCGGCATCTCGGTCCGGGGCCGGGTGATCAGCGAGATCGGACTCAGCGACGAGGAGATCGAAGATCGCCTCGTCACCTGGCCCATGTCACCCCGCGGGAAAAGGAAAACGAAGCCATGATGCGTGCAGCTCTCGTCGGCGTTCTCTTGGTTACGGCCTGCAGCAATGACCCGCAGTCGAGCTTTTCGCGGACGAAGGCCCTTCCCGAGCCCCCGCTCCTCGTCTACATGGGCGGCAACACCAGCTGCCAGCGCGGCTCCGACGGCATCACCGGCCCCCGCGGCATGACCAGCTGGCCGCAGTTCCAAGCCCTCGTCGCCAAGGAAACCGAAGGGCGCGACGAAGCCCCCGCTTGGATCGCCTCCTGCCACCGCAATAACGACGTCGTCCACTTCCTCGCGTCCGACGCGCCGAACGGCATGCCCACGAGCACCGACTTCGACGGCTTCTTCGCCAAGATCGACGTCCTTGCCGCCGGCCACAAGGTCCTCGTCGCCGGCCACTCCTACGGCGGCTGGCTCGCGCTGCGCGCCGGCATGTCCCTCCAATCGGAGATCGGCGCGCTCGTCTCGATCGACCCCATCAGCCGCCCGAACTGCTCCCTCTGGACTCCCAACGGCTGCGTCGTCTTCCCGAGCGACATCGACGGCATCGAGCGCCAATCGATTGCGGATCGCTCCGGCTACTGGGTCAACTACTTCCAGCGCCAAACGAGCTATCTCCACTCCTTGCCCGCGCAGGAAGCCGACGAGAATCCGGAGCTCCCCGCAAGCCACACGTCGATCGATACGGATCCGGCCGTGTGGACGCGCCTCGGCGAGCTTGCGGCGGCGCTCTGAGCCTCAGCCCAAAGCTTTGACGTCCTCGATCGCCTGCTTCAAATCCTCGGTGTGCATCAGCTTCGGCCCCTTCGCGAGCGTCTTGCGCGCCAGGCCGAACAGCACTTTTCCCGGACCAATCTCGACGTAGGTCTCGACTTCGCACTCTTGCGCCGTCTCCAGCGTCTGCGTCCAAAGGACGGCGCTATTGATCTGCTCGACCAGGAAGCGGGGACCGTAGTCCTTCTCGATCTTGCCCGTGAGGTTCGCGATCACGCGCTGCGTGTTCGCGGTGAATTTGGCGGACTCGAGCAAAGGAATCATCGCCTCGCGGGCGGGCGCCATCAGCGAGGAATGGAACGGCGCGCTCACCGGCAAAACGACGAAACGGCTTCCGGCCGCCTCGAGATCCGTGCACAGGCGGCTGACTGCTTCCTTGTGACCGGCGACGACGAGCTGCTGCGGCGAGTTGTAGTTCACCACCTCGACGACGGAGCCGTCCCAGCTCACCACTTTGCATTTCTCTTTCAGGTCGGCGGCCGGCAGGTTCATCACGGCCGCCATCGCGCCGACGCCAGCCGGCACGGCCGCTTGCATCGCTTCGCCGCGACGACGTACGAGAAGCGAGGCTTCCGAAAGCGTCAACTTGCCGGCCGCGACGACCGCCGAATATTCGCCCAGGCTGTGGCCCGCGAAATAATCGGGATGGATGCCGGCTTCGTTGACCAGGACCCGCCACGTCGCGATGCTCGTCGCAAGAATGCACGGCTGCGTGTTCGCCGTCAGCTTCAGCTCGTCGTCGGGCCCGTCGAGGCAGAGCTTGCGGACGTTGATTTTCGCCGCGTCCTCGGCCTCCTCGAAGGCAGACTTCACGTACGGAAACTCAGCGAGCAAGCCCCGGCTCATGCCCACGTATTGCGAGCCTTGACCGGGGAACATCGCCATCAGGCGTGCCACGACGCGACTTACTCGTCGACCGCGAAGTCTTCGCCGGCGAAATCGCTTTTCGCTTTCGGGGCGGCGACGACTTTGCCTTTGTAGCTGCCGCAAGCGTTGCACAGCGTGTGCGGGAGCTTTGCTTCGCCACAGGCCGGGCAGTAACCGACGCTCTTCGGTTTGAGAGCATGGTGCGAGCGGCGCAGGTTGCGCTTGGATTTCGACGTGCGGAACTTAGGAACGGCCATGGCAAAGACACTCCAACTGGATAAGGACGTACCTCATATCGCGCGTCGGGCTAGCGGGTCAAGAGCCCGCCGCGCCTAGCGCATTGGACCCCCCGGGACCTATAGCTGTTGCTAGCCCCTTCTCCCCTGCCCCAGGCGTGTGTATAAGCACCCCCCCTGCCCTGCCGTGGACGGAATTTTTAGGGACTACGATGCCCCCCCTGACCCCAGCCGATCTCGAGAACCGCTGGAGCGAGCTCGCCGACGTCTTGACGACGGCCGGGCCCGAAGCGGTCATCAACGTCCTAGAGCGGCTTGCCGACCGTTGCGAGCGCGCGACGCTCTTTCGCCTCGTGATCCGCAAGCTCGGCGTAGGGCCGAAGGCCCAGGCCTCGCTGGACGCCATGATCGTCGTCGGGGAGGCCGCCGTCGCTGACGCGCTCACTTCCGCCGAAATGTACCCGGACGAGCGGATCAAGTGGACCGACGAGGCCAACTGCTGCTGCTACAACCTGGCCGCCAACCTGGCCGACTGCTGGCGCGACGGCGTCGCCCGTGAGCCCCGGCACTTCGAGAGCGGCCTCCGCTACTCCGAGCGCGCCCTCGCCTTCCGCCAGGCCCTGGAGAAACCGGCGGGCCCGTTCGCCATGGCTCACTGGGCCCGCGGCAAGCATCTCCTCTCCCTGCACCGTTACGACGCCGCGGCCGAGGCCTTCACCGCCGCGCTCGACTACGAGCGCGCGCTTGCCGACGAGGACCGGCTGCTGCTCGCGGGCGGGTTCCTCTCCCTCGCCCGTGCCCGTATGGGTGACCCGGAGGGCGTCGCCGGCCTCCAAAGCACGGTCCAGCTCCTAGAGACGCGGGCCAAAGCCGCCGACGACTCGCGGCACGATGCGGCGGACTACCTGGCGCAATTGCGTGAGTCGGACCGCCTAAACTGAGCCCTTCGTAGACGTCCACGTTTACGTCGACTTGTGCGTATCGCCTGTGCGTGATCGTGATCTCTCACGTGGGGCTTAGCCCGTTTACGCTCACATGTCCGTCAACGGGCTAAGCCCCACGTGAGAGATCACGATCATGCACAAGCGATACGCCTACGCACAGGTCGACGTCGACGTGACGTGTCGGGATTTAGAGCCGCTTCGCCCCCGAAGCAATCTGCTCCTTCAAAGCCGGATCCGAGACCATCTTGCCCCCGGAATACCGCAGCAGCACCTTCGCCTCTCGCGCGATTTTCTGGTCGTCGTCCATCGCCCGGTGCGCCTGAATGTAAGGCGCGACCTCCTGATCCTTGTACAGCCGGCCCACGCCGATCATGAACCACCACGCTGGGTTATCGACGTAGACCGCCGCGGCAGTCTGCTCGAGGATCGCTTTGCCTTCGACCTCGTTCGCTAGCTTGAGCGCGTTCCATTCGCGCCGAGTACGACCCGCGCCCGCCGCGACCACGACGAGCGTGGCCGCCACCGCGACCCGCGTCAGCCAGGTCCGATCGAGCTTCGCGACGAGATAAAAGAGCCCCGCCAACACCAGCGTGTTGATCAAAAACGGCGTCCGCACCCAAGTGCCGTGCGTTTTCCACGCCGCCAGCAAGGGCACGCCGACCGGATAGATCGTCGCGACGGATACCAGGAGCACCGCCCCCCCGAAGAGCATGGGAAAACCCAAGCCGATCCCCCGCCGCCAGGCGAGCGCGAGCAAAGCCGCGAGCCCCCCGACGATCGCGTACCCGCCCCAGCCGCCCGCGAGCATGTAAGGCAAGCGCGCGACGACCTCGACGAACTGCGCCAGCGGCACGTGCGGCATGCCGTATTCCAGCGAGGTCCCGGCATTCACCATCCAAAGCCGATAGACCGCATATCCTGCGGCCATCACGAACGTGGCCGCGACGCCGCCCCAACAACGCGCGCGCCCGTAAAGCAGCACCAAAGCCACCGGCAGCGCCGTCGGGAAGTACTCCTTCGAGACGCAAGCCCCGAATGCGGCCACGACGCTGCCGATGATCCAGGCGCCTCGCCCGGGCAATGGCCGCTTCAAGCCTTCGACCGTCAATAGGATCGCAAGAACCGCGAAGCCGAGACCGAACACGTAGTGACGCGCCGACAGGAACCCGTGCGCCGCGATCGTCGACGGCAGCAAGAGCCAAGCGGCGACGAAGGCCAGCGCCAAGCCCTTCTTCCCGAACGTCTTCGCCGCCAGGAAGAAGAGGCCGATCGCCACCACGACCAGCAAGGCGATGCTGTGCCAGTACGCGAACGTGGGCGACTTCGGCGACACGAGCTGGTCGACCGCGAACGAGGCCATCAGCATCGGCGCCAGCTCGTTTCCGGTCACCGCGAGCTTGTGCGCCTCGCGGTCGAAAAAATAGACGAACGGATGGGCGACGTCCCGCGCGCGAGCCATGAGCACGGTGTCGTCACAGAACCACCAGTGCCACGGAGTGCCGAGGTACAGCGCGTAGAGCAGGACCATCGCGACGACGACGAACAGATAGTGACGAGTTTGCATCCCGAGTATCTAGCTTTAATTCACGCCATTGATCAATATCGTGACCGAGGCCCCGTTCTTGCGGACGAGCCCCGAGATGTAGACCGAGCCGCCTTTCGCCATGAGCGTGTCGCCGAACGCGCCCTTGAAGAAGCGCCCGGTGACCGTGCCGCCGGCGCCGGAGAAGCTGACAACGCAGGCGCCCTCACAGGCGGCGACCGCGTTCTTATCGTAGCGCATCGGTCCCAGACCCGACACCGATTGCCCGTTTTGGAGACCGCCGACGGTGGGTCCCGACGCTTTCGGCGGCGCCGGCGCCGCCACGGGCGTACGAGGCGCTTGTGGCGCCGCTTTCGGCACGTAGCCGACCTTGGACACGGCCGACGCGGTGCGTCGAGCGCGCTGCTGATCCTGCGCTTTCGCCAGCTGCAGCCGCTTCTGCTCTTGCGCGAATTTCTTGCGCCGCTCGACCTCGGTCACGTCGCTCCGCTTGCGCTCTCGGTCCCGCTCACGATCCCGCTCACGCCCCCGCACACGATCCCGCTCGCGAGGCTCACCCTTCTTCTTTCGCACTTTGCGCGTCTTCGGCGCCGGCTCCTCGTCCTCCTCGTCCGCCTCGACCTTGGCTACGCGCCCGCGCGGCAGCTTGCCTTTGCCTTCCACGGGTTTCACCTTCCGCGGCTTTTTCTTCGGCCGCGGCTTCGGCGCCTCCTCCTCGTCGTAGCGCGTGCCCTTCGCCAGCTCCTCGATCGTGTGCGACAAAGCCGAGAACTTCTTCCCGATCAGGTCGAAGCCGCCGCGCTGCTGGAAGATCCACCCAGCGAAGCCGAGGAGCGCCACGCCCAGCACCACGAGCAGCCCGATGACCAGGTGATGCTGGATCGCCGCCCGCTGCCGCAAATTCGGCATCCGCGGCGCCGAGGGCTGGACGCTCTGAATGCGCTGTTGCGCCGACGCCGGCGCGCTGGCCTGGCGCCCCGTGCCGCTCGGCGCCGGCAAGCGCTGCGCGCCGGATTTCGCGAACACCTGCACGAACTTGTCGATCGGCACCTGCGCCGCCGAGCCGCTCTTCACGACCTTGACGTGCTTGTCGAGGCGGCCCTTGAAGTAGAGCTGCTGGATGTCGCCGGCGCTCAAAGGCCCGAGGTTGCGCCCCTTGCCGTCGACGAGGTGGTACTGCTTCGGGTCGCGCCGCGCCTTTTTGTGCTTTTTGACGCTGCCAGGAGGCAAGGTCTTGGCGTTGCGCGCCGCCTGCCGCTCCTCCTCCTCGCGGCTCATCACGCCGCCCGGCAGGCGCTCCTCGCTCGCGACGATCTCGTCGACCATCTTCTGCGAGTCGAGCTCCATCGTGTTGCCGTCGAACGGCGCCGGATCGGCGTACACGACCTTGCTCGTCGCGAAGATCTCGTCGACCTCGACGAGCTCGCGGCGCACGGACGATCCGTCGCGCGACACGAGGTCGAACGGATCGATCCGACCTTCGCGCAATTGCTCGCGAATGTCGGCGGCCGTATAAGGCCCGAGGGCCTGGCCTTCTTGATGAATGTACCAGCGGTCGCTCACGCAATTCTCCGCTCCCGTTATCGTCAAAAACCGAGCGGAGTTTCAGGGACTTAGGGTGCCGCCACCAATTCCTCGGCTTGGCCGTTTCGGCAAAAACCTTGCTCCCATGCGCCGTTTCCGTTACTTCCCGTCTGCCTAAAATTGGAACAGCCGCCGCATGCGCATCTCGATCCGCGACCTAAATCCGTCACTTAGCCTCAAGATTGCCGGCACCGAGCCCTGGCTCGCGCGGCTTTACGCCGACTTCCCCTTGGCGGAGGCGCCGCTCACCGGCCAGCTCGAGGTCACCTACGACGATGGCGCCGGCACCGTCGCGGTCACCGGCCACGTCGATTACCAGCCGACGCTCGAGTGCGCGCGCTGCGCCAAAGGCATCCCTTGGGCGTTCTCCCTCGACGTCGACGCCCAGTTCGTTGCCGCCGAGCTCAAGCCGCAGGATAAAGAGCTGAATTTGAGCGAGTCGGACCTCGACACCTACTACCTCGAGGACGACGCCGTCGACCTCGAGCAGCTCCTGAACGACGTCGTCCAAACCGCCGTCCCGGCGCGGGCGGTGAAATCCAACGAAGATGAGACGCAATGCCTCGTCTGCGAGGAAGACCTCACGACCACGCGGTTGTACTCTAGCGATCCGACCGTAGCGGACGCGAAGCCCGAGTCGCCGTTCGCGGCGCTGAAGGGACTGAAAGTCCCCCATTGAGATTCCGCGGCGAAGAAGCTACTTTGTCGCATCTATTTGGCGGGATGCCCACATCGAAGGTGCCTTCGCGTAAAGACGCGAGGGTGTCGGGCATCCGAGGAACAACCTTCGAGGAGCGAATTGGATCATGGCAGTGACGATCAACATGAAGGACATGCTCGAAGCCGGCGCGCACTATGGCCACCAGGCCCGCCGCTGGAACCCGAAGATGAAACCGTACATCTTCGGCGAGCGCAACGGCATCCACATCATCGACCTCCAGAAGACCGCGAAGCTCTTCAAGCGCGCTTGCGACTTCCTGGAGAAGACGACGGCGCGCGGCGGCCACGTCCTCTTCGTCGGCACGAAGCGCATGGCGCGTGACCTCGTCGCGAGCGAAGCCAAGCGCTGCGGCATGTACTACGTCAACCACCGTTGGCTCGGCGGCACGCTGACCAACCTCTCCACCCTTCGCCAGTCGATCCACCGTCTGAAGCGCATCGAGAAGATGGAGCAGGACGGCACCTTCGAGAAGCTGACGAAGAAGGAAGTGCTGAACATGCGCCGCGAGCAAGAGAAGCTCTCGCGCAACTTGGGCGGCATGAAAGACATGCCGGGCCTCCCGAAAGCCCTCTTCATCGTCGACGCCCACAAGGAGTCGATCGCGGTGAAGGAAGCCACCCGCCTCGGTATCCCGGTCGTCGCGATCACGGACACCAACGCGGACCCGGCCGGCATCGATTACATGATCCCGGGTAACGACGACTCCCTCCGCTCGATCCAGCTTTTCGTCAGCACGGCCGCCGAAGCCTGCATCGCCGGCAAGATGCGCTCCCGCGACAAGTCCGACCCCGAAGCCAAGTACGACTCGGTCGAGTCCGGCAAGTTCTACGACGAGCAGGGACACACCGTGGCCGTCGAGAAGGCCAAGCGCATGAACGAAGAGAACTGAGAACCGCGATAGCGCATAAGGGATATTTGCGATGGCGACGATTTCCGCAGGCCAAGTCAAAGATCTACGTGAGAAGACCGGCGTCGGCATGATGGAGTGCAAGAAGGCGCTCGAGGAAAATGCCGGCGACATGGACAAGGCGATCGTGTGGCTGCGCGAGCGCGGCATGTCGCGCGCCGCGAAAAAAGAAGGCCGCATCACGGCCGAGGGCCTGGTCCAGGTCCTCGTGAACCCGGAAGGCACGGCCGGCACCCTGGTCGAAGTGAACTGCGAGACGGACTTCGTCTCGAAGAACGACGAGTTCATGGCCTTCATCAAGGGCTGCACCGAGCTCGCCTTGAAGAACGACCTCCAAGACGTCGAGAAGCTGGAAGCCTTGAAGCTCGGCAACGAGACGGTCAAAGAGAAGCTGACCAACATGATCGCCAAGATCGGCGAGAACATGAACCTCCGCCGCGTCACGACCCTGAAGGCGAACGGCGGCGTGGTCTCCGGCTACACCCACATGGGCGGCCGCATCGGCACGCTCGTCGTCCTCGAAGGCGCCACCGGCGCCGACGTGACCGAGCTGGGTAAAGACCTCGCGATGCACGTCGCGGCGGCCAGCCCGCGCTACCTGTCGGACAAGGAAGTCGACAAGGGCGAGCTCGAGCAGGAGAAGGAAATCTCCCGCAAGAAGCTGATCGAGGAAGGCAAGAAGCCCGAGATGATCGAGAACATCCTCGTCGGCCAGATGAAGAAGTTCTACAAAGAGGTCTGCTTCGTGGAGCAGGCGTTCATCAAAGACCCGAACGTCAGCATCGCGAAGCACGTCGAAGCGACGAAGAAAGGCGTGAAGATCGCCGGATTCGCCCGCTACGCCCTGGGCGAGGGCATCGAGAAGAAAAAAGAGAACTTCGCCGACGAAGTCGCCGCGCAGCTCCGCAAGTGAGCTAGCCCTGAAAGAACCCCGATCCTCCCGGATTGGGGTTTTTTTTCGACCTCTCCCCTCTCTCAACGTGAAGGAATCCCCCCCGAGATGACGACCTCCTGCAAATACTCGCACGTGATGCTCAAGCTCTCCGGCGAGATGCTCGGCGGCAAGCAAGGCCACAACATCGACGGTGAGGCCCTGGAGCGCATCGCGGCCGAGATCGCCGACATCGCGAAGCTCGGCTGCAAGGTCTCCGTCGTCATCGGCGGCGGCAACATCTTCCGCGGCTCCGCCGCGGCGCAATGGGGCATGGAGCGCGCCTCGGCCGACTACATGGGCATGCTCGCGACGATCATCAACGCGCTGGCCCTCCAGGCGACCTTGGAGAACAAGTTCGCCACGCACACGCGCGTCATGACCGCGATCACGATGACGGAGCTCGCCGAGCCCTACATCCGTCGCCGCGCGATCAAGCACCTCGAAGCCGGGCGCGTCGTCATCTTCGCCGGCGGCACGGGGAATCCCTTGTTCACGACCGACACGGCGGCGAGCCTCCGCGCGCGCGAGGTCGGCGCCGAGATCATCTTGAAGGCGACGAAAGTCGACGGCATCTACGACAAGGACCCGTTCAAGCACCCCGACGCGAAGAAATACACGCGTCTCTCTTATCTCGACGTGATCTCGCAAAAGCTCGACGTCATGGACGCGACCGCGATCACCATGTGCATGGAAGCCGGCCTTCCGATCATGGTTTTCAAACTTGCCGAACCCGGATCGGTGCGACATGCTCTCATGAACGAGGGTGTGGGCACGATCGTCCGCTAGCGCCCGTTCAAAAAGGGTCGCTTGTCGCCTGGACCGGGCGACGAGGACCGCAGTTTACTTAAGTAAATGAGGACCGGAGTCGC
>JANOTL010000035.1:0-89578 GCA_031416315.1 Pseudomonadota bacterium
CTGGCGCTTTCGCGCCAGGGTCTAGCTAACGGATCGGCTCTTCTCACACCCACCACCTCCACCAATTTTAAAGCCCGGCTTCGCCGGGCTTTAAAATTGGTCCTCCACTCTCCACTTTCCACTTTCCTGAACCACGAACTCCCGCAGGCCGCCGCCGTCGAAAAACAGCGGATGACGGCCGCGTGAGGATGACGCGGCGCACGCGATTCAACGTGTCCGAAATTGGCAAGATCATGCTTCGCGTCCCGCGACTTCGAGAAGCGCGAACGCCATCGCGCCGGCGGCGGCCGCGAGGCGCCAGCCCGCGACGAAGCGCCGCCGCCAGTGCATCGATTTCAGCCCCGCGCCGCTTCGCGCGTGAGCGATCGCCAGGACGCCAGCAAAAAGACCGACGGGAATCGCAACAGCGTGAACGACGAGGATCATGAGGTATACCGTACGCCATGGCGCCAGCCCTGCGAAGCGCGTCGTTGGAAAGAGCGCAGTCTTCATAGCGTAGATGGCGACGAACGCGGCGACAGACAGGATCGTCAAGCGCAGACGCGTTCCCCCGCCGTCGGCTTTTGCGAAAAGTGCGCCGGCGAGGAGTAGCGCAATTTCGATCCATCTGAGCGCGTCGAGCATGGTGACGACCATACCACTCATCGCCCCGGCGCCTTCGCCGACGCAGGCGTCCTAAGAGATTTTACGTCGCTGGCATATACCGGATTCGAACGGGCCTACCTGTTGCCACTCGGGACGAACGGGGGTCGCGACTACCGAGTCGGGATGACGACGTGTTCCTTGCACCGATCGAGGGCATCGGCGCCATCGGGCAGTCCGAAGCAGTGCCGCGAGAGATCGAGGTCGACGCGTTCGCCCTGCACGTAGAGGTCGAGCCAAGCTTCGACCTTCGACACTTCCACACCGTTCCGGCGGTGGACCAGCGTCATGTTGTAGCGACCGGGATACGTCGGACCGCCCATGTAGTAACCGTCGTTCGCGCTGACGCCGACGGCAAAGAGGCTCTGGAAGGGGAATCTGGTCGTGGACTGCGGGAAGTCGTTGGCTTGGAAGCCCACGATCTCGAGCGTGTCGGCGCCACCGACGGAGAGCGGCTGGCCGCCGATTGTTACGTAGCCGTTGAGATAGGGCGAGCTCTCCCGTTCAGGCAAGAACACGCGGCCGATGTGATTCGTGTAGACGCCGCCGTTGGCGTAGTGGCTGATGTGAGCGGTGTCGATGCGCACCGCGCCGAAATCGGGATGATTGGCGCCGTTGAGCTTGGGCCAGATCTCGACGTCGACGCGCGACAGGTTGTTCGCCCAGCCGTGGTGGTAGCCGTTGTTCTCGTTTTCGATGAAGATGCCGTGCGGGAACGAGGTGTCGCCGCTCGTTTCGATGAATTCGTGCTTGTAGTACGAGCCGGGCATCTCGCATGCGGCGTGATGCGGGCCGTTCAATTTGCAGGGAGGAACGTGTCCGTCGCGACCAAGGTACTCGTCGCGCGGCACTATGAACTCGACGCCGATGTCGGCGTAGACGCCGGTCTGCGACAGGCCGTCGAACCAGACGCCGACCCAAGGGACGTCCCGAATGTCGAGCAGGCGGCTTGCGTCGCCGCCGGGCGTGCCGCTGCAGGCCGCGAGAATGGGAGACGAAAGGACGGCAAGAATCGAGATCGCGCGTGCCATGCATGAATCCCTTAGCGAGTCCCGGGGAGGGAGGGTGTAGATCGCGAACGCTCATGTAATCGCGGACATGGGTGGATACAAATGGAAAAATGCGGCGGGCATGAACGGAAGAGCCAATCGGGGCGATTGGCTCTTGTATTTGGGTACTTGTGCCGCTGCGCTTCGGGGCTTGCGGTGACGACTACGATTGCGAGAAGGTATGCGGGCCGGTCAAGTGAAAGCATAACCGCGCTAATTTACCGAACCGTTTGCCCGAGGACCCATGGCTTTGATTCGCCTCAGCGCCGACATCGCAGCCTCCCCCGAGGCCGTGTTCCGGTGTTTCGAGTCGCCCGAGGCGATGCAGCATTGGATCGAAGGCCTGCAAGAGCTTCGCTACGAGGGGGCGGGGCCGATTGGCGTCGGCAGCGCCTTCCGGCAGGTGAACAAGGTGGCCGGCAAGCTGGAGACCTACGCCGGTGAGATCACCGCCTTCGAGCGGCCGACACGGTTCGGCGCTTCGGTCGAAGGCGACGGCTATCATTACCAGATGGATTTCGTTGTGGCGCCGAGCGACCCTGGATCACGGTTGGAGTATCGCGGCGAGCTCTTGCTCACTGGTCGCGTCGCGCGCCTCTTCTGCCCGATCATCGTCTACTTCAGCCGACGCGTGTTTCGGCAGGAAATGCGCAACATCAAGCGCTTGGCTGAATCGCGCTAGATCCATCAGTCCTGCGCGCAGTGCGCCACCGCATCCTGCCGCGACTTCGCGATCTCCGCCGCCGTGAGGCTCGACTTACAGTGCAACTCGAGCACGCGATACGTGTCCTCGTCGGCTTTGAGCGCCATCGTGCACCCGGTCTCGCCGGGCCGTTCGGGAACGCTCGAGACGCGCGTGAGGGCGCCGACGTTGTAAACGCCGAAGACGCCGCCTTTGCCCTTGCACGGCTTCGGCAGTTGGTCGAAGTAGCCGAGGCTGAAGCCCGACGGCGAGTTGCCGGGGAGGATGCCTTTCGCCTTGATCGAGAAGGGGCCAGACTGCGCCATGCCGTTCTCGCCGGTGATGCCGATGACCTGGGTTGCGCCCTTCTTCTCGACCCACTTCGGGTCGTAGACCGGGATCGGGATGAACTCGGTCGTGTGGAAGAGCTGGTAGGACCAGTGGAACGAGGAGTAAGTGACGCCGACGCCGGGGACGGGCTCACCGTTGACGTCGAGGAGCTCGAAGACGATGTCGTCGTACTCGAAGCCTTTCGACGTGGCCTCCTTGACCTCGACGTAAGGCGCGGACGAAGTGCGGCAGCCGGCGGCGGCGATCAGGAGGGCGAAGGCAAAGATGGAGCGTTGCATGGGAAACCTTTCGCGAGGACGAGCTTGAGCTGCCGTCGTCCCTTACTCTAGAACTACCGACGCCAGCTCGCGAAGCTTTTCGCGTATGGCGTCGCGGACCTTGCGAAAGTCACTGCGCTGAGTCTCGACTGGGGTCGAGGCATTCGCTGGATCGGGAAACGGCCAGTGCTTCTTCGTCGTTCCGGGAGGCACCAAGGGGCAGACCTCCTCGGCGCAAAGGGTGATCACCAGATTGATCTTGTTGAAGTCGAGGTCGGCGGTCGACTTCGACGAATGGCCCGCAATGTCGATCCCGATCTCGCGAAGGGCTGCGATCGCCAGAGGATTGACCTGGCTGGGCTGCGAGCCGGCGCTCAGAAATTCTGCACGTTTGCCGTACATGTGCCGCGCGAGGCCCTCGGCCATCTGGCTGCGGGCGGAATTGGCGACGCAGAGAAAAGCGATCTTCATGTCGGCAGCATCCTATGGCGGGCAATGCACGTTGCCACGAACCGGCATCAAAGGCAAAATGATGCACTTGCCACCACCCATCGCGAAGGAAAATCGCCATGTCCGAACGCCGCAGCGAAAGCGAGAACCCCGTGATTCCCGCGCCGAAGGTGAAAAAGACGCGGCCGCGTTCGATTCGTGACTGGTGGCCGGATCAACTCGATCTGTCGGTGCTTCAGCAGCATGCGCAGGCCGTGAGCCCGATGGGCGAAGGATTCGTCTATGCAGACGAGTTTAAAACCCTCGACGTCGAGACCCTCAAGAAAGACGTCATGAAGGTCATGACGACGTCGCAAGACTGGTGGCCCGCCGACTACGGTCATTATGGGCCTCTCTTCATCCGGTTGAGCTGGCACGCCGCCGGCACCTATCGGATCGCGGACGGGCGCGGCGGGGCAGGTGACGGCGCGCAGCGGTACGCGCCGCTCAACAGCTGGCCCGACAATGCCAATCTAGATAAGGCGCGTCGCCTGCTTTGGCCGGTCAAGCAGAAGTACGGCGCCAAGGTCTCGTGGGCCGACCTCCTGGTCTTTGCCGGCAACTGCGCCCTCGAATCCATGGGCTTCAAGACGTTCGGCTTCGGCTTCGGACGCGAGGACGTCTGGGAGCCGGAAGAGATCTTTTGGGGGCCGGAAGACGCCTGGCTCGGCGACGAGCGCTACAGCGGTGACCGGCAGCTCGGCGGCCCGCTCGGAGCCGTGCAAATGGGCCTGATCTACGTGAATCCGGAAGGACCCAACGGCAACCCGGATCCGCTCGCCGCCGCCCGCGACATCCGCGAGACCTTCGCCCGGATGGCGATGAACGATGAAGAGACGGTCGCGCTCATCGCCGGCGGTCACACGTTCGGCAAGTGCCACGGCGCCGGGCCGGCGGACAAGATCGGCGCCGAGCCGGAGGGCTGCCCGATCCATGCGCAAGGCCTCGGCTGGAAGAACGACCACGGCAGCGGCAAAGGGGCGCATGCCATCACGAGCGGGCTCGAGGGCGCCTGGACGACGACACCGACGAAGTGGAGCAACAACTACTTCGAGAATCTGTTTCGCTACGTATGGCAGCTGACGACGAGCCCCGCGGGCGCCAAGCAGTGGACGCCGAAAGACCCCGCGGCGAAGGGGACCGTCCCCGACGCGCACGACCCATCGAAGCGGCATGCGCCGATGATGCTGACGACCGACTTGGCGCTGCGCGTGGATCCCGCCTACGCCGTCATCTCCAAGCGTTTCCTCGACGATCCGAAGCAGCTTAAAGAGGCGTTCGCCAAGGCTTGGTACAAGCTCCTGCATCGCGACATGGGGCCGCTGGCGCGCTACCTCGGCCCTTGGGTCCCCGCGCCGCAAGGTTGGCAAGATCCGGTTCCTGCCGTCGATCACGCCCTCATCGACGCTCAGGACGTGGCGAGTTTGAAGGGTAAGCTTCTCCAATCGGGGCTTTCGGTGTCGCAATTGGTCGCGACGGCCTGGAAAGCGGCGTCCTCGTTCCGAGGAACAGACATGCGCGGCGGCGCCAACGGCGCTCGGCTTCGGCTCCTGCCGCAGAAGGCCTGGGCGGTGAACGAGCCTGCCGAGCTCGAGGCCGTGCTGAAAAAACTCGAGCAGATCCAGGGGGACTTCAACCGCGCGCAGACCGGCGGCAAGAAGATCTCGCTCGCGGATCTGATCGTCCTGGGCGGCGCTGCCGGCGTCGAGAAAGCCGTGAAGGACGCGGGTCACGACGTCGTCGTGCCGTTCGAGCCAGGCCGGACGGACGCCAGTCAAGAGCAGACGGACGTCGAGTCGTTCCGCGTGCTCGAGCCGAAAGCCGACGGCTTTCGCAACTTCGTCGGCTCCGGGGCGCAACTTTCGCCCGAAATGCTGCTGCTCGACCGCGCCAACCTGCTCAAACTGACGCCTTCCGAGATGACGGTGCTCGTCGGTGGGCTCAGGGTCCTCGACGTCAACTTCGGCCGGTCGCATCACGGCGTCTTCACCGACCGCCCGAGAGCGCTGACGAACGATTTCTTCGTCAACCTGCTCGCGACGGACCTCGAGTGGGTCGCCTCGGCTCAGGACGAGCACGTCTATGAAGGGCGCGTGCGTGCTACGGGCAAGGCGCGCTGGACGGCGACGGCCGTCGACCTCGTCTTTGGCTCGCATTCGCAGCTGCGTGCGCTTGCCGAGCTTTATGCATCAGAGGACGCGAAAGGCAGATTCGTTCGCGATTTCGTCAAGGCATGGGGCAAGGTAATGAGCCTCGACCGCTACTAGGCCGGCCGCCGTCGACAAGCCGGAGGAGTCAGTGCCAGGCAAGAACGAAAGAGCGATGAGTCGCGTCTTCCTCTCCGCATCCTGGCGCAACCTCATCCTTCTGAACTACTCCGTCCCCGACCGGCTCCTGCTCCCCCGCCTCAGAGCGGCGCTGCGCCCCAGTCCGCGGTCCTCGCCGTGGGGTCCGAGGTTCGGGTGCTGCGCCCTGCCTAGCGAAATTTAGTAATAAGCCCCGGAAGGGAGTGTGCCGAAACGGGCAATGCGGCCAAGAGTCGACCGAGGAGCCCATTCATGCCCAGAATGCACGAAGTCGCCACGATCCTTGGCGCCCTCCTTCTTACCGCGTGTGGCGCTACCGGGTTCACGAGCTCCGATTCCAAGGCGTCCGGCAAAGGCTCCGGCAGCAATGCCAAGCCGAGCGCCGACGAGACCTCCGGCTCGGAGGACGACGATGACGACGACGACGGCGCAAAGGGCGGAAGCTCTGGGGCTGCCGGCGGCAAGGACAGCGGCAGCAACGCGGGAGGCAGCGGGAGCGTCGCCGGCTCTGCGACGAGCGCCAATGGCGAGACCATGAGCGGCGGCGCCACGACCGATGCGGCCTCGCCGGGAACCGGGACCGATACGAGCTCTGCGACCGCGACTTTGAAGTTCGAGGAGTCCGTAGCCGGCAATCCGCTCTGCAACATCGCGGCGCACGCGCACCTCCCAAGCGGCGAGGTGGCTCGATTCGATTGGCAAAAAAATGCCGCGACGTCGCCGTTCAAGGCGCCGCTGGCGATCGCGATCAGCCACAATTGCGCCGGGCTCGCGCCGTCGAAGCAGGAGATTCACGTCAACGGAACGGAGGCGACCGTTCTTTTCGACGTCAAAGTGACGATCACGAACGTCGGGACGGCCGACCTGCGTTTTCCCCACCTCCTCTTCGGCGACAACAACGAGTCCATCGGCTTGGGCACGTTTTGCCGCTTGAACGCGGTGCCTTATATCCCGTGCGCGACGAATCTCACGCCCGCGGCTTCGTGCACGATCGACATGCCGACGGGTTGGGTCCGCTCGGTAGGCGCGGTTCCGGGTTACGAGGTCCAGCAGCTGGGAGCGTTTGCCTTGGACGGCGACCAAATCTTGGTGACCAACGACGTCCCGAAATGTTTGCTGCAGCCGGGAACGTTCCCGTAAGGGCCGTCACCAGTAGGGCGCGAGGCGCACGTAAAATGCCTTCTCGCCGGCGATGAAGCCGCGTTCGTCGAGGAGGCGAACGACGATCTTGCGGTTCGGCGTCGGAATGCGCTCGCCCGAGTCGACGGGGAGGTCCTCGGCCCTGAAGTCGTGGAGGAGGCGGACGCGGCGGAGATCGGGATCGTCACTCGCGAGGGTGACGACTTTGGGATGAACGGCGCTGATGAAGGCGAGAACCCGGCCGGTGACGTCGAGAGTCAGATCGCGCGCGCCGGGGCCGCGGATCGATAGGGTCAAGTCGAGCGGGTTGGCGACGACGAAGGGCGAGGCGAGCGTTCCCTTGCCCGATTTCGCCGCTATGTCCCAGGTGAGCGCGGCGCGAAGATAGGCTGGCTCGCCGGCGCTGGGGGCGCGCCAACACGCCGTGATGCTGCGATTGCCGTAGCGGTAGAGATCGCCGAGAGCGTGAAGCCTGATCCCCGAGCGAGCGGCGGAGATGGCGTAGCCTTGGCGCGCGTCGGCGACGATCACGGCGTGCCCGGTGCGATCGACGATGCGCCCCTCGGCGTCACGGGCGTGGTAAACGACGACGTCGCCGTCCTGGAAGCCAGGACCGACGCAGGCTTTCATGTCTTGCGCGAAATCCTGGGCGTAGGCGGTCCACCAGACGCTCTTGATCACGGCGCCGCGCGGCGCGTCGGTCATGTTGAGGGTGGAGAAGCGCGCTTTCGGAAACTCGAGGCCGGCGGCGTGGAAAAGGTGGAAGGCGAAGCCGGCGCAGTCGAAGCCGCCGTCGGCTTCGGGATCGTCCGCGCCCCAGAGGTAAGGGACGCCGAGAAAGGTCAGGGAATGCTCGAGCATGGCGCGGACGCGTGAAGGGGGGAGTGAGGCGATGTGCGCGGTGACGCGGGAGAGCAGCGCCGGGCGCACCGGAGCGGGCAGTTCGGTGTCGGCCGCGGTGGCGATTTGGGCGAGGAGGAAGAGGATTGTAAGGAACGTGAGGCGCATTCCGAGATCATACCTCATCCCCCAGAGCCGTTTTCCAAGGTCGCCGCGAGATGGCCGTCGATCGCGGCGATGCCGACCCCGACGACGAGCGCAATCGCGAGGACGAGCTTCAGGAATCGGGGCTTGCGCGCGAACGCGATGCAGACCGCGGCGACGACGGCGAGCAAGGCGATGTAGATCGGCCAGAGGGTCTCGCGGGCTCGGTCGAGCTCCGTGCGATGGCCGTCGGGAAAGCCGATGTAGCCCAGCTCCAGGAAAAGGAAGGCCGCGACCAAGGCCGCGAGAAAAGCGACGATGTAAGCTAGCGTGCGCATTTGAATTCTTCCGAGCACGGCGACCGGATTTGATCCGGTCAAGACGCCTCAGTCAAAAGTGGTAGCCCTTGTCCTGCCAAAAGCTACGAGATCCCGGTCCTGAAGTCGATCGATCCCGGACTGGATCACGAATACGGCAAACGTGCTCTTCAAGTGGACAAGGCTGCGGGCGCGGGCGGGTAAGATGAGGGACTGGGTCTCCAGAATGGCTGAAAAGGCCTTAGCTCTGGGTGACGGCCATGGTACCGTGGCCATCATTACCCTCCCCTGAGCCCCGAGCCGGCAATGCAGGTTTCACTGATCTTTCCGTGGATTGGGAGCGTCGCTTGGCGCGCTAGCGGGTCGGGCGCGCACGAGGCCCTTTTGGTCTCGCGCGCCGAGGATGCGCCTCCGCCGCAGATCGCGGGGACACGTAGCTTGCGCGGGGCGCCGGGCGAAGCCGGATGGCTCGCGACCGCGCTTTCGGCGGCGACGGGCGACGTCGCCCTGATCGTGCCGCCTTACTTCGAGCTTACGACGGACGCCGTCGCGCGCGTGGCCGCGACCTTCGCGGCCGATCCGGACGTGCACGTCGTGCACGCTGATTGGGACGTGGCCGGAGCCGGCGGGAGCTGGCGCACGTTGCGCGTGTTCGTCGACGGGCACGACTTCTCCGAGGCCAGCGATCTCGGCTATCTGCGTGCCTATCGGCTTTCGACCGTGCGCGCCGTCGGCGGAGTCGAGCTGGAGCGCGGGCCGGCGGCCGAATACGACCTGCGCCTGAAGCTTTGCGAACGCGGTGATCCGGCGCGCATCGAAGGCGCGATCGCGCGGCAGCTCGCATCGCTGCGCGAGATCGAGCGTGACCACCCAGAATGGTTCGCGTTCCACCCGTTTGCCTATGAGCGGTACCTCCACGCGGGCTTCGGCTACCTGTTCTATCCGGAAAAGGCGCAAGCCGCCGTGCGCGCCGCGTTCTTCGCGAGCTTACGGCGGCGCGGCGCGCTGCTGACGGAGCCCGCGCGAAAGCTGCGTTGCCCGCATGCGCACGTTTCCGGGCCCAAAGTGAGCGTCATCATCCGCACTTTCAATCGAGCCCCCTTCCTGCGCCGGGCGATCGACAGCGTCTTGGGCGGGACGTTCGAAGACTTCGAGTTGATCGTCGTCGACGGCGGCTCGAGCGATGGAACGCTCGAGCTGCTGGCGGAGTATACGGGCGATGCGCGCGTGCGCGTCATCTCGAGCCCGCGCAACGTCCCGGCGCACTCGTTCAATCTGGGTCTCGCGGCCGCGCGCGGGAAGTACGTCTCGGAGCTCGATTCCGACGACGAATACGTGCCGCAGACGCTCGAGCGGCAGGTCGCGTTTCTCGAGTCGCATCCGGAATGCGCGCTCGCGATCTCTTATTATCGCGTCATCGACGGCGACGGGAAGCCGTATGGCACGATGCCCGAGGTGCGACACGGCGAGTTCGACCGCAACAATCTCCTGCGCACGAGCGGCGCCGGCGCGGCGCGTACCTGGCATCGCTGTGCGCTGGAAGAGCTCGGTGGGTTCGACGCCGAGCGCTTTCCTTGGTACGCCGAGGACTACGATCTGTTGCTGCGCGTCTCGGAGCGCTATCCGGTCGGGCGCGTTCACGAAGCGCTCTATCGCTACCGCCTGCACGGCTCGAACTCCGAGCAGGTGCTCGATCTCGAAGCGCGCTATCGGCAGAAGACCATGGCTCGAAGGCATGCATTGGCTCGGCGTATGGCGCAAAACGTCCGCGTCGAAGCGCCCGCGTCGCGCCGGCACTTCGAAATTCGGGTCGACTGAGTGCGGGCGGTCGAGGCGCCGGCGCCGTTGCCGCCTTGGATCGGTCGCCTCCGCCTGAAGCTGGCGACCGCAGCGCAGCGGCCGTTCGCGCGCGTCGCGGCGCGCGCGCTGTTCTCGGCATGGGCGCGCGTCGCGGCACGCGCCATCCATTGGCGCAGTCTAGGACGCATCGTCACCGTGCATGCGCGCGGCAGCTACGGTACGGGCAGCTTTCGTCCCTTCGCGAGCGACCTCGACCTAGTCTGCGTTTGGCGGCCTCGCCCGCAGGAGTCGGCTTACTCCGGGCTCGCGCAAGTGAACGCGGCATTGCGCCTCGGCAGGCGCGTGCATCCCTTCATCCGCGATGCGTGGCAGCTGGTGGTGGCCGAAGCCGATCTCCCACTTTGCCGCGCTTACTGGGCCGCGCTTGGCGAGGCTCCGGCGTGGCTGCGGCTAGCCGGTGAGTCTCGGGACGACGCAACCAGCTTGCCGCGGGCGTCGTCGGCTTTTCTCGCCGGCGGCCTGATGCAGGCGCGCGCCTTCCGTCTTCATGAGGCTTGGGGAGCCAAGACGACGATGCATGCCGAGAAGGGACGGTTTTTCGCCGCGACGCTCGACGAGCTCCTGTCTTATCCTGAGGCGACCATTGCGCCGGCGACCTACGGCGCGCTGATGAATCGGGCGCGTCTGCAGCGGGCCGGAGATTCCCTGAGCGTGGATCTGCGGCACTTCGACCGCATCGTGCGCAAAGTGCTCGACCGCTTTCCGGCGGAACGGATCGCGCCGCACGCGCCGCTTGGCTCGCCAGCAGAAGGTCCGGACGCCGCCGCGGCACGTGAGCTTCTGCGGCAGCGATTGCCGGCGGGCGCCGTGATCGGCGCGACGCTCGCCGGTGATCTTCATGTCGTGCTGGCAGACGAGGCGCTTATGGACGAGCGGACGTTTGCCGCGCTCGCGCGGCTCGCGCAGGATCTTGGTCGCAAAGTGGTGCCGCAAACTCCGAGAACTTACGGGGCGTACACGTTTCGCGCCATGCGGCGTTACGTATGCTGGCGTGACCAGGCCGCGCTCGCGGCGCTTGCCGCACCAGCGTGGCACGCGCGGGCCCAAACCCTCCACATCACTTTGATGACCTTGCTCGAGTATCACGTGGTGACGCAGTACCGCGAGGCGAAGACGAAGCTGCGGGCGTCGCTGCGAGTCTTGGTCCGCGGTGCCGCTTTGGTCGAACACGATGCCTTGTGCCCGACCGCGGCGTCCGCCTTCGCGCTTCTCGGCTGGGAGGAGCCGCCGGACGATGCCGGCGAAGAGACCCTCTTCGTCGCGAACCGGGCGCTTGCGGACTGGCTTCGGCCGCGCATTTTCGCTTATTCTACGCACCATTGGAGGTGCGAGGGATGAAGACGTTCACCGTCGCCATGCTGACGCGCAACCGGCCGCGGTCGGTGGCGCGGGCGTTGGAGAACCTGACGCGGCTCGACTGGCCGGCGGCGGATCTCGAGGTCGTCGTCGTCGAGGACGGGTCCGAGGACTCCGCCGCGGCGGTCGTGGCGGCATTTCAGGATCGCCTCGATCTGCGCTACGTCGCTAAGCCACATCGCGGCATCTCTGCTTCGAAGAACGACTGTTGGCGCTTGGCGCGGGGTCGGTACGTCGCCATCATTGCGGACGACTATGAGCTCCCGCGCGACTATCTCGCGGTCGCGGCGCGGTTTTTCGCGGCGGCGCCGGCGCATCAGGTGCTGACCTTCAACATGCGCTCCCTCGGCAGCGGACCGGCCTCTCGGGTGCAGAGCTTGTACTTCGAGCTGACGCTCTGGCAGACGATCGAAAATCTCGGCGCCGGCGAGTTCCTCACCGGCAACGGCCTGCCGGCATCGCGCGCCGCCTGCTTTCGCCGCGAGCTGTTCGAGCGTGTCGGCGGCTTCGATGAGTCGCTCGCCGGCGGCGAGGACTTCGACCTGAGCCTTCGGCTGCGCGACGCCGGCGTCGCCGTGCACTTCGCGCCGCGCAGCATCGTCTCCCACTATGAATACGGCGGTCTGCGCTTTTTCCTGGGGCAGCGCCGGCGTTACGCCGAGAACTACTACCGGCTCCTCGAGGCGCACGGCAAGGTGAAAGCGGGGCACGGCTTCTCGCTCGGGCGCGCCGTCCGTCAGATCACCAGGCAATACCTCGGGTGGTTCGGACTCGCCGCGCGCGTGCGGAAGTTGCCGCGCTATTTGGCGCTGTCGCCGGGGATCCTCCTTTTCCTGGTGACGTTTTGGCTTTCGGTGCGGCGCCATTCCCGTGGCGCTTGGGCGCGCTCATGATGAAGCGGACGTTGCGCCTCTCCGGCTACGACATCGAGCTGACGGCGCTGGCCGCCCTCGACGAGCGCGAAATCGAGATGATCGCGCGCTACCTCGCCGGCCATCGCGACGACCCGCGATACCTAAGTGAAGGGCGCGCCGTCCTTTTGCCGGGCTCGCTTGCGCGGCGCTTCGACGGGATCAAGCTAAAGGGCTGCGGTCTTCTCGGGGGCAAGGTCGCGCTCGGGCGCCTGCACGGAGCGCGCTATTCGGTGCCGCGCTTCGATTTCGAGGGCACGTTTCTGCCCGATCCGGCGCGCGATCATCACCGGGCGCCCGCCGGCGGCATGAGCTATCAGCAAGCGGTGAACGAGGCGAAAGTCGCGCAGTATCTCGACGGCAAGGGGTTCGAAACCCTTCCCGGTCTGGGTTACGGCTCCGTCCACAAGGACGGGATCACGAGCTGGTTCTGCATCCTCGACGCGCCGTTCGCACCGGCGCGCTCGCACATTCAGTCGATCACCACCATCAAGCAGGCGGTCGACGCGGGCGCCCTCTACGCTTCGACGCAAGATCAGCTGTCGCGGCTCGACGTGTACTTGACGCTGCTCGGCAGCACCGTCATCGACGGCCGGATGGTGCGTAAGGATTTCCACACGGCGCGCGTCGCTTCGCTAGACGACTCGCCGGCGAGCCTTCTGGCGTATCAGCTCTTCGATCTACGCTTCGCGTTTAGGATTTACGAGGCGGCGCCTTTCGGCAGCGACGCGGAGAAGAGGCAGGCGGCTCAGAGCGCGCACCTGGAGACGCTCCTGGGCGTCGCGTTCTCGCCCCAAGCGATTCGGCGGTTCATGAGCCTCGTTTATCGACTCAGCGCCGATCCCATTCTCGATCTCTCCGGTCGGGCGCGCCTCCTCGACCGCGATCCGATCGCGAGCCTCGCGCAGCAGCAGCTTTATGAGCGTTTCGACGAGGTCGCAACCTTGCGGACGATCCTGGCGACAACGCCGGTCGTTTACGCGACGCGTCGGATTATTTGGACGACGCGGGCACAGCGGCTCATCGGTCGAGCGCTAGGTCGTTTTCGCGGCTGGTTCGCGCCTTTACGCCGGGCCTGGCGCGGCTCGATTCGACCAGCGCGCTCCAGATAGCCGGGTCCTCCATCCCGAGGCGCCAGGCGGCGATGCCGCGAAAGCCGCGGAGGTACGCGAGCGAAACGCGTAGACCGAAGGTGCGCGCGTCTTCGTAGAAGAGATACTCGCGAACATGACCCCGCCGCCAGACGGCTTCCATCGTGCACTCGCCGGGGTCGAAGCGCGGGCTGGCGCCGACGTCGCCGAGTAGGCGCTCGGATTGGGCATGGGTCAGGGCGAGGACCTTTTGCGCGAGCCAGTAGCGGCCGAAGAACGGCACGCCGAGGAAGATGCGATCGGGCAGGACACGCAGGGCCTCGAGGTGATCCAAGCAGGACCTCATCCAAGGCAGCGCGGCGATCGGTCCGGGCGGCGTACGCGACGTGTGGTTGTCGTAGGTCATGTAGACCACGAAGTCGCAGGCCGCGGCGATCGCCGCGACGTCGTAGGCTGCGCGCCACTCCGCGTCGAGCCATTGATGGTAGGGATCGTCGACCGTCGGGGTCGCGGGGCTAGGGACCACCGCGACGGAGAAGCCAAGGCCTGCGGCACGCAGCGCGTTGCCCGCTTCGCGGACGAAATCCGTGTACGCGTCGCGGTCCGCGATGAAGATGTGCTCGAAGTCGAAGTGCCAGCCCTCGAAGCGTTGTGCGCGCGCCGTCGAGACGAGGTCGCGGAGCAAGGCTTCCCGCTTGCGCGGCGCGGTCAGGAACGCATGCAGGAGCTTGGGGTCGAAGTCGGCATTCTTCAGCAGCGGCAAGAGCGGCACGTCGTGACGCCGCGCGACGTCGGCGACGCCGGGCGGCAGCTGGCCGCTCAGCCGCAGGCTTTTGTCGAGCTCGTAGCCAGTGGGCACCAGCCAATCGATTTTCGCCGCTCGTTGGTCCAAAGCCGACAAGGTCCCGGGCGAGCCGTCGACGAGGTAGATCAGAGTTTGCACAGGCCCCCCATATCCATGCAGACGATAGCATGCGGCAGACGTTTGGCCGTGCCTGCGGGAAGCGCCCGGCCGCCGACGACGAGCTTGGCGCCGCGCGCGCTGCAGGCGCCTTCGATCGCTTCCAAAAGGCCTAAGATCTCCACCGGGGAGGCGGCGCTCGACACGCTGATCCAGACGAGATCGGGTCGTTCCTTTTCGATGGCGGCGACGAGCGTCGCGACGGGAAGGGAGGAGCCCAGGCTCTGCGCCGCCCAGCCGCGGTCCCGCAGCACGAGCTCGATCATCGCCGTCGGCAGGGCGTACGGATCGCCTTCGAGCGTGCCGCCGAGGGCTTTGCGCCGCGGCGTGCACGCCTTTGAGATCGCGCGACGCAGCTCGTCGAGCACGTGTGTCGCGACGAGGCAGGCACGATGCTCTTCATAGACAGCGATCTCGCCGCATTGCCACAGGTCGCCCACCGCGTGAAACACCGGCGCGACGACCTCGTCGAAGATCGCCGCGAGGGAGTGGCCCGAAAGAAAGAGGTCGAAGACGATCGCTCGCGCACGCGGCTCGTCGCCGGCGACGAGGGCCGCTTGCAGGTCGGCGACGGCGCGGCGCAGCGCGAGGCCCTGATTGCCGGATGACGCGGGCAGGCCGAGCGCTTCGGGCGCGGGCATGACCTGACCGGTGGCGCGCACGTACTCGAGGACGTCGCTGATGGCGATGCGCCGATGGCCGCCCTCGGTCTTGGCGAAAGCCAAGGCGCCGTCGTCGCACCAACGCTTCACGGAGGATTCGGAGACGCCGAGCGCACGGGCGACTTGTTTTGGGGTGAGTGTTGTCCGCATGAACCGTGCGCGATTCCTAACTTGTGGACCGGCCGCCGGAGGGGTAAGGTAACACGGATGAACGATTTGAACGAATTTATTAGCAACCGGGGTCGACGATGCTCAAACTGATGCTTCTCTTGGCTTTATCCGACCCGCGCACGGTCCAGCAGGTAGACCTTCAGCGGTACGAAGGCACTTGGTACGAAATCGGCTCGATTCCACAGTGGTTCTCGCGCGGTTGCACCGGGACGACCGCCGCATACGGCTTGGAGGACGACGGCACCGTAAGCGTCCGCAACAGCTGCCGCATCGGCGCCTTGAATGGCCCCGAGGTCGTCGCGAACGGGACGGCGCGGGCCGCGGACGCCACGAATGCGAAGCTCTCGGTCACGTTCGGGAACGAGGACGAGGCCGGCGACTATTGGATCTTGGCGCTCGCCGAGGACTATTCGAGCGTGCTCGTCGGCGGTCCGGCGCGCGACGCCCTTTGGATCCTGAGTCGCGAGCGGACCTTGCCCGAGGAGACGGTCGAGGCGTATCTGGACCATGCGGAGGAAGACGGCTTCCCCGTCTCAACATGGGAAAGGACGCGGCAGCAGTGACCACCGTGCGCCCCAAAGTCGGCATCAGCGCGTGCGTGCTCGGTGAGCGCGTGCGCTACAACGGCGCCGGGGCGCCGAACGAATGGGTGCGCGAGGAGCTCGGCCAGCACGTCGATTATCTGTCGATCTGCCCCGAGGTCGCCATGGGACTCGGCGTGCCGCGAGAGGCGATGCGCCTCTTAAAAAGCGCGGAAAATGGCGTGCAGCTCGTCACCTCGCGCGGCCGTCAGGACATGAGCGCGGTGGCTGCCGCGACCGTCTTTCGGCTGCTCGCGAGCCTGCCGGAGGACCTCGACGGTTATGTTTTGATGGGTCGCTCGCCACTGTGCGGACCCGAGCGCGTCAAGCTTTACGCCGACAATGGCATCCCGGCGCACGAAGGCGTGGGTCTCTTCGCCGCGGCGCTCGCGGCGGCGCGGCCGGAGCTCGTCGTCGTCGAGGCGGGTCGGCTGACGGATCCGCGCCAACGGGAGCGTTTCATTCTGCGGCTCTTCACCCAGGCACGGGCGCGCGCGATCGAGCCGCGACCGTCGGCCTTGCAGGAATTCCATCGCCGGCACAAGTTCCTGCTCATGGCACAGGGGCGGACGCATCTGGAGACCTTGGGCCGCATCGTCGCAGATGCGCGAAAGCCGCGCATCGAAGAGGCTCTTGCTGCCTACCGTAAAGGCCTCTTCAATGCGATGAGCGGCGTCACCAAGCGTACGACTATGGTCGATGCGATGACGCACATGTACGGGTTCATGAAGGACGAGCTCGGCGAGGCGGAAAAACTGGCTCTACGCCGTCGGATCGAGGAATACCGGCTCGGGCGAGCGACCCTGCCCGTGCCCATGGCGCTCCTCGAGTTCTGCAATCAGATCGCGCGCTCCGCCTACGTCGGCGAGCAAGCGATCTTCGCGCCTTACCCGGAAATGAGGATCGGCGATGAGCGTTGAGACGAAACGATTCCTGATCATGGGCGCGACCGGCTTCGTCGGTCGCGAGCTCGGCCGGCGCCTCGCCGCTGCCGGGCACCACGTCGCGATCTTGGCGCGCCAGCCCGAAAAAGTCAGAGGGTGCTTGCCGTTTCCCTGCGAGGTTTTCGCGTGGGGTGGCGGCGATGCGGACATTCCGCCGGCGGCGGTCGAAGGCCGCGACGCGGTCGTGAATCTGGTCGGCGAAGGGATCGCCGACAGGCCGTGGACCGCGAAGCGCCGCGAGGCGATCGTCGCCTCGCGCACGCAGTCGGTCGCCGCCTTGGCGCGCGCGCTGACCCTGGCCGTCGCGCGGCCGAGCGTCGTCGTGCAGGCCTCCGCCATCGGCTTTTACGGCGACCGCGGCGACTCTGACCTGACCGAGCAAGCGAGCGCGGGAACCGGTTTTCTCGCGGAAACCTGCGTCGCGTGGGAACGCGGCCTCGACCACTTCGAATCGATGGGAGTCCGCGTCGTCACGCTCAGGATCGGCATGGTGCTCGGCTTGACCGGCGGGGCGCTGCCGAAGCTCCTCGGCGTCTACGCCAAGGGTTTGGGCGCGGTCCTCGGCAACGGCAGGCAATGGACGAGCTGGATCCACGTCGACGACTTGACCGCGATGATCGCGACCGCGGCGGTGGATGGGCGTTGGCGCGGCGTGTTCAATGCCTCCGCGCCGGAGCCTTGTCGAAACGAGTCACTGAACGCGGCGATCGCCAAGCACGGCCGCTACGCCGCGAACAAATCCGTCCCGGCGCTCGCGCTGCGCGCGACCATGGGTAAACGGGCCGCCCTCGTCCTGGCCAGCACCAAGGTCATTCCCGCGGCCGCTGCGCGTCTCGGCTTCGCGTTCCAGTTCCCGACGATCGACGGCGCCTGCGCGGCGCTCCTCGGGGGCGCGGTCGAGCCGCATCTGCGTCGCCACGTCGTGCAGCAGTGGATCCCCGTCGCGCCGGCCGAGGTTTGGCCGTTCTTCTCGGAGGCCCGCAATCTCGAGCGCATCACGCCGCCGTGGCTCGGCTTCAAGGTCGACGACGTCAGCACCGCGGCGATGGGCGAGGGGACGCGCATTCGCTACAGCCTGAGGCTGCACGGAATCCCGATGGCCTGGGAGTCCTTGATCACGTCTTGGAATCCCGGGCTCGGCTTCGTCGACGAGCAGAAGCGCGGTCCGTACTCGGTTTGGCACCACACGCACCTCTTCGAGGCGATGGCGGGCGGCACGCTGATGACCGACGCGGTGCAGTATAGACTCCCGGTCGCGCCCCTCGGCGAGCTCGTCGCCGGCGCCTTCGTGGAACGGGACGTCGCGCGCATTTTCGCCCATCGCTGCAAGACCGTGGCCGCGATGAAGGCAGGTGGGTTTTGAGCGACGTCGGGATCGTCTGGTTGCGTCAGGACCTGCGGCTCGCGGACCAGCCGGCTCTAGCCGCCGCCGTGGCGCAACATAAGCAAGTCGTCCCGCTATACATCTGGTCACCCAACGAAGAAGGCGAGTGGGCTCCAGGCGCGGCCTCGCGCTGGTGGCTGCACGACTCGCTGGCGAGCCTCGCTGCTTCGCTCGAGGGGCTCGGCTCAGGGTTGATCTTGCGCCAGGGCGCTTCTCTCGAAGTCTTGGAAGCCATGATCGAGAAGACGGGGGCGCGCGCGGTCTACTGGAACGCACGCTATGAGCCCATCGTCGCCGCGCAGGACGCGAAGATCCGTAAGGCGCTAGCGGAACGCGGGGTCGAGGTCGTCGTCGCCAACGGCTCGCTTCTGCAGGATCCGGAGTCGATCCGCAACAAGACCGGGAATCCGTACTTGGTTTACGGCGCCTTCTGGCGCGCCGCGGCGGAGAAGTCGGTCGGCGCGGAGGTCCCGGCGCCGACGGCGCTCGCGCCCCTGCCGAAAGGCCTGAGCTCCGACGTGCTCGCCAACTGGGAGCTCAAGCCGAAGATCGCCTGGGACCTGGGCCTCCGCAGAATGTGGCGCGTCGGCGAAGTGGCGGCGCAGGCCGCCCTACGCTCGTTCTGCGGCGACGGCATCGCCGGTTACGCCGAGGGCCGCGACATTCCCGGGCGTACCGGGACCTCGCGCCTCAGCCCCCATCTACATTTCGGCGAGCTGAGCCCCAGGCAAGTGTGGCTCGCGGCGCGACGTTCGAAGGCTCCCGGCGCCATGACCTATCTCAAGGAAATCGTCTGGCGCGAGTTCAGCTACTACTTGCTGCACCATCATCCGCGCCTCACGAACGAGCCTCTGCGCCCGGAATTCAAGGAATTTCGCTGGGAGGGGACGCCTTCGCAGCTCGCCGCGTGGCAGCGCGGAATGACCGGCTTCCCGATCGTCGACGCCGGGATGCGCGAGCTCTGGGAGACCGGGTGGATGCACAACCGCGTGCGTATGATCGTCGCCTCGTTCCTCGTGAAGGACCTGCGTATTCATTGGCTGGAGGGCGCGCGCTGGTTTTGGGACACGCTCGTCGACGCGGATCTGGCGAGCAACACGCAAGGATGGCAATGGACGAGCGGCTGCGGCGCCGACGCCGCGCCTTACTTCCGCGTCTTCAATCCGAGCCTCCAGGAGAAGAAGTTCGACCCGGACGGCGCCTACGTTCGGCGTTGGGTCCCGGAGGTCGGCACCGCCGCTTATCCGAAGCCGATCGTCGACCACGACCGCGCTCGCTTCGCCGCCCTGAAGGCGTTCGACCAGATCAAGAAGAAGGCCTGAACGAAGCGGCGAGGAAGTCGACGAAGGCGCGCGTCTTGGCCGGCACGTGCCGGCGCGTCGGAAAGACGGCGTAGAACGTCGCGTGCGCGACCGTCCATTCCGAGAGGATCGGCACGAGGCTCCCGGCCTCGATCTCCGCCGCGCAGACAATCTCGGGCAGGAGTGCGACGCCGAAACCGGCCAAAGCCCCGTGTTTTACCGCGTGGAAGTCGTTGAGCCTAAGCACCGCCCGCACCGGCACCTCCGCCACGCGCCCGCCGGTCGCGGTCAGGCGCCAGGCCGGCGGCTGGCGCTTGCCGGAGCCTTGGAAAAAGACGGCGTCGACGCCGGCGAGGGCTTCGATCGTCTTCGGCTTCTTGCGGTCTTGGAGCCATTGGGGGCTGGCGAAGAGCCCCAAGCGGGTCGTGCTGATTGGGCGCGCGACGAGAGAGGACTCTTTCAGCGGCGACGTCGAGGCTCGCAGCGCGAGGTCCAGACCCTCTTTCACGAGGTCGACGATACGGCTCGACAGATCGATTTCGATCTCGATCTTCGGGTAGCGCTTCAGGAAGGGCTCCAATTGCGCGATCAGGAAAGCGCCGAAATCGGGCGGCGCCGTCATCCGTAGAAGGCCGGAGGGCTCCTCGTGAGCGTCATGGACGAAGGCGGTGACCTCCGCCGACTCCGCCGCGATGCGGCTCGCGGACTCATAGACGCGCTCGCCTTCCTCCGTCAGGCTGACGCGGCGGGTCGTGCGATGCAGAAGGCGGACGCCGAGCTCTTGCTCGAGAGCCGACACTTTCGCGCTCACGCTCGACTTTGGGAGGCCGAGCTGCGTCGCGGCGGCGGAAAAGCCGCCGGCGTCCGCGACATTCTTGAAAATTATCAAATGGTTAAGGTCCATGGCGATTGTCCGTCAAAGGCGAACAGTGCAAGCGTATTATCGCATATTATCTGGACGGTGAAAACGTTCGACACTCATGATGGCAACGGAACACCACCACTCCTCGGAGATTTTTCGGATGAAACTGCAACTCGTCACCGCCCTCTTCGCTTTCGCCTGCGCCGGCACCGCCTTTGGCGCCGATTCCAAGCTCAACGTCGACGCCGCGAAGAGCTCCGTGCAATGGACCGGCAGCAAGGTCGTCGGCGGCGCCCACACCGGCAAGGTCAAAGTGAAGAGCGGCGGCGTCACGCTCGACGCCGGTAAAGTGAAGGGCGGCGAGGTGATCGTCGACATGACCTCGATCGTCAACGAGGACCTGACCGACGCCACTTGGAACAAGAAGCTCGTCGATCACCTGCGCTCGCCGGACTTCTTCGACGTCACCAAGCACGAGACGGCGAAGCTGACCATCGACGGCATCGAGTCGCAGAAGGGCAACGAGTACAAGCTCAAGGGCACGCTGACGATCAAGGGCATCTCGAAGCCGGTGACCTTCACCGCGGTGGAGCGCGAGGAGAAGGGCGGCAAGGCCGTCAAGGCGGAGCTCGCCTTCGATCGCACCGATTTCGGCGTGAAGTACAACTCCGGCAAATTCTTCCAGGGCTTGGGCGACAAGGTGATCAACGACGAGGTCAAGCTCACGGTCGACGTCGTCTTGAGCGCCGCGGCGGCGAAGACTTAAAAACCCGAGCTCACCAAGGCGACGGCGCGTAGTCCTTCAGGAACTTGCCCCACACGTGGGTGCCGGAGTTCAGGCCTGAGAAGATCGGGTCGAGGATGCGCGCCGCGCCGTCGACGATGTCGAGCGGCGGCTGGAAGTCGATCTCGCGCTGCTTGCGCTCGGCGATCTCCGCCGGGTCCTCGTCGGTGACCCAGCCGGTGTCGACGGCGTTCATGTGGATGCCGTCCCGGACGTAGTCGCGCGCCGAGGTCAAAGTCATCATGTTGAGCGCGGCCTTCGCCATGTTCGTGTGCGGATGCTTGTCGGTCTTGGTGAGGCGCGAGAAGATACCTTCCATCGCCGACACGTTCACCATGTGCTTGTCCTGGCTCGGCGCACGCAGCATCAAGGCCTTCAGCTTCGCGCACAAGATGAACGGCGCGACGGCGTTCACGAGCTGCACCTCGATCATCTCCGCGGTCTGCACCTCGGCGAGCGACAGGCGCCAGCTGTTGACGCGGCGCAGGTCGACCTGCTGCAGGTCGGCGTCGAGGCGACCCTCAGGGAAGGCGGCGAGGCTGAAGGTCGAATCCTCGAGCGTGAACGGCACCTGCGAGAGCTGCGCGGACGAGCGCACGCCGATGCCGGCGCCAAATCCGGGCAGCGCCAGCGACTGATCGCCTTTTAGCGCGGCGTGGCTTTCCAAGAGGTGTCGTTCGGCCGCGGTGAGCGACTCCACCGCCTGCTCCTCGCGCTCGAGCAGATGCTTGTAGAAGGCGGGTGGCCGCCGCACGGTCTGAGCGGCGTTGTTGATCAGGAAGTCGAGGCGCTCGAAATTGTGGTCGAGATGCTGCGCGAAAAGCTCGACGCTCGGCGAATGGCGCAAGTCGAGGCCGTGCACGTGCACGCGATCCTGCCAGACGGCGAAATCCGGCTCGCGCGCATAACGTTGAGCGGCGTCGTGAGGAAAGCGCGTGGTGGCGACCACGGTGGCGCCGGCGCGCAGGAGCATCAGCGACGCCTGGAAGCCGATCTTCACGCGGGCGCCGGTGATCACGGCGACGCGACCCTCGAGGCCCGCCGTCTGGAAGCGCTTCGCGTAGTTGTGCGCGGCGCAATCGGGACAGAGGGCGTCGTAGAAAAAATGCAGCTCGACGAAATCTTCCTTGCAAACATAGCAGTGGCGCGGCGTCGCGAGGCGGGCCGCCTGGATCCCGCCGGAGCGGGACGCGGCGGCGGGACCGGCCGGCAAAACCCCAGGGCGTGCCGCCGGAGCCTGATACACCGCCGCATGCCGCGCCGTCCGGATCTCGGTCGTCGCCTTCGCCGCACGATCCGCGGCGATGCGTTTGCGGCGCTCGCCTTTGCGCATCGCCTTCGACAGCATGTCGAGCTCGCGACGGTCCGGGCGCGAGACGCGACCGGCAGCCATCAGGAGACCGATGCGGTCCGCGTCGGGCACGTCGGCGAGCAGGGCGCGATTGGCAATCAACGCCTCCAGGACCTCGCGGGCCCGGCGCATCTCTTCCAGGGTGAACGGTGGGGATGAGCTTGTCATGAGCCCTCCTTCTAGCGAAATGGCCCGCTGATTGCACCTGCGGAACGCAGAATGGGAGGATCCTCGATGAGAGTTGCCCTGATCATCTTGTTGGCGCTGTCCGGCTGCGCCCGTGCCCCGGTGACCGGTCGCCGAACCCTCACCCTTGTGCCCGCGTCGCAGATGAATCAACTCGGGGCTGAGGCTTATCAGGAGGCCCTTTCGCAAACGCCGCGCAGCGACCGCTCCGACTGGAACGAGATGGTCCGCCGCGTCGGCAGCCGGATCGCCGCCGTCTCCGGCGCCGAATTCGACTGGGAGTTCAACGTCCTGGACGCGCCGGACCAGGTCAACGCCTTTGCCCTCCCGGGTGGCAAAGTCGCCATTTATACGGGGATTCTGCCCGTCCTACAGAACGAGGCGGCGCTGGCGGCGGTCATCGGGCACGAGGTCGCCCATGTGACCGCGCAACATTCCGCGGAGCGGATCTCGCAGACGATGCTGGTCCAGCTCGGGCTTGCCGCTGCCGACCTGAGTCTCAAAGACGGGAAACAGCGCGGAATGCTGATGGGCCTCCTGGGCCTCGGGGCGCAGGTCGGAGTGCTTCTGCCCTTCAGCCGCCTGGAGGAGAGCGAGGCCGACGAGATCGGCCTCCACTACATGGCGGAGGCTGGCTACGACCCGCGCGAGGCGTCGGAGCTGTGGAAGCGGATGGGCGCGGCGGGAGGCGCCGCGCCGCCGGAGCTTCTGTCGACGCACCCCGCCTCCGAGACGCGCGTGCTCGATCTCGCGAGTCAGGTTTCGGACGTGAGCACGCTCTACGAGCAAAGCGACAAGCAAGAGTCGCGGCCGATTGCGCACTGAAGCGCCGGGGCGGAGACAGCTGTCTCTCATAGGCTCCGGCGGCCCGCGAGCAGCCCATAGATCTCGACATACCCATGCCATGCCGCTAAGCAAAAGTAGACGCTCCTGGCCAGCGGCGCTTCGACCAAGACCCATAGCAGCGTGAGGCCGCACACGCCGCCGAGGACGAGGCGCGCGCCGAGCGGCCCGAAGTCCCGGCGAAGAAAGCCGAGGGATTGGCGAAAGGTCACCGGCGACGGTCGCGGCAGGTTTTGCTCCGGGATGGCTTTCAGCCACACGAAGTAGTGTGCCGCCTGCCCGAAGGCGTAAGTCGCAAGAAAGCCCGCGCCGGCGAAGAGCGCGACGGAAAGCGCGAGGAAGCCCCCGAAGGCGGCGAGCGCCACGCGTCTTTCCCGCGGCTCCGTCGCAAGGCGGTGCCAATGCAGATAGGCGACCGCGTTGTGGACCAAGATCATCGCCTCCACGGTAGCGCTCGGCCGCCAGAGCGAGACGGCCGCGAACGGCGCGAGCACGAGCGCGTGCCGCCACGTCGGTTTCCACACGCAGAGGAGGCCGGCGCAAAGCCCGAGCTCGAGCCCGTTGCCGCGGATCGCCGGCAGGAGCCCGAGGAACATCGCGAGCCGCGCCAAGGCGAAAAGCCCCGCGACGCACGCGACGCGCGCCAGGATCGCCTTGGGCACCGCATAGCGCAGACTCGCGAACAAGTGCGGAAACCCATAAAAGAACGGGCCAAAGGCGAGGAGCGTCCACGGAGAGACGAATGCCACGCTTGCCGCCGCGCCGCAGACGAGCGTGTGGCCGAAGAAGAGCCGCTCGCCGCGCGTCGCGAAAAGGCGCCGGACGACGGGCAGGCCGAAGCTCAGCCGCAAGGCCGCGCAGCGCAAGACGTCGAGCTTGGTGGCGATGGTGGCGTCGAGCGCGCGCATGGGTTCGGCTCCCGCTTCATGATATATTTTAAGCCCATCACGAGGTAGCGGCAGTGGCGGAAATCGTCGGACATGGCCGTCGCAAAGCGGCACTGGCGTTCATCTTCGTGACCGCCGTCCTCGACGTGCTGGCGCTCGGCGTGATCATCCCGGTCTTGCCGAAGTTGGTGCAGAGCTTCGTGCAAGGCGACACCGTCACCGCCGTGAAGGTCTATGGCGTGTTCGGCACCGTGTTCGCGCTGATGCAGTTCATCTTCTCGCCGATCCTGGGCTCGCTCTCCGACCGGTTCGGCCGCCGGCCGATCGTCCTGATCTCCAACTTCGGCATGGCGGCCGATTACGTGCTCATGGCGTTGGCGCCGTCGATCGGCTGGCTCTTCGTCGGCCGCATCCTGTCCGGCATCACCGCCTCGAGCATGGGGACGGCCGGCGCCTACATCGCCGACGTGACGCCGCCGGAAAAAAGGGCGCAGAGCTTCGGCATGCTCGGCGCGGCCTTCGGCATCGGCTTCATCCTGGGACCCGCGCTGGGCGGCTTGATCGGCGGGATCGACCCGCGCGCGCCGTTCTGGGCCGCCGCGGCCCTCAGTTTCCTCAACGCCGTCTACGGCACCTTCGTCCTGCCGGAGTCCCTGCCGAAAGACAGGCGCACGCCGTTCTCGTGGCGACGCGCCAATCCGCTCGGCTCGCTCAAGCTCTTGCGCGCGCACAAGGGCCTTTTGGGCCTGGCGTCGATGAACTTTTTGATGAACGTCTCGCACGCCGTCTACCCGAGCATCTTCGTCCTGTTCGCCGGCTATCGCTACGGCTGGGACGAGCGCGACGTCGGCCTGTCGCTCGCGGCGTTCGGAGTCGCCGCGATGATCGTGCAAGGCGGGCTCGTCCAGCCGATCGTGACCAAGCTCGGCGAGCGCAAGACGCTACTTTTGGGCTTGATCTGCGGCTCGATCGGCTTCGCCACCTTCGGGCTGGCGCCGAACGGGTCGGCCTTCTTCATCGGCCTGCCCTTCGGCTCCCTCGCGGGGATCGCCGGCGCCGCGGTGCAGGGGCTCATGTCGAAGTGCGTCGGCTCGGAAGAGCAAGGGCAGCTGCAGGGGGCAAACAGCAGCTTGTTTGGTGTCGCCGAGCTGATCGGCCCGGGGCTCTTCACCTTCACCTTCGCCGTCTTCATCAACGAGAACGGGCCCAAGATCCCCGGCGCGCCGTGGTTCCTCGCTTCGGCGATCGTCGCCGCGGCGTTCGGCGTCGCGCTCTACGTGACGCGCAAGGAGGAGCCGGCGCCGATGGCGGCGCCGGCTCGCGAGTCAGGACCGGCGGCCTGAGGCCTTCGAGTAGCCGCTGGAGGCCGAGCGCGGCTTTTTCTTGAAGGACGCGTCGCCCTTCTTTTTCTTCTTCGCGACCGAGACGTGCTCGGTCTGGTTTTTGGTCGGCGGCATCGGCTTCTTGCCGGCGCCGGCGGCCAGAGCCACGGGCGAGACGGCGACGGCGAGGGCCAGGATCATGGAGCGCAACATACGGATCTCCTTGAGTTAGCGGTCGTACACATCGAAAGTGAAATCGGCCTCGTCGCCGGTGTCGATCTCCAAGAAGTCGCGCCATTCGCGGTTGGCGCCGCTGCAGCTCTGGTCCGCGTTCAGGATGTTGAAGCTGCGGCCCGTGACGACGCAGAAGCGGTCGTTGCCGGCGATCTCCATGCCTTCCTCGTCGTGGCCGTAAAGGTAGTAGAAGCGATTCGGCAGCGCGCCCGTGACGACTTTGGTGCAGGCGCCGTTCGCCTCGACGGTGGTCCAGCCCCGCGTGATGTAGCCGGCGTCGGTGTCGGACGCGAGGGCGACGAAGGTGCGGACGCCGCTGTGGTTGCACACGCTCAGATCGGCAAGTGCGGTGCCGGCGACGCCGGCGGCGAGAAGTGCGAGGGCCGTGGAAGCGATGATTTTCATGGGTTTCTCCAGCGTTTGAGAGGGCCAAGACTCATATGCCGCTCTTTTGCAAGCGCCGTGCGCGCGCAAAAACGCTAGCGCTAGCGTTCCGGCTGCAGAGACGCGGGCTTGCTGCGCTAGACCGAATTTCGACAGCTGTGTCGTCGGCCACACGTGCGCGTTGCGCACGACTCAGGTAGTCTCGCTCGCATGCGTGAAAATCAGCACCGACTCCTGCGACGTACTTTCATCCACTTCGGCGGCGTCGGCCCCGAGCGTGAGCAAAAGCTTTGGGCGAGCGGCGTTGCCGACTGGGATGCGCTCGCAACCGAGGCGAGCCAGATCTTCAAGGCGGGCAAACGCCTGGACGCCTTGCGGCGCGGGCTCGACCAGTCGCTGGAGGCGTGGGAGCGGCGCGATCTCTACTTTTTCCATCGGGCTCTGCCCCCGCGCGAGCGGTGGCGGCTGATTCCAGCGGATCTCGACGGCATCGCCTACTTCGACATCGAGGCCTCCGGCGGCGGCATGCCGCCCTCCTGCCATTCGACGGCGATCGCCTTCTATTTCCGCGGCGAAGTGCTGCAGGAGCATGAGACCCACAAGAAGCGCGCGTTGATCGAGCGCATCCTGGATGAAGCGGCGGTCCTCGTGACCTACAACGGCGCGAGCTACGACGTGCCGTTCCTGACGGCCGAGTTCGCGACGCCGTTCCATCGCGCGCACGTCGACCTTTGTCCCTGGCTGCGCCGGCTGGGTCTGAAAGGCGGCTTGAAGGGCGTGCAAAAGGCGCTGCCGCACATTCATCAACGCGTCTCAATGGATATCGACGGCTATGATGCCGTGCGGCTGTGGCGCTTGCACGAATCCGGCGAAGGCGGCGCGCTCGAGACCCTGCTGACTTACAACGCCGAGGACGCGATCGTTCTGGAGCCGCTCCTTTGCGAGGCGTGGAACCGGGAAGTGAAAGAGCGGCCGGAGCTTGCGCTCGAGCCGCTCGTCTCGCCCCCGGTGACTTCGCTCTCGACCGCGGTGGTGCCGCGGATCTATGAGCTGCTCCGGAGCTCCGGATCCTCCCGGCCTCAGTGGCTCGGTTTCGGACCCTCGGCCCAAGAAGCGTAGCGGAAGTCGGTGCCGACGCCGACGAGGTTCTTGGTCACGCCGGAGAGGCCCGGCGCCATGATGTAGGCGCCGCCGGTTTGGTAGAACGGGATCGAGGGGGCGTCGGCGAGGAAGATCGCCTCCGCCTCCGCTATGAGCTTCATGCGCTTCACGCCGTCGCTCTCGAGGTTGGCCTTCGCGATCAACTCGTCGTGCTTGGCGTTGGCCCAGCCGGTGAAGTTGTTGTCGTTGGTCGCGGTGTGGTAGTCGGCGAAGGTCATGACGTCGATGTAGTCAGGGCACCAGCCGGTCATCGCGAGGTCGTAGTCGTGGTCCCGCTCGCGCTGAACCATGGCTTTCAAGGGCAGGTTCTCGATGCGCACCTCGGCGCCCAGGACCTTGGCCAAGGCGTTTTGCCAGTATTCGCCGTGCTTGCGCGAGCCGGAAGAGTCGGTCGTGAGAATCGAGATGACCGGCGGCTTCTTCGCGCCGGAGCTCTTCAAGTAGTCCTCGACGTGCTTCTTCGCGGCGGCGACGTCGGCGTCCTTCCACTTCACCGGGACTTCCTTGCGGAAGCGCGTCTTCGTCGTCGAGCCCGGCATGTAGTCGGGGATGAAGGTGAAGATCGGCTTGTTGCCTGGCATGGCGACGATCTTGTTTACGAACTCGTTGCGGTCGATGCCCTTCTGCACGGCTAGGCGCAGATCCTTCGACTCGAAGGGGCGGCCTTTGCCGACGTTGAGCGCCATGAGGCTGACGCAGCCAGTCTCGTACGGCTGGATCTTCAGCTTGGCGTCCTGCGCCTGACGGATGATCTCGCCGGTCTTCGTCGAGATGTAGTCGATGCCGCCGGTGATGAAGTTGTTGTAGTCGGCTTGCGCCTCCTTCACGAGAGAAGGGGACTCGACGGCGGTGATCTTGATGGCCGCGGCGTTCCAGTAGGTGGACGTTTTCTCCAGGCGGATGGAGCTCTCCTTCTCCCATTTCGCCAGCTTAAAGGGGCCGTTGCCGACGATGCTCGCCTGGTCGACCGCGAAGCGCTCGCCGAACTTCTCCACGAGGTCTTGGCGCACGGGGTAGAAGATCTGGAAAGCCATGAGCGAGTCGAAGAACATGCCGGGACGGTCGAGCTCGACGCGGAGCGTGCGGTCGTCGACGGCTTTCACGCCGAGCTGCTCTTTCGGCATCTTCTTCGTGATGATGGCTTCGGCGTTGAGGAAGCCGGCGGTAATGGCGATGAACGAATAGACGCTGGCGTAGCTAGGGTCGACGAGCCGCTTGAAGGTGTACTCGAAGTCCTTCGCGGTGACGGGCTTGCCGTCGTGCCACTTCGCGTCCTTGCGGATGACGAAGGTCCAAACCTTCTTGTCGGGGCTGGCGCTGAAGCTCTCCGCCGTCGCGGGGACGAGCTCGCCCTTCGCGTCGTAGCCGAGGAGGCCCTCGAACATGTGGCCCAGAAGGGAAGAGCTCGAGCCGTCGGCCTGCTTCGTCGGATCCAGGCTCACGGGCTCGGCGCCGAGGCTCCAGTAGATCTCCTGCGCGGCGCGGCGCTCGGCGCGGGACTTGGCCGAGGCGCCGGCGAGCGCGGCGGGCGCGAGCAGGACGAGCGCCAAAACGGCGCAAAACGAAGGCTTCAGCATGGAAGAGATCCTCTCGGATGACGAAAAGTAATCTCTTCCTCTACAGTCCTTCGCCCGCGCCGTTCAATAAGATTCAGCGCGGCTCCAAGAGCATGACGCTCCAGGGATTATCGCCGCCCGAGACCGCGTCTCGGCTACAAGTGGCGCCGACGACCGGACGGCCGTATTCGTCGCGGTAGGTTCTAATGAGGCCAGGGCGCGCCGCTTCGCAGGCATCATAGCTCCGGAAGCGCTCGACGCTCGCCGTGTTGTAGAGCGCCGGCATGCCGAGCGTCACGACATACACGGTGTAGTAGTTCATCACCCAGTCGCTGGTGCAGACGCTCGCCAAAGTCGATGCGCCGCGAACGGACCCGAACGCGGTGCTAGTGAGCGCGAGCGCCTGATTGCACTGCGCCTCCGTCTCGACGAAAGCGATGCGCTCGCCCTCGACGCGGATCTTGGTCTCGGGCGTGGCGTAATAGCCGATGCCGATCGTGGAGTCGCCGGCGGCGGGCTCGAGCTTGACGAAGCGCACGTCGGCGCCCGAGGCCTCGACGCCTTCGCGCACCGAGGCGGCGACGTCTTCCGGCTCGACGCCTACGAGCTCGCCGAAGAGGCGCGTCGACTCGACGAGCGGCGCTTTCACGGGCGCGCCGAAAGCGTCGATACGGTGACCGTAGGGCAGCTCGTCGGCGAACACGTCCTCATAGCAGTAAGAGACGAAGGGCTCGAGCTGAGTCGCCGTCTGAAAGTGCGCGGTCTCCGCTTCGAGCGCGGCGTCGCATTCGGCGCGCGTCGCGTAGAGGCCGCCCGCGCCGTCGAGCGTGCCGTAGCGATCGTATGTCGTGACGAGCGGCAACGCGGCCTCGGCCTCGTAGCTAAAGACGAGCTTCGCGCCCACGGCGTTCGCGCTCGCGCAAATCGCGCGGGTGACCGAGACGCCGGGCATCGCGGCGAGGCGCTCGCCCAGGGTGCGCGCAGCGGCGTGACACGCGGCGGCGTCGGCCGGGTACGCCTGCAGCTCGTACGTGAAAGGAGCCGCGAAGGCGACGGAGGCGTAGCCGCTGGCCGCAAAGGCCAAGCTGGCGCAGAACAGGCGTGGGGTCCGCATGGTTCCATCCTTTTTGTAGAGAAAGCTCCTCGGATTCAACCACGCCAGTTCGAGGAGGTCGAGACCGTTCAGCATGCGAATCCTGCGTTTCGGTCGCCTGCCCCTACCGTCGTCGTGAGAGCCGCTCTAGGATGCGCCTCGGAGGACAAGAACCATGAACAACTCGATCTGGCGCTCGCTTTTCGCAATAGTCACAGCTGTTTGCGTCGCCGCTCCGGCGTTCGGCGCCGATCTCCCGGCCACCGGCTGCGAGATCTTCCTGAAAAAGGTCGGTGTGGCTCCCAGCTCGCACGGTTTCGGCGCCATGCCGGTCGTGGTGAAAGTCGGCTGGATCGGCAACGGCGAGCAGATCGAGCGCGTGGGCTTTTACGGATTCAGCCGCGCGACCGACCTCGGGAACGCGTCGAGCTGCAATTGGAGCCCGCAGTACGACGATCGCGATTGGAAGATCCACGAGCCACAGGCTGGCGGCTACTACGCGACGGAATACGGCGAGTATTCGTTCTCGTTCCCCGTCCACAGTGGCTCGGTCGTCAGCATCTGCCCTGGGTTTCAGTACACGTGGGTCGGGACCTTCTTCGTGCAGACGAGCAAGAACACGTACTGGGTCAATCCTGACATGGACTCCAGCAAGTACTTTTACTTCGACGACAACGGCTGGGACAACCTCGAGCGCTTCACTTACATGGGCGTCGTGTCGACGGCGCGGAGCGAGCTCCGCTACTACAACCCGCGCGAGTGTCGCTAGTTGGCCTTTGCCTTCGCCCTCCGCAGTCTTTCGAGACAGGCTTTAGCGCGAGGAGCAGAGCGTGAAGACGATTCATGTTCGGCGTCCGTTCGTGCGCGTCGCGTTGATTAGCCGAGCAGGAAGTCGAGATCCTTCGAGGTGAGGTCGGAGAGCACGTCGCCGTCGTCGGCGATGATGCCTTCGGCCAGCTTCCGCTTCGCCGCCTGCAGCTCGAGGATCTTCTCCTCGACCGTGCCGCGCGCGATGAGGCGGTAGGCGAAGACGTGGCTCTTTTGGCCGATCCGGTGGGCACGGTCGATCGCCTGCTGCTCGCTCGCCGGGTTCCACCACGGGTCGAGGATGAAGCAGTAGTCGGCCGCGGTCAGGTTGAGGCCGACGCCGCCGGCTTTCAGGCTGATGAGGAAGACCTTCACCGTGTCGTCGGTCTGGAAGTGCTCGACGCGCTCCTTGCGGTCGCGCGTGGAGCCGTCGAGGTACTCGTATTTGATGCCCTTCGCGTCGAGGCGGGCGCGCACGATCGCGAGCATCGAGGTGAACTGGCTGAAGACGAGCGATTTGTGGCCGGAGGCGACCGCCTCTTCGAGCATCTCGTCGAGGAGGTCCATCTTCGCGCTCGGCTCTTCGACGCGCTTCTGGTCGATGAGGCCCGGGTGGCAGGCGAGCTGGCGGAGGCGCAGAAGCGCCTCCAGGACATGCATGCGCGATTTGCCGAGGCCCTCGGTCTTGATCTTCTTCTGCAGGCTGTCGCGGAAGTGCTGGGCGAGCTGGTCGTATTCCTTGCGCTGCTCGTCTTCCAGCACGCAGAAGATGGTGTTCTCGGTCTTTTGCGGCAAATCCGGGAGAACCTGCGTCTTGGTGCGGCGCAGGATGAACGGGCGGAGCACCTTCGCCAGCGTCTCGAGCTTGCCGGCGGAGGGCTTGCCGGCACCGCTGAAGAGCTCGGCGAAGCCGGTGGAGTTGTCGAGCATGCCGGGATTCAGGAAGCGGAAGATCGAGCCGAGCTCGGCCAGCCGGTTCTCGACCGGCGTTCCTGACATCGCGAGGCGGCGGGCGCCTTGAAGCGCGCGCGCGGCCTTCGCCGACTGCGTGGTCTCGTTCTTGATCGCCTGGGCTTCGTCCAAGACGATGTAGTCGAACGTCATGCCGGCGAAAAGCTCGACGTCACTGCGCATCGTGCCGTAGCTGGTAACGACGATGTCGTAAGGAGCGAGAGCCTTGAGCGAACGGTGGCGCGTGGCGCCGACGTGCGCCGAGACCTTCAGGTCTGGCGTGAAGCGGCGGGCTTCGTCGACCCAGTTGTGGATCAGGGAGGTGGGCGCGACGATCAGGGACGGCGGCGGCTTCTTCTTCGCGGCGCGGCGGCGTTTCTGCAGGTGGGCGAGGACCTGGACGGTTTTTCCGAGGCCCATGTCGTCGGCCAGGCAGCCGCCGAAGTTGAACTCGTCGAGGAACTCGAGCCAGCCGAGGCCGTGGCGCTGGTACGGGCGCAGCTCGCCGATGAACTCGGGATCCGGCGTGGCTTCGCCGATGCCCGACAAGGATTTCAGTTTCTCGCGGTAGGCGGCGAACTCGGCGTCGACGGACGCCTGCGCGGCCTCGCCGACGAGGACGTCGAGGAAGGCGGCTTGGCTTTGGCGGTAGCGGAGCTCGCCGCCTTCGCCGTCCTCGCCCATCTTTAAAATGGGCTCGAGGTTCTTCAGCCAGGCCTCGGGCAGAAGGCCGACGGTGCCGTCGCCGAGCTGCACGCGATCTTCGCCGCGGCGCACGGCCTCGAGGATCTTCGGCATGCCGACCGTGGCGCCGTCGCCGAAGTCGAAGGAGGCGCGCAGGTTGAGCCAGTCCATGCCGGACTTGACGTCGACGTTGAAGCTCTTGCCGACGCGGATCTTCTGGCCTTCGGCCTCGACGGCCCAACCGCGGTTGGAGAGCTCAGAGACGATGCGCGTGAGCGCGGCGGCGTCGATGAAGACGTCGGCGCCGGCGACGCTGCGGCCGGCGGAGGGATGCACGCCCGTCGTCTCGAGCAGCTCCTTGATCAAGGCTTCTTCGCGCTGGCGGTCCCGGCGCAGGACGACGCGGGGGCCTTGGTCCTGGTTTGCCTGCGGCTGCTGATGCTGCGGCTGCTGGGGGCGGCGCTGCTGTTGCTGCTGGTTTTGGTTGGGATGCTGCGGGCGTTGCTTCTGATTCGGGTGCTGCGGGCGCTGGTTGTGCGGCGGACGCTGCTGCTGGTTCTGGTTTTGCGGCGGGCGCTGCTGCTGGTTCTGGTTTTGCGGCGGGCGCTGCTGTTGGTTCTGGTTCTGGTTTTGCGGCGGGCGCTGCTGCTGGTTCTGGTTCTGGTTTTGCGGCGGGCGCTGCTGGTGCTGTCCCTGGCTCGGTTGCTGGCGCTGCTGGATCTGTTGTTGCTGATGCGCGGGTCCGGAGCGCGTGATGGTTTGCGGTCCGGGAGCGCGGGCTTGCGTCGGGGCCTCACCTTCGGAGGAAGGGTGCGGCGCCCGAGGGGACTCCGCCGGCGGAGCGAGCGCGACGACGTTTTGCGGCGCGTCGTCATCGTTCGCGGCGGCATCGGCAGGGGGTGGCGCGGCGCGAACGGTACGACCCGCGGACGGGGCGTCTGGGGCCAGGGTGCGACGCGGCGCCTCGCTTTCGACGGGCGGCGCGTCCGAGGGAACCGTCCGAACGACGCGACGCGGCGCCTCGCCTCCTGGTGGATTCGCGTCTCCGGGCACGGAGCGAACAACGCGACGCGGCGCTTCGCCATCGCCAGCGGGCGCAGAGGTTCGGGCTGTCCGGCGGGGCGCTTCGGGCTCGGCCGCCGGGGGGGCGGAAGCTTCTGCGCCGGTGTCCGTCTCTTCCCGAGGCGTTGCCGCTTTTGCGGCGGGCTTAGCGCCACGGGCGGTGCGCTTCACGACGCCGGAGGTCCCGGTGGGCGTGGGAGCGGCGCGGGTTTTGACGGTCTTCGCCGGAGCCTTTTTGGCCGGCTTCTTCACGACGGGAGCCTCGTCCTCGTCGCGTTCGTCTTCTTCGCCGTCCTCTTCTTGCTCTTCTTCGGCCTCTTCGTCGTCGTCGTCGTCGTCATCTTCGTCCTGATCGTCGCCCTCGGCGGAAGCCGCAGCGTCGTCCTGATCGTCGTCGTCGTCTTCGTTGTCGTCCTCGTCTGCCTCGTCCTCGTCTTCCTCGTCGTGATCTTCATCACCCCGCGCGGCGCCTTCGGCGCCCGCTGCAGGAAGGACTTCGTCTTCGTCTTCCTCGTCCTCTTCGTAACGATGCGGCACGGGCTCCTGCTGGCTCTCCGGCACGAGCTGCGAGTCGGCCGTCTGATCGCGGCCTTTGCGCTGGGGCAAGCTCGCGGGGACGACGTAGTCGAAATCGTAATTCGCCATCAATACGAGCGCGCGATCCGCGATCGACTTCGCCAGGAAGACGAGCTTCGGGCGCGGCTCGCCGGTGACGATCGTCCAACCCGAGTCGTGCGGCAGGTCGATCGGCGGCGCGCCGGCCAGGTCGACCAAGCCGCGAAGAAAGACCGACTGATCGGCCTTGGGCACCTTGATCGCGCCCACTTGGCGCAAGGTGCTGATCCAGCCCGCCGTGCGCGGGTCCGGGAGCTCGATGCGCGCCACGCGCTCTTTGAGCAGCGCGGAGCCGTCGGGGAAAACCGCGAGGGCATCGCGCAACGGCACGGTAATCCGGCCGCGGCGAAGCTCGCCGCGCACGATCCACGAGCGGTCTTGCTTGCGCACGGCGACGGCCAGACGGAAATTCCAGGCGTCCTGCGCGTCCCAGCTGACGGGGCGGAAAGCGTCCTTGTCGAAGACGGCGCCCTCGAGCTCCGCCTCCTCTAAGGCGAGCCAGCCGAAGCGGCCGGTGGCGGCCATGCTTTCGAGCAAGCCCGACCGCAACGCGTCGGCGACGACGAAGGAGGTGGCGCGGGGCCGGATCGCGACCAAGGCCGGATCGCGGACGGCGGAGCGCACGACCGAGCTCGCGACGACGCCGAAGAAACACGCGAGGATCTCGCGGTCTGCAGGGCTATCGACCTGGTCTATGCCCCGCGGGTCGATCGGCAGGGGCACGAGGCGCCCAGCCGTCTCGGTCTCCGGGGCGCTCACGTGGAAGAGCTGCACCGTGAGCTGCCCGCTCTTGCGGGTGGCGGCGGTGTCGACGACGTAAAATATGTCGTTCGAGAGCGCGACGCCGGCGGCGCGTTGCTTGGACTCGGCGATGTCGCGCTGTGCGTGGCCGACGAGCTTCAACGCTTCGCGCCAGGAGATCTGGTTGTCGTGGTGATGGCTCGGATGCGGGCGGCTCTGCGGGCCGCCGCGGTCGCCGGGCTCGGCCGTGGCGTGGCCGCCGGCGGAAAAAGCGCGAATGCGGCTGGCCGCGTTCGGATCGGCAGTCACGACCTTCGACGTGCGTCGAGAGACGGGGATGCTACGGGTGAAGAAACTGATGGGATGCTCCGTGGGCGCCTTGAACGTGCAGTCGGGAACTCCGTCCGCGTGGCAAATGACTGCCCAGATGTGTTTACAATGACCGGCGCCGCCCGTGAAATACGGGCAGTCGCAGATGGCGCTCACGGTCGAGCGCTTCCGGGCCTCGTCGATGGCCATCTCAAGGGTGACGTTGTAGTTGCCACCCTTGCCCCTCACTTCAGCCTTGAGGCTTTGCGGCGAGGCGTTGGGGCTCGTGACCCTGCCTTGTTGGAAGTAGCGCTCCCCTCGGCTGCGGACTTGGGGGTCTACGTCCGCGGCGAGCGATCCGGTGAAACCGGAGCCTCTTCGCGGGGCATTTTCGTTCTGTGCCGGGCGGTTTCCCGAGCGGCCACGCCGACGACGCCGTTGCGCCAAAGCGTCATACTCCTGAGACGAAGGAAGACGAAAGAAAAGGACGAGAGAAAGTTCCCGCGTGGTCCTAAGCTTCACCGTCTTCACCCGACTCGTGGTCGGTTGCTTTCGGAGCGGGGTGACTGGCTGGCGGTCGACTCGCGTGCATCACGGGGAGGAGCATGTGCTTCGCCGCGCTGCCTACGGAGGACCCAGTCTCTTAGGACCCGTTCCCCAAGCTTCACTTTTTCGGAAGTTTTTCGCAAGCGCGGAGTGACAAGTGCCGTGGACCACGCCTATTTCCTGGCCAAAAAGTCCGGAGGCGCGCCCGGCAAAGCCTGCCGTGCCGCCTCGCACAGGGCCTCCGGATCAACGACGAGGTCGGTCGCGAAGTTCGCGGCGACCTCGTCCTGGAGGGGGTGCGCGGGAACGTTTGTGTAAGAAAGGCGCAGATCGCGCGCGAGGTTCATGAAGCACGGGTTCTGCCAAGGCGAGGAGGTGATCTCTATGAAGGCGGCGCCGGCGCGCGCGAAAGCGAGATGCGCGAGCCCCGCGCCGTGAAGACCGGCAACCGCCTCCGCGTCGGCGAAGAGCTCGATCTGAGCGGCGAGCGGGAGCGACTCTAGCGCGACGGCGCTAAAGCCGAACGGAGCGAGCGTCGCGATCACGGCGTCCTCGTTCAGGAGGCGGCGGCGGCGGGCCTTGGCGCGGGAGATGAACAGGCGCCTCGGGGTTCCCACCTTGATCGCCGGCAAGAAGGCGTCGCGGATCGAAGCAAGGGCCCACGGCGTCAGCTCCGTCTGATGCGCGACGCAGGGCTCGGACGGCAGAATCAGCTCCTCGCAGACGTAATGACTGCCGCGGTCGAGCCAGACGACGTCGGCTTCGGCGAGGCGCAGATGCGCGAGCGACTCGGTCTGGAACGCGCCTCGATCCCGACCCGTGTGCCGCGGATTGACGATGACGCGGTCGAAAGAAACGCCGGCCTCGCGTGCGAGCAGAATCTTCGGTACGACGCCGAGCAGCCAGTGATAGAAGCTGAAGCCGTCGACGGCCGCGAACAGCGTTCGACCTGGAAGGGCGACGGCCGGCTTCGCCGCCTTGCTCGTGTTGTGAAACGCGTCCTGCGCGGAGCGCTGCAGTTGGGGCGCATACGGCCACAGAAACTTGCCGTCGGGCCCGAAGGCGCCGACGGGCTGCGCGCGCACGATCCCGCCGCTGAGGCTCAGCAAGTGCGGGCCCGAGGTGCCGCCGGAAAGAAAGCGAGGTGTGACGCCGTAGCGCTCCCACACCTCGCTCGGTCGCTCTAGAACGTCCAATCAGTAGCTCGACGCGGCCTCGATCGGCGCACGGACGGAGGCCGCCTCCGCTTTCGCGTCGATGCTGATCATGCCGACCGCTTGCAGCATGAGGCAGAGCGTGTAGCCCATGTCGTACTCGAACCATTTGATCGAGAACTTCGCCGCTTTCGGGAAGCGGTGGTGGTTGTTCTGATAGCCCTCGCCCATGACGAGCCAGGCGACGAGCGTGTTGTTGCGCGAGTCGTCGTCGAGCGGGAAGTTGCGGTAGCCCTTCGAGTGGCCGAAGGCGTTGACGGCCCAGCCCTGGATCGGATGGCTCATCATGCCGAGGAAATAGGCGTAGCCGAGCATCCACCAGCCGAAGGCGCCGCCGAGCACGATCCACACGGCGAAGTGCGCGAAGTAGGGCAGGTACCAGAGCTTCTTACGGTTGAGCCAGCTCACAGGGAAGTCGAGGTCGGGAACGACCTTGGTGAACTTCGGATCCTTGCGGTTCAAGCCGCGGAGGACCGCGTTGTACGAATGGAGCTGCGCCAGCATGAGACGCCAGATGCCGTACTTGCGAGGGCTGTGCGGGTCTTTGTCGGTATCGGAGTAGAGGTGGTGCATGCGGTGCATGCAGCTCCAGCCCTTGGGATCGAGGCCGGTGATCCAGTTGCCGGTCGCCTGCACGATGCGGCTCGTCATCGGGCTCATCGTGATGGCGCCGTGCGTGAGGCCGCGGTGATAAAAAACCGTGATGTAGGTGATGTTCAGCAGGTAAGCCGCGAGGAACACGACACCACAGAGAACGTAGTAGGCGGTTTGGGAATCCATGGAAGCGAAACTCCTTCGGTTGGTCCCTTAAGATAGAAGGATCCGGTCAGGCTACCTATCATTGCACGGTCAAAGATATGTAAAGGTCGTGTAACTGGAAAGAGCCCCCCGTCCGAAGGACGGGAGGCTTGGGAACGGACGGCCCGACACACGCACACCATGAGCTACCCACCTAGGGAAACGCGTGAAGTGTCGGGATCCTGCGTACCTCCCCCTATAGGGCGCCGTGGCTTGCGGATTTCGTCCGGTGCACCAGGGAGGCCCGTAGGGAAGGCCAGCGGACCTGGTCCCGAAGAGGGGCCAGGCCGGGATCGGCGTCGAAGCGGGCAAGGTCGCGGAAACCGCCGTGGATGGCGCGGTCGACGGCGGCGTAAGCCGACTCGAGGCGGCCGGCCGCGGCATGCTCGACGGCGGCAGCCCACTCGGCTTCGGCGCGGATGGCTTCCGGAGCATTGCCGGCGGCTTCGGCCATGACGCCCGGGGACGCCGCCGGTGCCGTCGGATGCCGCATCTCGAGAAGGGCGCGCGCGTTGCTCCAGGCGAACCAGAGCGCCAGATAAATACTGAAGGTCCAACCTGCGAGGCGGGCGGCGACCGCGGCGGCGAGCGCGACGACCAGCGAGATGACGTGCGCACGGACGACGGCGCGCGTCGGTGAGATCGCTTTCATGGCGGTGAACATGAGGTTGCCGCCGTCGAGCGGCAGCATCGGCAAGAGATTCATGATGCTCCAGCCGGCGCTGACCCAGAGGAGATCCGTGACGAGGATGGCGACGAAGGGGTCGTCGCCTGCGCCGCCATAGGCTTTCGCCGCCCCGAAAACGACGCCTGCGAGGAGGAAGCCGAAAAAGGGGCCGGCGAAGGAGACGACCGCGTCCTCGCGCAGGCTCAAGTCGCGGCCGCCCCGCGAATACGTGAGGCCGCCCATTCCGTGCAGCTCGATCGCTGGCACGTGGCCATAGCGGCGGTAAGCAAGCGCATGACCCAGCTCGTGCACGAAGACGGCGAGCGCGACGACGGCGATCCATTCCACCATCAGCCAGGGCTTCGCGGCGCGCGGGTAGGCGAGCAGCCCGGACAGGATGAAGAACGAAAGACGGATGGTGACCGGGATGCCGAAGAAGGTAAAGCTCATGCGCCGATTCTACTCTGGTCCGAGGAAAGAGCGCGATGAGCATTCGGAAGCTGCCGAAAATCGAGTTGCGCAACGCTCGCGTCAAAGCGACGAGCGTGCGCGTTCTCGAGGATGCGATCGTTCTGGGGCTAGATCTGGAGCTCTGACGCTCCAGATCGAAGCATTAGACCAGACGGCGGCGCTGCGTCGCGCCGTAGATGCCGAGCACGATCACCGCGCCGAGGATCGACATGACCCAGCCGGCGGGATCGTAGTAGCCCGTCGGCGCGCCGCGGAAGGCCCAAACGAGGAGGCCGCCGACCACCGATCCGAGGATGCCTAGGCCTGCCGTGAGAAAGAAGCCCATCGACTGCTTGCCGGGCATGAAGAGGCGGGCGAGGGCACCGACGATGACGCCGAAAACGATCCAAGCGAGAATGCTCATGGGAAAACCTCCGTGTGATCCGGATTGTCCGGACGGAGCCTCAGGTGCAAAAACCTCGCCGTCATGCGTTGGCGACGGCGCGGCTCGGGTGGCATGGCCGAAGGACTGGGCCTGAATGAAAAAGGTGACGCTCGGCCCGGGGTACTGGTGGATCTCGGCATCAGCGCGCAGGTGGAATCACGTCAGGGAATCGCTTGACTCAGTCGATGGCGGAATCGGGGGAGGGCGAAGATCGCGGCGCAGCAAACGGCCGTCTACCGGGTCTTGCCGACGGCCAACTTCCTGAATGAGCCGCTGTTTTCGGCACCACCGCTGGCTTTGCCCTGAGCTTGTGGTAAGGAGCGCCCCATGAAGACTGCGCTTTTTTCCATCATTTTGGGTCTGGGGCTCTCGGCCTGCGTGTCGAGCGACGATTACACACGGCTCGAGCGGCAAAATCAGCTGCTCACGCTGGAGCTCGACAACGCGAAGAAATCGCGCGCGAGCCTGGAGCGGGAGCTCGCGGCCGCGAAGGCGAATGTTTCGGCTTTGGAGGCGCGGATCGAGCCGCTGACGCAGATCGCCGAGGAAAAGACGAAGCTTGAGGAAGAGCTCGCGCGCAAGAACGCGGAGGTCGTCGGACTCAACGAGCAGCTGCAGGCGCTCGTTCCGCAGACGCCGCCGTCGGCGGATGCGGTGACCGAGGCGCACCACTGAGGATCTCGAGCGCGCGCTCGTCGGGCTTCACGAAGCCGGAGCGTACGTCGAGCAGGTGACGGCGCTCGTCGTTGAAGAGGTAGGTGAGCTTTAGGAGCACGCCGCGGGTGTCGCGGTATTCGACGCCGGTGACATGGAATCCCGCCTTGAGCTTCGGGATCAGGATGGCGTTGTTGGTCGCTTGGTGAAAGCTGATCACCGACTGGAAGCCGAGCTCGCGGGCCCGGTCTAGGAGCATGTCGAGCATGCGCGCGTAGATGCCGTGGCGCTGGTGCGCTGGCTTGACCGCCGACATGCACATGCAGATCTCGTCGCCGCGCTCCTGCACGGATTGACTCCAGCCGGCGAGCGCGCCCGCGGCGTCGTACGCGCCGATCAGGATCTGGCGGCGATTGGTCCAGGTCATCTTCAGCGCGGCGATCCGCTCGAGCTCTTCTTGACGGTAGATGCGCTCGCGCGGGTCGAAGTGGGTGGCGTCGGCAAACGCGGCGGCGCTTTCCTGCGCGTAGAAGGCGTCGAACTCGTCTTTTTCGAGGTAGCGGAAGGTGTAAGTCGAGGCCAAGGGCTTTCCTCCGGTGAGGGTTTACGATACTGCATTCCGCATGGCGAAACGAGGCGAATGGGAGCTCCCCGAGCATCCGGAGATCACGGCGGCCGTCCTGGCCTTGGCGGCGGGCGGCGAGGTCTCCGATCGCGACGTCGACCGCTGGTTCCCGAAAGCGGCGCAAAAGTGGGCGCGGATCCATTGGACCCCCACGGCGGTCGCGCGTCGAGCGGCGGCGTTTCTGGTGCGCGCGCCGGAAGACCGCGTCCTCGACGTGGGCTCGGGCGGCGGGAAGTTCTGCCTGGTCGGGGCGCTGACGACGCGCGGACGTTTCCTGGGCGTCGAGGCGGTGGCCGAGCTCGCGAAGGCGGCCTCAGCCGTGGCGACGAAGTACCGGATCGCGGGCGCGCGCTTTCGCTGCGGCGACGCGACGGAGCGGGCGGCGTGGGCGGGGCTAAACGGCGTATATTTATACAATCCGTTCACGGCGGAGTCCGGGACCGCCGGGATCGACTTGGCGTTACTGCGGTTGCGAGAGGCGCCGTCAGGGCTGCGGGCGGTGACGTTCTGCGGGATCGGGGCACAGATGCCGGCCGAATACGCGCTCGTAAACGAAGAACGGACCCAGGCGGGTCCGCTCGCGTACTGGGAGAAGCGCTAGGTGGTCAGTTTCCGGGCGGCGGCGGTGGCAGCGTGTCCATGGTCGTGGTGGCGACCGGATTCCCGTTGCCGTCGACCCATTTGCATTCGGCCGCGGCGGGATCGGCGCAACACTTCAGGATGTGGTCCTTGGCGGGACCGTTCTTCTGGTGCCATTTCTCGAAGGTGCCTTTGTAGAAGCCCTTGGTCGGCGGCATCCAGTAGGCGACCTGCCAGTTCTCGCCGGCCTTGCGCACGCCGCCTTCGCCGACCTGGTCCAAGGCGTTCTCGACGGTCGGCTCGTGGCCCCAGCCCTTGCTGACGCCGAAGGATTGCTTCGCCCAGGAGGCGCAAGTCGAGGCGGACGCGAGGCGGTGGCAGCTCGTGCACTCGGCCGCCGCGTCGGACACGAGGAAAGAGTGCTCGACCGGGCGCAAGGAGCCGTCGTACTGCACGGTCGAGTATTTTGCGTCGACGTACGGGAGCGTCTCCCACTCGACCGAGCGCAGGAACGGCGAGTACATGAACGGATCGTTGTCGTGGCAGCCGGTACAACCTTCGCCGGTCGTGTTGTAAAAGACCTGCTTGAAGTAGTCGACTTCCTGCGCGGTGGCGTTGGTGAGGTCGATCTTCGGAATCTTCGTGTCGGTGATCTCGCCGCCGAGGTCGTCCCACCAGCAGGAGGCGCCGGTGGCCATGTTGGTGCCGATGATGCCGAAGTCGCCGTAGGTGGCCTCCGGCGCCGTGGGATCCGAGCGGTGGCGGCAGATCCATTTGTAGTGGACGTCGCCCTTCGTGAGCTGGCCTAAGCGGCTGCCGTACTCGCAGGCGCCGCCGAGGAGCGCGGGGTTCAAGCAAGATTCGGCGTCGGCAGTGAGCGCCTCGAAATCCGGGCCCGCGGCGTCGCCGAGCTTCACCTTGTAGTTGACGATCTGCTTCGCGTTCTTACAGTTGATCTCGTCGGGGCCGGGAAGGCTACCGCCGAACGCCTCCTTGCAGCGGCAAGAGTAGCAGCGCGCTTCGTCGTAGTAAGGCGCGCCGACCGTGCAGGCTTGCGGGCAGGTGACGAAGTTCGGGAAATGCGAGGTCATCAGGTTCAAGCGGATGGCGGCGCTTTGCAGCAGGGCGAAGTCGAAGTTTTCGGTCTGCAGGAGCGAGACGGTGAAGAGCTGATCCTTCTTCGCGATCTTGTCGAGGATGGTGGTGGCCACGGTCTTGAGCGTGGACTGCGAGGCCTCGATCTTCTTCTTCAAGACGTCGTACGCGGCGAGCTGCTTCTCGACGTCGGCCTTGGTCTTCGTCTGGCCTTCTTCCAAGGCTTTGAGCGCGGCCTTCGCGTCCTTGTAGGCCGGCCCGAAGATCGTCTCGAAATCGGTCTCGGTGGCGGCGGGCTGGCCGTTGGACGCGGCGGCGGCGGCCGCGATGTTGTCCATCTTCGCGATGTCTTTCTTGGTCTTCTCGAGGTTCAGGACGAGGTCCTTCATCTGGCCCTCGAGGGACTCGAGCGCGGTCTTGACGTCGTCCTCTTCCCATTGACCGTCGCTGATCTCGCTCGTGATCTGGGCGATCTGCGCGCGTTTGGTCGCGTCGCGCAGGATCGAGTCGAAGCCTACGTCCTCGCTCGCGATTTCGACGAGCATCGAAGTCAGCGCGGCGCGCGTGGTCTCCTTCGCCGGCGTGTCGCCGGGACAGGCGGCGTTCATCTGCTCGATCGTCTCGATCTTGAGGTCGGCGGGGACGGCGTTCGCGCAAGATTTGACGAAGAATTTGTCGGCGTCGGGGCTCCACCAGAGGAGGACGGTGCCGCCGTGGTGGATGCTCTGGACGGACTCCAGTTGGCTGCCTCCGGGCTTGCGTACGACGTTGCAGGCGAACGCCGCGGCGAAGGCTCCTACCAAGGCGCAAGCGACGACGACCAGCGAAGGAGCTCTCTGCATCCGGGGATCCTCACGGGCTGATTTTGACGAATGCCCCATTATAGCCGGTTTTGGGCCCCGTCAGGCGGCGGCGTCTTTTTTGGTCCGGCGGCGAAGACGGCGAGAATGCGGCCACGTTTCGGCGGCTTGAAGAACCCGGCCGGCCGGAATTTTTGCGCGCAAAGGGCGCAAAAGCCGCGAGGGCGGGCGGGCTTTGCGCTAAGCTCCCGGGATGCGCATCTTCATCGACAATGACGGCTGCCCGCGCCTCGTGCGGGATCTCGTGCTAAAGACGGCTGAAAGGCGGGGGCTCACGGTCTTCGTGGTCGGCAACGCCTTCGCGAAAGTGCCGCCGCATCCCCTGTTCAAGATGATCGTGGTGCCGGGGAGCTTCGACGCGGCGGACGACCGGATCGCGGACGATGCCGTCGCCGGCGACCTGGTGATCACCGCCGACATTCCCTTGGCGGCGCGCATCGTCGAAAAAGGCGCCCTCGGCCTGGACCCGCGCGGCGATCTGTTCGACGCGCAGTCGGTGGGCGAGCGCTTGGCGACGCGGAACTTGATGGCCGAGCTGCGGAGCGGCGGGGACGTCAAGGGTGGTGGGGCGCCTTATGGGGATGGCGACAAGAAGCGGTTTGCGGATGCGTTGGATCGGGTGACTGCTAAGGCGGGGAAATGACTTCCGGCCGCCCTACGCCGCCCGCCGCCCCTCCACCCGCGCAATCCGCCGCGCCACGACCAGCCGATTCACCACCGGCGCGCCGCTGACCAAGGCCACGGCCAACAAAATCAGCGGCGCCGCCAGCAACACCCGCGGCCCCAACTCTTCCCCCGCAATCACGCTTCCAAGCAGCAGCGCGACGAGCGGATTGACGTACGCATACGTTCCGACGAGCGCCGGATCCGCATTCTTCAGGAGCCACGCGAAGGCCGAAAAACCGATGACGGAGCCGAAGATCACGAGATAGCCGAAGGCGACGACCGCGGTCGTGGTCAGCTGCGACGCTTCGAAGCGGCTCGCTTCGCCAAGGCCCAAGCCCACGACGATCGCGAGCACGGCGCCGCCGAGCATCGTCAGGGACGTCGCCGCCAGCGTCTCGGGATGGGCTGGCCACATCTTGCTGCGCACGGAGGCGAAGGCCCACGCGAAGGTGCCGAGCACGAGCAACGCTGCCGGCAAAGGGCTCGCGTCCTGCGGCGAAAGCTTGCCGCTGCCGATCAGGAGGACGAGGCCCGCGAGGCCCAAGACGATGCCCGCGACCTTGGCGGCAGCCTCGATCCGGCTCTTCGCGAAGCGCGTCCCGGAGAAAGCGCCGATCGCCGCCATCCACGCCGGCATCAGGCCGACGACGAGCGCGGCGACCGCCGAGGGGACGCCTTGGCCTTGGGCGTACGTGACGGTGCCGTTACCCAGCACGATCAGGAAGAATCCGTTCGCGACGCCGGCGATCAGGTGCGGCCGCTTGATGCCGCGGCGAAACGCGCCCGAAGCGATGACGGCGAGCACGATTCCGGCGATGAGATTGCGCACGCCGACGAGAAGAAAGGGCGGCATCGCGACCAGGGCGTATTTCAAGGCGAGGTAGGTCGAGCCCCAAACCACGTAGACGGTCGACAGCGCCAGGGTGAGCTTCAGCTTGGGCGTCATGGTTTCCCCTTGAGAGCCTGGACGACGACGTGCCGGCCGGCCGGTAGCTCGTAGATCTGCCCTGGTGCCAGGACGATATCCTGGGACATGCCCTCGATGGTGATCCAGAGGTACTCCCTGGGGCTACAAACCTCGAGATGTTGTCCCTTTTCCGGGGTCAGCGCCAGAAGGGAAGGAAAGTCTAGGGCGAGCATGACGGGCTCCTCGGTGAAAGCTCACGCTTCACACGAGGATTATCGGCAGAAGCCTCCCACAAATACAGATTCAGTTTTCCATGTGTCTTGCGATACAGTGCATTTGGGGGTAACTGTCATGAGTGCCGGATTTCTTTACGAAAAGGTCGCGGCCGAGCTGACGGGCCAGATTCGGCGCGGGACCTTGCGCCCTGGAGACCGCGTGCCGAGCGTGCGTCAGGTACGCCAGCAGTACGACGTGAGCTTGTCGACCGCCGTCCAGGCGCTGTCGCTCCTCGAGCGTCGCGGCCTCGTCGAGGCGCGGCCGCAATCGGGCTTCTACGTCTTGGCCCAGCTGGCGGAGGAGTTCGTGCTGAGCGAGCAGGAAACCGGCGCGGCCGCGAGCGCGAAGCCGAATCACGTGATGACTTGCGAGCTGATCGGCGAGGTCGTCGCCGCCGCGCGCGATCCGAAATCCCTGCCGCTCGGCGCGGCCACGATCGGCGCCGACCTCTTGCCAGGGAGCCAGCTCTACCGCGCGATGAATTGGGCGATGCGCGAGCTCGGCGCCGACGGCCTCATGTACGAGATGCCGCCCGGCAACGCGGAGCTGCGTCGACAGATCGCGCGGCTCGGCGCCGCTGCGGGCCTGCGCGTCGGCCCCGAGGCGATCGTCATCACCTCGGGCAGCATGGAGGCCTTGAGCCTGAGCCTACGCTCGGTGACGCGGCCGGGCGACGTGGTCGCCATCGACAGCCCCATTTTCTACGGGATTTTGGAGCTCGTCGCCGCGCTCGGGCTGAAGACGGCGGAGATCCCGGTCCATCCCGTCACCGGGATGGACCTGACGCACCTGCGCGACGTGATGAACAAGCGTCGCATCGCCGCCGTGCTCTCGATCCCGAACTTCAACAACCCCCTCGGCAGTAAGATGCCCGACACGGCGAAGGAGGAGCTCGTCGCCATGCTGGCGAAGGCGGACGTGCCGCTGATCGAGGACGACATCTACGGCGATCTGCAGCACGACGGCCTGCGGCCGCTCGCGGCGAAAGCGTTCGACAAAAAGGGGCTCGTCCTGCACTGCTCCTCCTACTCGAAAACCATTTCGCCGGGAATCCGCGTCGGCTGGGTGATGCCGGGCCGTTTCCAGGCAGCCGTCGAGCGGCTGAAGTTCGTGAACACGATCGCGTCGGCGACGGTGGCGCAGGCGGCGATCGCGCACTTCCTCGAGCGCGGCGGCTACGAGCGGCATCTGAAACGGCTGCGGCCGGAGCTTTCGACGCGGATCCAGCTCTATGCGCTGGCGATCCAGAAGTACTTCCCCGCGGGGACGAAGGTGTCGTGCCCGACGGGAGGCTTCGTGCTGTGGGTGCAGATGCCGCCGGGCTGCGATGCGCGCAAGCTCTATGAAAGGGCGCGGGCCCACGGAATCGGGGTGATTCCGGGGCCGGCGTTCTCCAGCGAGGTCGGAAACTTCGCGACCTGCCTGCGCTTGAGCTGCGGCGCGCCGCTCAACAAAGTGATCGACGCGGCTTTGAAGAAGCTCGGGCACGAGGCCGAGAAGATCAGAAAGTCCTAGGCCAGTTGTTGTCTTCTTCGCCCATCACCACGGCGCGCTGCGTCGAATCGACGGCCGCCAAGATTTGGCGGTAGGTCCCCTGCTTCGCGTCCATGGCGGTGATGAACTGATAGTTCGCCGCCGCGTTCATGTGGAAGTAGGCCGGCATCGCATTGGTCACGATGTCGAGATACTTGGTCGGCGCGGCCTCGGGGTTCACCGCCACGTGCGCGTCGGCGAGCGCCTGGTCGACGTAGGCGAAGGAGTCGCAGCCGTTGATGAAGTAGATCTGGTACTGGCCCGGCGTGAAGCGGCCCATGCGGGCCAAGGCCCGGACGTTCGCCCCGAGACCTGAGTGGCCGCTATAGCTGACGAAATCGGACACGGCGGTGCGGGATTCGTACTTCTCGATAAAGGCTTGGTCGACGTCGCGGATGCCTTTTACGAGGTAGAGGTGCGCGTCGATGACGCCGTTGCGGCCCTGCAGCTCGAGGCGGATGTCGTCGTGCGTGACCTGGTAAGAAAGGAGGGGATAGGTTTGGACGAGATAGTCGTAGAGAGTCCGAAATGCGACGACCCCTGCATCATTTTCGCTCCAGGGCTCCGGCTCGTTCATTCCGAAGATGGCGGTCACGACGAGGCGCTGGTCTTCCCAGACTTTGCCGTACTCCGGCGATTTACCGGTGGTGTTCTGGTCGCTGACGGCGAGCCGCATGGTTAGACGCGTGCTGAGGCCGGCGACGTCGCCGCCGGCGAGCGCGCAGCCCTGTTGCATCGGGCGGTAGTAATACCAGAAGATCCCGAGCGAGATGTCGTGCTCGGTCGGGGTGTAGCACGGCGAGCCGCCGCCGGGCCCGAAAGAAGCCAAGAAGCTCGAGCGCGTGGCCGCGTCCCCGCCGGCGGGCACGACCAGATTCATCGTCGCGGGGACCGCGTGCTCGCGCGGCCAGGCGACGAAGAGCTTGGCCGTGTATTTCGCGTCGAAACGCCCGTCGGCGCGGGGCGTCACCTCTTGGAGCGCGAGCGCGAGGCGCGCCATTTCCGCGCCGCCGCCGAAGCCGTTCAGCTGGCCGATCGCGTACATCAGCTGCTCACGGATCTCCGACTCGGCTTGGGCCGGCTGGTCGGAGCTGACGACGGCGCGACCGCGGTCGACGTAGCCGTCGAGGGCCGTCGAGTAGCCGGAGTCGAAGAGTGGCTGGCTTAGGTCTGGACGGGCCTCCGGTCCGCGCGAGCAGCCTAGCATGATGAGCGTTAGGATGAGGGTTCGCATCGAGAGTTCTCCGAGTCGAAAGGGACGTGGGGGGGGGAGGGTCGGCTGTCCGACCTGCAAAAAGTGCGCTATGCTCCCGCAATGGAGGGCTTGGTCCAATGCACGCGCTCCGGCTTCCCGAGATCTTGGCTGCGTTTGATGCCGTCGACCGCGAAGGCGTGACGCCGCCCGATTTGGCGACCGTCGCTTGGGGGGAGATCGACTACCTCGCGTGGCGGCATCTGTCCGAGCCGCGGGTCTTCATGGTGGTGCCGCTCCCCGAAAGGCTCGTCGGGCTCGTGGTCCGCACGCACGGCGGCCGTCGCGGCGGCTTTTGCGACCTCTGCTACAGCGTCGACCGCGATCACGGCACGACCTTGGGCGTGGTCGACAGCTGGATCCGCCCGCGTCAGGCGATGGGTTTCCACGTCTGCGCCAGCTTCGCGTGCAGCGAAGGCGCGCGCGGCCTGCGCTTCGTCTACCGAATGGGCGAGGCCTCCAGCACTGGCAGGCGCATCGAGCGGCTGCAGGATCGCGTCTCAAGGTTTGCACGGCACGTGACCGGTCTCGAGGCGTGACCGAGCACGGGCCGGCGGCGCGGCCCGGTTCGGGCGTGGAGCGAGCGTTGCTGTTCGCGGCGATGGTGAGCCTCGGGCTCGCGGCGGCGAAGGGCGGCGCCTATGCGGCAACGGGCTCTTTGGTCGCGCTCGGCAGCTTTTTCGATTCCCTCGGCGACGTCGTCGTCAGTCTGGTGAATCGGCTCGTGCATCGCGGCGCCTTGAAGCACGCGGATCGCGAGCATCCTTACGGACACGGCGGCTTCGAGGTGCTGGCGAGCTTGGCGCAAGGCGTCGCGCTCGTCGCTTTGGCGTCGTGGCTCGTCGTGCGGTGCGTGGCGCGGTTGAAGGGCAGAGGCGGTGAGGACGCGCTCGCGCATGAAAACCTGTGGATCGCCATCGCGGTGCTCGGCGCCTCCGCGCTCGCCGGCTTCGTGATTCAGCGGCGGCTTCGGCGCGCGCGGCTGGGCGCCGAGCGATCGCTGGCATTGGAGGCCGACAGCGCCCACTACACGGGCGACGCCGTGCAGAATCTGGTCGGCGCGATCGGCTTGGGCGTCGTCTGGTGGACGGGCGACGCACGCCTCGACGCAGGGCTCGGCCTCGTCGCGGCGGGCGTGCTGGCGTTCTCCGCTTGGCCGGTCTTGCAGCGAAGCATCGGCGACGTCGTGCAGCGCGAAGCGGGACAGGAGCTGCAGGCGAAGGTCGCGGCGATCGCGCAGAGCGTCGACCCCCGTGTCGTCGGCATCCACCGCCTGAGGACGCGCGAATTGGGGCCGACGCTCTTCGTGGATTTCCATCTGGTACTTCCGGGAGCCTTGTCGCTCGCGGAGGCGCACGCCATCGCCGACATGGCGATGGCGCGCGTGAAAGCGGCGATTCCGCGGGCGGATGTGTTGGTGCATATGGATCCGGATTCGGAGCCGGATGACTGAATCCGGCCGACCAACGCGCCCCGCGTTACGGGCTCGTCATGACAAAACAACCACCATTCCCCGGGTTGTACGCGTAAAACGTCTGGTAATTCGCGCTCGACAGCAAAGAGCGCATCCACTGGTGCCGCGTCTGGTTCGGCTGGAAGTGGGTCGAAGTCAGCGCGGTGGAGGACGGGAGGTTATTGCCCGTGATCCAAGCGACGGCGTCGACGTTTGTCTGTTGCAGACATGGCGGCTCGTTGGCGCCGATGGCGCGGTCGAGCCAGGCGCATTGGCCGACGCCGAGCCCGTTGCCGGCGCGGGCGGGGGCCTTGCCGAAGTAGAGGACGGCGCTCTTGGTCGAGGTGACCAAGCCGATGGTGCCGCCGCCGCGGCATTGCATCGGATAGGACTGCGGGACGGCATGGCTGGCCGACGCGAAAGCGAAGAAGGCGAGGACACTGAGTAAAAGACGTTTCATGACGAGCTCCGAAGCGTTGGTTGAGAGGGGCATCCCTCTAGCAACGCGCGAAGCGCGCAGATTCTAGCTCATGGGCCTTGGATTTTCTCGATCGGCTCGTCGTCCTCGTCGTCCCCGCCCGACGGCAGGATGTCGATGCCGACGACTTTACCGAGCTTCACCATCAGAGGCACCGTGAGGGCGCCGCCCGGCAGGATGAAGAGCGTGCCGAGGCCAGCGATCTTCAGATAGTCGCGGAAGTGCGCGTTGGCCCGCTCGATCTCCTCGGGGGTCGCCGCGCCGCGCAAAAGCTTGCGGTACGAGCCCATCATTTCCTTGCCGTTCGAGGCTTGCGAGGACAGGAAGCGCTTGGCGCGATGCAGGTCCTCGACCAGCCGATGCTCGGCGAGCTCGGTCAAGCTGCCGAAGCTGGAGATGAGTTGATCGAGGTTCGAGGCGTCACCCGCGGGCGAAGCGGCCTTGCGACTTTCGCCGAGGGCCAGGGTCAAATTGTGCGCGCGCTCGCAGAGAGCGTCGACGACTCTATAGTAGTAGGACGGTGAGTCCTCCATGAGCGTGAAGAACGCATCGGGCGCGAGCGCTTCCACCGTCACGCGTGATTTGGCGCGGGCGGTGGCGTTGCGTCGCCTCTGCTCGAGGACGCCCATCTCGCCCAGAACCTCGCCGGCGCGGACGCGCCCGAGCAGATATTCGCCTTTCTCCGTCTTCTTCACGCATTCGACGACGCCGGAGCGGATGATGAGCACCTCGTGGCTCGGCTCGCCCTCGGCAAAGAGCAAGGCGCCGGGCTCGAAGACGCGGACCGGAAACGGGTGCGTCCCCATGGCCGCGGTCTTCGCCGGGAACCGCTTCAAGCGGCGGCGCACGAAGTTCATCGAGCCGAGGAGCGCGCGACGCAGGAAGACGGCTGGCGCCGCGCGAAACCTGTACGAGCGTTGCGTCAGCGCGCGCTTCGCCGATTCCGCCTGCGCGGCGCGGTCGACGAGAAAGCGCGTCCGCAAGCTCAGGGCGTGGAGCATGCGTCGGCCGAGCGCGGCATCCTTCGCGAGCGCGCGGATCAGACCGCGGCGGTCGAAGCGCTCCGTCTCGGCGTCGCTGGTGAAGCGCACCGTCGCGTTGCGGGGCGCGCCGACCAGGGCGCCGACCTCGCCGACCAGGTCGCCGGGCTTCACGGAGCCGATCGGGCGGGGCCCGTCCGGCGTCTCGTGAAGAACCTCGGCCTCGCCGCTCAAGACGCGGAAAGCGTAGCGGCTGGAGTCGCCGTGGCGGAAGAGCACGTCGCCTTTGCGATGCTTCTGCTTCAATCCGTGCCTACGGCGATGAGTGGGAATTCAGGGGATCAGGTTGGTGCGATCCGCTTCGATCAGACAGTCCGGGAGCGGACCGTAATAGACCTGGCCCTGGTACTGGTGGCGGCCCCACGGATCGATCGACCAACGCTTCAGATAGTATACATCGTCCTGACCGGCGCAGATCGCGACCAGCGTCAAAGCGTTGAAGGACGAGCGGTTTTCGTAGAGTTTCACGCGTTGCTGGTCGCAGATCTCACGCGAGCCGACCCAGAGGTTGACTCTCGAGGCGACTTGGTTCGCGTCGATGACGGTGAACATCAGGTAGCCGGGTCCCGGAGGGCAGTCGTACGTGGCGAGGGCGGTCGCGCGGGGCTCCGGCCACTGGTCGTCGGCGAGTGCGACCGAAGACAGTCCGAGGGCGAAGGCGGCGGCTATGAGAAAGGTTTTCAAGCGAGGCTCCTTACGGCGTAAGCAGGTTGAAGGCACTACGTGCCTCGTCTGCGCCGGGAAGTCCATCGCAACGCGGCGAGCCGGGCTCGCTTCTAGAGGATCGGAGATGGGAGAGAAAGGGGCGAAAGGAGAGGTAACGGGCGGGTGGGACGGGGATTTTCGGGCGGGGTCTAGAAGCGCACTGGCTTGCTCACCAAGTAACGCGCGACCGCGGGAAAAACTGGCTCACCGCCCGCGATTTTTTTCGGACCCTTGACGCGGGCTGTCGGGATCCCACGTTATGGCGGCGAAATGAGCGGAGAATTCTCACGAGAAGGCGCCCTCGGCTCTTCGGCGAGATTCCCGACGCTTACAAGGGCACAGACGAGGTGATGGCGAACCAGAGCGATCTGGTCGAGGTCGTGGCCGAGCTGAAGCAAGTGCTTTGCGTCAAACGATAGCGTATTGAGACGAGGATGCTCGGCACCTACGACCTCATCCTCTTCGACTTCGACGACACGCTCGTCGATTTTCCCTTGGCGCAGACGGCCGCCTTGGCCGCGGTCGGCCGGCACTTCGGGCGCGGCGTCGGACCGGAGGCCTTGGCGGCGTTTCACGCGATCAACGCCGAGCTCTGGGCGGCGCACGACCTTGGGACGCTGAGCTTGGACCACGTGCTGCGGCATCGTTTCGAGCGGTTTCTGCCGCTCCTGGAGCTGGCCGAGGCCGACCGCGACGCCGACCGCGCCAACACCGCGTTCCTCGAGGGGCTCGCCGAAGCGGCGACGCCCTTTCCCGGGGCGGTCGAGCTGGTGCGGCGCGTCGCCGCGGCGAAGCCGGTCGGCATCGTCACCAACGGGCACGGCGCGACGCAGCGCAAGCGGCTGCGACACGCCGGATTCGGCGACATCCCGCTCTTCGTCGTCGTCTCGGGCGAGGTCGGCGCTTCGAAGCCATCGCGACGGATCTTCGAGGCGGCTTACGAGATGTCGGGGCTCGCGCCGGGCGCGCGTACCGTGATGATCGGCGACAATCTGAAGGCCGATGTCGCGGGCGCCTTGGCTGCGGGCTTCGACGCCTTCTGGGTGAATGCGGAGGGCAAGCCCGCGCCCGCAGACGTAAAACCGAGCTTCGTCGTGCGCAGCGTCTCTGAGTTGACGTTCCCATGACAATCGGGCGCGGGGCCTGAGTTAGGATCCGTCCGATGCGACTCCTCGGGAAATTGCCGCTCGTCGTCGGTGCCGCCTTCGCCCTGATCGCGGCGCTATGCGGCGAAGGCTATCGCCGCGCCGTGGCCCCGGCTCTGGCGCAGGGGACGACGCCTGAGCAAGCGGCGCGGACGACGCAGGAGTTCCTGCGCGATCGGCCGCCGGTGGCCGTGCGCGAGCGGCCGACGCTTTCGGGGCCGCTGGGCGAGCTCAAGGACCCGCGGCTGACCCTGCCGATCACGCATCTTCTGCCGGTCGAGGAGATGCGGGCGGTGTTCGCCTACGCGCAGTCTTGTACCAATGTTCCTATGGTTCTCGATGCCGCTTTGGTGAAGGCGCTCTTTTGGGCGCGCTTCGTCTGCGGCGACGGAACGGCGCTGCCACCGGATTTTTTCGCGCGGCCGCCGTTCATGCATCCCGCGGGGAAATCGTACGCGGCGCTCGGCGCAGCGCGCGGGATCGCGACGCCGAAACATTTGCGGCACGAGCTGGAGCAGGTCGACGTGGGGCGCCCGGCCCTGGCGGCGATGGTCGCGGGGGACGCGCAGCTCGTCACTAAACAGCACGTAATCTTTCTGCAAGAAAGCGACGCCGGTTCTTCGCGCTATCTTTTCTTCCCGCGGAACGCTTGGGAGACTTTCGTCTCCATCCAGCCGGTGCGCCTGGTCGAGCGCGCGCCCGACGTCGCGTGTCTCCCGGGAACAAGCTATTACTGCTGGGCGGCGGCCACGCGGGTCGCGGAGGCAAGGGCGAGGCTCCTTGGCGGCGCGGCGATCGCGGCCTTGGTCGTTACGGCGCTCAGCCTACTCTTGGCGGCGACTGGGCGCGTGGCCGCGCAGCGCCGCGAGCGCGCCGCTCGGGCGCGGATCGTGCGCACCTTGACGCACGAGCTGCGCACGCCGGCGACGAGCTTGGCCCTGGCGCTCGAGACTTTGCGCGACGAGTTCGACGAGTTGCCGGCAGGGAGCCAGACGGCGTTCCTGCGGATGACGGGCGACGTCGAGCGGCTCAAGCGCGTGATCGCGGCGAGCGCCGGCTATCTCCGCGTCGAGCGCGCCGGCGCGTGCGGGCCGGGCGTCGCCTCGGTGAACAGCTTTCTCGCGGCGCTCATGGAGCGCTACGGCGAGGCCGTGCGTTTCGAGGGCCTGGCCGAGGACGGCGCCCTGGGCGTCGACCCCCATTGGCTCGAGGTCGGCGTCGCGAATCTCGTCGACAATGCCGTGCGTCACGGCAAGCCGCCGGTCGTCGTGCGCGCGGCGCGGCGCGGGAAAAAGAAGGTGGCGATCACCGTCGAGGACGGCGGCGTGCTGCAGAGCGTCAACCTGCTGACCCTCGCCGCGGGCGCGCAAGGCGGCGGACTCGGCCTCGGCTTGACCCTGGTAGACGACGTGGCTCGCGCTTTCGGCGGCGCGCTGCGCATCGCACGGCCCGCGGCTTTCACCTTGGAGCTGCCTTCTAGATGATCCTCCTGGTCGAAGACGAGCCGAACGTCGCCGAGGCCTTGTGCCGGTTCTTGACCGCCGAGGGGCTCCTCGTCCGGCCGGCGGTCGACGCGGCCGGGGCGGAGCGCGAGGTCCAGGCGCAAATGCCGGAGCTCGTGCTCCTCGATTGGGCGCTGCCGGATCGTCCCGGAATCGAGCTCTTGCGCGGTTGGCGCGAGCGCGGGCTAAAATTTCCGGTGATCATGCTGACGGCGCGCGCCGAGCTGATCGACAAAGTGCTCGGGCTCGAGCTCGGCGCCGACGATTACGTGACGAAGCCGTTCGAGCCGCGGGAATTGCTGGCGCGGATTCGCGCCCGCCTGCGCTCCGCGTCCGAGCCCGCGCGCACGAGCCTGACGGCGGCCTCCGGCGCGCTCGTGATCGACACGGCGGCGCACGAGGTGCGTTGGCGCGGCGTTTTGGTCGAGCTGACGCGCATGGAGTTCGGCTTGCTCCGCCTCTTGGTCGAGGAGCGCAACAAGGTCTTCAGCCGCGACGAGCTCCTGAATCGGGTGTGGGGCTTCGAGGCGTTCCCGACGACGCGAACGGTGGATACGCACATGCTGCAGTTGCGGCAGAAGCTCGCTGCCGAGATCTTCGAGACGGTGCGCGGCGTCGGCTACCGTTTCCGCGACGTCCCCGTGCCGCCGAAGAATTGACCGAGAGTTGACGAAGAAGGGACGGCGCCGTGACAAGGCGGCGCGCGCGAGGTGCCAAAGTAGGCCTCGAACCCAAACGGAGGATCTGTTCATGATGTCCCTCAAGAGAATGACTGTGGCAATGGCAATGGCAGGAGTGGCGACCGTCGCCCTGGCGAACGGCGGCTTCTTCGGCGCGGAAGGCGAACGCTCGGCGATCGAGCGCGCGCATGCCGCGTATCTGAAGGACGACATGCCCTCGATGTCTTCCGCACTGCGGGAGGCGCTCGCGGACCCGAGCGCCGATCAGTTGGTGCGGACGAACGCTTACGATCTGCTGAATCGGGCGTTTCGCGAGCACAAGGGCAAGTTGACCTCCGACTGGGCGCCGCCGCCCGGGGTCAGCAACTTGAAGTTTGCCCACGTGCGCAAGGCGAAGCAGGACGGCGTCGCCTACAAGGCCAACTTCGCCGGGCACATGGACGCGGCGGACACGTTGTCGCAGGTGCAGCTCGTGAAGTTCCCGAACGACGTCGTGCTCGACCGTCGCGCGGGCGTCGGCGAGTGGGAGTCCGCGCCGGAGGAGACCGGCGGCGGCTTTTACTTCGGCCTCGACAGCGAGGACCGCGAGGCACCGTTGGCCGACGGCCTCTACATCATCCGATTCGTGCTCGCCAGCGGGCTCTCGTCGGAAGGCTGGTTCGTGATGAGTGACCTGACCTCTTCAGCGACGCCCTCCGTGCACGCCCCGGCCTACGGTGAAACGGTCACCTCGGCGCAGCCGACGATCACCTGGGACGACTTCCGCTCGCCGGAGCTTTCGCCGGACGAGCGCCGGGTCATGCGCGTCAACGTCAGCCGTGTCACCGACGTTTCGCCTTATTGGGCGCCGGTCTGGGGCCTGTCGAGCCAAGGCGCCACGCAGACGTCGGCGACGGTCGGTCTGGAGCCGGATGCGGACGGGCCGGAGAGCTCGCTCGCCAACGGCGAATACTGGCTTTCCGTCAGCTTCTACGAGCAGCGCATGTTCGGCGATCTGAAGCTCCGGCGCGCGAGCCGCACGTCGCGACCGTTCCGCGTCGCGATTCCCTGAGACTCAGCGACTTCGCCTGAGCGTCCGCACCAGCTCCTCGTGCTGGTCGGCGCGCAGGCCCTTGAGCGCCAAACCGTGCGCGAAACGTCCCGCGCCGCCGCGCGCCGGCCGACCCCAACGCACCTCGGCGTCGACCGTCAGGGGCTGGGGCTCGCCCGCGATCGTGAGGGTGAGCTTCAGGCCGACACCCTTCGCAAGGTAGGCGGGGAGCTCGACGCCGATGCCGCGCTCGGAAAAGTCGACGAGGACGCACGGCCCATATTCAGTGCCGATGGCGACGAAGGCAGGGTCTACGACGAGCCAGCGCTGCTCCAGCCGCGTGAGTCCCATGCGCTCGGCGTGCACCCGCGTCGCGGCAGCCTTCTCCGCCGTGCCCGCGAGCGGGTCGAATTCGACCGCTTGTAGCGGCTTTTCGTGGTGCTTGACCTGGATCAGGCGCCGGGCCATGCCGGGCGTGTCGATCGCGAACTTGGCGCAAGCGTCGAGCGTCGTCTCGCTCAGCATGACCGCGTGCAGATCGCAGGCCGTCTCGAGGCGCTTCGCGAGGTTGACCCCGGTGCCGATCACGGTGAAGTCGAGCCGGCCGTCGCTGCCGACGTTGCCGACGAAGACGCTGGCGGTGTTGATCCCGATGCGCAGCGGCGTCGCGAGGCGCGCGCCCTCACCGGCGGCGCGCGCCATCTCGAGGACGTTGTCGCGCTGGATGGCGACCGCGCAGTCGACGGCGGCGTCAGCATGGCCTCGTCGAGGGGCGCCGTCTGCGGGCAGCTCCCGGCCCCAACCGTGGCCGAAATACGCGAGAAGACCGTCCCCGAGCGTGCGGTCGACGGTGCCTCCGTGCTCGTGGATGCGCTGGCTCGTGCGCGCGAACACCGCCTTGATATACGCAAAAACGTCGGCCGGCGGATGCTCCTCGGCGAGGAGCGAGAAGCCGACGACGTCGATGAACATCAGGGTGACGACGCGCTCGGCCGCGTTTTCGTCGAGGGCTTTCGGATCCTCGACGAATTGCTGGAGGCGTTCGTCGGAAATCAGGCCTTTGAGTGCGCTTCGGAGCGCGGTCGCCTTCAGCTCGCCTTCGCGGCCGCGGCGCGCGACGCCGAACGCGGCCGCGCCAAGGAAGGCGGCCGTCGGACTCGCCCAGGGAACGAGCGCGCCCGCGAAAATGAACGCGGCGTGACTAGCCAGGGCGATCCCGCCCGCGGCCGCGACGGCGACGAGCGGCACGAAAAGCGGCCGCAGCGCGAAGCCGAGCCATAGGCCGAGGGCGGCGAGAAGCGGAAGCAGCGCGAGCGCGAGCTCGCGCGCGGGGACGAGCCACCTTCCCGCGAGCACGCTATTCATCACGGCGACGTGGTAGAAGACGCCGGGAACCGCGCCGATCGGCGTGGCGCGGAAGTCGGTGTTCCCCGAGTAGTAGAGCGGCACGATGACGACGTAGTCGCCCTTGTCGATGCCGATCGGTCCTGCCTCCGGCGCATCCGGCAAGACGAGCTTCGCGAGGCTCTGCGTGCGGGATTGCAGCGTTGCCAACGCCGGGAAATCGGCGGCGAGGAGGCCGCGCTCGTCGACGGGCACGCGGCGGCCGTCGATCAAGGGGCCGTCGGCGTCGAGGCCGATGGATTTCGCCGCGCCGAAGGCGATGTGCGGCATGACGCGCTCGTGATCGACGCGCAGAAAGGGGGCGACGAAGCCGCCGCCCTGGTCGTTGATGTGGCCGATGAAGTCGAAGCTCCGACGCAGAACCGGCAGAGGGCCTTGCGGGACGCCGCCGGAAATCGAAAGCCACGCGGCGTCGCGCGGATCGGCGGCCAGCTTGGCGATCTGGTTGTAGGGCTTTTCAAGGGCGAGGGGCGTCGGCGCGGTGGCGGCGCGGGAGGCGAAGCTGCCGGCGATGACGTTGCCAGCGGCAAGGTTCGCTTGGGCGAGCTCGGCGAGCGCGGCGTCCGCTTCGAACGATAGGCCGAAGACTTTGTCGATCAGGATCGCCGCCGGCTTGGCGCGCGCGAGGCGGCGGACGAGGCGGCTCCAGTCGGGAGCGAGCATCTCGGTACGGCGCAGGGCGTGCACGCTGGCGTCGTCGAAGGCCAGGATCTTGAGGCGTGAGTCGAGCGCGGGAGCCTTGCCGAGGCGGGCGCGCAGCTCGAAGCGCAGCGGCTGCTCGACGGCGTCGCGGAGGTAAGCGCCGGGCGAGAAGGCTTGGCCGAGGAGCGCGGCGAGCGTGACGCCGAGCCAGAGGAGCACGAGCTTCGGGCGTGGCCAACGCCGCATCGACTCAGTCCCCGGCCGCGAGACGTCCGGAAACAATCACGGTCCGGACTTTGCCGGAGTCGGGATCTTTGCCGGTAAGCTCGAGATCCATCTCGAGCTCCTCGTTCACCAGATCCTTGGGCACGGCGAAGATCGCGGTGCGGCCTTTGCCGGGCTGGATGATGTTCTTGGTGATGATCAGATCCTTCGATTTAGCCGCGCCGGCTTTGCGCACGACCCAGCGCTTCTGCAGCTTCGAGATGTCGACGAGCTTCTTGCGCGCCTTCGCGTCGCTGGCGTTTTTGTGCAACGCGCACGAGACGAGGCGTTCTTTTTTCGTGTCGAGCTCGTCGGCCGCGCCGGGCTTCAGGAGATCGTCACTCTCGGCCTCGTCTATATCGACGGCGTCGAGGCGGAGATAGGCGCCGTTCAAGACCTCAGGCGGAAGCGCTTGGTCGCCGGCGTAGGTGCTGTCCTTGGTCTTCTTCGTCCCGGCGTCCTCTGCCTTGACGGCCGAGCCGCTGCCGCTCGACGGCGCGACGTCTATGTCGCGTCGCGGCGTGGCGGCGGGCTCGCACGCCGAGGTGAGCGCGAGCGCGAGCGCGATCGAGAGCAGGAGCGGATGACGGTAAGACATACGATCTGTTCGGCTATATCCGGCGGCGCCTGAACCGATACTTTTGCGTCGGCCGCGCCTCGCGGTAGAAGAGCAATGTGGTAGTAAAATCAGTTTGTTACCTCGTCGGCGCTAAGGCAAGGGCACATAAAACCGAATGTAATTCCATGCATCCCGCTCCTGCCGCCGTTTTCGCCGCCCTCGGGTTGGCGCTCGCCCTAGTCTGGGCGGCGCCGTCCCGTGCTGCGAGCATCTTCGATCTGCAGAAGGCGCGTGAGGTCGAGGTGGTCGGCCATGCGCGTCTGCAAAACCTGAATCCTGGCATCAACGTTTGGTACTTTCTCGAGCTTACCGTCCCGGGCGGCAAAGCGAGTTTCAACCTGACGAACTCGGCGCCGAGCCTGCGTCGGATCCATCTGGACCCGGAGTTTCACGAAGGCGTGCGGATCGATGAGGCCGGTGCGTCGGTCTTCTGCGAGCTCTGGAACGCAAAGGGTGACGGCCCCCTCGTCGCGGCCCGCGCGAAGCATGCGCCGTACGTCTCGTTGTGCGGCGGCAAGATCACGCTGAAGAGCGTCGCACAGGGTCGCGAGTCATTTAACGAGTGGTGCACGGATTTCCTTCGCCTGCATGTTCCGGGCGGCGAAAGCGTCATCACCATGGTGAAGAACACCATTTTCAGCGACAAAGAGATGATCACCGCCGACACCGCCGCCAACCCCACCGAGAGCGAGGCCGCGTCGAAGCCCGGCAAGCCCATGGACGCGTTGGTTGCCCGCGCATTCAATGGCGCGACTCTGCCGACCGGCAAGCTCGCGATCCGGATGAAGGAGCGGGACGGCAAGCCGATGGGCATCGGCCGTTGGTACGAGGCAGCGCTGGAGCCGGGCGTCTACGTGAGCCAGATCGAGCCGCGCTTCGTCGCGCCCGAGGTGCTCACGAGCTTCCCCGCGCGCGTCGGCGCCTTGAGCGCCGTCGAGGAAAAGGCGATCTCCTATCTCGTCGCGTTCGACCTGTCGCGCTTCTCCCTGGGCTACACTTTGGGCACCAAGCACCCGGGCGTCGAGTGGTCGCGGCGCTCGCCCGATTTCAGGAAGCTCGCGCGCAGCTCCGCGGGGCCGGACGGTTTTGGCTCGGTGAAACCCTTGGCGGTGAACGGAATCGTGGGCCCCGAGTTCCTCTCGCGAGCGGTCGCCACTTTCACCGGCGGCTTCAAGCGCTACCATAGCGCGTTCAAGACGGGTCCATTCAGCGAGAAGAACAAAGGTAGCCACTACGGTTTTGTGGAGGACGGTGTCGTCTTCAGCAAGCTCGTGCCGGGACTCTCGACCATGGCGGCCGACGCCGACGGGAAGATCTCGATGCGCACCTGGCGCGAAGGTGACGCGAAGAAGCTCGACAGCATCCGCTACGCTCGGCAGAACGGCGTGCCAATCGTCGTGCCGCTCGAGCCGAAAGAGGCGAAACTTTTCGGCGGCAGATTGGTGAGCAAGCCAGGCCTCTACGTCGATCAGTGGGGACAGGGCAACTGGTCGGGCGACGTGAAGAGCAAGAAGCGGACGCTCCGGACCGGCGCCTGCATGCAGGAAGAAGGCGGCAAACAGTTCCTGATCTTCGGCTACTTTTCCTCGGCGACGCCGTCTTCGATGGCGCGTGTATTCCAGGCGTACCGCTGCGAATATGCGATGCATCTCGATATGAACGCGCTAGAGCACACGTACATGGCGCTATTCAAGCGCAATGGCGACGACTACAAGATCGAGCATCTTTCGCGCGGCATGGGCGTCTTCGACCACAAGGACGGGGACAAGCTCAGGCCGCGGTTCGTGGGGGAGCCGGATTCGCGCGACTTCTTCTTCCTGTATCGCCGCTGAATTGCGAGCGTCGCCAGGTCGTTAAGGCCGAGCTCGACTAGGATATTGGCCGCCTCCGTTTTTTCCTTAAGACGCGCGCAAGCCGGGCCGATTAAGGTCCATGATGATTCGCCTACGCAAAATTCATCTCGGCTCGGCAGTGCTCGCGACGCTTCTTTGGGGCGCCTGCAGCGACGGCAGCTCGCTCAGCGGCGCCGGCGGCAAGAAGAGCGCCAAGGGCGACAAGAAAACCGTCGAGAACAGCGACGACGAAGGCGATCAGGAGGACGAGAAGTCCGACGCGCCCGTGCAAATCGCGGGCGCCTTCCTCGCCGCCGACTGCGCGCTCGACCCGACGGCGGTGCCGTCGGCCCTCGGTTTCGAGGTGATCGGCTGCGCGATCTTCGACAAAACGACGCTGGCCAAAACGACGCTCGCCGACGCGAAGCTCGGCGAGGTCTTGTTCAACAAGGTCGACGGCTCGCGATTCGTCCCCGTGATGCAGAGCGCGCCGGCCGCGAGTCGGTGGCACGCGACGACGGAGTCGGACCGGGGCACGTTTGCGGCCGTCAAGTCGATCGTCGCCAGCTTCGACGCCGGGGGCACTCAGCACAAGCTCAAGTCGAAGCCGGGAGAGATTCTCGGCGGGGCGCCGCAACCGCCGCCGCCGGCTCCGCCTGATCCCGCCACGATTCCGCCGCCTGCACCTCCCGCGGAGCCCGACATCGAGGTCGCCGGCGAGAAGCCGACGACGCCCGCGCTCGACCCGGAATCCCCGTTGCAAGGCCTTTGGGAAGGCTCGGTCTTGGAGTACGGCTTCGACGACTGGACGGGCGAGGGGGAAACCGGCAATTGGGACGATGCCGGTCTTTGCTTCCACGGTCCGGGCTTGAAATTTGAAGACGACAAGCTGACGGTGACGCAAAGTGGCACCCTCTTCTACCGCTTGGCGAAGGACGTCGCCGGCTGCGGGCACCGGGCCCGCATCCAAATCTTGAGGCTGGGCGGCGGCGCAAGCGACGCCTCGTTGGACTCGGGCCCGCACACCGAGGTGCTTTCCCAGCGAATCTTCGTCGAGCGCGGCGAGGAGATCCGCGTCGACTTCCTCGGCATCCACGAGGAGTTCTGCAATCCAGGGATCTGGAAGCCTTCGACCGACCGGCGCGCCGTCCGGACGAAAGTGAATTCTTGCAAATTCGATTATCACTTCACGTCCCAGGGCGTTGAAGCGCCGGATCGCGAAGGGAACAACCACTTGTGGCCTCCGGGAGCCCAAGGCGACGACGTCCACGACTGAATTGCCTAGGCCAACGGCGCCAAAGCCTCGCGCTCCTCCGGCGTGAACACGCGCGAGCGCGTCAGGAAGCGGATGCCGTGCGGGATCTCGAGCGAGAAGCTCGCGCCGCGACCCGGCACCGCGTCGATGACGAGCTGCGTATGCTTCCACGCCTCGAACTGCGTGCCGGAGATGTAGACCGGATCGCCGTCGAGCGTGCCGAGGAGCACGTCGCGCTGGCCGATCTTGAACTCGGGGCGTGCGAAGCACATCGGCGCCGAGCCGTCGCAACAGCCGCCGCTCTGGTGAAAGAGTAAGGGGCCGTGCGCGGCGCGGAGCTTCAGGATCCATTCCATCGCGAGCGGGGTCGCGCCCACGCGTTGGACGCGCCCCTGCGCATCGCGAGGAATGGCGACCGGGGCACCGTCGGCCCCGACGTCGCAGGCCGTGTTGCTCAGAAGAAACCCATGGGCTTGGGATCGTAGGAAACCAAGATGTTTTTCGTCTGCGTGTAATGCGCGAGCATCATCTTGTGGTTCTCGCGACCGATGCCCGACTGCTTGTAGCCGCCGAACGAGGCATGCGCCGGGTACAGGTGATAGCAGTTCGTCCAGACGCGGCCGGCCTTGATCTCGCGCGCCATCTCGTAGGCGTCGTGGACCGAGCGGGTCCAGAGGCCGGCGCCCAAGCCGTAGAGCGAGTCGTTGGCGAGCTTCAGCGCGTCCTCGCGATCCTTGAACTTGGTCACCGCGACCACTGGTCCGAAGATCTCTTCCTGGAAGACGCGCATGCTGTTTTTGCCCTCGAAGATCGTCGGCTGCATGTACCAGCCGTTTTCCAGGCCCGCGACCTTCGCGCGCTCGCCGCCGGTGCGGATGGTCGCGCCTTCATTCTTGCCGACCTGAACGTAGGATAGGATCTTCTCCATCTGGTCGCCGGAGGCCTGCGCGCCCATCATCGTCGTCGTGTCGAGCGGGTGGCCCATTTTGATCTTCTTGACGCGGTCGACGGCTTTCTCCATGAAGCGGTCGTAGATCTTCTCGTGGACGAGAGCGCGCGAGGGGCAGGTGCACACCTCGCCTTGGTTCAGCGCGAACATGGCGAAGCCCTCGAGGCACTTCTCGAAGAAGGCGTCGTCCTTGTCCATGACGTCGGCCATGAAGATGTTCGGGCTTTTGCCGCCGAGCTCGAGCGTCGCGGGGATCAGGTTCTCCGAGGCGTATTGGAGGATCAGGCGGCCGGTCGTCGTCTCGCCGGTGAAGGCGACCTTGGCGATGCGGGGCGAGGAGGCGAGGGGCTTGCCGGCCTCGATGCCGAAGCCGTTGACGACGTTGAGCACGCCTTTCGGCAGGAGGTCGCCGATCAGCTCCATCAGGACGAGGATGGAGACGGGGGTTTGCTCGGCAGGCTTCAGGACGACGCAGTTGCCTGCGGCGAGCGCCGGCGCGAGCTTCCACGCGGCCATGAGCAGCGGGAAGTTCCACGGGATGATTTGGCCGACGACGCCAAGGGGCTCGCGCAAGTGGTACGAGACGGTGCTTTTGTCGAGCTCCGCCATGCCGCCTTCGTCGCTGCGGATGGCCGCCGCGAAGTAGCGGAAATGGTCGATGCAGAGCGGCAGGTCGGCGGCGAGCGTCTCGCGCACGGCCTTGCCGTTGCCCCAGGTCTCGACGACGGCGAGCTTCTCGAGATTCTGCTCCATGCGGTCGGCGATCTTCAGCAGCGTGTTCGAGCGCTCGGTCGCGCTGGTGCGGCTCCACGACGGGAATGCGGCGTGCGCGGCATCGAGCGCTTTCTCAACGTCCTTCTCGTCGGAGCGCGCGACCTCGGTGTAGGGCTTGCCGGTGACCGGGCACATTGCCTCGAAGTAGCGGCCGGCGACGGGCGGCACGAAGGCGCCGTTTACGTAGTTACCGTATTGCTTGGCGAAGGTGACGAGCGCGCCGGCCGTATTCGGGTCTTTGTAGAGCACTGTCTTCCCCTTTTCACGAACGCGTAGTGAATTATGGGGGGAGGCTAGCTCTCTCTTCGCTCACTCCGCAAGCGTGAAGGATCCGGAGATGTGGCAAGGGCGGTCGAAGCTCATGTAATCGACGGTGAGCACGTAGGTTCCCGCCTTCAGCTCACCGGGAAAATCGGCGAGGGCCACGCGCGGGATGGGGCTGCCGCCGTCGACTTCGGCACCTTCGGTGGTGCGGATGATCTCCGGATCTTTGCCAGAGACCATCGCGAGGACCATGTACGTGGGACCGACGAAGTCGCCGGCGTTGGCGCAGTCGCTGCTGGTCGCGAAGGTCTCTTCCAGACGCAAGGTCTTCGCGCCGTCCAGGCGGAACGCGCGTCCATCGTTATACGTGTAAGGATCTGCGCGCGAGGCGCGGTTCAGGACGCCTTGGTAATCGATCGCGTCGCCGAGCGAGGCGAAGGCCACTTTTTGCCCGTCCAGCTCGACCGTCTGCGTCTGCGCGAGCGCGAGCGGAGTGACGATCGACAGCGCCAGGGCGAATGAGAGGATGAGGGATTCGAGTGGGGAGCGTTGCATCAGAGAGTCCTCCAGCGTATGCCGTCACTGAAGCAAGTCGCGGACCAAGGGTCGATGTGGTTGATCCGACTGAGTTTTGGCGAAAATACCAATGCTACCTGGAAGTGACAGCCGTCTCCAGAAGCGCTACGCCGGTCGCCAATTCCTGCGGGGTTCGGCTGGCAAATCCGAGGCGTAGCGCGTCGACACGCTTATGAGGCACGGCGTAGTGTGATCCAGGCAGCACGAGAAGCCCTAGTGCGCCGGCACGCTGGGCAATTTCGTCGGCGTTCACTCCCGGCGTCTCCACCCAAATCGCCATCCCGCCGTCGGGGACGCGGAACTTGAACGGCGCACCTCTTGCCGCCGCCGATTGGAGCGCCTCGACCAGTGCGTCGCGCCGTGCCTCGTAGGCTCGGCGCATGCGGCGCAGGTGGCGCTCGAAGCCGCCGTCTTTCATCCACAGCGCGACCGAGGTTTGAATGAGACCGTCGTTCTGCCGCGACGCGATGCGGCGCAGGGTTGTGAACGGCGCTGCAAGGGCCGGCGGAATGGCGACGAAGCCCAAGCGCGCCGCGGGAAACAGGACCTTCGAGAAAGTGGAGACGTAGATCACGAGGCCGGCCGGATCGTTCGCGGCGAAAGGCGGCAGCGGCTGGCATCGGTAGTGGAACTCGTGGTCGTAGTCGTCCTCGAGGATCGCGACGCCATGGCGTAAACAAAGATCGTAGATGTGGGCACGGCGGCCGACCGAGAGCGTCGCGGTCGTCGGATACTGGTGGAGCGGCGTGAGGTAGAGGAGCTTGAGCTTCCGGCGTGCGAGGACCTTCGCCAGCGCGTCGGAGTCCAGGCCGCCTTCGTCGATCGGGATCGGCACGAGCTTGGCGCCGGCCGCCTTCAGCGCGGCGAAGGCGGGCGGGTAACCCATCGCCTCGACGCCGACGGCGTCGCCTTCGCCGACCAGGAGCTGGGCGGTGAGGAAGATCCCTTCCTGCGAGCCGTTCGTCGCGACGAGCGTGCGGTCCTGGACGGCGCGCACGCGACGCAGGTACGTAGCGAGCCCGTCGAGGAAGAGCGGGTCGCCCTCCGGCGGGCCGTAATCGAGCACTCGCTTCGGGTGGCGACGCATCGCCGCCGAGACGAAGCCGCGGAACTCGTTTTCGGGGAAGAGGCGCAGATCGGGCTGGCCGCTCGGAAAGGCGGCTTTGTGCCGCTTCCTGTCGAAGGGAATCGTCGGATGCGGGAGCTCGGGGACGCGCGCTATGCGGAAATGGAAAGGTTTCGCGACCGCGGGGCGCGGAGCGGCGGGCGCGGGCGCGGAGAACTGCGACGGGAGCTCGGTCGAGACGCGATAATCGCGGCGCTCGCGCCCGTAGGTCCAACCTTCGGCGCTGAGCTCGGCGAGCGCGGCCATCACCGTCTGGCGATGGACGCGCAGGCGGGCGGCGAGCTCACGGGAGGACGGGAGCGCCTCGCCGGGCGCGAGCTGGCCGTCGCGGATGGCTTGGCGGAGCGCCTCGGCGACGCGCAGGTACTGCGCTTTCGCGCCGCGGGGAAGGTGCAGGCTCAGCTCGCGCAAGAGGGCGCTCCGTCTGGTCGATGTGATTTGTTCGATCTGGTCGTTTCGCATCGACCAGAACGAGCCTAGCTTTACCTCATGGCACGGAGGTAGCCCATGATCTTCAAAGACGAGTACGTAGCGCCCGGTGAGGCGGCTGTGCAGGAGTTGGTGGCGGGGGCGGAGCATTGTCTCCTGGCGACGGTCGACGCGGCGGGGGCGCCGCGGCACGGGGTCTTCAATCCAGTGTCGGTGGACGGGAAGTTCTTCCTGCACCTGCGGCGCGACGACGAGCAGAGGCTCGACATGGCACGAACGGGGCTCGGATCCCTCGTGTTCACGGACTATCTCGCGACCATCCCTTCATACTGGGTCGATGCGAAGTACGCGGGGGCGGCGACGGCCTACTACAAGTTCGTGGAGATGCGCTGCCGGGTCGAGGTATGCACGGATCCACAGGCGATGCGGCGGACGCTCGAGAAGATGATGGCGCGGTTCCAGCCGGAAGGCTGCTTCGCGGCGCTGGACCCGGAGCACAAGCTCTATAAAGGGAGCTTCGCCGAGATCGCCATCGTGGCAATGATCCCGGTCTCCGTGCGGACGAAGTGGAAGCTCGGGCAGAATCGGTCGGAGCACACGCGGCTCAAGGTCGCGGAAGAGCTGTTCTTGCGCGGAGAGGGGCGGGATCTGGCCGCGGCGGAGGCCGTGTTGGAGACGGGGGGGGCGGGGCCGGATCCCGACCCTTCGTCCGCGCGCCCTGGCGCGCTCGCACGGCGCGAGCGCTATGCCATCCACATGCTTTCCCCAGCTCGCGCCGCGGCGCAGTCGAAGGCGATGCATGCGCTCTTTTCGCGCTCCTACTGGGCGGTCGACCGTCCGTGGCCAACGGTGGAGCGGTCCGTGCGCCAATCCTTGTGCTACGGGCTCTTCGATCGGGACGAGCTGGTCGGCGTCACGCGCGTCATCACCGACCGCGCGACCTTCGCCTATCTGTGTGACGTGATCGTCGACGAGCGGCATCGCGGCAAAGGCCTCGGCAGCTGGCTCGTCGCGACGGTCCTGGCGCGCCCGGAGCTGGCGAAGGTCCCGCGCATGCTGTTGGCGACGCGCGACGCGCACGGCTTATACGAGAAATTTGGCTTCGCGGGCCTGCCGGATCCGTCGCGCTTCATGGTGATGCGGCGCGAGGGCGCGCGGGATTTCGGGGCGGGCGCGTCGACGTCAATCTGACGCCTTGCGCCGATCCGGCGCCGGCGTTAGACCGACCTTGCGCCCCCTTTGCCGAAAACCTCACGAGGAACGACTCATGAAAACATTTTTGGCCGCGCTTGTCCCGTTCGCCCTGTTCGTCCTGTCCTTTCATGCCGCGCCGGCCTTCGCGTCGCGTTGCACCTGGAATCCCAGCTGGGAGCGCACCGAGTGCTGCTCCGAGGGCCAGGAAGCCACGTGGAATCCCAGTTGGGAGCGCGTCGATTGCAACACGGCCACGCCGGGCGCCTGCATCTGGAACCCGAGCTGGGAGCGCACCGAATGCTGCCCCTCCGGCGAGATCGCCAGCTGGAACGCGAGCTGGGAGCGCGTCGACTGCACGCAGCCGGGCGGCAGCGGCGAGCCCAACGGTGGCCCGGGGCAATGCGCCTACGACCAGAGCTGGGAGCGCTGGCGCTGCTGCGCGAGCGGCGAGCAGGCCGTCTGGAACCCGAGCTGGGAGCGGGTCGAGTGCAAGGCGGCCACGCCTTTCGCCTGCATCTGGAATCCGAGCTGGGAGCGCGTCGAATGCTGCGCCGATGGTAAAGTAGCGACGTGGAACGCCAGCTGGGAACGAGTCGATTGCAATTAAGGAGGCCGCCGCTTGACCGCGTTGCTTCATTGGTCGGGAACGCGAATCTACGACGGCGAGGCGCTGAAATCGCCGCTTCCGTCCCTACCGACTTGGGGCGTGGCGCTCGTGGCGCCGAAAGACCTCGCGCGACGGTGGCGCTCGGCCGAGGGTGACGTGCTTTTGGCGCGGTGGGCCGCCGAGGGCGGTCCTCCCGCCATGGTCGAGATGTGCTTGGGCCGTCGGTACTTCGGCTGGGCCAAGGGCGTGCCGTTCGAGACCGGCTACGTCGTCGGAAAGGGCGCTCAGCGCCTGGACGACAAGCTCGAGCGGCGGATCGAGGCGCTGCCCGATCTGGCGCTGGCGCACGTGGTTGCGGAGGCTCTCGGCGCGACGGGCGATCCGGATCTCTTCCCCGTCGCCGAAGAGATCCTGGACGAGATCGCCTGGCGCGGCGACTCGGACCGCGGCACGTTCTTGAACGCCGACGGCATCGCCGAGGCGATCCCGACGCGCGTCGGGCATGCTCTGCTCAGCGAGGAGCTGCGCAAGGTGCTTGGCCTGGTGTGGTTCAAGGGCGGGCGCTACACGGAGTTTCACTACGCGCTCGACGGCGGGCGGCTCAAGTTCTTCGCGTTTCGCGACGGGAGCCGCAGCCTCGACGTGAGCGAGGCGAGCTGGTCTGCGGGTCGGCGCGACCGTCGGAAGCGCCTCATGACCGAGGTTTTAGAAACGGCTACGCCGCGCGGCTCCGCCGAGGAGACGAGCGCCGTGGATGCGGCGCTCAGGGTGCTCGACTGCGTCGACGACCCCGAGGTCGTGACGCTGCGAGCGTTGGTGCGAGCGAGTCTCGCCCGGCGCTGACCGCTCGAAGCGGCCGAAGGCGGGTTTCTCCGTTTATGTCAATTATATCAAGTAATTGATCGGGTCTGGTCCGCGCGCCCGGACGTCGCGGTTCATAACCTAGAAAGCGGTAGCCTTTCCGAACGATTCCGCGGACTCTAAGGGTTCCCATCGTCTGTTAAGAGGGAGTGGCATTAGGACCATGAAGAGCCTTCGTTCGCGTTCCATCTTGGTGGCTTTCCTGACTCTGGTCGCGTTGTACTTCGCCGCGCCTTCGGTCATCTATCTCACGCTCCCCGCCGAAGTGCGGAACGACCACGAGCAGCTGGCGAAACGGATCCCAAGCTTCCTGCCGTCGACGCGCATGAACTTGGGGCTCGACCTCCAAGGGGGCGTGCAGCTGGTCCTCGGCGTTCGCCTCGAGCAGGCGATCGACAACAAGCTCGGCAAGATGGGCACCGAGGTCATGCGGTGGTCGAAGGACGACAGCATTCCGATCAAGAACGCGTACGTCCCGAAAGACGTATCCCAGCGTTTGCGCATCGAGCTCGAGCCTTCCGTCAACGTCGACGACTTCAAAGAGAAGTTCCGCACCAAGTTCTCGGACTTGAGCCAAGTGTCGCGGGAAGGCCAGACGATCGACTTCGGCTTCTCGCCGGACCAAGTGAAGACGATCAAAGCCAGCGCCGTCGAGCAGGCGGAGCGCGTCATCCGCAACCGGGTCGACAAATGGGGCGTCACCGAGCCCCTGATCTCCCGGCGCGCCGACGGCTCCGTGCTCGTGCAGCTCCCGGGCTTCAAAGATCCGGACAAGGCGAAAGAGCTCCTCGGCCGCACCGCCCAGCTCAAGTTCAAGATCGTCGACGACGAATTCAAAGGCTTCGACAGCCTAAGCGGCAAGCTTCCTCCGGAAGTCACTTTGGCCAACGACGGCGGCCAGACGGCGCTGACCTCGGAGAACAAGCAGCTCATCATCGACGCGACCAAGGGCCTCGTGCCTCCGGACCGTGAGCTCCTCTTTAGCCAGGAAGTCATCGCTGCGGGCAAGAAGACGCGCTACCAGAGCTACGTCGTGCACGCCGCGACGGAGATGATGGGCGACGACGTCACGGACGCCTTCGTGGCTCAGGACACGTCGAGCTTCGACCAACGCCCGGAGGTCTCCCTCAAGTTCTCTTTGACCGGCGCCAAGCGCTTCGAGGAGATCACGGGCCGAAACGTGCAGAAACGCATGGCGATCATCCTCGACGACGTCGTCGAGTCCGCCCCGAACATCCAGGGCCGCATCGCCGGCGGTCAAGCGCGCATCACCTTGGGCTCCGGCCGTGACTACCAGAAGGTCGTGGACGAGGCGACCCAGCTCTCCCTCGTGCTGAAGTCGGGCGCCCTGCCCGCGACCATCGACATTCTCGAGCAAAGGCAGGTCGGCGCCTCGCTCGGACCCGAGCTGGCGCGCGAAGGCATCATGGGCACCATCCTCGGCGTCGCCTTGGTCTTCGTCTTCATGATCGCCTACTACCGTCGTCCGGGCTTGATCGCCTGCGCGGCGCTCGTGCTCAACGGTCTCTTTGTCTTTGCCTGCATGGCGATGTTCGGCTTCGCCCTGACCCTTCCCGGTATCGCCGGCTTCGTCTTGGGCCTCGGTATCGCCGTCGACGCGAACGTCCTGATCAACGAGCGGATCCGACAGGAGCTGCGAGAAGGCAAGGCACCGAAGAAGGCGTTGGAGCTCGGCTTCAGCAAGGTCTTCTGGACCGTTTTCGACTCGCACGTGACGACGATGATCGGCGCCTTCATCCTCCTCGAGACGAACGCCTCCGGACCGATCCGCGGCTTCGCCGTCTCGCTCCTCATCGGTCTCGTGGTCTCGCTCTTCACGGCGCTCTACTGCTCGCACCTCTTCTTCGACCTCGTCATGGCGAAGGTCCCGGACCCGAAAAAAGAGCTGGTGTGGATGGGCGGCGATGGCGCGACGAAGCGCCGGGTCTTCAACATCAACTTCCTGAAGTACGACGTCCGGATCTCCTCGATCGTCGGCGTTTTGGTCGTCCTCCTTCTCGCGGGCACGGCGGTCCGCGGACTGAACTGGTCCGTCGACTTCGTGGGCGGCCTGGAGACGGAGCTCGCGTTTAAGGACGCCCTCCCGGTCGATACGCTCCGCGCGACTTTGGCGAAGGCCGGCGCGCACGAGGCGCACGTCCAGGCGCTCGGCTCGGAGGGGAAGGAATTCCTCGTCCGCTTCGACAAAGAGTCCTTCGACAAGCTCTCGGGCGGCGAGGTCGCGGTCCCGGCCGGGCAGGACGCGGCCACGACGCAGCACAACGAGGCCGTGGCCAGCGGCGCCAAGGTGCAAGCCTTTCAGGACCTCATCCGTAAGGATCTCGCGGCGCACGAGCCGCGCATCAGCCGGGTCGACTACGTCGGTCCGCAGATCGGCAAGGAGCTGCGCACGCAGGGCTTCATGTCTTTGATCTACGCGATCGTCGGCATCATGGCCTACTTGGCCTTCCGCTTCGACATGCGCTTCGGCTCGGGCGCCGTGCTCAAGCTGATCCCGGACACCTGCCTCATGCTCGGGTTCTACTTCATCTTCTGGCGCTCCTTCGACCTGACCTCGATCGCGGCCTTGCTCACCGGCATCGGCTACTCGGTGAACGACACGATCGTCGTCTTCGACCGGATCCGCGAGAACCTCGCGCAGCACCCGCAGCGCACCTTCCGCGACAACATCAACATCTCGTTGAACGAGACTTTGACCCGGACGATCAACACCTCGTTCGTGACCTCTTTGTCCCTCGTGGGCATTCTGGTCTTCGGCTCGGGATCGATCTGGAACTTCGCGGCCGCCATGTGCTTCGGCATCATGGGCGCGACGTTCACGTCCAACTTCGTCGGCACGAGCTACCTCTTGTGGTTCGACACCCTGCGCTCCAAGTTCCGCGGCATGGCGACGGCCGCCGCGAAATCGGCGCAGGCGCCGAAGCCCAGCACGCAGTCCTAAGAAACTGCGAGCGATGAAACGGGCGCAGCGTCTCTCGACGCTGCGCCCGATCTTTTCTTACTCGTTGCCGACGGTCTCGGAAGGCTTCACGACCCTCGGCTTGACGCCGGGCTTCAGCGAGACGACGACGGTCTGATATTGCGTCAGGAAGCGGCCGCCGCTCGTGCGCCCGCCGTGGATCAGAAGATTCTTGCCGGTCCACGTCGCGGAATGCATGTAGCGCGCGGGATACTTCGGATCGAGGGCGAAGTGGCGCCAGCTCTTCGCCTTGGGATCGTAGACGCCGTGCGTATTGAGCGGCCCGTTCTGGTCCTGGCCGCCGATGATCACCATCTCTTTGCCCGTCCAGGTCGCCGAGTGCAGCTCGCGCGGGGCCAGCTCCTCTTCCTTCGCGATCGGCGTCCATTTGTCTTTCTTCAGATCGTAGACGCCGCCGTCGTTGTAATACTTGTCGTCGCTGGCGCGGCCGCCCCAAACGATCAGCTTGATGCCGGTCCATACGGCCGTGTGGCCGAAGCGGGCCTTCGGCGCGCCCTTCGTGCTCATCGGCGTCCACTTCTTGGCTTTTGGGTCGTAGATGGCGCCGGAGTTCAGCGGGCCGGCGGCGTTGAACCCCCCCCAAACGATCATCTTGTTGGCGCCCCAGCTCGTGCTCGGGAAGGCGCGGGCCTCAGGCGCGTCGTCGCTCGGCAGCGCCTCCCATTTGTCTTCGACGAGGTCGTAAGCGCCGCCGTCGCCGAGCACGCCTTCGGCGTTCTCGCCGCCCCAGATCAGCATGCGATCGCCGGTCCAGACGCCGCTATGGCCGGAGCGGGCGCTCGGCGAGCCTTCGGTGGTGACGGCGAACCACTGGTCGTCCTCGTTGTCGAACATGTAGCCGGCGTTGGTCCGATCGCCGAAATTACCCTCGACGCCGCCCCATAGGATGAGTTGGATGCCGGTCCAGACGGCGGTGTGGTGGTAGCGCGTCTCCTGCTTGTGCTTCGGCAGCCGATACCATTTGCCGCTCTCGGGGTAGTAGATGGCGCCGCCGGTCGCGGGTGGCGTCATCTTGTCCTCGAGCATGCCGCCCCAGACGAGAACGCCGTCGCCGACCCATTGCGCCGTGTGCAGGCCGCGCGGGGAAGGCTCCATCTTCGCCGTCACGACGACCGACTGCAGCTGCGCCTCTTGGCCGAAGCGCTTGCCCAAGCAGCTCGAGACGCAGGGCGTGGTGGCGAGCAGCAGGATGAGCGTCGGACGCATCATGGGGGAGCTCCAGGGCGGATGGGGTCCATTCCATGATAGCGCGGCGGCGTTCTTTCGCGGAGTCGGCAGGAATTGCCTCGTGGTACGGTCCTCCTATGAACGTCTACGAGGCCAAGACCTACTGCGCCTTCGTGCTCGCCTGCCTAGACGGCGCGCGGGAGGCCGGAAAGAAGGGCGCGGCGCGGCGGCTCGCGCTGGAGCTGAAGTGCCACTCCACCTACGTCTCGCAAGTCCTGCGCGGCAAGGCCGACCTCAGCCCCGACCAAGCCGTGCGTTTTTGCGCCTACTTCAAGCTCGGCGCCGAGCAAACGGATTTTTTCCTCGACCTCCTGGCGCGCGACCGAGCGGCGACGAAGGAGACGAAGGCCCACTACCAAAAGCGACTCGACCGGCGCCTGGCTGAGCTCTCCGACATGAAGAAGCGTTGGGGCATCGCGGAATCGCTCACGGCGGAACAAGAAAGCCGCTACTACGGCAGCTGGATTCCGCAGGCGGTGCACCTCTATTGCCAACTCCCCGGCCCGCACGACGCGGCGCGCATGGCGACGGCGCTGGCGGTGCCGGAGGAGCGCATAGCGAAGGTGCTGCGCGACCTCGCCGAGCTCGGCTTCGTCGAAAAAACTAGCGCGGGCTGGGTGAGCCGTCGGGACTCCGTGCATCTCGGCAAGGACTCGGCGCTCATCGGGCGCTACCACGCCAACTGGCGCCTGAAGACGATCGCCGACCTGACGGCGCAAGGCGGCGCCTTCGGGACGCATTACTCGGCCGTGGTCTCGATGTCGGCAAAGACGGCGAAGGAGCTGCAGGAGCTTATCCTGAAACACCTTGAGGCGGCCCGCGACGCCATCATCCCGTCGCCTTCCGAGGGGCTTTACGTGCACAGTCTCGACTTCTATCCCCTCGTTGCGGCTCCAGAAAGAGTAAAACTCTCCGAATCGGCGAAAAAGAGAGAAGAATCATCTAGATGACGGCCGCCGGGCGCCTTAGTCTTGGATCATCGCCAGCTCCGCCGGAGGAAAGTCGATGAAGACCGTCGCCCTGATCGCCCCGCTCGCTCTCGCGTCCCTGTTGAATGCTTGCGGCGGCCTGCCGGCGAAACGCCTCTTCGGCTTCGGCGGCATCTCCAGCGGCGGCGATCGACCGGAAGACGAGAAAAAGCGCCAGGCGGACGCCTCTGCCGGCCCGACGGCGCCGCCTCCCGAGGCGATGAGCCCGGAAGCCTTGAGCTGCGAAGGCAACGCTGCTGATGTGGGCGCGGGGGCGCGTTTCGTCGTCGACTCGGGAGTCAACGCAAGTGCCACGACTTGCGACGTGACCAATCCGCAAGGACGGTTCGACTGCATCGACGCGATCACGTTCGGCGAAGGCGGCGAAGCCCGCATCGACTACGCCGAAGGCGTCATGAATGCCGGGGTCGCCTTTGGCGCCCATCAGTTCGGTCAATGCAACGATGTGATCCGACTCGTCATCGACAGCGCGCTCGGCTCGCCCGAGGTGCACGCGTTCCAGCTCGCGCCCGACGGCCTGAGTCTGGTGCACGTGGCGAGCGGCCGCGTCTTCGCCCGGGAGCGTTCGGCCGAGTAGCGCCGACGCCGCAGAAAATCAGGTCTCTTTTTTCGAGGAGCACGCCATGCAGCGTCGGTTCCGGTATCCCTTCGCGGCCGTTTTGGCCGGCGCGGCCGTGGCCGCCGGCGCTGCCGCCGCGGCGCGCGAAAGCCGCATCTCCGCCGCCGTCGACGTGAGCTACGGCGCGTTTCAATCGGTAGACTCCGTGAGCGTCGTGAACGAGCTCCACGATCCGAGTTGGCCGGCCAACAGCTTCCTCGAGCTGGATTTGACCGGCAGCTACGAGGGCAACATCTGCGGCGACGACGAAGTCGCGATCGAGTTGGAGCGCGTCTTCGACCAGACGGGCGTCGACGAGTTCGCCGTCCATCTTCGCGAGCTCGCGCTCTCCCGTGACCGCCTCGAGCTCGAGCGTCCGAGCTGCGCCGACGTCTCCCATCCGCGTGATTTCCGCCTGCCGATCCGCCTCGCCATCAGGACGTGGGTCCCGGACTCGTACGAAAGGGTCTGGGCCTACCACTTCCGCAACCCCAGCGCGGAGCTCGGCACGCTACACGTGCGCTACGACGCGGTGCACGGTTGGCAGACGCGTCTGGAGGAGATGCCATGAACGCTGGTAAGCAGCTCGCGATCTTGCTCGCCGCCTCGGCGCTCGTGTCCTCGTGTCGGCAGCTTCAGGCCCCAGAGGTCGTCACCGACTACGACTTCCGGCCGCGCCCGCCGCTCCCTGATCCGCAGTTCCTGACGGGCGAGATTCTGCCGATCGCGAGCTGTGCCGCTGCCGAGACCTACGTCGAGGATCGCGTCGTCGAGCTGATGAATGCGCAGCTCGACGAGCGCATCCTTGCGATGAGCACCTACAAGCGAGGGAGGATCCGGGCGCAGGCTAGCACCGTGCCGGCCGAGGACGGCGCTGCGGCGCCGGCGCCAACGGCGACCCGGACGAACGTTCAGGTTCAGGGCATCGAGGAAGGCGACTTCGTCAAGAATGACGACGCGCACCTCTATCAAATCGTCGGCAAGGATCTGCGCATCGTGCGGACGTGGCCCGCGGAGGAGATGGCGGAGGTCGCCGTTCTTCCCTTGCGCGGCTTGCCGACCGCGCTCTTTCTGGATGAGGCGACGCGACGGCTGCTAGTGCTATCTGCCGGCGATGGTGAGCGCTGGAATGAGACGGACGTCGACGTGATCGACGTCGCCGATCCAACCGCGCCGCGTAGCCTTGGCACGCGCACATTTGCCGGGCGGATGGCGAGTGCCCGTCGCGACGGCGCGATCCTACGACTCGTGACGCAGGCCGAGCTACCCATGCCGGAGGGCCTGCAGTACGATCAAACCGAGGCGCACTTTTGGTATCTGCCGGAGGCGGTGCGCGTCGCCGGCTTTCAGCGCCTGCGCGAGCCGAACGAAAAATTGATTCGTGCACAGCCCGCGGAGTTCTGGCTCGGGGCCGCGGTCGTCGCCGCGGGATGCGCCAAAATCTATGCGCCCAGCGTCGCAGCCGGGCTCGGCCGAACGTACGTCCACACCGTGGATCTCGCGACTGAGGTCGCCGACGAGCAGATCCTCCTGGCGCGGGTCAACCACGCCTACGCGTCGCACGAAGCGCTCTATCTGACCACCGGTTACATTTGGTGGGACGCTCTCGCGCGCGAGTCCGACTTCACCTTCATCCACAAGTTCGCGACGAGCGGCGCGCAGACGGGCTACGTCGGCTCGGGCGGCGTGAAAGGCACGGTGCTTAACTCGTTCGCCATGGACGAATTCGAAGGCAAGCTCCGCGTGGCCACGACGGTCTCGAGCATGGAGCGCTCGCCGACGGCGCGCGTGTCGGTGCTGGAGGCGAAGGACGGGGCCTTGGTCACGATCGGCGCGACGCCCGACCTGGTGGAGAACGAGCGGATCTATGCGGCGCGCTTCCACGGCCCAGTCGGTTACGTCGTAACCTTTCGCAACGTCGATCCCCTGTTCGTGCTCGACCTTTCCGATCCGACGGCGCCGCGCGTCGTCTCCGAGCTGAAGATTCCGGGTTATTCAAGCTATATCCACCTCTTGGCTGATGGCCGGCTCTTGACGCTCGGCATGGATGCCGACGTGAGCACGGGCCGCGTGCAGGGGATGAAGCTCTCCCTCTTCGACGTTTCGACCGCGGGCGCGCCGCGGGAGGTCGACGCGCTGAAGCTCAACGGCGATTTCTGGGCAACCTCGGCCGCGGAGTCGGATCACCACGCCTTCACTTTCGAGCCGGAAAAAGGCCTGCTCGCGCTGCCTTTCGTCGGCGGCGGCAGCGTCGGCGTGCGCGTCTTCAAGGTGGATCCCGGCTTGGGAATCGAAGAGATTGGTCTGCTAGACACGGCCGACATCGCCGGTTATGGCAACGTCGCGCGTTCGATTTTCGCCGGCGACTATGTTTATGCGATCGCCTACGGCGGGGTGCGGAGCGCGCACGTCACGGCGCTGGGCCAACCTTTGGCGACGGCACGCTACCCGGCGCCGCTGCCTTTACCCGGCTTTCGCGAGTGAGGCGCGCGGCTCCTCGAAGAGAAGCATCTCGCCGCCGATGACCTCGGGGATGGCCGCATCCGGCACGACTTCGGCCAAGGCGAGGGCGCCCGTGGGCTGGATCCCTTCGTCGAGGAGCGCGTCGGAGTAGATGATTCGGTCCTGGTCGCCGCGCGCCGTCCGCAGCGCCTTTCCCATACCCTGCATCTTGCGGGCGCGTACCGGGACGTCGCCGACGGCGATCACCTTGCGGTTGCTGGCGAGGCCCGAGAGCCCGATCGAGGCGAGGCCCGAGGCGATGCCGATGTCGATGCCGCGCGGTAGGCCCAACTTCGCCGCGAAGGCCTCCTTCATCTCGAGGAGGCTCCGCGCGAAGGTGATGACCTGCGCACAGAGCTCGGCATCGGGCGGCTCCTTCTCCGTTAGGAAGTAGATGAGGAGCTCGTCCGCGATCCAGTCGCTGAAGTAGTTGCCTGTGGGGAAGTGCGTCTCGAGCAGCTCCCGACACGCATCGTAGTATGCCGTGAGCGCTTCGGCGAGGCGCTCCGGCTTCTCCGTGCGGGAGATCTGCTGATAGCCGCGCCAGTCGCTCGCGAGGCAAACGCACCAGCGCAGTTGCGGTCGCAGCTGGATCTCCAGGTCTTCGTGGCGGACCAGGGCCCGGCGCACGAGCTCATGCGGCGCGACTTTGAGCCGCGTGGCCAACTCGTTCTTCGCTGCGCGCGCGGTCCAGTGCGACAGGAGAAGCTGGAACATGATGGCGAAGACGAAGGTGGCGGCAACGACGCCGAGGAACTTCGAGTGGCGCTCGAGGTCGCTCGAGCAGGCTAGAATCGCCAGAAGCATGTTGATGCAGAACGGAAGCCATTGCTGCTTTGGGCGTAGAGGCGAGCCGACCAGGAAAAAGAGGGCGTGGATCATGAAGCAGACGCCGGGAATCACCGCGCGCGCGGCTGGACCCTCGGTGAAGCCGTCGTGCAGCAGATACGCGAAGTTCGCGTTGACCAGGAACTGCAGGAGCGTGATCCAGTATGCGGAGAGGTGCGGCTTGCGTGCGTCGATCTCAAAGAAAGCGAGAGCGAGGGCGATCGTCACGATGCGGAACGTCGTCATGATCCAGAGGTTTTCTGGGCGCGCAATCACGCGGTCGAGGCCCAGGCCAATCACGCCATAGATGATGAGGAAACCGGCATTGGCCGTGGCGATGAGCTTGCCCGTCTCCGTCTGACGCATGTCGATGTAGAGCTTCTCGACCTCGGCGAGCGTGGCAGCTTGGGCTTTGGAGCGGCTCATGCGGCCTTGCGCTCCCAGTAGTAGAGGATTTCGTCGTCGAGGTCCTTGATCTTGCGCTCGTCGTCCAAGCGCAGCGCCTTGAAGCCGGATTGCCCCGCGAGCATGCGGTAGACGGGCGCATCGACGACCAGCCGGTCGGCGTCGCCGTGGAGGTCGCGGATCAGCAAGCCGGCCGATTTCAGGCGCGCGGCGCGGCCAGGGACCTCGCCGAGGCCGGTCGTCTTTTTGTGGCCTTCGGGGCCCATGACGCCGACGAGCACCTCGCCGCCGGAGATGCCGACGTCGATCTGCGCGATGGCGCAGCTCCGTCCCGCTCGCTCGCGGAGCAGGCGGCGGGCGAAGAGGACGGCGTCGGAGTACGACTGTGCCTCGCTGCGGCGGTCCGGCTCGAAGACGAAAATGAACATTTCGTCAACCATGAGGTCGCAGTAGTAGGCGCCGCCCTTGATGCACTCGCTGAGGAGCTTGTCGGCAACGTCGTAATAGTCGGCGAGAACGTTCGCGAGCTTCGTTGGCGGCATCGTGAGCGCCAAGCGATCGTAGTTGCGCCATTGCACCGAGATGCACACGCAGTTTCGACGCTCGGGCTTGAAGCGTTCCTCGATCTCGTGCTCATGGCCGACGGCGGCGGCGACGATGTGCGCGGGCGCGAGCATGATGCGGCACTTGAACTCCATGTGTGCCGAGCGGAGCGTCCAGATCATCACGGTCTTTTGGAAAAGCACCGCGCAGGAAATCGCCATGAGATAGATCAAGGTGAGCGCCGGCGAATAGGGCAGACCCCATACGGCCAAAGTCATCGAGAGCCACTGGAAGACGCCGAACGCGATCGGAAAGAGGCCGTGATACGGTGAAAACAGCGTGAAGATGATGTGCATCGCCAGAACCACCGAGATCGACTTCAGGATGATGATCCCAGATGACTGGCAAGCCATGGCGATGATGAACGAATAGTAGGCGGCGTTGATGCCGCCGATGATTGCGCAATAGAGCGGGCGGTCAAAGCGGCGTCCCGACTTCGGCACGAGAAAGCCTAGGGGAATCAAGACGAGCTGCACGACGTGGAACCAGAACAGGAAGGGCTTCGTCACCGGCTCCGCGACGAATGGGTCGAGGAAGAAGCTGAAAAAGTGGAAGCCGATGCCCGTCGCCAGTGCCCAGCCGCAGAGCTCGACGCCGTAGAACTTGATCGAGGCCAGACAATACGCTCGCTCCGGCGCCGACAACTTCTGGAGGTCGAAGCTGAAGAGCGCGTTGGCGGTCTGACGTATGCGGACCATAAGTTGCATCCGGGATCTCCCGAATACTCTTCGGTATTTCCCCGTTCGCACTCAATCGATTGACGGCTCCGCCCGGGCTCGCGGGGCGGAATGATTCGGTGAACGATCGATTTTCAACGAAAGGGCAAGCAGCGGCGGTCGACGAATCTCAGCGGAAGGAGCTTTCGACGTGCCATTCGCGCCGGGAATCGCTCTTCGAAGCGGGCGCGATGACCTGATTGAAGAACTCTGTGCCGCGCGCGTCGGCCAGCGTGTCATTTTTTGAGGTCTTTGAGAAGCGGGCGAACGGCGTCGTCGTCCACGGCGACCTTCTCGGTAGCGGGGAATTTCGAGCTTAGGTTTTGGACAGCTTCAACCTGGGACGGAATCTGCCGATCAGACGCTTTGGGGGAACCACGATGCGCGCATATTCTCGGCTTCTGTGCACGGTCCTTTTGTTTAGTGCCGCGGCGGTCGCGTGGGCCTGCGCGCCAGGCGAGGAGAGGAGCGGAACGAACGCAGCGGCGCCACGCGCGCCGGCGGTCGACCCGAACGCGGCGACCACGCCGGGGATGGCGTCCCCGACCGCGCCTTCTGCGCCTGACGCGCCGACTCCGAATTCGACGACGGCAGGCGATGCCGCGGGAACGACCGGGGTTCCGATGCCGCCCCCGGGACCGAGCGATCCGGCCGGCGCGACGGCTGCGCCGACGACGGGTGACGGCGAGACGGTCGCGGGCACGACAGGGACGACCACGACGACGACGACGACGACGACGACGGGTAACGGCACGACGTCCGGTCCGAACCCGGTGTCGCCTGCGCCGTCGACCGAGATCACGGTCGTGGGCCAGATCGCCTTCGCTGACGAAACGGGTGTTGTAGACCCCGGTTTGCTCGCCAACGCCGAGGTCTTTCTCAAGGGGTTTCCTGATAAGTTGGTCCAGACGGACGCGACCGGAGCGTTCGAGTTGATCGTCGATGTAAGCGGGATGGGGCTCCTCGACGGCGACGCCTTCACGGTTTTCCTGTGGAAGACAATCGGCAGCCGCGGCGACGTCGGCTTCAAACGACTCGGCGCGGCGAAGTCGATCACCGCCAGCATTGGCGAGACGGTCGATCTGCAGACGGTCGAGCTGACCTTCACGCGCGACCTTCGCATGTCGTTCCAGAGCTCGGTCGGCGATGCCGCATTGGGAGAGGCCGAGCACTGCAAATTCGACGTAGAAGGAATCGGCAGCGTGCTGCCGTCGCGTTTCGTCGGCGGTATCGGCAAGTACGTCGTCGACTACCTGCCAGCTGGCACCTACCACGTCGTCGCTTCCTGCGACGATCACGCGCCGTTAGAAGCGGACGTGCCGGTGGCCGCCGCGACTCGCCTGGACGAATGGACCGGATACCCGAGCTTGGGCAGTCCAGTGGTTCTGACGCACCTCTAACCGGCCGAATTCACGCATTTCATTATGGTGGCCAAACCCGCCGCCCCGCGTTATCGTCTCACGATCCAAATCAGAGACCCCATTTTCGATTGGGAGCGTGAGTCATGACTGAAGTCCTCGTCGTCGCCAGCAAAGTGAAGAAATTGATCAAGGACAAAGGCGGCATGAACACCTCGGGCGCCGTCATGGAAGCCCTGACGAAAGTCGTCGAGCGCGAGTGCCAGAAGGCGATCGAGCGCGCCAACGCCGACAAGCGCAAAACCGTTATGGACCGCGATTTCGAGGCCCAGTGAGCTTCCTTCGCTTTCTCGTTCTCGCCCTGGCCGCGGCGGCCTGTACGCCCTCGGCGAGCGATTCGAGCAGCGCCGAGCTCCCGTCGAGCGACGAGCTCGCGGGGAGCCGCATGAAGCGGGCGCGGCGGGCAAGCTTCGCGCTCGCGAACGTGTCTGCGATCCAGGGCGCCTTGTTCCAGGCGGCGATGGGCGGCGAGATCGTCGACCGCGCCACCGAGCTCGGCAAGAGCCTCGCCGGCGCGGAGGGCAAGGCCGTCGAAGAGCCCGAGGCCAAGAAGCTCGCCGACGAAGCGTTGGAGGAGCCCTTGCTCGGGAGCCTCGCGACCGTCGATGCCTTCAAGAGCGTGAAGGGCGACAAACGCGTCGAGCTCGCCCGTCTATACAACCACAAGGTTCTGCAGCGCGGGGTCAAGCTCGACGAGCAGCGGCCAAAGGCGCTGGGGATGGCGCCTCTGACGCGTAAGCTCAAAGCGAAGGAGCTCGAGCGTTACGTTCTGTTGCTTTCGGTGCCGGGTCCCAAGCAGAAAGACGTGAAGGCTTTGCAGAAGAGCTTCTCCGAGCTGGCGAAGTGGCTTGAGGAGGTCAGCGAGCGCGCCAAGGATGATTCGGAGCTGGCGAAGGCGATGGAGGCCCTGGGGCCCCCACCCGGCCTGCCGTCCCCGCCCGCGCCGAAGTGATTTTCGTAATGCTTCCGGAGTGGTACCATCCTGGGAAGCCTTTTCCCCAGGACCGTGCGTGAGCCGTTTTCGCGTCCAAAATCCGGCGCGCCTCATCCAGGCCGATCTGCGCTCGTTGGCGCTGTTTCGAATCGCGCTCGGGGTCTTGATCCTCTTCGATCTCGGCGATCGAATGACGGAGCTCTCGACCTGGCACGCCGATGCGGGCATCTTGCCGCGCGGCGCCTTGATCGATAAATGGTGGAACGTCTGGCACTTCTCGGTCCATCTCATGAGCGGGCTCGCAGTGTGGCAGGAGTTCCTGTTCGCCGTTGCGGCCGTGTTTGCGTTGATGATGATCTTCGGCTTCAAGACACGGATCGCAGTCTGGGCCAGCTGGTTCCTGCAGGTCTCGGTTCAAGCGCGAAATCCTATGATCCTCCAGGCGGGCGACGTGCTCTTCCGCCTGCTTTTGCTTTGGGGCGCGTTCCTACCGCTCGGTGCCCGTTGGTCGTTCGACGCGGTGTTCTCGATCCGGACACGCGAGTTCGCTAACCGCTACGTCTCGGCCGCGACGATTGCGCTTCTTTTGCAGATCGGCTTCGTCTATTGGTTCACCGTCTTCCAGAAGACCGGGAAAGAATGGGTGCCCGAGGGCACCGCCGTCTATTATGCGCTCAACATCGACATCCTCGCGACGCGCGCCGGGATCTGGTTCCGGCAATTCTCGACGCTGATGAAGTGGGCGTCGTGGGGGACGTGGTACGCCGAGGCGATCGTGCCCTGTCTCTTGTTCGTGCCGTTCCTCTTCACCTGGCAATTCCGCATCTTCGGCGTGCTCGCTCTGATCGGGATGCATGCCAGCTTCGGGCTCTTCCTCGAGCTCGGCAACTTCCCGTGGATCGACCTCGTGTCTTTGGCGCCTTTCGTGCCGACCGAGGTGTGGGATTGGCTTGAGGTGAAGGGCAAGACCTGGGAGACGAAAACGGTTTGGCGGTGGTGCGAGCGGAAGAGCGCGTGGCTCCGGCGCGTCGTGTACGAGCTGGCGCTCGCCGCCTGGAGGATGCTACCCGCGCCAATGCGAGATGCGCGGCTCGAGATCGAGCCTTTGGCGATCACGCAGGGCTTAGTCCTGTTTCTGTTTTGGATCTCCTTCCTGTGGAATCTTTCGTCCCTTCCGGTGCCGCCGACCGACGTCCCAGCGCAGTTTCGCTGGGTCGGGCACGTGTTTCGACTCGATCAGCAGTGGGCGATGTTCTCGCCTTACCCGATGAAGGACGACGGCTGGTACGTCATCGAAGGCACCGTCCGCGACAAAAAGACACAGTACATCGACGTTCTCATGCAGCGTTGGGGGCGGTCCAACTTCGACAAGCCAGAGCTCGGCTCCAAAGTTTGGGCCAACCAGCGCTGGCGCAAGTACATCATGAACATTTGGATCTCGAGCAACGCGGATCACCGGCTGTATTACGCGCGGTGGCTGTGCAGGCAGTGGAACGACCGCAGGCCTAAAAGCGAGCATCTGGACGAGTTCAACATCTACTACATGCGCGAGACGACGACTTCGAAGGGGAGCTCGGCGCCGGAGCGGATCGCGATCTGGCATCACTTCTGCTTCAAGTGAAGCGGGGGAGGGCCCGCCGCACCTACGACTTGGTTTCGCGCGAACTTGGCCTTGCGTCCGGAAAGCTCCTTCGCGTCATCATGCGGTGGTGCGCGCTGCAAAGAAGCCGGGCGTTGTCCAACGTATTGGCTCCACCCAACGAGCCCGGGTGGACATGATCGTATTCACCAAAGAATCTTTCCAGACACCGTCTACCGTTGCGAGCGATATACGTGCACTGGCCGCCGGATAGCGCGTGGGCCGTGTCCTTTACCGCGATCGGAAAGCGCTTTGATCGCGCGCGCGCCTTAGGCTTTGCGTGGCGAGTGTGCGCTTGCGGGTTTGGTCCCGGCGCGAGCGCGACGCCTTCCGCAACTGCGGAGCGCTTCGCGGAGCGCTGGTCGCGGCGCTTCTCCCTGCGCTCATTGCGCCGCATCGGATCACGCTTGTCGAGGAAGGCGTCGAGTGCCATCTCGATGATCGCGTCGAGGCCTTGCCCGCGCGTGAGCTCGCGGGCGCGCTGGAGCTTTTTGAGCGTCGCCTCGCTTGCGCTGAAGTGTACACGTTGCTTCGCGGGAAGGACGTCGCGCTTAGGATTGGCTGCTTCCTCGGCCCCCGTCGCGCCGTCGGCGCCGGGTAGCGCGCCCCCGTTCGGTTCCGCGCGGAACTCGGACGCAAAATGCGAAGGCTCCGGCGACTCGGGCGGCGGCACCACATCCCGCGTCGCCTTTCCGGGTCGTGATGCGCGTTGTTGCGCCTCCTGAAAAGTCATCCCATCGGCCTTGGCCAAGATCTCCGGTCGATCCGCCAACACCGCGACTACGCAGAGACTCACACGCCCGTCGCGGATTCGAGCCAAGAGTCCTTGATCGGCCGCGACGGCTTTCGCCGCCCTGCTCCACCGCCAAGCCATCGACTTGGAAAAACCCAATTCTCCGACGCTATATGCGAAGACACTCGCGAACCCCTCCGTCAGATACACCTCGCGGATCAGGACTTCGGCGAGCAGGGCGACTCCGTCCGCCGTCCCTTCTCTGACGTAAGATACTTTCTGTTTCAGCGCCTGCTGCAGCTCGTCATCGTTGAGTTGTTTGATGTTCATTGCATTCTCCTCCTCGTTTTTTGCGAGGAGCGTCTTGTACACCCGATTTTTTTTGCCACCCCAGCGACATCTTCGGTCCGTGTCGAGATGTCCGTCGCCCGCCGAAGCGCTCATACGGCGGGCAGAGGTTTCGCGCGAAACCAGATTTGATTTGCAGACACTTACCATAACCAATCGGCGTCGAGCGCTCGCGAATACCGCCAAACCCCGCGCGAAGCAACGCGGAGGAGGTTCCGACTCAGGAAGCGCGTAATCGCAATGCTACGTCAGCATCCGAATCAGCCCATCCGCATGGGGAAATACGCGCGCGAGCTCGTCGCGCTCGGCCATCTCGAAGTCCCCGAACTCGAAGCCCGGCGCGACGGTGCAGCCGACGAGGCAGTAGGCGCTGCCGCTGGCGGGGTAGGCGCCGAACCAGTTGCCGGCGGGGACGACATGCTGCAACGTCTCGCCGCGGGTTAAGCCGGGGCCGATGCGAGTCTCGTGGACGCGGCCTTGGGGGTCGATCTCAACCACGACCAGCGGACCGCCGCCGTAGAAATGCCAGACCTCGTCGGAGCTTAGTCGATGCAGGCGCGAGCGATGGCCGCGCGGGAGCAGAAAATAGATCGCGGTCGAGGCGCTACGGCCGTCGTTCCCGGCTGCGGCGCGATAAGTCTCGCGGAAGAACCCACCCTCCGGGTGAGGCGCGAGTTGCAGGGTCTCGATCAAATCGTCCACGGCCGGCGTCATCATGCGAGCTCTTCCGTCATCTCGCGCCAGCGCTTTACGGCTAGAAACGCGGTCGCTTTCTCCACGCGCGAAGCGAGGGCCTCGCGATCGCCCTTGTAGGTCGCGTAGGGCGAAGGGCAGTCGACGTGAGTCTTGCGACCGCCGGCGCTCACGGTTAAGCGATAGGCTCCATCATCCGAAGGGAGAGGCACGATCGCGAAGCTCATGGTGCGTGCGACGGTCGCACTTGCGACTGGGTCCTGAGTCGAAGGCGAGCCGCGGGTCGTCAGCGTCACACGCGTTGATAGACGAGCCGTGCGCAACGCAGGACCGAGTAGCTCGGCCAGCTGACCGTGCGTAAACTCGTCGTCGATCGTGACAGCTTCGGGACGCGTCGCGAGCATGGCGACGAAAGCCGTGACGTGATCGTCGCGATCGACCTCGTAAAGCCACGGCGTCAGCACGGCCTCGAGCCGGGCGCATACGTCGGCGAGCTTGTCGCGCTCGCTTTCGAGAAAGCGCAGTTTCGTCTCGACGTACGGCGGATGCGCGCGATAAGCGACCTCGACGCCGGAGGCTTTAACGCCCAAGACGACCCGCTCCACGATCTCGGCCAAGTGCGACTCGCCGCGGCCGATGGTGCGCCACATTCTCCAGACGAGGCGCTCGCTCGCGGGAATCGCGTCGCGCAACGCCGGCTCGACGTGCGCACGCCAGACGGCCTCGACCTCGCGGGGCGGACCGGGCAGGATCCAAAGCGTCACCGCGTCCAAATCGAGCGCGAACGCATTGGCGGTGCCAGCGGTGTTCTCGAGGACGCGCGCGCCGCGCGGGAAATAGCATTGTTGGCGGTTGGTCTCGGGGACGCCGCCGCCGAGCTTCTCAAAGAAGGCGACGATACGAGCCCAGGAGGGCTCGTGGAAAAGAAGCTCTCGGCCGCCGCTCCACTTCGCGACGGCGTCGCGCGTCAGGTCGTCGCTCGTGGGGCCGAGGCCGCCGGTGACGAAGACGTGGCGCGTATCGCGCGCCGCGGCTTCGAGGCTCCAAACGATCTCGGCCTCGACGTCGTCGACGGTGAGATGTCTTTGGACTCCGATGCCGAGAGCGGATAACTCTGCCGAGATCCAAGCGGCGTTCCGGTTGGTGATCTGGCCGGAGAGGAGCTCCGAGCCGACGGCGACAATGGCGGCGGAAGGGTGATTCATGATCGCCAGACTCTACAAAAACCAGGGGCAAAACGGTACCACTCCGGCCGGTGCGCTTGACTTTGCCGGGGCCGGCGATTTAACTCAGCCAGACGCCAAGGATTTTCTCGGGATACCGCCCAGGAGTGACAATGCAGCCGGCGCGCCGCCCCATCGTGTTCGAGACGCGCCATCGCTGCCGATTCCGCGAGATGGACGTTCATGGCCACATGAACATGACCCACTACGTTACTTACTACGCGGACCACCGCTTCGAAGGCATGCGGACTTACGTCGACCTCGGCTACGAGCAGCTCGACGCGCTGGAGATCGCCTTCCACATCCGCCAGTTCGAGGTCGAGTATCTGAAGCCCTTGGTCGCCGATCAAGAGATCGTCATCCGCTCCTTCATCGGCGACATGGGGCGGGCGCAGTGCACCGTCGAGTTCGAAATGCTGGACGCCCTGACCATGACCACCGTCTCGACCGCGAGAATGCGCGTCGCTTGCATCATCAAAGCAACGGGCCGACTGGGCGGCTGGCCCGCAGGACTGATGGAGCGTTTTTATACATGAGCACGCATGACCTCGACTACCTGTCTGGCTTCGGCAACTACTTCTCCAGCGAGGCGCTGCCGAACTCGCTGCCGATCGGCCGCAACAATCCGCAGAAGGCGCCGCGCGGCCTCTATGCCGAGCAACTGTCCGGGTCCGCCTTCACCGCGCCAAACTCGGAGAACCTGCGCACCTGGCTCTACCGCATCATGCCGAGCGTGCAACGTTCAGGACATACGCCGATCACGCACCTGACGCTTCGGTCGGGGCCTTTCGACGAGGTGCCGCCGACGCCGGATCAGCTGCGTTGGGATCCTTTGCACCAGCCCATCAAGCAGACCGACTTCTTCGACGGCCTTTTCACCGTCTGCGGCAACGGTGACCCCCAAAGCCGCAGCGGCTCGGCCGTGCACCTCTACGTCGCCAATAGCCCGATGAAGGATCGTGCTTTCGTCAATGCGGACGGTGACTTTCTGATTGTCCCACAGCGGGGCGCGCTCGAGATCACGACCGAATGCGGCCGGCTCTGGGTCGAGCCTCAGGAAATCGTGGTCGTGCCCCGCGGCATGCCCTTCCGCGTCGGCTTCAGCGACGCGACGGTCGCCGGCTATGTCTGCGAAAACTACGGCGAGCACTTCGTCCTTCCCTACCGCGGTCCGATCGGCGCCAACGGGCTCGCGAACCAGCGCGACTTCCTGACTCCGGTCGCTTGGTTCGAGGAGGTCTCGCGGACGACGCAAGTCCTTATGAAGTTCCAGGGTCATATCTACTCGGCGACACAGGACCATTCGCCCTTCGACGTCGTTGCGTGGCACGGCAACTACGCCCCTTTCAAATATGATCTGCGCCGCTTTAATGCCATGAACTCGGTGAGCTTCGACCATCCGGATCCGTCGATCTTCACGGTGCTGACCTCGCCTGGGACGCGAGAAGGCACGGCGAACGTCGACTTCGTCATCTTTCCGCCGCGGTGGATGGTCGCCGAGGACACTTTCCGGCCGCCATACTACCACCGCAACATTATGAGCGAATACATGGGCCTGATCCACGGCGTGTACGACGCCAAGCCGAGCGGCGGCTTCGTCCCCGGCGGCGGAAGTCTCCACAACTGCATGGCGGCGCACGGACCGGATGCTGCGGCGTTTAAAGGCGCGAGCGAAGCAGAGCTGAAACCCCACTACCTCGCCGACACCCTTGCCTTTATGTTCGAGTCCGCCCTTGTCTACCGGCCGACCCGCGCCGCGATGGAGACGGAGACGCGGCAGAAGGACTACTTGGCCTGTTGGGCGGGGCTCTCGGCGCACTTCCGAAGGTAGTAGTCGACGACGTCGGCCGGGACTGGGATGGTCTCGCCGCCCTTGTCGACGGACACGAGCTTGATGGTGGCGCTCACCAGCTTGACGGGAGCCTTCGTCCCTGTCCGGTCGATGCGGCTCGCTGTTTGCTCCACCACTCCGATCGGCGAGGCGGAGATGCGCATCCGAGTCGCGATCTCGATCAGGTCCCCGTGGCTCGCCGGTGCATGAAACTTGAGCTCCATGCGAGCGACGACGTAGTGCACGCCCCGCTCATAGAGCGAGCGGACGTGGTCCAAGCCCACCAGCTCCTCGCGACCCCGTTCGAAGTACTTCAGGTAGTTGGCGTGATAAACGTAGCCGGAAAAATCCGTATCCTCGTAGTAAACGGGATAGCGAACGGTTCCGGTGAGCCATGGAGCGTCGGTCGTCATCGGTCAATATTGCCACCGCTTTCCCCTGGCCGCAAAGGCCTAAACTGTCGTAAACATATCGGAATGAGTCCGTTTGGCATCGAAGACTTCGTCGATCAAATCCAGAGCCTCTCGCGCATCGGCGCTTGGGCGATGGACCTGGAGTCGCGCGAGGTCTGGTGGAGTCCGGAGATGTACCGCATTGCGGAGATCCCGGTCGGCACGCCGATGAACATGGAGCGCGTCTACACGCTTTATGCGACCGAGACGGCGCAGAACATCGAGCGCGACATCGCGTTGGGCCTAATCGAGCACGGACACTTTCGCCTCGAGCTGCCGATCTCGACCGCGAAGGGTAAGAGCACGATCATCCGCGCCGAGGGCACCGTCGTCCATAAGAATGACCGCAAGATCGCCTTCGGCACGTGGCAAGACGTCTCCGAGGAAGTGGCCTTGAAGCGGCAGCTGGAGGAAAAGACGAACTTTCTCACCAGCGTCATCGACAACTTTCCGCAGATGATCTTCGTCAAAGAGCCGAAGGAGCTGCGCTTCGTCATTTTCAACCGCGCCGGCGAGGAGCTCCTGGGCCTCAAGGCGCGGGACATGCTGGGCAAGAATGACTACGACTTCTTCTCGAAGGAGCAGGCCGACTCCTTCATCGAGAAGGACCGTCAGGTTTTGGAGGAAAGACAGCTCGTCGACATCCCCGAGGAGACGATCGACGCCCCTTCCGGTCGCCGCTATCTGCACACGAAGAAGATGGCGGTCTGCGACGCGCAAGGCGAGCCGCTCTACATGCTCGGCATCTCGGAGGACATCACCGAGACGAAG
>JANOTL010000036.1:0-13448 GCA_031416315.1 Pseudomonadota bacterium
CGGTCGAGCCCGAAGGGCACGCCGTCCGGTCCGTCGCTCGCAAGATCGAAGCCACGCGGGTCGCGAGTCTTCCAAAAACATCCGAATAGTCGACGGAAAGGGCGCTTCCGTCTCGAACGTTCATCCGCGCTGCAGCATAATCCAAGTCGTATTCGAGGGATACGGACTCGGGGTCGACCGCGGTCAAGGTCGCGGCATCGACCCAGCCATGTTTTTCGCTGTGAAGTTGGAGGGTCAGGATCATCGAGGTGCCGAGGTGAAAGTTATATTATAATGTGTATATATGATCTGAGATCTTGGTCTAATTATACACTATTCGATATAAATTTCACAGTTGCTCGATCCCATTATAAGTGCCGGAAGTGACCGCTTTGACTAGGTCAACCGCATTGCCGCCAAGACGGCGGCAGGATGGGGTCCTCATCGCCATTCGCGCGAAAGTTTGGCGCATGGTTGACATTGTATATACAATGAAATGCGAGGGTCGCGATGAAGTTTGAATGGGGATGAAGCTAAAAACTTAGCGAATCACAAGAAACATCGCGTCTGGTTCGAGGAAGCTCAGAGTATCTCGGCCGACCCAGTGGCGGTGGAGTTCTTCGATCCCGAGCACAGTCGAGCCGAAGATCGTTTCATCCGCGTCGGCGTGTCGACCGCATCAAGGACCATCTTGGTCGTGGTTTGCGAGTATGACGCGGGAAGGCGAGCCCGCATTATCTCGGCCCGCAAGGCTCCGTCTAAGGAGAGGAAGCAGTATGAAGAAGGAGTATGACCTCAAGGGTTTGAAGAAGCGTCCAGGCAAGACGAAGGTCGATACCGACGCGGTCAAGGTGCCAATCAGCCTAAGACTGGATGGCAGCCTCTTGGCGGCGCTAAGGACCGAGGCGGACCGGATGGGGATCCCGTACCAGACGTTCATTGGCAGTGTCTTGCACCAGTACGTCACGGGCGAGTTGGTCTCAAAGAAGACGATCGATTTGCTAAAGCAGATCAGAGCGTCTTAGTGGCGAGCCGGTTACGCTGAATGTCCGCAGAGATTCTCGAGTCATTGACCGCGGGCGATGGCGTGCGACGCTGACACACCGATGAATCCCCGACCACCGTCCGAAGTACTGTCGCTGATCCAGACGCCTCGTGACAACGGGCGCGACCCGCACGCACATCTAGCCCGCGTCTTCGCTGAATTGCGGCAGGCTACGACGGCTGGCGCCGTCGCTGTACTACTGCCCTTCAGGCCACCGAACTGAGTCAAGGTCCGATCCTGAGGCGCTTACGAAAGTATGGTCGAACACTGTCGTTGATAGCGAAAATGTTATACACCTACTCAGTCTTAAGCGGGGCACGGAGCGTCATGACCAAGAACATGGAAGAGCAGCCAGAGAGTGACAGCGCGCGCGAAGGCGACGAGCGCACGTGGGTCGCCAGCGGGTTCACGGCCCGAGTAATCAAGAATGAGGATGACGAGGGTTGAGCCGTGACGATGACGCGAGACGGCGACTCCGAGCCGGTCCTCACCAGTCCGTGGGTGATGGGGCGCGACAAGAAGAACCCCAAGCCGCTGAATTATGCCGATTTCAAGACGCTGCTGAAGGGCGCGCTGGACGTCGTCACACGCCACGAGGCGCACGCCCAGGCTCAGCGCCACCGCAGCGTGCGGGTAGTCGACGCGGAAGGCGCTTCGGTCCGCATCGATCTCGACGTCACGGCCGACGAGGAAGACCCGCACGCGATGCTCACGGCGTGGGGGCCTGTCGGCGAGAAGTTGGCCGAGCGGCGGGTTGCACCGGATTTCAAGCTCAGCAGCACGAGCGCGGGCCAGTGGGTCGCCCGCGGTTTCGGCGCCGTCTGACGGCAACGGCAGGGCCGGCCGGAGCGTTTCTGGGTCGTGCAATGAATAGCTCTACGCGCGACACTGGAAACTAGAACAAACGGGGCGCTGGCTGAGCCAAAGGCGCCGCTGCAGCGCGAACGGCAGCAGGCGCTCGAAGTCTTCTTCAGTCACGGCGTTCGGCAGATCCGTGAAGACTCGCTCCAGGTAATCTTCCGGCTCGAGACCATTGGCGCGCCGTGACGACAATTGAATAGAGAGCGGCGCTCGCGCGGGTACCTTGCAGCGAGGTGCTGAAGAGCCAAGCCTTGCAGCCCATGACGAATGGTCGGATGGAGTTCTCGCAAGCGTTGTTGTCGATCGGGACGCTGCCGTTGCCCAGGCAGACGATGAGCGCATCCCAGTCATTGTCGGCATACTGCAGCGCGCGGCCGACCGGAGTCTTCGGTGGCGTCGTCGCAATTTTTTCGTCCAAAAACGCTCGGAATCGGTCGATACACCACTTCGAATGTTTCTGCCGCATCGCGAGCGCATCGACCTCTTCGCCGCGAGCCCGGCGCATCGCGATGGCGCACTCGACGCGGTAAAGGCTTTGAATCTTGATCATCGCCTTCGCGGCGATCGGGGATTTTGCGGCGCCGCCCGCAATCTTCACGGCGTCGGCAAATTTTCGTCGAACATGTGCCCAGCATCCGGCACGCGTTGCGCCGGTTTCTCGCGCAAATTTCGAGTAGCCGTCGAAGTGGTCCGTGACAAGCGTCCCTTTATAGCCCTTGAAGAGACGCTCGACGACGGCGGTGTTCCTTTTGGGATCATAGTCATAAAGAACGATCCGCTGGCCGGGCGCCTCCGAGAACGTGACCCAAATGAAGCCCTTTTGCTGCGGTCGCCGGTCTGGCTCATTCAGAACTTGGTGCGGCGTTTCGTCGCAGTGGACGATTGCGCGCTCGCGCGTGCGTCGCACGAGGCGGCCAACGAGCGGCGAGACGAGCTCGCCGCACTTGATCATCCATGAGGCCATCGTGCCGCGATCCAGGTCGACGCCGATTCGGCTCAGGATATCTTCTTGCCGATAGAGCGGCAGGCCGTCGCAGTACTTTGCCGTCGCAACGTGCGCTAGAAGACTAGGGCTCGCAATCGAGCGCGGAATGGGTTGCTTTGGTATCTTCGCGGTCACGATCTTCTCGCCGCAGCCGCGACATCCGTATTTCATGCGCTCGTGACGCTTGACGACGATCTTGGCCGGAACGTACTCGAGCTGCTCGCTAACCTCGGCACCGATCTCGTGTAGCGGGTGGCCGCATGTGCAGACGCGTTCGGCTTCCGGGAGCACATGCGGAATCGACTCGCGCGGGATTTCAAGCGAAATGGTCGTTCGGCGCGGCATATTCTTCTGCTCTCGCCCGCGCCGCGTCTTCGGCGGCTCGGAATCGGCCTCTGCTGGCTCCGACTCGGCCGGTGTCTCGAAAAGAAGGCGCATGGCCGTCATCGTCTCGCTCGACGATGCGAACCGCTTGCGCCGGAGATAGTCGACGAGGCGCTCAAGATCCTTGATTTCGCTCTTCAGACGAGCGATTTCCAGGTTCTTCTTATCTGCGACGACTTCGATCGACATAAATGCAAAGTACCCGTTCCGAATTCGCGCGTCACCAACCGTCGACGAATTTCGCCGGACGATGTCGCTTCACCTTCGCGATGTCGATGCCGTCGAGGAGCCATTCGAGCTCGATCGTCGAAAGTGCGTGCACGAGATCGCCCGCTTTCGGCCAGGGAAATCGGTCGCGCTCAAGGCGCTTGTACGTCAGCGCAAGACCGGTCTTGTCCCACCACAAGAGCTTCACGCGGTCTCGGCGACGGCCGGCGAATGCGAACAAAAATCTGCCGTCGAGTGGCTAGCGAATTTCGTGCATCACGATCGCCGCGAGGCCGTCTAGGCTCTTGCGCATGTCGACCGGCGCCCGGTGAAGAAAGACGCCCTCGAAGGATTGAATTGCCTTCACTGCGGCCCCGCCAGCGATCGGATCAAGATGCCGAGCTTGCGTGGATCGAAGTCGAGCGGCACCTCGATTCGAAGCCCACATGAAGTATCGACTCGCACCGTCGCCGCGGGCCGTGGCACGACGGGAACGAAGGCGCCGGCATTCGATGGCCGGCCGGCTCGCCGGCGGCCGTGACCGAAACGCCGGCGCCAATCTTTCAGCGACCACGGCGAAAGATCCCGACGCTGACAAAAGGCCACGATCGTCTCGCCGGATCGGTCGAGCTCTTCCAGAATCTCTCGCCACTCCTCGGCTCCACGCCGCTGCCGCTTTGCCATGTCCACGCCTCCTCAGAAACGAAGCGCGGAAGCTAGCGGATCTCGGGGGCGTCGGCTACGTGGGGCAGGTCACGCGCTTACCTACAATCGGCTTGCACTACGTCGGTCGCGGCCGCCTGACTCTCGCGAAGAAGTGGCTGGGCGACGCTTGTGCATGCGGCGACGCGAGGTCCTGCGAGCTCACGGCAGTCCTGCAGGCGCGCCGATTCTCTCCGCGAAAGTAACCAAAGTTGAAAGGCTCGCTGAGCCTCTATTGAGCCGCGATGATGCGGCCATTTTGGGGTTCAAAGGGGGTCTGGAGGGCGTAGCCCCCAGCGCGAAGCGGAGGGGGTGGTGCCACACCGGTGAGATCGGCACCTGCGGCACCGCCGTGCGAAGCGTCGAAAATCAAGTTCGCGACGCTCAATGAGGAAAGCAGAACGAGCCGTTGAAGTTCGAGGGACTTGAGTACACTCGAAATTTCGACCCGGTTGGGAGGACCGAGTCGCGGGCGCCGCGATGGATTCGAGAGCATCTCCAGTGACGACGATTCGGACGGCCCCCTAAGTCCGCGTCGCGGCGAGCAGCGATGGTCCGAGGCGATCCACTTGTCCCGCGAAATAGAGCGGCAACGAAGTTAGCGTGTAGTCCACCGTTTCAGTTCCTCCGGGAACGACGATGGCATGCGATAGACGGTCTTGCGACGGTAGCCCGCCCCAGGGTTACGAACTCGGGCTGATAAAGGTCGGCGATGGCAGAGATGATCGAAATCCACATCTCGTCAAAGCGCATCTTCCAGCCGCAAGCGTGGACGCCGAGTGAAGCGCTGCGCCTCCTGCGCGACGTGCCGGCGTTTGAGGCGAGCGGCATCCTCGTGCGCGTGCCCGACTGGTGGTCCCCGAAGAATCCACCACGCGCGAAAGTCTCTGTAAGCGTCGGCGCCAAGGCGCCAAGGCGCTTCAGGGATCAGGCGGGGTGCTTCGCCGAGCCCGCCACGGCGCTTACGCGCCGTGGCGGAATTGCTGCGTCCCGATCAACGAAGCGCTGGAACTTCGGTCGCGGCGACCGTAAGAATTTCGGTCTGGAACGGAGTGCAAAGGAACGCCTAGGAGCAGCGGCAGCTGAAGCTCGTCGCGTTGACTTGGACGTTGCCGTAGCCAGCGTGGCAGATGTCGCTACCCGCCGTGGCGCCAGCGCGGCGCTTGAAGTTGAAGCCGTAGAGGGTCGTGCCGGCCTGGGGGAAGTGGGCCTTACAAAGAAGGATCTCGCGATTGTTCCAGACGCTGTTGCCGCCGGGCGTCGTGCCGGACCGCCAGGGTGCGCCCTCGCCCGCCATCTCGCAGGTGACCTGGCAGTCGTAGCCGGTGCTGTTGATCCAGCCAGCGGCGAAGGCGCTGGTGGAGCTTACGGAGAGGGTGAGGAGCACGGTTTTGGCGAGACGAAACATGGGGGATTCCTTCTTGTTGATCACGAGTGATGAATTTCTCGAGATTGACCGGAGCGATTTCAGGAGACGGATCTCTGAAAAGCGAGCCGGAGGGGGATGCGGAACGCAGTCTTTTCATGAGAGGTCGATCTTTGTCAATGCTGAATGATTTTTAAGGCCAAGTTTATCGCGATACGGCTCGGCCTATGGCATTTCAACAGTATGCATATAATTCATGATTTTAAGTAGAATTCATGGCTTAGCTAGCGAGGCAAAGCATTGGACGCAGCATCCTGCCTGCCCGGGCACGCTCGTAAGCATCGCTGCTGGTCGCGGCGGACGAACGCGAGGTGCGAGGGTTTCAACCGCGTCGCAACGCGCCTTGGCCTTGTCTAGCGTGCATACGAAGCTGAACTGGCCCTGGAGCGGGCGATCCAGATGATCTCGTCGATCGTCTTCAAGACCTCGGGCGGCAAGTTCGAGCGGCGAGCGAGGTGGATGTCGTGGGCGCCGAAGCTCACGGGGAAACTTTGCAAGTTGACCTGCTTTAGTTGCCCCTTACGCATCAGGGGTGCCGCGACGTTACGCGGCATGACGCCGACGCCGAGCACGTTGCAGGTCAGCTCCTTGACTGACTCCATGTTCTCGCAGCTCAATGTCGCGCGGCGGCCGATGCGGCGGGCAAGGTGTGTCTCGCATGTGGCTCCCTTACGATCGAGCGCGGTGGGAAACCAGATCAGAGGCTGCGCGTTCAAGCCGTCCGATAGGGACGGATGCGCGAAGAACTCGTAGACGTCCGAGAACAGGACCCCGACCTTAATGTCACGCGATGGCATCAAGTTTGCGCCGATGGCGCAGTCGATCTTGCCAGAGCGCAAGAGCTCGCTGAGCTTGGTGCTGCGCGACACGAATCCTCTGATGACGACCTGCTCATAGATCTGCTCAAGGAGCTTGCGAACGTCCGGCAGTAGGTAAGACGCGATGCTGTCGTACGTGCCAATGGACCGATCGATTCGCCGCTTCGGTCTTGAAAGATGCGACGTCATCTCTCATTGCAGCGAGCGCGCTCGCTTCAGCAAGTCCTGGCCGAAGTCGCAGAGTGCAGGATAAGATCGAGTTCTTCTCGACGCGAAGCGGTCCGGACAGTTGTTATCCGAACGGCTGTCAAGGCGGAAGCCTGACCGGCGGCGGCTGACGCGGATGGGCTCCATGAGCTGCGCATGAAAGACGCGTCGGGGCAGTGCCGAGTGATCTACTTGATGCGGTCGAAGGACGCCATTTACCTGCTCCTCGGCTTCAAGAAGAAGACGCAGCACATCGAACTCAAAGCAGACGAGCGATTTAAGAGAGGTTGAGGCACCTTAGGCAACGAACTCGGGCTACTAAAGGTCGGCAATGGCGGCCTTGCACGAGTGTAAGTGAAAATGAACGTGCGGCGCCGTTTGCACCGTTCCGATCAATGTGGACCATCTAAGTGGTGGTATTCCACCTAGCGCTTGTTTCCTCAGCATGTCGCGGCGTCAAATCGCGTATTCTCGCCATTGGCTTCGTTCTCGCGGAGCGCCTCCGAACCTCTCGCTTCGTTAGACGATCAGCGCATCGCGCAGCAGCAAGACTGTCCGACTCGGCGCGACGATCCGATCAGGGCCTGAGCCCGTCCGCCGCCCACCTTGTGAGCATGCCGAACTCGGCCGCGGTCAGCGGCTCCCGCGGTTTCGGCGGCATCCGCGCCGCCTCCGGTTTAGCGTCGACGAGCAGGGCCGCCACATAAGCCTTCATGTCGCCGGCGCGGAACGGATAACTGGCGAAGTTCGTATGAGGCGAGCCGGCGTGGTGGCACTCGGCGCATTTCACCATTAGAATCGACAGCACGGCGCGCGCGAAGGACGTCTTGGTCGGATCGTTCGCCGGCTCGTCTGGCGCCGGCTCGTCCGGCGTCGGCTGGTCGGGCGCCGGCTTGTCGCCGGTGGTCTCGTTGGGCTGGTCCGCAGCGCCGGGGCCGTCGGGGCGGACGGGGCCGTCGTCAGCGCTTGCCGGGAGCGCGGTCGTGACGGGCGTCGGATCGCCGTGGCCGCTGTTCGGCTCGTCACCGGCCGGCGCGGGACCTTCTTTCTGTGCAGTCGCGTCGTTGCTTTGCGCCTTGGCGCCATCGCCGCGGAAGCGCGCTCCGTCGGCGTCGGACCCCGCGAAGCCGCAGCCGGTCACGAGCAGCAGCGCGGCGACGCCGACGGCGACACGGAGGCTGGCGGCGGTCGCGCTAGGGGCGGGGATTGAATTCGACATAGACGTCGGCTCCGTGCGTTTTCGGATCGTACTGCTGAACCAGGCCGCTCGCGCGAAAGCTCGGTCGCAGACGGCGGTTGTCCGTCGATGCTCCCTGGCAGGTCGTCGGATCCATGACGTGAAACGAGAAGATCTGATCGGAGCCCCATATGTCGCCGTAAAGCACTGCAGCCGGCGCGAAGTCCGCAATCGGGCGAAGCGCGTCCTTGTGACAGCGCGTGCAGGATACGTCGCCGACCTCGATGACCCCAGCCTCGAAGCCGACCGGGACGATCCCGTCAGCGGCGTTCGTGGCGGCGGCCCAAGTCGTCGCGGTGCCGTTTTTTTTCCAAGGCGAGGCGAATGCAGTGACGAACGGTGTGGTCGTCAGCAGCTCGTGGATCAGAGCCGGATCGCCGGCGTCGGGGAGCACGTCGAGAAAGCCGTCCTGCGTGAAGACGTCGCGGAAGTACGCCGAGTCGAGACGCTTGGCGACGAGCGTCGTCGGATCCTGCAGGTAGCGCATGAAAGCCGCAAGCTCCGGGTTGGCCGCACACTGGGGCCGCGCATTCGCAACTGCAGCCGCCAGCGACGCCGCGGTCGGGAACGGGCGGTATGCGTTCATCGCCCAGCCGTTCTTAAACTTCTCGCGGGTTCTCAGCTCGACCGGCACCCGGCGCCCCTCGCTGTCGCGCATGAAGATCATCTCGCCGAACAGGGTGCCCTTCGGGTAATGCCAACGCCACTCCACGAGCCCGAAGCCCGACCGCTGGCCGCGCTGGATGTAATAGACGATCGGCAACGCGCGGCCGTCGACCTTCGGCAGGCTTAGGAAATCAACGACCTCCGTCCGGGCGTTGTCGGTCCCCGCGGTCGCGCCGAATGGGAACGCGAAATCGTCACCGGAGGCATTGAAGGTCGGGCGCCCCTGCGGCACGATCAACTGCGCGCCGAAGCTGTTCGCGCGGCAGCCGACGGTCACGTCGGGAGCGATCGTGTCCTGATAGGCGGGGGGTATGACGTCGTCGTCGTACCACAGCGTGTCCTCGTCCTTGACGATTTGATTCAGTCGCTCATAGCCGAAGCGCGGCACGTCCTCGCGGTAGGCGGCGAGCGTCGCGGGATCGAGCAGCTGCTGGATCTGCACTGGCGCTTGCGCGCGGGCGTTTTCGGCGGCGAGAGTGACTGCCACGAGGCTAAGGAGCGGCTTGCTGACGCTGCGTGCAGTCCTCTTCAGATGAAGAGCCACGAGGATGCAACACGGCATCTTTTTGGGCTTGGTTTGAAGACAAATGGGGCCGCTGCATCTTGTGACGTGAGAAGTCGCGCGAGGCTCGGCGAAGTGCAGCTAAATGCGTCGAGCCAAATTTGACCGCAGGCGGCTGCGAGAGACCGTTTGGTGTGGTGATTTCGGTTGGTTGAAGCGACAACCAAGCGGTTATGAGAACATTGGCTCGCCCGCTCGCCCCTCTGTCCACCTGATTTAACTTGTAATTTCGCCCCAAAAAGACGCAACAAAATGGAGCTGAATGACGAACCATCCGTTCAGTCAAAGTCCGTTCATGACCGTCGAAGAAGTCGCCGCCTATCTGCGCGTCCAAACATCGACCGTTTACGGTTGGAAGTATCGCGGCCTGATCGGCGCGCGAAAACACGGCGCGCGTTTGCTCTTCCATCGTGACGAGGTCGAGCGCTTTTCGTCGGCGAATCGCGTCGATCCGTTGCCGCCGATCTATGTTAACTTTCGAGCGACGTCGTCTTCGCCTGCTCAGGGCGCGCGCGACGGCTCTTTGAAAACCAAACGAGCTGCCGGCAAAGAGCCCTAAGAATGCGGAGGCGTTCCTATGGCAATCATGTCGGTAAAGACCAAGGACAACCAGCAACGTTGGCTTGTGCGAGTGCGCGACGGGAATGGAAAATGGTTTCGGGCTAAGCGTTTTCGCCGCAAACCCGATGCAGAACGATACGAGCGTGAGCTCGAGTCATTGGCGGATCAAGGCGGACTAGCTCAAGCTTCGGAGACACAACGCATCCTCTTCGGAACCTTTGCTGCCAAATGGTGCGCGGAGCGACGGTCGAAGGTATCGAGAGGTTGGCGCCTGACCCAGGATCAAATGCTCCGGGACTACGTGCTCCCAACTTTAGGGACGCGCAAACTGTGCGAAATCCGACCCGAGCACGTCGGTCAGGTCCTTCTGCAAATGCAAAAGGCAGGTCGCGGCGCGCAGCTTCAACTGCACGTCTACAACTTGATGAGCCGAATTTTCGGCCAAGCCGTCCGCTACTACCGCGTCCTTTCCGAAAGTCCCGTCAGCGAGCAGGACAAGCCCGAGCCGCTAAAAGTGGAGAGGCCGCATCTCAATCCTGACGAAGCACGACGGCTCCTCGTCGCGTCCCGCGACCTTCCCATCGGCCCGGCCATTTGGCTCGCAACGTTGGCGACGATGCGAGCGAGCGAGATCCAGGCGCTCACGGTCGGCGCCATCGACTTCGAGCGGGGCCAGATTCACATCAGAGCGGCGTTCAAGCGCAAAGTCCGCGAGATCGAGCCCTACCCGAAGCAGAGACGAGCGGGCCTGGTTCCGATGGCACCCGTGCTTGCAGATTACCTTCGCTCCAGAACGGCGGGAAAACGAGACGACGAGTTCGTGGTGTCGGGCGTGAATCAGGCGATGCTGGACCACCTGACCTTTCTCGCTCGAGTCGTAGACCTCTGCAAGGAGCTGGGACTACCTCGAGTCACCCCGCACGGCCTGCGCCACTCCGGGACGGAGCTCTGGGTCGAGCAAGGAGCAAGCGAAGAGGATCTCGTCCGCCTTCTGAACCATTCGGGAGCGGCCGCGGTTCGTCGCTACATCCACCCCACGCACACGCGGCTTCAAGAGATCGCTCTCAAGATTCAGGTGCAAACGCCGGAGGTGACGCCGCCGCCTCGAGCTCCGACGCCGCCACTACCAACGAGCGGACCACCGCGGCTCCGGATCGTTCGATGAGATCTCATGTACACTTCCCGTTCACTTTTCCAGTTTTCGTGACGGGCGAACAGAGATCAGATCATCGTAAGGTATTGGAATGGCGGAGAGAGTGGGATTCGAACCCACGTTACCGGTTAAGATAAACACGCTTTCCAAGCGTGCGCCTTCAGCCGCTCGGCCATCTCTCCGTATGAAGGAACGCTAGTGTTTACGCCAAGATACGTTTGGGGTCAAGAACTTTAAGTGGCCGGATTCACTCTCAAGTGGTCCAAAGGTGGCCCGGAGTTCTTATCGACTACCGACTAATCGGGAAGTGACTCAGCGTCGGACTAGTTTGATTGGGACGGCAGCCGCGCTTCGACGCCGCCGCTGACTGAAATGCGAGTTTCCGTAGCGCTCGGCCATCTCTCCTGGGAACAGAATCCCGCAGGTTGCGATCCTATTCGTTCGGCTAGGGGAACGGCTCCTGTAGCTCCTGGAAATACGAGAAGCTACCTAGCCAACTTAAACCAATTTTCGCGAGAGCCGGTGGAATGCCGGTTTTTTCGCGTTCGCAACCAACTGATCTATTTGGACATATTCTTCAATATGCCATGGCTCGTAAAACTTTTTTGCGAAATCCCGATCCTGTTCAGTGATGAGCAGAGGCGAAAAAAATGTGTTGGTCTTGGCGATGCTGGTGGCGGTGGCCGCTGGCTGCGGCCGTAGCTCCGTCACGGTTTCGAGCGAAGGTTCCGTGATCGTTCGGAAAAAGCCTTCGGTGGCGCCGACTTCGATCCCGAATCTCTTCTACGGCAATCGCACCCACCTCCAGTCGCACGGCGTCTTGATCATCTCCGCAGATCGGGACGGGATGCTCGGCAAGCAGGTCACGCGCGTTTGGAACGTCACCACTGGCCAGGACGTCGTCGACCCGGCCATCTTCGAGACCTCGCTCGCGACGCGGGTGGCGCTCGGTGTCGTAGAGAATCGTCGAAAGTTTGAATACGGCGAGAACGAGCTGCAGATGGAGCTCGTCGACCCGGTGTCAGGCGATCCTTTCTTTAGCAACTGGAAGGTCGTCCTTCGTGACCACAGCGTCGGCCAGATTTCGCAAAATACGGCGACGATCTCAGGCGACGGCAGATCTGTCGGTCAAGTCGGGATTCTTTCCAACGGCGTCCAGGTCCAGGACGGCATCGTCCTGACGACGGGCTTCGTTTCGGGGGTGTTCCAATGAATGCGGCGCGGCTTTGGACCTTGCTCGGAATGTTGGCGCTCGCCGCTTGGCCGTCTCTCGCACGCGCTGTCGAGAGCTTCGATTTCGTTTATACCGGACGCGTCGCCGACGAAGAAGGCCGTCCGTTGACCGGCAGCGTCACGGTGACCGCCACGTTCTTCCATCAGGAAGTCGGCGGCGAGCCGATCCACACCTTGGATCAAAGCATCGAGCCCGTGACTCTGGCCGAAGGCGGCCTGTTCGAGGCGGTGATCGCGATCCCGGCCGCGATCTACGGCGAAATTTTCCCCGACGTGCGCCAGCCGGTGTTTCTCGCCGTGAGCGTCACCGCTGCCAACGGCCGCGTCGTCAAGTTCGCGCGGCAGCGCTTCTCGATCGTCCCCTATGCCGCGAAAGTGCCGGTCGACGCGAAGCTCTTCCGCTTCGACGCCGAGGGTCGCCTGTCGACGCGGACGCAACCGCAGCCGAACACGTACATGATGATCGACGCCACGGGGCAGCTTGCCTTCGTGGAAGCTCCGTCCACCGCCATCGGCGCCGAAGCTATCGGCACTGAAGCCCTCAAGCAGGACGCGGTCACCTCGGACAAGATCGCAGACGGATCGATCGGCGGCGCCGACGTCGCGAGCACGGCCGCGCTGACGATCGCGTCCATCGCAACGTCGACGCAAAACGCCGTCGAGATTCGGCCAGCGTCGCCGAGCGCGACCGGCGAGATGCGTTTCGTCGAGCTCTCCGCCGGCGGGACGGAGTACGTCGGGTTTAAAGCTCCCGATCTCGTCAACGCGACGATGGTTTGGACGCTCCCCAGCGCCGACGGCGGCGTCGGTCAAGTCCTTCAGACGGACGGTGCGGGCGCGCTCAGCTGGGCCAGCGCCGCGGTCGGTGCGACTGGCGCGACCGGCGTCACCGGTGCCGCTGGTGCGATCGGCGCGACGGGTGCCGCTGGTGCGATAGGACCCACAGGCGCCATTGGCGCCACCGGACTTGGAGGCGCGAATGGCACCAACGGGATCAACGGCGCCACCGGCGTTACGGGGCCGACCGGGCCTTCGGGCGTCAGTGGGACGAACGGCGCGAATGGCGTCACCGGCGCAACGGGCGTAACGGGACCAACCGGACCTTCGGGCGCCGATGGAACCAACGGCACCAACGGCACCAACGGCGCGAACGGCATCACGGGCGCGGCTGGCGTAACGGGACCCACCGGACCCACTGGTCTGACCGGCGCGATCGGCGTCACGGGCGCAACCGGCGTGACGGGATCAACCGGACCTTCGGGCGCCGATGGAACGAACGGAACGAACGGAACTAACGGCGCGAACGGCGTCACCGGCGCAACGGGCGTGACGGGACCAACCGGACCTTCGGGCGCCGATGGCACGAACGGCGCGAACGGCGTCACCGGCGCAACGGGCGTAACGGGACCAACCGGTCCTTCG
>JANOTL010000037.1:0-34118 GCA_031416315.1 Pseudomonadota bacterium
AGACGATGTCGGCGATGCGTCTCCTCTTCGACGCGCCTGCTGCCCCAGGTGATTCCGAAGCCGAGGCAGCGCCGCCAGCGAAAACGCGGCGCGAGCAGGCAAACAAGCCGCGCCGGACGGAAATCTCGCCCGACATTCCTCACGAACCGGTGAAATACGTTCTGCCTGAAGCAGAGCGCCTGTGCAGCTGCGGCCACCCGCTGCACGAGATCGGCCCCGAGTGCACCGAGCAGCTCGAGTACATCCCGGCCAAGATCGTCGTGCGAGTAAGAGTATTGATGGCTCCTTCGCTGCAGCGAATTGCAGAAACGATCGCATCGCGGCAAGGCGTGCGTTTCGTGTTCTGATCGCATTGTGACGCATCCTCTCCAGGTAATCGAGGAAGGCCAGCATGTTGGGGACATTGATTTCGTCGAGTTCGACGTTGGCCGCCCGCTTTCGCTTCACGTCTGCAAAGAAGCGATAGAGAAGCCGAAAGGTATCGCGACAGGCCGATATTGTGTGCGGGCTTACGTTTTGTTGATTCACGAGGCGCGACTTGTGAAACTTCGTTTCCCTGACAATCAGGACACCGTTTGCACGGTCGAAGTCTTCGCTCCCAAGCTTTAGCGCCTCTGACACTCGCAGGCCGGTGCAGGCAAGAAGCGCCCGTAGCGTTTCAATTGTCGATCGTCGTATTGGTCCTGATGGAAAGATCTTGCGTGCGCCAGCAAGAAGCGCGGCGATATCCTCCGCTGTGTAGATGTTCGGTGGCCTGCGTGCATGTGCTCGGCCGAGCATCAGACGGTTCGGAATCTCAGTTCGCGAATCAAATAACTTTCTATGCTTTGCGAAGCAGCGGACGACCTCGAGCCGACGAGCACGGTACAAACGAGCCGCATGCGTCGGAAGTTGCGCCCACCGCAGCACGAGTTCGATCGTGAGCGGGCCGCAGTGTCCAGTGGCATCTGCGAATTTCGCGAAGCCGACCAGCATTTGAGCCTCCGTCCTGATCTGGTATCCTAGCGACCTTTTGAAGGAAACGTAGTTTTCGACAAGCTCCATCATCGACACGTGGCGTTTCATAACGCGTTCCTCCTCGGCCACGGGAGAGCCACTCTCCGCAGCGTTGCCGAGTCCAGTTTTGTATAGATTGCGGCCGTGTCGATCGATGCGTGCCCGAGTACATCGGCGTCTCCCTTGAGGCTCACGCCAGAGTTGTGCAGTCGCGAGGCTGTGGTACGGCGTAGGATGTGGGTCCCGGTCCAGTCCTCTGCGCCACCGACAGCGGCATATGCGCGCCGCGCGATTCCGCGGAGAAGCATGACGCCGGCCGGTGTGCCGCACGGAGGGCCGTAGCGAAGGAATACCCGACGACTTCGAGACTTCGGCCGTTCTTTCGCGAGGTAGTTGACGAGCGCAGATCTGAGCTTCGCCAGCAAAGGCAGCTCGCGCGCCCTTTGGCACTTGCCGCCGCGAATTGTCACGGTCGATCTCCTCCAGTCAATGTCGTCGAGGCTCAAGGCTGCGACCTCGCCTACTCGCAGACCGAGTTCGAGCATGCACAGCCCGGCTGCGAGATCGCGACGGCCCGACTTGGCATTGTTTCGCAAAGCGGCCGCGAATTGGACGATCTGAGCTTCGTTCATGACTTGCGGCAGACCAGCGAGACGCCACTGCGCCAAATGGGGCACGGCGGCGGCGATGTCCTTCTTGCTGCGGCCACTCATCCGGAGGAAGCGAAGGAAGCCGCGAAGCGCGACCGTGACTGCCGCAGCGGTACCGGCACTGCAGCGTTTACCATATGCGCTCACGAATGCGACGACGTGTTCGCGACGAATCGACGCTAGACTGCGACTTCCCTGTTGAGATGCGTAGTCGAGGAATTCCTCGATAAAGCGTGCTCGTGGTGAGTAGGTCGCTTCCGCTAGTCCACCGACCTTGCGTAGATGCTCGACGTATTGCCTGACGACCGGACGTCGAATGTGTCGCGCAAGAGCCTTGCGAAAGATGGGCGGCTGACCGAGACTTCTTCGAAGAACTCATGACGTTCCTCGGGAGAGAGGTCGAAGTGGCCTCATAACACAGGCTCTGACGAGCCGAGCTCCTCAGAGGCTTCTTGTATGGCTGCGAAGCCTGAAATTCGATGTGTGATGCTCGTTCAAAATGGATGAATTCGGCGCGCATCACGTCGACGCATGGCTTCTGTGGCTAAAGCAGCTGCCAACGGCTTCAAGCTACCGGCGAAAAAGCTTCGAGCATGAATTGGACCTTCGGTCCGTCGTGCTCAACTGGTACCGGAACGAGCTGAATGCCGCTTTTGCGGTGCCGATCGTCAAGCGACATCGCAAGAAGTCCGCACACAAAGCCGTCATTCCGCGGCGACCCGACTACTCCATGCGCATCGAGGACATTGCGGCTTGGCTCGCAGCGCTAAAGTCGCAGACGACCCCGGTTTACTATGACCTAGCCTTATTCATGATGTTGACAGGAGCGCGCCTTGGCGAGGCGACAGCGATGCAGTGGGACTGCATTGATCTGAACGAACGAATCGCATGGGTGAGGCGGACAGTCGCGTGGGACCACCACACTCGCGATCCTTACATTCAGGACGAGGCAAAAAACACTGAGTCGATCAGAGCGCTGAAGTTGGCTCCCCAGCTCGTCGAGCACCTGTGGAACGTCCGGGGAAGGTCTGTAGGCGCGTTGGCCTTCGGCACCCCTACCGGTGGGCCACTTCGGGACAACGCGATCAGGGAGGCATTTAACCGGGCTTCAAAGACGGCCGAGCTTCCGTGGACCGGAACGAGGATCACCAGGCACACCTGGGCGACCCTCGCGCTGGTAGCCAATAACAGCAACATCGGCGCCGTGCAGGCAAACATGGGTCACGGGCATCGCACGACAACGGAGCTGTACGCAAAGCCGGCAGCAGCATTGACGAGTGAAACGGTCGACAAGGCCGCGCTGCTGATCCTGCAGGGGCATCACGTCAGAAATCACGCTACGATCGATTGCGAGAGCGAGATTTTAAACTGATTACAGGCAGATAGAGGAAGTCTGGTGGAGGATAGGAGGGTCGAACTCCTGACCTCTAGAATGCAAATCTAGCGCTCTACCAACTGAGCTAATCCCCCAGGAGGCGACCACTATGCCGCAGAGGCCGGGGAGTGTCTAGGGGATCTGCAAGTTGAACTTGATCTCCGACCAGCCCTCCAACCCCTGCCCCGACTTATCCTTCCGCGGCACGAACTTCGCCTCCCGCGCCGCCGCCAGAATCCGCGCATCCATCCCGTAGCCGACCCGCCCCTTCCGGAGCTCCGCCTCGATCACGGTCCCCGTCTTGCTCACGAGCACGTCGACCACGACGTACCCCTCGAAATTCGCGTCCAAAGCCGCATCCGTGTATTCCGGCGTCCGCACCGAGCTCCGCACGAGCTGCGCGTCCGCGCTCAGATCGACGCCGTCGGGAATGGGCGGCGCCTCCTGCACACGGATTCCCTTGTCCTCGGCCATCGTCGTGTTCCCGATCGGCGCGGCGAAGTTGCCTTTGCCGCCTGCCGCGAACGAGTTCTTGTCGAGCCCGAGGATCGGCTCCGGCGGTTTCGCCGCCGGGTTCTCGGGCGCCGGCTTCGGCCGATCCGTCTGCGGCTTCGGCTTCTCCTTCGGCTTCGGTTTTTCCTTCGGCGGCGGCGGCGGCGGCGGCGGAGGTGGAGGCGGCGGAGGCTCTTCCACCTTCGGCTGCACTTTTTTCTCGACGACGCGGATGGTCACGTTCTCGCGATCCTTGTTCAGATCGCGTAAAATTCGGCTGCTCAACACATCCAGTCCCAACGCATGCGCGCCGAGCGCAGCCAGCAGCAAGATCACCCAAAGCCATGGAGACGAGAGGTGCCGCATCGAAGCTCGATTGTCCTCGTTGGGGAAAACACGTAGCATGGCCGCAAAGTAGCCGTAGGTTACCACGATGTTGACGCTCTTCGCCCTCGCTCTCGCCGTCCAGGTCGTCGACAAAGATCCTCAGGGTTGCGTCTTCGTCAAAGACTTCGAGGGCAAAGCAGACAGATGGACGCAGCAAGAGCTGAAGGCGCAAACCGCCAAGCTCGGCGGCGACACGCTGCTCGTCTCCGGCGCGGTCGCGAAAGCTTTCAAATGCGCCGGCGCCGCACCAAATGCCGTCACCGCGAGATCTGCGCCCGCCGCGGGCGCCCCGGCGATCCCGCAGCTCTCCGCCGAGCTCCGCCGCGACAAGCGCTTTCGCGTCACCGGCGAGATCGGCACGGCCGTGGCGCCCGTGCTCACGGGCGGCGTCACCCTCGGCTGGTTCCGCGGCCCCGACCAGCTCCTCGAGCTCAACGTCGCCGCCGGCTCCGAGGACGAGGACGACGGCGCTTACGGCAGCGCGAAAAGGGACGAGACCGAGGCCAGCCTCGTCGTCATCCGCTGGAAACGCATCTGGAACAACTCCTTCCACACGAATCTCGGCACCGGCGAGCGCTCGATGAAGGGCACACGCCACTTCTCGACCTACGAGTTCTCCGGCGTCAACAAAGAGACGACCTACGAGATCGACGACTCGCGCCTGGTGTTCGACGTCTCGATCGGCAACGGCTGGCAATACGACGCCTTCACCATCGGCGTCGATTGGATCGGGATCTCGGTCCCGCTCGCTCAGCTGAAGCGAGACGAGACCTACTCGGATCCCGCGATCAAGACGAAGTCCAACACGAAAATCGAGGAGCTGCGCAAGGACACCAAGACGGTCACCGCGCAGGCCCTCCGCCTCTCACTGGGTGCTTCCTTCTGATGCTGTCGAAACTCTTTGCCGTCCTCCTTGCCCTCGCCTTCGCCTCCCCCGCCTTCGCGCAAGAGTTAACGCTCAAGGTACTCGCGAAGGGCAGCGGCATCCCCGTCTCTCGCGTGGAGATCAAGATCCCAGGCGCGTCCGGGGAGAAGCTCTACACCGACAAAGCCGGCCAGGCGAAGATCACCGTCCCCGCCGCGGGCGACGGCGAGATCGAGCTCTATCGTCATTCCTACGAAACGCTGAAGATCCCTATCGCGGACCTCCGCGGCAAAGCGGAGTTCGAGGCCTACGTCTACCCCGCCTCGCCCTCGGACAACGAGGTCCTGATCCGCGGCGCCAAGCGCCCCGAAACCTCGCGCAAGACGATCTCGGTGCAAGAGGCCGCGAAAGTCGCCCCCGGCGGCGATCCCGCCCAGGTGCCGAAGCTCCTTCCCGGCGTCCAGTCGAACTCGTTTCAGCCCGACATCATCGTGCGCGGCTCTGGCCCGAACGACTCGCGCTACCTGATCGACGAATGGTCGGTGCCGATCATTTTCCACAGCGTCGGCGGCATCTCCATCCTGCCGGACCAGCTGCTCTCCGACGTCGAGTTCTCCAGCGGCGGCTTCGGCGCGCAGTACGGCAACGCCACCGGCGGCGTCGTCGCGCTCCGGACCAAGAACGAGGTGCCGGAGCAGCCGAAGCTGGAGTTCCGCGTCAACGTGCCGATCTACTCCGGTCTTTACTACGAGCGACCCCTCGACGAGAAATCCTTCATCGCGGCCTCGGCCCGCCGCAGCTACATCGAGAAAATCCTGCCGTTCGTGTTGAAGGCCGCGGGCGCCGAAGACAGCCTGACCGTGACCCCTCTCTTTGGCGACGAGCACCTCTACTACTTTCAGGGCCGCGACGACGGTCACCTCAAAGTCCTCGGCATGCACGCATACGACGGCTTGCGCGCGGTCTTCGACAGCGAGTTCTCCGACGACGAAGACGGCCGCGCGCGGTTCAGCATCCTGGACCGCGTCTGCCTCATCGGGGCGGAGTACCGCAAAGTGCTCGACAAGGACTGGAGCGTCACCGTCTCGCCTTACGTCAACGACGTTCAACGCAAGATCGACATCACCCAAAATCGCATCCACATCGGCGCCCGCAGCGCGGTCGTCGTCGCAGAATTGACGCGCCGCCTCTCCAAGAGCGAGCGCCTCTTTCTCGGCACCGAGCTGGGCTACATCCGCGGCACCGCCGACGTCTACGCCCCACAACCCGACTTCAGCGATCCGTTCTTCGATTTCGAGGAGGCGCCGAAGATCAAGACGCGGGTCACGCGCGACTATCGCAACATCGCCGCCTGGATCAGCCTGGATCAGGAGCTCGGGCCGGTGACCCTGACGCCCGGCGTACGCGCGTTCCACACGACGCAGATGGAACGCTCCGGCGCCGACCCGCGCCTCGCGGCGCGCTTCACGATCGACGCCAACAACACGCTGAAATCCGCCGTCGGCCAGTACTCGCAGTTGCCCGAGCCACGCGACACGAATCCCGACTTCGGCAACCCGAAGCTGAAGTTCATCCGCTCGAACCACTACATCCTCGGGGTCGAGACGAAATGGGGCGACCGGTGGCTCACCGAGTTCCAAACCTTCTACAAGCGGACCTTCGCGCTCGTCCGCACCGATCCCAAGACCAAAACGGACAACGACGGCGACCTGCTCGCCGCGGGCTTCGAGGCCTTCGTCCGCCGGAACCTCACGGAGCAGCTCTTTGGCTGGCTTTCCTACACGTATTCGCGCAACAAAGAGCGCGACAGCGACCAGGAGACCTACGCCAATTCGCAGTACGACCAGACTCATGTGCTGAATCTAGCCGGCAACTATAAACTGAGCGCAGTTTGGGACTTCGGCGGCCGCCTCGTGTACCACACGGGCGACACTTACACGAAGGTCGACGACGCGGTTTACAACGCCAATCTCGACAAATACCAGCCGCGCACGGCGCCTGAATCCCGCAATTTCAACGGTCGCTTGCCGAGCTATCACGAGCTCGACCTCTACACGAGCTACGACTTCCTTTATGACAGCTGGAAGCTCACCGCACGCACGGGAGTCGAGTTCATCGCCGTCAAGCAGCAGGCCGTCGGCATCCAAAACAACTACGATTTCTCGAAAGAAGAATATTTCGAGAACTTGCCGCCGATTCCTTACATCGAGCTTCGGGGGGTCCTGTGAGACGCGCCGCATCGTTTTTCGCCCTTTTGGCAGCTAGCACGTGGGCGGTTTCCTGCGACGACGCCGCCGACCGCTTCGAAGCGGTGAACAAGCTCCGCGCTCTCGGCGTCGCCGCCAACCCGGTCGTCGGCACCGCCGCCTCGACGGTGGCGCTCACGATCTACGCGGCCGTGCCGCTCGGACAGTCCGTCACCGTCGAGCCTTTCGTCGACGACGCCTCGAAGTTTGCGCCGCCGGTCACCCTCGCCGTCGAGCCTGGTAGCGAGGCGTACGAAGAGCACACGCAGTTCCGCATCTTCTCGCTGCGCGCCACCCTGACGGTCCCGCCGATCGTCCCCATTCCGCCGGCGCCGGGTTTTGCTCGCCTCCGTTACGGCATCACCTTTCGCGCCGGCGGCGAGGTCGAGAAGATCGTCGGCACCTTCCTCGTGTATCCGGCCGGCGATCCCGCGATCGCCCGCTTCGGCTCAGGCTTCGCGGTCGACATCACCGCGCCCACTCAGGGCGCTACGGTCTCCGACGATGAAGCGCCGATGATCGCGAGCATCCACAATCCCGCGGGCGAGAAGGTCCGCGTCGGCTGGTACGTCAGCAGCGGCAAGGTGAAGAACCGCCGCGCTCGCGCCACCAATTGGCTCACCAAGGACGTCAAGGGCTCGGAGACCGTGCTGCTCACCGCTCGCGGCCTTTCATCCGGCGCCTTCGCTCTGAAAGCCTACGATGTCAACGTCCCCTGAGGCTCCTGACCGAGCGCTGCCCCGCGTCATCGTGATCGGCGGCGGCTTCGCCGGCCTGGCCGCGGCGAAGATCCTGGCGCGCGAGCGCGTGCGCCTCACGGTCCTGGACAAGCGCAACCACCACGTTTTCCAGCCTCTGCTCTACCAAGTCGCGACGGCGGGCCTGTCGCCCGCCGACATCGCAATGCCGATCCGCGCCGTCCTGCGCAACATGCCCGACACCGAGGTGCTGATGGCGCGCGTGGAGCGCGTCGATACGGGTGGGAAACTCGTCCACTTGGATCGCGGCGAAAGCTTGCCTTACGATTACCTTCTGATCGCCACCGGCGCGCGCCACAGCTACTTCGGCAAGCCGGAGTGGGAGAAAGTCGCGCCGGGCTTGAAGAACCTCGAAGAAGCGACCGAGATCCGCAAACGCATCCTCACCGCTTTCGAGGAGGCGGAACGCGCCACCGATCCGGCGCGGCGCGAAGCCTGCCTCACGTTCGTGATCGTCGGCGGCGGCCCCACGGGGATCGAGATGGCCGGCGCGATCGCGGAGCTGGCGCGCAACGCGCTCGCCGCCGACTTCAACCGCATCAATCCGACGCTGGCCCGCGTGATCCTGGTCGAGGCCGGAGACCGCTTGCTCTCGGCGATGGCGCCGGTGCTAAGCGCCCGCGCGAAGCGCTCGCTGGAAAAGCTCGGCGTCACGGTGCGTCTAGGCGGCCGCGTCACCGATGTCACGCCCGAAGGCGTCGCGATCGGCGCGGAGTTCATCCCGGCCCGCACGACCATCTGGGCCGCCGGCGTCGAGCCCTCGCCGCTGGCGAAGACCCTCGGCGTGCCGCTCGACAAATCCGGGCGGGTCATCGTCGAAGTGGACCTCAGCATCCCCGGCCATCCGGAGGTCTTCGTCGCCGGTGACCTCGCGCACGTCGTCTACAAAGGCGGCACGGTGCCCGGCATGGCTCCCGGCGCAATGCAGGAAGGCCGCGCCGCGGCACGCAACATCCTCCTGAAGCTCGGCGGCCGCCCCGCGCGCCCGTTCAAGTACGTCGACAAAGGCTCGCTCGCCACCATCGGCCGCGCTTCGGCCGTCGCCGAAGTGGGTCCGATCAAGATCAGCGGCGTCATCGCCTGGTACATGTGGCTCGTCGTCCACATCATGTACCTGATCGGCTTTCGCAATCGGCTCTTAGTCCTGATTCAGTGGACCTGGTCCTACGTGACCTTCCAGCGCGGTACGCGGCTCATCACGGACGCCAGCGCTCCAAAGTGATCAGCGTCGCGCTCCGCCCCACTCCACCACCGTGAAGCCGCGACGCTCAGGAGCCGCGGGCAACTCTTGCGGTGTCACCGCGATCGGCCGCTCCAGCGGTTGGAACAGCATGAAGACGCGAAGCACCGTATCCGGGGTCGGCGTGACGGAAAGCTTCGCGATTTGGGCGTGCTCTTCCGGGGCGAATTTGATCAAGTTGAACGGGCTCTCCAGCAAGCTCCCCAACCAATAGGTGACAAAGTCGTCCGACTCACGCTGGTTCAGCCCGAGCCTCTTCATGGTCTCGATCAAAAATCCTTGCGAATCCGACGCGGAGACGACGAAGCCCGAATCCATCGGAATCGCGGCGAGGCGCTGCGAGTGACCCTCCCAAAACAGGTAGCCGTGCTCGGCGCCTGCGGCGTCCCGCAACGTGCCGTCTGGCGAGGCCACGACGTCCCAGCTGGGATGCTGCAGATCAGCGACCTGCGGATGGGCGATCTTCATAATGCCGGCGAAATCGACTTCGACGCGCACCGCGGTCTCGGTCTCCGGATAGAGGTAGATCACGGGCTTCTTGTCGCCGCCGGAAGGGGCCGCGTCGGAGGTCGTGAACGACCAAACGTACGCCTTGGCGAGCGCCTTGCCGGCCTTCGACTTGATCGCCGTTGACAGCTCGACTTTGTAGGTCTGACTCGGCCGCAGTGCGGCATCGATCGACAGCGTCTTGTCGGTGGCTGCGTAGTCGACCTCGAACTCCGGCGACGTGTCGCCGACGGTCAGCTTGACGCTGCCCTTGACGAGCGTCGTCTCGTCCATCTCCTCGTTGAATCGGACGTAGAACGAGGTGCCGGTCGGGACGCCGGTCTTTCCGTCAGTCGGCGAGACGCTCGCGATCAGCGCGTCCGTCGCCGCAGCCGCCGTCGGCTTCGCGTCGGACTCCGCCTCGGAGTCGTCTTTGCCACAGGCGCCCAAGGACGCCGCCACCAGCCACCATGTGAGTAAATATGATTCGCGCATAACGATGGTTCGTCCGCAACCCGGATGCACTTGAGCGTCCCGCCAAAATGACCGGTACGGTTTCGATACCGATTGACCCGCCAGCGGTGCAGAAACGAACCAGTCCAGGCGCCAATACCGGCCGATCTCACCCTATGATCAGGGGGTTCCGCCACCCTTTGGCTTGGCTTGAAAGCTGCAACCTCCAAGCGGTGATCCCCTCTTGGAGTGCCCGATGACGGTTGCCGCAACCCTGACGATCGGCCATCTGCAAGACCTCTTCTATCGTTGCAAGTACTCGGAGCTCCTCCGGGCCCTCGCGCTCCACGAGGAAGAAGTCGGGGAGCTCGACGCCGAGATGACGCTCATCAAGGCGAGCACCTTGTTCGAGATGCATCGCGTCGGCGACGCGAACGAGGCCCTCCGCTCGGTCAGCCAGCGCAAAGACACCTTCGACGAGAACTATCTCCACGCCCTCGCCCGCGTTTCGTACGCGGACGACCAGATCGACGAGGCGCGCCGCGTCTGGCAGGAAATTCATGACACCACCGACAACCCGCGGCACCGTTTCAAATCGCTGCTCGGTCTCGTCAACACGCACTACCCGACCTTCGACGCTCCCGAGCTCCCGGCTATGATCAAGGCGCTCCAGAGCTTCGAGCCGCTCGAACGCTTGGACGAGCGCATCAGCCTCGCCATCCTTCTCGGCAACTACCATCTGTCGAAGCCCGAATCGCTGCCGCTGGCGCGCGAGTTCTTCAAGAAAGCCCTGTCGCTCGCGGCCGGCCAGACCTGGACCTACTTCATCACGCGGAGCCTGATCGGCCTCGCGCAGTACTACGAGCGCGAGAGCCGACAGTCCGAGATGATGTGGACCCTCGACATGCTGCAAGCCTTCGTCGACGAATCGGAGCAGCATTTCCAGAGCTTCCTCATCAACCAGCAGTTCGGCAGCTACTTCTCCATCAACACGCCGATGGAGTTCGACCCGTCAAACAAGCGCATCCTGATCAAGGATCGCTGGCTGCCGTTCCACGACCGGCCCCTCCTGTTCGAGTTCCTGATCCTCCTGCACAACAGCGCACGATTCGTTGACAAGCAAGCCATTGCCGAACATCTTTGGCCTAGCGAGTCCTACAAGCCGCGCCTGCACGACCCGCGAATCTTCGACATCGCGAAAAGGGCGCGAGCGATGATCGAGACCTACGAAAATCAACCGGTCGTCCTGCTCTCGGGCCGCACCGGATACAAGTTGGCTAGCATCTAAAAATCTAGGGGAACGGATATGAAAAGTTTCATCCACAATGCGGCCCTGGCGCTCCTGCTAGCCGCAGTCGCACCCGCGGCCTTCGGCAACGGCGGGACCATTCCGCTGCGCCTCGGCAACGGCGGCACCAATCCTCTGCGCATGAACGGCAACGCGATCAGCATGAACGGTGTCCAACAAGTTCCAGCGCAGATGGCGATCACGCAGGTGACGCGAGCGGAGATGAGTCCAGCGCAAGGCGCGACGCTCGTCTGCCAGATCGCTGGACAGAACGTGTCGAAGCACGCCGCCCAAGGGACCGTCGCCGTCGACAGCGGCAACTACACGGTGAAGGGAATTTGCTTCAACCACGACAACAACGCGATGGAGATCGTCGCCGAACGCGGCGCCGGCCAAACGTTGGAGCGCACCTACATGACCGGACCGCTCCTCGTCGAAGAGCCACGCAGCTTCGCCGGTCGCCTCGTCGTGAACGGCTCGTCGCCGCACTCGGGTCGCTACAACTTCGACATCCGTTGCCCGGAAGGCCGACGTGACGATGGCGAAGGTCACTACGAGCTCGTGCCGCAAGACTGACCGAAGCAGACTGATTCCAAGGACGAACGGAACTAAGAGGGCCGGGTCATGAGACCCTGCCCTCTTTCGCGCGCAAGCTGGCGAGACCATTGGGGCGACCGCAAATCCTAAGATTTTTCCAGGATTTGGCCGAAATGAACGGTGTTAATTGCTCCGGAGAGCCTCTTGCCTGTCCTCGCTCCCACGACCCGCATCCTAGCGGCTTGGCTCGGCCTGACCCTGGCGGCCGCTTGCAGCCCGGGCGAGGAGAAGCCGAAGAATGAGGCGAAAGACACGGGAAGCGGTGGCACCTCCGCGCCAGCCGCCCCCGCCGCGGAGCCGGCTTCCGAATCCGCGGACGTTCCGGCCTGGGTCAACTCGAGCTACCTCACCTGCTCGTGGCAAAGCGCTCCCGACGCCGAAAATGCCGGCGTTTCCTGTGGCATGGTGAACCAGGCCGGTGAAAGCGTCACCGTGCCTGCATCATTTGAATGGAAGGTCCTCAACGGCGACGATCAGCCCTTGAGCGATGGCATCACATCGACCCCGGTCGCGGGCGGCAAAGAGGTCCTCCTCGTCCAAAACGCCACCAAGATCGCGGGCCGCAGCGTCAGCGCCAAGCTGGTCGACGGCGCCCTCGTGAAGAACTTGATCGTCCGCTTCAAGGACGTCTTGCAGGGCTTCAAAGGCGACGACAATAGGCTCCAGAGCTGCTTCGACGCCCAGCTTTCCGTAAAAGACTGCTTCGACGCCGTCGGGATCAAGCTGCCCACGAGCGACGACCTCATCGGCAAAGAGACGGTGGTCCGCGTCAAGGCCTGCGACGCCTACAAGGGTATCCTGCCAGACGGCGCCGCCTGCGAGCTGAAGACGGACGGCATGACCGGCGATTTCGACATCGCCGTAAGCCAATTCCAGTACGGCGACGGCATCATCAACGCCGACGGGGTCGTCAAGGCCGCCGATTTCTGCGACGCCAATGGCGTGAAGCCGGCCTATTCTGCCGCCGGCCCGACCGACGTAAAAACGCGCTGGTACCCCTACTTCGGCAAGCTCGACGGGCAGTCGCGCCACTATTGCTTCGAGAAATTCAAGATCGATACGCCGCTCGAGTCCCACCTCTTGTTCGACCCCGCCCACGGCGTTGGCGGCGAGCCGTACTGCTACTTCATCCTGATCGAGGAGCCGATTCTCACAGTCGGCACCTACACCCGCATGCATATCCTGCTGAATCCGAAACTCTTTCCGGACAAAGCGGCGAACCCAGCGACACTGACGACCGAGACCCTGCGGAAGACGGTCGATTTTTTCAAGTGCGCGTTCGACGCGAATTGACACGGCCGCGACGATGCCTTATTTCCGCATCGTATGCCGATCCCTTCCCGCACCGCTCGCCTCCTCGACACGCGCATCTGCGACCTGGGCCTAGAGCTCGAAGGCTCCTGGCTCGCACCGCAGGTCTCGACGCTGCATCGGGAGCTTGCGCGCGTCGGGCTTGTGCGTTTCCGCCCGCGGGTCTACCTGGGCGACGAGTGGTTTAGCCCAGAAGGGCTGCCGGCGATCGCGGCCCCTTTCTACCTGGCGCACCCCAGGCTGATGCGCCTCGAGCAGCGCTTCGCGCGCGCCGTGGAGGGCGGGACCCCGGCATTTTGCCGGAAGCTTTTGCGCCACGAGGCCGGGCACTGCTTCGACCACGCCTACCGCGTGTCGCGACGGCCGGAGTGGCGGCGTCTGTTCGGGGATCCACGCCGCAAGCGCTACGATCCCGATGCGCACGTCGGCGATCCGGCGCGCGCGCACGAGTTCGTCGCGAACCTGCCCGGCCTGTATGCGCAGGCGCACCCGGACGAGGACTTCGCGGAGACCTTCGCCGTGGTCGTCGCGGGCGGTGCCTGGGAGACCGCCTATCGCAGCAAGCCCGTCGCTCTGGCGAAGCTCCGCTACGTTGCGGCCCTCATCGCGGAACACGGGCAAATCCTGCCGCGCGCCCGGGACGACGGCTCGACCTGCTATGCGGCGAAGCGGATGCGTTTGACATTGCGGCGCTTTTACGCGCGTCGCGCGGCCGACGAGGCCCGTATCACGCGGCGCAAGCAACGTCCCCACTAGCGTCAAGCCCTTGGCGGAGGCGCCGAAGGCCCGGAAGCGCGATAAAATAAGGGGAATGTCGCGCTCTCTCCAAGTCCTCGTCCTCTTCGACGTCCCTTATGCGCCGCCCAACGGCCGGGACTATCGCTCTTTCATGAAGGGCGCCGAATGGAAGGACGAGCGAGACGTGGTGCGCACCTTGCTAAAGCTCGGACACAAGGTGCAGACCTTCGGCATCCACGACGACGTGGCGCCGCTGGTCGAGTACATTCAGCGGGAGCGCCCCGACGTCGTCTTCAACCTCTGCGAATCGTTCAACACGGATCGCAAGCACGAGCCCAATCTTACCGGGCTTCTCGAGCTCCTGCAGGTGCCGTACACGGGCGCTCCGCCCGAGTCTCTGTCCTTGTGCAAAGACAAAGGGCTGACGAAGAAGCTTTTGACCTTTCACGACGTGCGGGTCCCGCGCTTCGTCGTCTCGTTCAAGAGCCGACCGGCGCGGAAGATCCCGGCCGATTTCTCGTTCCCCGCGATCGTAAAGCCCTTGTCGTTGGAGTCCAGTGAAGGGATCGCGCGCGCCTCGATAGTGCACGACGCGGACGAATGCCTCGACCGGCTGCGCTTCCTGCACGATTCCCTCGAATGCGACGCGATCGCGGAGGAGTTCATCGACGGGCGCGAGCTTTACGTCGGCGTGCTCGGCAACGAGCGGCTCACGGTGCTCCCGCCGACCGAGCTGTTCTTCAAGCAGCTGCCGGAGCGGACGCCCCGGATCCTGACGTACAAGGCGAAGTGGGACGAGACTTATCGCAAGAAATACGGGATCGACAGCGCTGCGGCGCGCAAGATCCCGAAGCAGACGCTCGAGCAGATCAACGACGCCGTGAAGACGACGTACCGGCTCCTGAAGCTGAAGGGCTACGCGCGCGTCGACCTGCGGCTCGACGCGAATGACGTGGCCGTCGTGCTCGAGGTCAACCCGAATCCTTCGATCAAGCGCACGGACGATTTCGCCTGGGCGGCGAAGCAGGCGGGAATCGAGTATGACGAGTTGATCGAGAAGATCGTGAGTTTGGCGCTCGCGAGCTAGGACGCTCGCGAGCGGGGACGGCTCATCGAACCGGGATCGTTAGCACCGTCGCCGGCGCCACCGGATCCTGACCGCCGGTGGTCCGCAAATTGACGGTCGTCGAGTGCGTCCCGAGCAGCGCATTGCCGCTCGTGTCCGGCGTGACGGAGACTTTGACGGCGTCGCCCATGAACGTGAAGCTCGCCGTCGAGCCGACCGTCACCCCGTCCTTCGCGATGGCGATCCGGACGCGGCTGCGCTCGGTGTCGATGGCGTTGACGACGCCGAAAATGCGGTCGGCGTTGGCGTAGAGCGCGGCGGCGGGCGTCAAGGTGTCGAATGCGATCGTGTCGCCGACGCGAAGCGCAGGGCTCAGGACTGCGACTTGGGCGTCGCCGCCATACTCGAGCCAATCATGACGAGACTTCTTGACCGCCGCCCCCGCCCGGTGGGCGTAGCGAACGTTGGTGGTGAAATTGAGCTTGTTGAAGTCACGTTCGATCGTCTCGATGCGGAAGGTCTCTTCGTAGCTCATCAATTTGATCGCCGTGCCTTGCGGCAAGAGACGCGTCGCGGCGACGGGAATCTCGTTCGCCGAGACGATGGTGCCGACCGTGCGACGCAGCGGGGCGCGGTCGACGATGAGCTGGCCCTTCGTGGATACGATTCCGACGGCGCCGGTCAACGTGAACGTCGCGCCCGTCGTCGAAGTGCCGTTGATGGTGGCGCCCGTGGGACCGAGGGCGGCGCGCCGGGCTTTCGTGCTGGTCGGATAAGAATGGGTGACGTAACCGGGATCCGCGGCGAGAGTGACGGCATTCGTCGCGATGGTGGTGATCACCCGCGACGTGACGAAAACGCCGTCGTCGAGCGTCACAGACTGGCCGACGACGAGACCGCTCGCGTCGTTAACGTTGATCACGCTCGCGGCCGCAGTGATCGAGGCAGTCGCCGTCAGCGTGAGGTTCTGCTCGGGGTCAAAAATCTGGACGGTCTCTCCCGCCATCAGCGCGACGTTCTCGGAGACGGTAAAGCCCGCGGTGTTCAGGTTCGCCACTGAAATGTTGCGCGTGAGATACTGGCCGTCGATGATGATCTCCTCGCCGGTCTGGTAGCCGTGCGCAGTGAGCGGGATCACGGTCGCGACGGTCTGAGCGGCGGTTGTCGCCTGATTGCTGGTCGAGGCCGCGATCGTGACGACATCGTTCGGGGCGAACAGGGTGGCGTCGGCGACGACGATCTCGTCGAGCTCGGTATCGGTGGCGGTCGCGAAATTGCTGGCGAGGTTGGTCGCCGCCTGATCGACGTCGGTGAACATCAAGTTGATGTCGTTCGCCATGGTGATGGTGACGCCGGAAATCGAAGCGCGCGTCTTCAGCTCCTCGCCGTCGACATCGACGTCGCCGTCGACGATCGTCGCGCCGGCCGGAATGTCTTTCTGGAGTTGGGCGGTGAGCTTCAGCTTGCTTGCTTCGACGACGTCGATCGAGGCCGTAGCCAATGTGACGTAACCTTCTTCGTCGTCGATCACGAACCTGATCGATTGACCCTTGTGGAATTGCGCGCCAGTGTCGGTGGTGATCACGACCTCGGCGACGCCGGCGAGATGGATGCCGACGGTCTTCGTCTCGACGGACGTGAGGCCTCTGATCGCCGGGGTCTCGATGAGCCGCACGACCGAGCCGACCGGGAAGTCGTGGTCAAGGTCGGCACTCAGCTTCAGACGGCCGGAAATCGTGTCGACGTGGGAGATCGTCCGTCTCGCGAAGTTGTCGACGTCGACGAGGTCGGTCGCGAGCTTGACCAGGATCGTGTCGTTCTGGCCGAAGGTGCCGGCGAGTGCCGGGTCGACGTAGATTTCGGCCTGGTCCAAAAAGGCCGGGACAGTGAGGGTCGCTTGCGGGCGCTTGAACGTCAGGGCCAGGTCGGTTTGCCATTCTTTCCGCGTCATCCACATCGACTCCGAGGCGACGACGCTGGTCAAGGCTCCCGAAAGCATCGCAAGGGTCGGCTGGTCCGCGGGTGCGGCTGCATCCATGAGCTCGGAAAAGGTGAGCGTCATTTTGCGAGTCGACGTCGGGTTCAACCATTCCGCGCGCCGCGATTTCAGCGTTTGGTCTGCATTCGTGACCTTTTCGATCACCGGCTTATATGTGTCGGAGATGGCGAGCGGCTGGGCGACGGTGTTGATCGAGCTCTCCGTGCCGTCGAAGTCGACGGCGGTGACGACAAACTGCACCTGCTCGCCGGCGACGAACTGGGTGTCGACGGTCAAAGTCGTGTAGAGGTTGGAGATCGCATACGTGAAGGTCCCATCCGGGCGGGACTCGTCGCCGAACGGCGTGAGCTCGGGGCCGTTGTGCTTCGACCAGATGCCGTTCTTCTGCTCGAACGTATTCCGCCAGTAGACGTTGTAGCCGCGCGCGTTCGCGACCTTGGCCCACTTGATGTGGAAGGTGGGCGAAGTGTTGTCGACGTAGTCGTCGACGGCCGACGCGCCCTGCAGTCCCTTCTTATAAAGCTTTTTGGCGTCGAAGACGTACGCCGTCTTCGCTTCCTGCTGCGGGAAAAGTCCAGGAGCCTGCGAGGCGAGCAGATCTCCAGCGGTCGCCGGGAGCACGTTGAAGATGACCGTGACGTCGCGCAACTCGTGCATCGCGCCGGTATCCGCGAAAATCGCGCGGACCGGACGGGCGATGACGATGCGGTAGTTGGTGTCGTCGTCGTTGTCGGCCAAGAGGTCGGCGGTGGGGTCGATGGTGTAGATCGTCTTGGTCGCGTCCCACGTCCCGGTGTAGGCGATCGGCGCGCCTTTCGGGTCATAAAATTCGACGAGGGCGTTGGCGGCGCGGCTGTCGGAGTAGGCCGTGTCGATCGGGCGGTTGAAGGTCAGAGAGATCGCGGCTGCAGGGTCGGCGAGGTAAACTTCGGGATTGTAGCCCGAAAGCGTCGATCCGCCGGAGCTCAAGTAGTTCGAGACCGTGGCGAGCGAGGCGTGATGGAGCGAGGTCGTAACCTTGAGCTGAGCTTCCTCGAAGACGACCTTGCCCAGGTCGGTCTGGAACGCGGTCGGGGCGTCTTGCGTCGCGCGGACGTCGACGGCCATGCTGTTGTTGTTCTCGTTCGGGTTGGAGCCCTGCAACTCCCAGCCGGCGCGCTCGAAATAGAGCACGAGGTTGTTGCCGGTTCCGACTTCGGACATGACGGGGACGTCTTTGAAGTGGAAGAAGCCGTCGGCGTCCGACTCGGTCTCGACCTTTTTCTTGTCCATGTAGGCATAAATCTTCACGCCGGGCAGCGGGGTGTTGGTGTTGTCCGTGCCCTTCCCCGCGACGGTGCGCCCGACGATCGAGGTCAGCTGGCGGACCTGGTCCTCGGAGATCAAAGGCGCGCCCGCCTCGGGCACGACCGAAGCCGGCGCCGCGGGGCCTGCAGGGGCTGCAGGAGCGGGAGCGGCGGGCGTGACAACTGCGGCCTTCTTGGTGCCGAAGGCGGAGCCGGAGCCGGCTTTGCCTCCACAGGCCGTGGAGAGCGCGGCGACGAGGCCCAAGGCGCTCGCCAGGAGCACGGCTCGTTGGCACACAGACGACGTAATGAGACGTACGATCACGGTCAAACCCTCCGCTTCATCTGGGGGGATCGGAGATGATTGAAGAAACTGAAGCGGGGAAGATTGGAACTATAGCAAGAATCGTTTAACCTCAAAGGCAATCAGCCTCTTGAGGAAGTGGATGCGGAAGTTCCTGTGGTTGCGTTTGGCTATGGTCGGAGCCGTGGCTCTTGCCGGGGCCGCGCCAATTGCCGAGGCCAAGGGGGCAAAGAAGGGCAAGAAGCTCCGCTCCCACTGGATCCGGCCCCAGGGCGAGATGGGCTACGAGTGGTACAACGTCGCGGGCGGCGGCGGCCCGACGGTCGACATCTCAGGCTTTCACTTCGCGGCGCCCGTCGTGGTGGACTTCGTCGTCTTACCGCACATGCTCCACGGCTACGGCTTGGGCGGCTTAGGCTTCGGCTTCGGCTCCGGCAAAGAAGGCCTCGACGTCGCGACCGTGAGCTTCAAGTTCAATCCCGTCTACCTGCAGCTCGGCGGCGGCCTCTCCTACGAGGTCATCAAGAAGCTCAACATCGAGGGCGCTCTGAAGCTCGACTTCGGCTTCACCGGCAGCGCCGAGGCGAAATCGCAGTTCGGCACGACGGGGTACGACATCATCCTGTTCAGCCGCACGCATTTCAACCTGCCGGCGGTGCGCTACGAGATCAACCGGCGCATGGCGGTGGGTGGCGGATTCGCTTTTTATTCCGGAAAGATACAACTCAAGGATCTGAACGAGGGCGTCAACGCCAACGAGCAGAAGATCTCGAGCGGGAAGTCTCTGACCTTCTTCTTCGGCTATACCCTCTAAAGGCAGGCGACGTTCGCGAACGCCGCGTCTTTGCCAGCCCAACAGACCTTGGCGCCGCTGGGACCGAGCATCGCGCCGGCTTTCGAGGCACGGCTCCAGGAAAACGTGCGCTCGCCGCTCTCGGCGCGGTCGAAGTAAACGAGCGCCGCGGCGTCGCCGGATAGCGAGTACGTGACCGTGGAGCCGCCGCCGAATTTTTCGGAGGCCGGGCGGTCGGGGCTCACAACGTAGGTGAGCGTTTTCGCCGTCGGGCTCGCGTAGGCGTAGGTGACGGAGAAGCGCTCGGAAAACTGCCAGGTGCCGTTGCCTCGATCGTCGGAGGCGCCGGAGAAGACTTCGGAATCGCGAGTAGAATCATGCATGATCCAGGCCCATGAGGACCCGCTGCGTTCGGTGCCGGTCAAGGCGGCGCCTTCGAGGCTCCAGAGGTAGGTGTTTTCGGCGAGGAGAGCCGGGGTGGCGAGCTCGGCTTGCGCGAGAAGCGCTCCGGGAGCCGCCAGATGCGCGGTGATGTTGGCGTCGACGGTCGCTAGGTAGAGCGCTGCGGTGGAGTAGTTCGATCCGGAGGTGGACGCGTTCGTCGGCAGGCCGTGGTCCAGGGACAAAGTGCCAGATGCGGGGACAGGGGGCGCGCCGTCGGGGAACCGGGTGTTGGGGGCGTCTTCGTCTCTCTTGACCTTGCCGCAGGCGGCGGCGAGAGCGAGGGCGAGAGCGAGGGCGAGGGCGAGGGCGAGGGCGCAGATCGGGGCGAGACGCATTGCGTGGACCTCCGTGGGAGATCGTAGCACGGCATGCACGGTCTACGCCGCGCGCTCCTCGCGGGCGGATTTTGCGGCGATCTTGCTCATGGCGCGCTCGGCCATGGCGGTGATGGTGAGGCTCGGATTGACGCCTAGATTCGCGGGGACGGCTGCGCCGCCGACGACGAAGAGGCCGGGGTACGCGTGCACTTGATGCGCCGCGTCGATGACCCCGCCTTCGGCCGAGGTGCCCATGGGGCAGCCGCCGAGGACGTGCGCGGTGACGCTCATGCCGAGGACGTCCGCGATCGAGCCGCCGGCGCGGCCGCCGAGCTGGGCCGCCATCTCCGTCGCGAAGCGGTTGCCCGCCTCGATATGGAGCGGAGGTCTGCCTTCCGGCGGATACTCGGCGCGGAGGCGGCCGGTCCACTTGAAGCGGAGCTTGCTGTCGAGCGACTGCATGACGAGGAGGATGACACTGTTCGAGGCGAAATTCTGCGGCAGGAAGTGGCGCGTGAACTCGATCGGGTGGCGCAGCGCAAATCGCGCCGCGCGCGCGACCCGGGCGAGGATGGTCTTGCCAGAGACGAGCGGCATGCCGAAGAGCGCCATGGCGTTCGAGCCGCGGGGATAGCGGACGGCCTCGATCTTCGTGTGCGCGTCGGGATGGACGCCGGCGGCGATGGCGATGCCCTGCCACAGGTCTTTCTCGGCGCCGGGCGTCCTCACGCCGAGGATCGACTCGCTGTTCGTCCGAACCTCGTGGCCGAGCGTCGCGGAGAGCTTGGGCAGCGCTCTCGCCTCGTCGCGCGAGCGGAAGAGTAGACGCAGGGTGCCGAGAACGCCGCCGGCGAGCACGACGTGCGGCGCGCGGTAGGTTTCCTTGCGGCGCGCGAAGATGCCGGGCTCAACGGTCTCGACCTCGTAAGTGCCGTCCGCGAGCGCGCGCACGACCGTCGCCTCGCGCTCGGCGACGATCTCGACGCCGCGCTTCTCCGCAAGATAGAGGTAGTTCTTCACGAGCGTGTTCTTGGCGTTGTTCCGGCAGCCGACCATGCAGCCGCCGCAGCGCGTGCAGGCGTTGCGCGCGGGTCCTTCGCCGTTGAAATAAGGGTCGGGAGCCGCGGCGCCGGGACGCGCGCCGGGCGGGCCGAAGTAGACCCCGACGTTCACCGGCTTGAAGGTGTGGCCGTAACCCAAGCGCGTCGCGGTCTCATGGAGCGCGCGGTCGGCGGGCGCGTCGGTCGGCGCGGCGACGACGCCGAGCATCCGGCGCGCCTCGTCATAGTGGCTGCGGAGCTCGGCGTCCCAACGGTCGACGCCGACGTCCGTCGGCCACGAGGCGCCGGCGAAGGCCTCCGGCGTCGGCTCGATGAGCGTGTTGGCGTAAACGAGGCTGCCGCCACCGACGCCGGCTCCCGAGAGCACCATGAGGCCTTTGAAGAAGTCGAGGCGCATGATGCCACGCAGCCCGAGCCGAGGCATGAAGACGAACTTGCGCAGCGCCCAGTTGGTTTTGGGAAAGTCGCCGTCGGCGAAGCGCTTGCCGGCCTCGAGGACCAGGACCTTGTAGCCCTTCTCCGCGAGCCGCAAGGCAGCGACGCTGCCGCCGAAGCCGGACCCCACCACGATGTAATCGTAAGCTTGCACGGGGGTTTTTTCGGCGAGTCGGCACGCGGCTTGACGGAAAACTTGATGCGGCTTTCGGGTTTCCTTGTAAAATCCCGGCTATGTCCAACAACCGCGACTTCTTCCGCCTCGAGTATCCGGCCGCCGATCGGCCGACGATCGTCGTCAGCGGCATGACTTACGAGGTGCTCGACCTGTCGGAGGAGGGCGTGAAGTTCGCGGTGCCATCGAGCTTCAAGCCGAATCCGGCGCTGAAGATCCGCGGCACGATCACGTTCAAAGACGGAAAATCGGTCGACGTGGTCGGCACGGTCCTGCGCATCCTCGAGCGCAAGGACAAGAACCAATGCGTCCTGACGCTCACGTCCGGCGTGCCCTTGCCCAAGATGATGGAGGAGCAACGCTACCTCCTCAAAAAATACCGCGGCATGGAATGAGCTCCCGCCGCCGCTTTCTCGAGTTTCGCCGGACGCTCGAGCAGGCGGCGGCGGCGAAGAGGGCCAAGGAGAAGGTCGAGAAAGCGGATCGCCGGCGGCATTTGCGCGGCTATCTGCAATGGCTTAGGCCCTGGCGGGCGAGCTTTGCCGGGATCTTCGCGCTCGCCGTGGTCGGCATGGGGCTCGAGCTCGTGCTGCCGATGGCGACGCGCTCGATCATCGACGAGATCCTGATGGTGCCCGGCGGCGATCAGGCGGCGAAGCTCGGCCGGCTGCACTGGACCGCGGGGGCCGTCGCCGCGACTCTCGTTTTCGCGCAGCTGCTCGAGGCCCTGCGAAACTACCGGATGTCGGCGTTGAACGCGCGGGTCATCTTCAGCTTGCGACGGCGCCTCTACGACCGGCTCTTGCGCCTGCCGTTGGCGACGCTCACCGATCTGAAGACCGGCGGGGTCGTGTCGCGGCTGTCGAGCGACGTCGACCACCTCACGGGGCTCGTGCAGATGGCGGTGATCTCGCCCGGCGCCGCCTTGCTCAAGGTGCTGGCGACGATGGCGATCCTGGTGAGCCTCCGCTGGCAAATGGCTTTGGTCGCCGCGGCGATGCTGCCGCCTCTCGTGTGGGTGAGCCTGCTTTACGTCACGCGCGCGCGGCCGATCTACCGGTCGATGGCCGACGACCGCACGGCCGTGGACGGCCGCGTCGCGGAGACGTTCGGCGGGATCCGCGTCGTGCGCTCGTTCCAGCGCGAGGCGAAGGAGCGGCACGACTACTCGGTCGGGCATCACACGATCATTCGCAAAAACTTGCTCGCCGAGACGGTGCATCTGGCGATCGACGGCGGTTGGTCCCTCTTGATGCCTTTGACGAGCCTCGCGATCGTCTGGTTCGGCGGGACGATGGTGCTGGCAGGCGGCGCGACCATCGGCGACATCGTCGCGTTTCAGATGTATTCGACGATGCTCTTGGCCCCGGTGTGGCGGATCGTCGTGTCCTTGAGCCAGACGCAACGCTCGCTCGCGGCGATGGACCGCGTCTTCGACCTGCTGGAGAAAGAGCCGGCGATGCCGGATCGTCCCGGGGCGCGGCCAGCGCCGGCGCGCGTCGAGGAGCTCCGCTTCGAGCGGCTGAGCTTCGGCTACCTTCCCGAGAAGCTGGTCTTGCACGACGTCGACCTCGTCCTCCCCGGCGGCAAGACGATCGCCCTGGTCGGAGCAAGCGGCGCGGGCAAGACGACGCTGACGGACCTGGTGGCGCGCTTCCAGGATCCGACGGCGGGTGCCGTGAAGCTGAACGGCGTCGATCTGCGCGATTTGCAGCTCCACAGCTATCGGGCGCGGCTCGGCGTCGTGCCGCAGGAGGTCTTTCTCTTCGACGGGACCGTGCGCGAGAACATCTCGTACGGGCGCCGGGACGCGCCCTTCGATGCGGTGCGGAAGGCGGCGGAACGGGCGAATGCGCATCGGTTCATCGCCGAGCTCGAAAGCGGCTACGACACCTTGATCGGCGAGCGCGGCGTGAAGCTCTCCGGCGGACAAAGGCAGAGGCTCAGCATCGCGCGGGCGATCCTCGCGGATCCGGAGATCCTGATCCTCGACGAAGCGACGTCCTCTCTGGACTCCGAGAGCGAGCTGCTGATCCAGGAGGCGCTGGCGCAGCTCTTTCGCGACCGGACGACGTTCGTCATCGCGCATCGCCTGAGCACGATCATGCACGCGGATCTGATCGTCGTGCTTCACGAAGGACGCGTCGTTGAGACGGGGCAGCACGCGGAGCTCCTAGCGCGCGGCGGCCTCTATGCGAAGATGGTCAAAGTCGGAGCTCGAGCGCATGGAACGGGACACCAGGCCGATTCGTGAACGAGACGATCCAGCCGGTGTCTTCGAAGCCGATCTTCGCAAGAAGCTTGGCGTTCGCCGCGGAGGCTGTGACGGTCAGACTCTTTAGGCCGCGGGCGCGGGCGTGGGCCAGCCTAGCGTCGTTGAGCGCGCTCGCCAGACCCTGACCGCGAGCGGCGGCGGCGACGACGAGCTTGCCGAAATTGCCGACGGGCAAAGGCAGCGGACGCCGGTGCTCGTGCCAGATGCCGCCGTCCGGACTCGCGAGCAGGACGTCGTGCTCAGTGAGCCGCGCGCAGGCGACGATGCCGCCCGCGTCGTCGCGGACGACCCAGTGGCGGGCCTCGGCGTCGAACGCGTCGAGCCAGATGCCGGTGGCGGCGAGCTCGGGCGCAAGGACGCCCTCGGCGCGCCAGACGGCGACTCGATGCCGGCCTATGGCCTCGAGGCCTTGCTGGTCGCCGGACGCGAGCATTTCGACGCGGTTTGGCAGGCCCGACTCCTCAACTGGCAGCCGGTAGAGTAAACTATCGATACGCAAAGCGAAAACCTGGAGTCCCTCATGTTGCCGCAACATTTCGCCTCGCTCGTCCCGGTCCTGGCGGCCGTTTATGCGTTCTCGGCGGTGCCGGCCTTCGCGGCCGAGTCGGGTCCCCTCGTCGACGCTGACGGGAAACCGCTGCTCCTGGCCAAAAAGAAGAAGAAAAAGAAGAAGAAGGAAGAGGACGACGGCGACTTCGGACCGCCCGACGTGGCGGCGATCGAGGGCGACGGGGACTCCGGCGTCGGCGTGCACCGCGAGCAGGAAGGCGTGGATACGCCGTACAAAATGGAAATCCAGGGCCAAGGCGACATCTCGTCGGTCTCACGTAAGGTGGGCGAGGGCGACGCGGTGAGCGAGACGCAGGTGAGCATCGCCAGTGGCGGCGTCTTCCTGCTCGGGAAGATCGGGATCGGCGGCGAGCTCGCGATCGACTACTCCGGCGGCGAGACCGATCAGACCACCACGGAAGGGGGCGTGCCGAAAACCGAGACGGTCGACACCTCGACGCTCGGCGTCAGCATCGGGCCGCTCTTCAAATTCAATTTCGGCAAGGTCGACTCCGCCCTCCTTCTCCCTTACGTCGCGGTGAGCCTGGGTTACCGCATGGCGTCGACGACGATTGGCAAGGACGACCCGATCAAATCAAGCGGCTACTACGCCAAGTTCGGCGGCGGCCTCAACATCTTCCTCGACAGCAACGTGGCGATCAACCCGGGACTCCAGTACCGGATCGTCAACGACAAGACCGAGCCGAAAGTAGGCGACCCCGTGGAATTCAGCGAATCCGGCATCCATTTCCTCGGCGGTTTCGCGATCTTTCTCTAGTCGTCCGCGGCCCGCGGTGGTTTAATCCGCGGCATGGCGAAGCTATATTTTCGCTATGGCACGGTGGGCAGCGCCAAGACGCTGAACCTTCTGGCCGTAGCTCATTCGTACGAGCAGCAGCTGAAGACGGTCTTCGTCCTGAAGCCCGAGCTCGACACGCGCTTTGGTCGGGACACGATCAAATCGCGCGCCGGGCTCGAGCGTGACGCGGATCTGTTGGTTCGCGCGGACAGCAAATTGCCGCTGGAGCGCCTGCAGGGCGTGCACTGCGTTCTCGTCGACGAAGCGCAGTTCATGAGCCCCGCGATCGTCGAGCAGCTGCGCGCCGTGGCGACGGATCTCGGTGTGCCGGTGATCTGCTACGGGCTCCGGACGGACTTTCGCGGCGCCTTGTTCGACGGCGCCAAGCGGTTGATGGAGCTTTCGGACGACATCTCCGAGGTCAAGACGACGTGCTTCTTCTGCACGCGCAAGGCCGTGTTCAATTTGAAGCTCGCGAACGGCAAGCCGACGCGACAAGGGCCCGTGATCGATCTCGGCGCCGAGGAAAAGTATCTGCCCGCCTGCGCGAAGTGCTATGACGGCAAGTTGCGCGAGGCCGAAGGAGCGACGTTTTGAGGAAGCTTTTCGCCTTCGGGCTGGGAACCGGCACGATGAACGCGCGCGGCGAGTGGCTGGAGGTGTTCTTTCCGACGCCCGTCTTGGCCCCCGAGGCGCCGGCCGCTTTCGCGCTGGCAAAATCTCTGGGCTACGAAAGCGGCAACAAGGCGCTGCAGCTCCACGCCGAGCATCGCACCGCCTTGAAGGCGATGGAGCCTGCGTTCGCGCGGTTCGGCAACGGGGCACGACCTTTGGTGGCGGTGTTCCTGGAGACGGATGCGGTGCCCGCGACGGTGCCGGAGGCGTACCTGAAGCTGCATCTTCTGTCCCATCGGCTGGTGAAGCCGCACGGCGTGAACCTGACCGGCCTCTTCAAGCTCTTGCCGAACGTCGCTTGGACGAGTCGCGGGGCGGTCGATCCGGCGGAGCTCGCCGAGCTGCAGCTCGTCGCTCGGCTCGAAGGCAAGCCGCTTCGCGTCCATTCCGTGGATAAGTTTCCCCAAATGATCGACTACGTCGTGCCATCTGGCGTGCGTATTGCAGACGGATCGAGAGTCCGTTTGGGTGCTTACGTCGGGAGTGGCACGACCGTGATGCAGGAAGGGCTGATCAATTTCAACGCCGGCACCGCAGGCCCAAACATGGTTGAAGGCCGTGTTTCAGCTGGAATTTTCGTGGGCTCCGGCAGCGACCTCGGCGGCGGCTCCTCGACGATGGGGACGCTCTCCGGCGGCGGCGAGATCGTCGTCAGCGTCGGGAAGAACTGCCTGATCGGCGCGAACGCCGGCTGCGGCATTCCGCTCGGCGACGACTGTACGATCGAGGCCGGCCTCTACCTGACCGCGGCGACGAAGGTACGAGTCGTGACGCGCGAAGGTGAAGTGCGCGGCGTGGTGAAGGCGCGAGAGCTTTCGGGGAAAAGCGGCATGCTCTTCCGGCGCAACTCGCAGAACGGCGCCGTCGAGTGCCTGCCGAACAAGGGCGCGATCGAGCTGAACCTCGAGCTCCACGCGAACAACTGAGGAGAGGTCGTGCGTTTCAACCTCTCGTACATCCTTTTCGCGATCTTCGGCGTTCTGCTGATCCACGACGTCTGGGTGCAACAGACGCAGGTCGAGACGATTCCTTACAGCGAGTTCGAGCGCCTCTTGAAAGCGAACGAGCTGAAGGAAGTGAACGTCGGGCCGACCTACATCACCGGGACGACGAAGACGCCGCTCGAAGGAAAGCGCGACCATTTCATGACGACGCGCGTCGATCCGCTCCTGGCGAAAGATTTCGCCGCCGCCTCGAGCAACGCCAAGTTGATGGGAATCGTGGAAAACACGTTCCTGAAGGACGTCCTGTCCTGGGTCCTGCCGGCGCTGGTCTTCTTCGGGATCTGGATGTTCCTGATGAAACGGATGGCCGGCGGCAAGGGGGGCGGCGGCTTCGGCGGCGGCCTCATGACGATCGGCAAGAGCAAGGCGAAGATCTACGTCGAGACCGACACGAAGACGACGTTCGCCGACGTCGCGGGCGTCGACGAAGCGAAGGAAGAGCTGCAGGAGGTGGTGCACTTCCTGAAGAATCCGCTCGAATACGGGCGGCTCGGCGGTCGCATGCCGAAGGGGGTCCTGCTCGTCGGGCCGCCGGGCACGGGGAAGACGCTCCTGGCGAAGGCGGTCGCCGGCGAGGCGGGCGTGCCGTTCTTCTCGATCTCGGGCAGCGAATTCGTCGAGATGTTCGTCGGCGTCGGCGCGGCGCGGGTCCGCGATCTGTTCGAGCAGGCGCGGTTGAAAGCGCCGGCGATCATTTTCATCGACGAGTTGGACGCGCTCGGCAAGTCGCGCGGCGCGGGGCAATTCTCCGGCGGCGGGCACGACGAGAAGGAGCAGACCCTGAACCAGCTCCTGGTGGAGCTGGACGGCTTCGACTCGAAATCAGGGCTCGTGCTCCTGGCTGCGACGAACCGGCCGGAGATCTTGGACCCGGCGCTCCTGCGCGCCGGGCGCTTCGACCGGCAGGTGCTCGTGGATCGCCCGGACAAAAAGGGGCGCATCGAGATCCTGAAGGTGCACGTGCGCGCGATCAAGCTCTCGGCGAACGTGGAGCTGGAGCAAGTGGCGGCATTGACGCCGGGATTCACTGGCGCCGATCTGGCGAACTTGGTGAACGAAGCGGCGCTGGTGGCGACGCGGCGACGCGCCGACGCGGTGACGATGACGGATTTCACCATGGCGATCGAACGGATCGTCGCGGGGCTCGAGAAAAGAAACCGGATCCTGAACGTCTTCGAGCGGAAGGTCGTGGCATACCACGAGATGGGGCACGCGCTGGTCTCCGCCGCGCTGGCGACGACGGAGCGCGTCCACAAGGTGTCGATCATTCCGCGCGGGATCGGGGCCCTGGGCTACACGATTCAACGGCCGACGGAGGATCGGTTCTTGATGACGAAGGAAGAGCTGGAAAACAAGATGGCGGTGCTGCTGGGAGGCCGCGCCGCGGAGAAGGTCATCTTCGGGCATTTCTCCACGGGCGCCTCGGACGACCTGGCGAAGGCGACCGAGATCGCGCGGAGCATGGTGGCGCGGTACGGTATGGCGATCGAGGACGACCTCGGGCACGTGAGCTACGACTCGGAGCAGTCGACGTTCTTGGGCGGCCCCGCGGGCTCGGGGCTGGTGTCGAGACGGTACAGCGACGAGACGGCGCATCGGATCGACGACGCGGTGAAGAAGCTCTTGGACCGGTGCTTCGAGCGGGCGGTGCAGACTTTGACGGTGGCGAAGGAAGTGCTGGTCGAGAGTGCGCAGATCCTGCTCGAGAAAGAGACCCTGGACGAGGGGGAGTTGGCAGGGTTTTTCGCGCAGGTCCGGTAGGGCGAGGCTTGGTCCTGATCAACGGTCCGCGCGGAAGACCTGATAAAGGCCAAAGGTTTTGTCGATCTGCCGGAGGGGCTGCAAATTCTTGGACTCCGCCGGCGGTATGCCGAGATAAAGGAAGTCCTCGTTCGCCGGGTAGACCAGGAGGTCGTTCGGCATCAACATTCGAAGCGACTTCGCGAGCTCCGGGCGGAGATAGTGCGCCAGCTTCTTCCTGAAGTTATGGTCGGCGAGGACCACTTCGCGACCGGCCGACGCCTCCCGCTCGACCGCGTTCATGGCTTCTCGCAGGACGAGGCGCTCGTGCGACCATGTCTTGTAGGCGAGTCGGACGTCCAACGCCAAGATTACGATGATCACCGAGAGCGCCACGCCCCAGCGTCGACCATCCTCGCCGCAAAATCTTTTGGCGCCGATCGCTGCGAGAACGGCCAGGCCCAATATTGCCGGCAAAGTGTACCGAGAAACGAAGGCATTCGTGAGCTGTGCCAGGATGTAAGCGGCGATCGGCAGAGCGGCAAAGCCGAGGAAGACGACGACGTCGTCTCGGTCGATGCCCGCAGAACGCGGCGCGAGCGGCTGCAAAACCAAACCGAGGAGCAGCGAACCGCCGAACAAGAGCGCGACGCCGCCGGTTCCGAGGAGAAACTGATAGGTCCAAAGGACTTGCGACCAGTCCCTGGGCGCCGCCCAAAACCCGGTCGAAAACGCGCTCACGGCGCGAATCATGCTGGAATAGAGGAGATAAGTCAGGGGCGCGAGGCAGATGATCGCGCTCGTCGCCGGATCGGCGAGGCGCCGCTTTCCGAGCGAGCGACTGACTTCGCCGGCTGCAAACGGCAGAAGGACCAAGCAGCCGTAGTAGTGGGTCGAAAGGACGCCAATCAGACAAAGCGCGAAGGCGGGGACCGTGTAGCGTCGGGCTCGGCGCTGCCTCGCGGCGTCCCAAAAAACATAGCTCAAGGCGCTCAAAGCCAATAGAACCGCATACGAGCGCGCCTCGACGGCAAAGCGAAACTGCGCCAACCAGATGAGCAAGCCGAACCAGGCGGCCGGCCGACCGAGCTTCTTCAGGAGGACGAAGAAGATGACCGCGCATGCGACCCAATACGCGAGCACGGAAGGTAACCGCAGCACAATTTCGCCGGCGCCGAAGAGCTTCACGCAAAGAAACGTGAGGGCGATGAACAGCGGCGGCGTGGCGTCTCCGCTCGAGGGAATCGCTCGCCACAATGCCAACAGGTCCGGCTTCGCCGACAGCCGAAGCGTCAAGAGCTCGTCGGTCCAAAGATCCTTGATGGAGCTCAGAGCCCAAAGGGCGCTCAGCATGACGACGGAGAAACCCGTGAATGCCACGCGATCGACGATTTTTCCAGGCCACTGCATGAGTAGGACTCCGAAGCCATCGCCGAAACCTGCGTTCCGGTCGCCTCGGTCCTAGGCCCCCGAGGCGCCGGGGGCTATTTGAGCGCGGCCAAATAGGCGACGAAGCTGCTGCAAGCTTCGCCCTGTTCGGAAATCGCAAAGATGCCGTCGCCTTCGCCCTCGGGAGTCGAGCCTTCCCAGTAAATGTTCACGTTGGCGAAGCCGGCGTCGAGCAAGGCGTCCTTGAGCTCGGGAATCGACCACATGCGCCAGTCGTACGTGAACGCGTTCTTGCGCTTACGCTCGCCCTTGCGGCGAAAATGGATGTGGAAGGTCGCGTGGTTCGTCAGCGGGTCGTAGGCGTCTTGGTCCCAGAAGTAGGAGGTCTTCAGATCCTCGAACTCCGTCTCCTCTTCCGAGGGCTCGTGGCAGTCGGCGCCGCCGAAGCAGTCGATGACCAGGATGCCGTCCTTCTTCAAGGTCGAGAGGCAGTTCTTGAAGTAGTCGACCAGGATCTTGCGCTGTTTGAAGATGAAGTAAGAGAAGTTGAGAGCGCAGATCATGTCGACTTTGGGCAGGCCGGAGGACAGGACGTCGGCCTGGTGCAGGCTAATGCGCTTGCGCTCGGCCGGCTTCAGCTGGGACAGATAGTTGGCGCGGCCGTAAGCGATCGGCTCCGGGTCGAGGTCGACGCCGTGAGCCAGGCGCTTGGTCCCGCGCTTAACCCAAGAGCAACAATTGGTGAAAGTGCCGCAGAAGTCCTCGCGGAGCGTCTGGGGGACGGCTTTCGCGCCCCGAGCCTCGCGATAGACCTGGTCCATGAACTCCATGTCTTCATCAGGGGATTGAACGCTCGCCTTATAGTAAAAATACTTGTCAAAAGGCGGCAAACCATCGGTATAAGGGGGTTCGGGACGATACATGGGGTCCTCGGCGGAAGCGTCAATGGGTCCCGTCATTTAGCCCAGTTTCTTCCGTGCCAACAAGCCGAGATTCCCGCTTATGACTGATTCGCACCTGTCGCGACCGAGCTTAGAGCGCGCCGCACCGACGTTCCGCCAGACGACGGCTGATATCGACGTCTCGGTGTGCCCCACCTATCTCGAGCATCAGTCGAACCCCGGCGAGAGGCTCTTTGTGTGGAGCTACGAGATCGAGATCTCGAACAAGGGCCGCGAGCCCGTACAGCTCCTCGCGCGCCACTGGCGCATCTACAGCGCCCACGGGCAGCTCATCGAGGTGAAGGGCGCCGGCGTCGTCGGCGACCAACCGCGCCTGAAGCCGGGGTCGAGCTACTCCTACACGAGCTATACGCACCTCCCGACGCCCTCGGGCCTTATGGTCGGCACTTACTCGATGCAAGTGGACGGCGGCGAAGCGTTCGACGTCGCGGTTCCCGCCTTCTCCCTCGACAGTCCCGCGCAAGCCGCGATGCCGAACTGATGGCCGCCGATCGGCCGACCGACGTCGTCCTGTGCAACTTCGGCGGGCCGACCCGAGAGGCCGAGGTCGAGCCGTTCTTGCGCCGCTTGTTCGAGGATCCCTTCATCCTCCGCTCGCACTGGCTCGGTCCGCGCTCGCGCGCCTTCATCGCGAAAAGGATCTCGAGGAAACGCGCGCCGAAGATCCTCCCGGAGTATCAGTCGATCGGCTTCTCCCCGATCAACCGCATGACCGAAATCCAAGCGCGTCATTTAGAAAAGGAGCTGACGCCGCTGAATGCGGACACCCGCGTCATCGTCGTCAACCGCTATACCGCTCCCTTCGCGGACGACGTCGTCGCGACGCTGCAGCCGCGCGATCGTCGCCTGTTCCTAATCACGCTCTATCCGCATACGTGTCACAGCACCGTCGTCAGCTCGTACCGCGACTTCGATCTCGCCCTCGAGCGCCGCTACGGCGCGCGCGATATCGGCGCCACGAAGATCTACTCGTGGTGGTACAACCGCCGCTTCATCGAGCACGGCGCCAAGCGTCTCACCGCGGCGATCGAGCCCGCACTCGCCGGCAAAGAGCATGTCACCGTGCTGTTCTCCGCCCACGGCATCCCCGAGAAGTTCAACGAGCGCGGCGACCCCTACGTCAACGAGACGATGGGTCATTACAACGAGCTCCGGCGCCTCGCCGAGGCGTGGCTAGCCGGCCGCGGCGCCCAAGGCCGTGTCAGCTTTCACCTCTCCTTTCAAAGCCGCGTCGGCCCCGTCGCCTGGGTGAAGCCCTACACGGAGGAGGTCATTACTTCGCTCGGACGCGGTCCGGGCAAAGGCGGCTCGCTCGTGATGGTGCCGATCAGCTTCACCGCCGATCACATCGAGACGCTGAGCGAGATGGATCACACCTACAAGGCGCTGGCGCTGGCGCAAGGATTTACCGCGTATTTCCGCGCCGCGCCGGCGAACGACGATCCGGAGCTCGCCGCTTGCCTGCGCGAGGTCTTGGTGCAACATGGATTCTGAGGCTCCGGGTGCTTCGCCGAAGAAGCCGTCGGTCCTCTTCGTCGACGACGAGGTCGACATCACCGAGATCGCCGAGCACTACTTCACCGAGGCCGGCTGGGACGTCGTCGTCGCGCAGGACATCTCGGCCGCGAAGCGCCTGCTCGAGGCGCTGCCAATCGACGTCGTCCTCTCCGATATCATGATGCGCGGGGGCAACGGCACTGAGCTCTTCAACTGGCTTCGGGTGAATCGCGGCCGCAAGACCCCGTTCTTCATGCTTACCGGTTGCCTCGACGACCGCGTCGCCGAGGCCCGCGCTCAGGGCGTCAATGAGGTCTTTTTCAAGCCGTGTCACTGGCCGACGGTGATCGAACGGTTGCGAAATGCCGTCCTGGCTCCGGCCTGATCGGAGCATCCCGATGCGAACTCCCGGTCGACGCGTCACTGAGTGGCGGCTTCGCACTCCGCCTTCGTGCTCGCGCCTTGCGGCCGATCGGATTCGCACGGCGAAAAGATCTCCTCGCAGATCTTGTCGGCATTCGCGAACCAGCCGAAGGAACACGAGCCGTCGGTCGGCTTGGCGTTCGTGCTCGCTCCGCGACAAGCGACCCAGCCCGGGCCGAAGGTGTCTTCCGTGCACGGGCAATCCGTGCTGTCGGAGGCGCAAGGCGCGCAGACTCCGCTCGCGAAAGAGGCGAGGGTGCAAGACTTCGCTCGTAGCTCGTCGTTCGCCATTTTGAGGAAGTCGAAGGCGCCTAGCCCTCCGAACTTGGCTTTGCAGGCGGCGTCCACTTCGGCGCGCGCGAAAGCCTGCTGGCTCGCGGGAATGACGAGCTCGTACGTGTTCCAGGGGACGTCCTCGTTGCCCTCGCGATAGGTGCCTGTGAGCTCACAGGGGCCCTTGGCCGGAACGCCGGCGTCATCGCCCTCAGTGTATTGGACGGTATAAACGGCGCCAACGGTCGCGCAAGCCGCTGCGGGAAGTTTCATGGCGTCGGTCGCCGCATCGTAGACGGCCGTCTCCGCGGGTTGTTTCGTGCCAGCGGGAAAGTATTCGACCTTGCCGCCGAGCGGCGTCGGCGACAGCTTGATCGTCGTTCCGTCCGCCGGGCACTTCGTCATGATCGTGCAAGTGAGGACGTATTGCGCCGGTAGGCTCTTCGAGGCGGTCGCCGAGCATGCCACGGCTTCGCTCGTCGCCGTCTGAGCAAGAATGGTCCCGGTTGCGGCGCTCCCGCCGGTTGCTCCCGTCGCACCGGTCGCACCGCTCGGTCCGCTGCTCGCGGTCGCCACGGGCTTATTCTTCTGGTCCGACTGGCCGTTGGTTTGCTCGAGGGCGCCGCAAGCGAAAAGCATCGGCGCGAGAATGACGACAAGACGTTTCATTTTGGGCCTCCAGCCTCGTTTTCGGTCCCAGCAGGAGAAACCTGAGTGATCGCGGGGGGGGGGGGGGGGGGGGGGGGGGGGGGGGGGGGGGGGGGGGGGGG
>JANOTL010000038.1:0-4948 GCA_031416315.1 Pseudomonadota bacterium
CCCCCTGTACCCCTGAACCCGTTGTCGAAACCCGGTTGACCTGACGGTTCCGCCGGGCTGAAGTCAGCTCCGGCCCGTCGCTCGGGAGTAACCAAACACCCCCGGCGCTTCGAGCAGCTTGGGGGGGGACCCGTGCCCCGAGTGATGCGGCCGTGACGCGCCTCCAGTGGGAAGTCTGCGCCTCGAGCGCCCTCGGCGCCCTCGGCTCCTCGGCGTCTCGGCGGTCCAGACCGTTTTGCCGACGCACCACACCGTCACATAACCGACCGGATCATCGGCGCAGCCATCGCCGTACACCGCGCACTCGGTCCCGGCTTTCTCGAGGCCGCCTATGAAGAGGCGCTTTGCCTCGAACTTCAAGAGCGCGCCGTCTCGTTCGCAAGGCAAGTCGGTGTGAACGTCCGCTATCGCGGCATCACCGTCGACCGACACCGCATCGACCTGATCGTCGATGGGAAAGTAATCGTCGAGAAAAAGGCGGTCCGAGAGATCGACGACGCACACCTTGCAACGGCCCTGGCTTACCTGAAGGCAACGTCGATCGAAGCGGGACTCATCATCAACTTCTCGGCGGCGAAGCTGCGGGTCAGACGAGTCGTGCGTAGCCTTCCGGAGACCGCCGAGGACGCCGAAGAGCCGAGGGCGCCGAAGGGATTGTAAGCCGCCTGTCGGCGGTGAAGATGCGTTACAAATGGTGGGCGCGAGGCGCGAGCGCGAATGTCAAAGCGAAATAGTCGGCCCTTACTCCGTCCGCACCATCCCCGGCATGACCTTTTTGCTCGCCTTGACCTGAATGTTGCCGACGATGAAGTCGTCCCGGTCGCCATAGTAGTACGTCGTGCTCGCGAGCGACTGCACCCGGATCGAATAGAGCCCTTTGGCGAGCGTCACCGTTCTCATCGTCAGGCTGGTCATCGCCGGCGTCAAAAGGTACGAAGGCGTCGCGTCGACGTTGCCCGCGACGATCGAGGCGAAGTTCGAGTCGTCGTAGTCGACGCCGCAGATCTTCTTGACCGAGACGTCGATGGTCGTTTGATCTTCGAGCACCTCGAAGTCGAAGAAGAAGGCGGAGCCGGTGATCGGATACTGCTGAATCTGGGACAAGCAGCTCGAGCCGGAGAAGTCGTCGTCGCCGAGGTGGTAGACGACGTCGCTGCCGAAGACGATTTCCGTCGAGGCTTCCACGGGGGCGGGCGCTGGCGCCGGCGCCGGAGCCGGTGTCGAAGGATTCCCGATGGGCGCGGGCGCGGGCGAGCTCGGCGTGCCGGCCGGGCTCGGCGCCGTCGGATTGCTGCCCGGAGCCGGCGTCGAGGGCTCGCCGTTCGGATCCGTCGCGGGATCCGTGGTGACAGGCGCCGGGTCGCTCGGCGCCGTCGGCTCGGTGGCTTCGCTCGGCTCGCTGCCGATCGGCAGCGGGTCGGGAACGCCGTTCGGAATCCGCGTATCGAGCACGGTGCCGTCGGGCTCGCCTTCCGGCGCGGCAGGCGCGCCGAGCGTATCGGGAGGCGGCGCGGCGTCGCTCGGGAGCGCGTCCGCCGATGGCGGCGTGATGCCGCCCTGCGCCCGCACCGACGTGCCGGCCTTGCCCTGAAGGCTTACCTCCTTCTCTTGGAAGGCGGGATCTTGGCCGCATGCGGCAAATCCGAGCGCGAGCGTCACGGTCAAAAGCTTTTTCACGGCTGCTCCTCTAAACGTAATCACAAGAAGGTCCTCGGCCTGCCGCGAGGCGCCGATGCCGCGAGTTTGTAACTCGTTAGAAGGAAAGAAGAATTAATGGGCCATTTTTGTGGCGCATCGAATTCGCCGCGGAGTCGTGCGTCCATTTCGGGGGTGCATTTGCGCCACTTTTTTTAGCAGGAAACCAGGCAGAAAGACGAAGGCGCGTTCCGCGGCGCTTCCTGCGGATTCCGGGGCCCAAATCGTCGACGTAGCGCAACCCGGCGTTTAGCGCCGCCTCTTTACGCTTTCTCCACCAGATGATCCGCATCGCCTTCGATCCTTCTTCGACGCGCCGTGCGCCGCGGAAGCATTTGCAAAATGGACGCCCCTTGTCCCGACCGCAAGCCGACCGACCCTTTAGGCCAGGTTTGAACCCACCGAAAACAAATGCAAGCTTCGGAGGTTACGTCATCGTCGGCCGCTCTCGATCCTGCCTACCCATCTTCCTCGCGTTGGTCACGAGCGTCCTCTGGCGCGGGACCCCCGCGGACGCCGCACCGATGGCTCCCGTGTACGAGGTCGAGGTCCTTGCCGGAAAAGGCGCGAGCTTAGGCGACTTCTCCGGCTCCATGCAGATCACCGGCTGGACGGCGACCGAGTATTGTCTGGCCCTGCCGTTCAACAACGTCGACTACGAGTTCGACCCAGCGCGCAGCTTCGACCTGCTCCCGCGCAAATACGTGAAGCCCGAAAGGCGCCGCGGCAATCTGCGGGTCGAAAGCGCGACTGAAGGCGTCGAGGTGGAGTTCCTGAAGCCGTACCTCGTGCGCCTGCGGCCCACCGTCGCATCTCCCGACGCGATGGCGCGGCGCGTGAGCTTGCGCTTCTCCGGCACGCTGCCGCGCTGGCCCGATGCCGACCCGGAGGAATGGTTCTTCGCCGATTTCCACCCGCAGCCGCTCGTCGCCTGCCCGCAGGCGGCCGAGCGCCCGCTCGCGTTCAACCCGGTGCCCGTGGCCGAGATCAAAGCGAAGATCGACCTGCCGAAAGGCTGGACGCTCGCCACGCCGGCCACGCCCGGCAAAGACGGCAGGCTCTCGTTTCGGGGGCGAAACCTCGCCTTCGCCGTCGCCAAGAGCTACTTTCGCGCGCGTTTCGGCGTCTCAGGCACCAACGTCGAGGTCTTCTTCCGCACGGAGAGCTTTCGCGGGCTGATCGCGACCATCCAGAAAGCGCTCACGGCCCACGTCGAGCTTTTGGGACCCTTGCCGTTCCCCCGGCTGATCGTCGTCGAGACCGCCGAGCTGGAAAAGTCGTCTTTGCCCGGCGTCATCGCGCTGAACCGCCCGCGGGTCGCCGCGCTAAATGCCGTGCAGCAGGACGTCCTGAACTGGTCGCGCTGGCAGTTGACGTCGTTCATCGCCGAGCAGTGGTACGGGGCCTCGATGCTCACCGCGCTCGACGATCTCTGGTTTCTCCGCGGCTGGACCGATTTCGCGACCAGCATCGCGCTCCACTCGATGACGAGCGTGCAAGATCTCTTTGCCGAGAAGGACGGCGAGGCGCCTTCGCTCACGTTCACCTACCGGCAGAATCAAGACCTGATCGCGGCGGCCCTGACCTATTTCCAGCCGTACAACGCGCTCGTCGACCGCCAGCGTCGATCTGGGCAGGACTTCGAGGCGCAGCATTCGCTGAGCTACATCCGCCACGCTTTGGCGCTGCGCCACCTCTACTGGGCCGCTGGCGAGCTGGAGTTCAAGGCTTTGGCGCGCGCCTACAACGAGGCCCACTCGTTTCAACGCGTCGATTTGAAGAGCTTCCTCGCCTTCGTCGCCGCCTACGAAGGGCTCGGCGACACGGCACGGCGCAAGGAGCTCGTCGAGGTGCTGTCCCGCTGGTGGATGACCGACGATTGGCCGGATTTTTGGATCGACGGCGTCGACCGCGACGCCCAGGACGACGGGCGCGAGAAGGTCACGGTCGTCGTCGGCCATGACGGCGACATCGCCTTTCCCGTGACGGTGCGCCTGCGCGAGAAGGACGGCACGGTGCACGACGCCATGTCGGCTTGGACCGCCAACGAGGAATGGGCGGCGAGCTTCGAGACCAAGAGCGGCATCGACGAGGTCTTGGTCGATCCGGAGCGCAAGACCTTCGACTGGGACCGCTTCGACAACACCACGAGCTGGCCCGACTTCAACTTCATCCCGGGCAACGCGCGCACCTTCGCGGACGACGAGTACACCGTCTTTTGGCTGCCTTTGGCCTCGCAGCTCCCCGGCGAGCCCTTTACCCTCCAGCTCGTCTCGCAGACCTTCCGCTACATTCACGCCGGGATCACCTCGGTCCTGGCCTACGTTCCCAGCGAGAAGCGCCTGGGTTTCTCGATGCACTATCTCACCGACATGCCCCGCCTCGGCGCCTACACGATCTTCGACGTCATCCAGGACAAGGGCAATTCGCTGCGCGGCGAGCGCATCGTCGAGGCGGGCATCTACAAGATGCCGTTCCTGATCAAGGAGCCGTCGCTCGAGGTCGGCTTGCGCGTGCGTTCGCGGCAAGTCCTGGGGCAACCCGAGACCTTGCACGAGACCATCGCGCTGAAGACGCAGCTCATCCCGCTCAATAGCTACGGCGCCTGCACGTATTCGCTGAAGACCGAGAACGAGGAGGTGCCGTCCTTCTCGACCGGCGCCGTGCGCTACGGCCGCCACAGCGCGCTCGGCGACGGCGCCTGCCGCCTGAAATTCCTGCCGCTAGAGCCCGACCTCGGCTTCCGCGCCTTCGGCGGCGTCCTGGCGAAGCGCGGCGACACGCCCGATAACGTCTACTTCAACCCGCAGGACCTGAAAGAATCGCGCATGCGCATCGACGACCCGCAGCTCCCTGCCTCGGCGTCGATCGCCACGGTCGGCGCCGACCTCCTGCTCCCGGCGAATCTGCCGCTGCCCGACGGCATCTTCGCGTTGAAGCGCGAGACGCGGTGGCGCCTCTTTTACGACTACGGCCGCTCGCTCGTCCGCGAGTCGGACGCGTGGGTCACTTACCGCGACGCCGGCGCCGGCCTCTTCATCCCCTTCGGCGGCGACCTCGTCGGCAAGGGCTCGGTCGCCATCCTGAACTTCTCCGCGCTCGTCGTGCTTTATCGGGATGCGGGGGGAGTGGTGTCGCGGAAGCCGGGGTTTCTTTTCGATTTTGATTTCTTCGGGAAGCTATAGCCTGGGTGCTTCATGCGGCGGATTTTTTGTCGCTGAGGCGCGGAGGAGCGGAAGCGCAGAAGGGGTGG
>JANOTL010000039.1:0-63063 GCA_031416315.1 Pseudomonadota bacterium
CGCGATCAGCAACGTGATGTCGTCGTCGGGCGCGTCCGGGCCCGCGTAGGCGTTCACCTCGGAGACGAGGTGTGCGCACAGCGCGACGGGATCCTCGTTCGGCGCTTTCTTCATGACCCGATCCAAGCGCCGTGCTCCGAAGACCTTGCCTTCGGGGTCGCGGCGCTCGACGAGGCCGTCGCTGAAGAGGACGAGCATGTCGCCCGGCGCGAGCTGCTTGGTCTTGAATTGAATGGTCTCGAAGATGCCGGCGCCGAGGAAGTTGGAGGGGAGGGGCATCGTCTCGATCTTGCGTTCGTGCTCCAGCGTCCCGTTTGCTTCGATGCCGCAGCGTACGAGTCGTCCCGGAACGTGGCCGGCGTTGGCGTACTCGCATTCCCCCGTGACCAAGTCGACCAGCGCGACGAAGGCGGTCATCGGGAAGCGGCCGCCGCCGGCGGCCTCGACGACGGGGCGCATGTACTCGATCAGTTGAGCGGGACGCATCGCCTCGGGGGCGCTGTCGATCCGATCTTTCAGGCCGTGGAAGCTGCCTGCGACGGCGGCGGCCACCATCGCGGGCGCGGTGCCGTGTCCCGCGACGTCGCTGACGATGAGATAGAGATGCCGGTCGCCACGCACGTGATAGTGCGCCCAGTCGCCGCCCATCGTCTCGGCCGTGCGGACGAAGTAGCCGATCTCGACGCGAGGCGTTTTGATCTCTTCCCATTGGAAGAGCTGCGTCTGGACGGAGGCCGCGACCTCCAGCTGCGACTTCAGGCGCGCCTGCTCGGCCGACATTTGCTGCGCGCGCTCGACGTGCTGCATCATACGGTTGAAGGTGCCGAGGACCGCGCCGAGCTCGTCGGTGCGGTTGAACTCGATCGGCTTCTTGAAGTCGCCGTTGGCGACGCGCATGGTCGCGCGATGGAGGTCTTGAATGGGGTCCAGGATGCGACCTGCGAGCACGCCGGCCACGGCGAAGCCGACGATCAGCGCGATGACGACGGCGAAGGCCATGGTCATCTTGGCGTTCCAGAGGGTCGCGGCGACCTCCTCCGCGATGATGTCGACGCCGAGGATCGCGAGCACGCGGCCGCGCGCGTCCTTGATGGGCGCGTATCCGGAGATCGTCACGCCCCATTGGTCTTTGGCCCAGGACCGGTCGACCGCGGGCATGCCGGTCTTCATGACCTCGATGGCCTCGGCCGGCAGCTTGTCGTAGGGGTCGCCGATCTTCGAGAAGTCGGGATTGTTCAGGTCCAGCGACATGCCAGCGGAGCCACCGTCGAGAACGAAGGTGAATTTTTTCGGGCCCCTCGCGCTTGGGCGCAGGGTGTAGATGAACTTGATCGTCGGGTCCTGCACCAAGATGGTGTGCAGGCGCGCGATCATCTTCTGGTAGCCCGGACGTTGCATGTCGCTCGTCGTCTTGAGCCGCTCGTGCTCTTCTACGTCGACGAAGGAGGCGACGGCGATGGCGACCGACTGCAGCTTGTCTTTCAGCGCCGTCTCCAGGGCGGACACGAAGAACCAGCCCGACGCGGCCATGGAGCCGAGGGTCGTCAGGGCGAGGAGGGTGCAGGTCGCGATGACCAGCTTCGATTTGAAACTGAGCTTGATCACGCCAAGGTCATCGGAATGCCTGGCGAATTCAGTGAGCTGCGACGAAGTCGGGCGCCGTGGCGAAAGCGCGAATCAGGGCGTTTTCGTCAACGAATGCTGGCCGACCTCGAGTTTGTCGTCGCCGAGCACTTTCACCGGTGGGAGCTTCTTTGCGTCATAGCCGGCCGCCGAAAACTCCAGCGCCCAGCTCGCCTCGGGGACGCCGCTCAGGACGAAGTCGCCGTAAGCGTTGGTGATCGTTTTGAAGATCGTCCCCGGAATCTGCACGACGATGCCGTCCTGCTGCGACGCGCCGTTCTTCGACACGTTGCCTTTGATCGAGCCCGTCGGCGTCAGCAGGACATCGCGCAGGTCGGTGATCTCGTTTCGCTTCACGACGACGTTCGGCTGCTCGACGCCGTAGGTCTTGCCGTTGAATTGATGGACGGCGTACCAGGCGATCTTGCGCTCGTCCATGAGAGAAGAGTCGACGAGTCCGGTGCCTTCTTTCGTGAAGGCGGCTTCAGGCACCTCGATGTTGAAGACGCCGGCCTGCGCGACGCCGGCCGCGCCGGTTGGATACTTCGTGTCGGGAAGGCCTTCGAGATAGACGGTGGCTTCGGCGGCCGCGGCGATTGCGCCCGCGTCGGTCGCGACGATCAGGCGGCCCGTGACAACGGTCGGATCGGGCGCCACTCCTTCGACCGGCGTAGTCTTTTTCGCCGCGGCAGCCGTTGCGCTCTTTTTGCTCGAGCCCGTAATGCTGGCGGTGTCGCAGGCGACCAGGGCCAGAAGAAGTGGCAGAGATTGAATGCGGATCAGCATGTTGAGCTTATCGGCCGGGGATGGCGCGGCTTGATGTCGCGGTGGAAAATGTAATAAAATTAGGGGATTATTTCTTTGAGTCAGCGGGAGATTTGACGCGAAGGGCGCGGCGGCGCGAAGGACGCGGAGAAGACGGGCTGCCGCCGGTATCAGTTCTTCCTTTGGCTAGCATCCGTCGCCACGGCACTCAGCCGAAAGAACTCCTGCGGCGCCAACACCCGCTCGTCCAGCACTTGCGCCAGCTTCCGCAGCTCCGGCGGAAACAAGTTGGAGCAGCTGATCGCCTTCACCTTCGCCCCGTCCTTCACTTTGAGATTCCACTGCGAGCCATCGTGCTGCGCTGGATCCCGGTACTCGTCCTTCAGCCCGAAGATGCCGAGCGTCGCGATCTCCTGGCGCAGGGCTTTGATCGTCGCCGCGTCCAGCGGAAATTCGTAGGAGCGGTAGGTGCGCTCAAAGTAGAGCTCGCCCGCCTCCATCCCGTTCTCTTTCTTGTCGGCGATGCGCGGCAGGAAAATGCGCTGCACCGCGACGCCTCGCCCCGCACCGTCCACGGTGAGCGAGTCCATGCCCTCCAGATTGCTCCCCCGTTCGAGCACGACCTCGAAGTCCATGATGCCGGTCGCTACGGGCTTCGGCTCCAAGGCGAGGAGCTGCGCCTTGCGCCCGAAACGCATCGTCCAGCGCACTTCGCCCGTGTCGTCGTATTCGTGCCACGTCCCCGTCGGGATGCCGCGCGCGTAGGTCGCCTCGTGGCGAAGCTTGCCGTTGGCGAAGAAGGCGCGATAAGGCCCGTCGGGCGCACCGCGGATGTAGCTCGTCTCGACCTCGAGCTGGCCCGACCGATACCAAGACTTATACGCGCCGTGGAGCACGTGACGCTCGTAGGTCGCGGACGTTTGGCGCTTGCCGTCCTGGTATTTCGTCTCGCAGGGACCTTGCAGCCAGCCCTGCGCGTTTTCGCACGGCTCACCGGCGCGCGCGACGCCGCCGGCGCCTCCTAGGAGGAACAAAAGAGCGAGGACCGAGCTTGCGCGGGTGAGCATCACCTGCGATCTTAGCTGCTCTCGAACGGAAGGAGCAAGGGCATGAGCGGCAACGCGCGCGAGGCGACGATCGACTTGATTCAGCGCTACTACGCCGCCTTCGACGCGGGCGACATGCCGCGCTTTCTCGGCATGCTGACCGAGGACGTCGTGCACCACGTGAACCAGGGGGCGACCGAGCTGGGCAAGCCCGCGTTCACGCGCTTCATGGACAAGATGAACGCGCACTACAAAGAGCGCGTCGAAAGCCTCGTCGTCATGGCCTCCGACGACGGCGCCCGCGCCGCGGCCGAGTTCGTGATCGTCGGCAATTACCTGAAGACCGATGCGGGATTGCCGCCGGCGCGCGGCCAAGAGTACCGGCTCCCCGTGGCGGCAATGTTCGACGTGCGCGCCGGAAAAGTGGCGCGCGTCTCCAACTTCTACAACCTCGAGTCCTGGATGGAAATGGTGCGATGACCAAGCCCACGCTCTACTTTGCGCCGCGGACGCGGGCGACGCGGCCTCGCTGGCTCCTCGAGGAGATGGGCGTTTCGTACGAGCTGAAGCGCTTGGATTGGGGACGGCGCGAGCACAAGGATGAAGCTTACCTGGCGATCCATCCGCACGGCGCCGTGCCGGCGCTGGTCGACGGGGACGTCACGTTGATCGAGTCGGGCGCCATCTGCGCTTACCTCGCGGAGAAGCACCCGGAAGCAGGAATGGCCCCGCCAGTCGGCGCATCGGACCGAGGCCGCTATCTGCAATGGATGTTCTACGCGACTGCGACGCTTGAGCCGCCGGGCATGCGCTACCTCCTGCATACGTCGATCTTTCCGCCCGAGCGACGTTCGCCGCAGATCGCGGCGCAATCTTTGGCCGAGTTTCAGGGTACGGCGAGGGTCCTGTCCAAGGCGCTGGAGACGAGCTCCTTCCTGCTCGGAGACCGGCTTACCGTCCCAGACGTCTTGGTGGGATCGATGCTGAGCTACGGTTCCAGCCTCGGCATGCTCTCCTCGTGGCCACGCCTGGCGGCTTACGTCGAGGACCTCACGGCGCGTCCAGCATTCAAACGGGCACAGGACTAGACGTCTCATCCGCGATTCATGATACGCGTGCGAAGCTCCGTCCACTCGTGACGTCGAGGTCAACATGCTTTTCCCTCGTTCTTCTCGCGCCCTGATGCTCGCCGCCACGCTCGCCGCTTCGGCGGCGCGCGCCGAGGTTTTCGTGCTCTCCGGCGGCGACTCTCCTGCGGGCAATCATTACTCGCAATACCTGCAGACGAAGCTCCTCACTGACGAGCTGCGCGCTCAGCTCGGCGCCGATCAGGTCGACGTTCGGTTCGGCGCGGGCAACAATTACGTCACGGCGCCGCAGGTGTTCGACGTGCACCGCATCGTCTCGCGCTCGTCCGATGGACGCTCTTATCACGTGATGTCGCCGGGCATGATCGAGGGCAACGCGCCGGCGACGAAGGCGGGCGTCCATCACTACTTCGAGACCGAGCTTCCCGCGCGGCCGGGTGTCGAGGCGGACGCGTTCTTCCTTTTTGTCACCGACCACGGGATGCCGAACGAGAACGACTCGGACTACTCTAACAACTGTATCGACCTCTGGGGCTTCGACGCGGCGACGATGACGACGAAGCCCTTTGCGGAGCAGTGCCTGTCGCAGCGGGAGCTGCGCTCCTTGATCAAGACGCACGTGCCCGCGCGAAGGACGATCTTCGCGATGACGCAGTGCTTCTCCGGAGGCTTCCACGAGATGTCGGTCTCGAGGCAGAACGGATATCCAGTCGCGGACGTCAACCTCTGCGGCTTCACCGCGGTGACGCCGGACACGACCGCTTCGGGCTGCACGCCCGACGTCGATGGTCCAGGCTACAAGGGCTACGAGCGCTATCTCGCACAGCAGCTCACCGGAAAGAACGTCGTCAACGGCCAGCCGATGGCCTACGCGCGCAAGGCGACGCTGAAAGAGGCGCACCTCGCGGCGGCGCTCGAGGACACGGCGAAGGACATTCCCTTCTCGACCTCGGATCACTTCCTGGTGAAATGGGCGCGCACGATCGCCGCGCCCGGCTTTCAGCCGCGGACGGAGACCCTATCGCAAGATGCCATGGTCGCCCTGTATCGCGAGTCGCTCGACACGCCTAACCCGGAGCGCGCCGGACCTCTCCGCGAAGCCGTCGTCGCACGCCAACAGCAGCTCGCGGGCACGATCGCGCTGCTCCGCCGTTACGACCCGGAGCTCAGAGACTCGCTCGAGCAGCCGCTCGCTTCGATCGAGACGAAGCTCGCCGCGTTGAAGGCCGAGCAGCGAGCGCTGGAGACCGAGGCCTCCGCTCTCGACCGCGAGTCCTCGCGTCTTTGGATGGAGCACGGCTTCAAGCCTTGGAAGGCCGCCGTGTCCGCCGGTGTTGACACGGGGCTCGACACACAGCAGCGCGACGAGTTCGAGCTCGGCTTCATGACGGAGCTGGAGCAAAGCGGCGCCGGCGTCGGGCGCGGCTCGCTGTTCCGCCTCGCCGTTTGGAGCGCGACCCAGCCGAGCAAGGCTGCGGCTCTCTCTGAGTACGTCACGTTGCGCGATCCCATACGGACGACTTGGCTCGACGCCAACTCCACCGAGACGCAAAGCGCACATTTCGAGCGAATCGATGTCCTCTCAGATCAAAGCAACCAAAAGTGGACGCGCTCCATGAAGGCCGAGGAGCAGCACGACCAGCTACGCCGCGTCCTCTACCTGCGCCAGCAGATCGCCGCCGCGATCGCCCTCGGGGCGGCGCAGGACCAGGCCGCGGTCCAGACCGTTCTTGGGCTGGAAGAGTGCGAAAGAACTCCCTTTTAAGGAAAGTCTTTCAAGATTCACCAAGCCGAGCCGATCTCTTCAGGAGACACCTGGAGGCTTCGTTTCGTGCGTATTTGGCCGCTGACATGGCTCGTGGGATGCATAGCGACATCGGCCTTCGCGCTCGATCGTCCGCGCGTGCCCGGGCTCCTGCGCGACTTCGGCGGCTCCGAGCGGGAGATGACGTCCGGGGCGCGGGCCAGCGGTCCGGCATTCCAGGCCGCGCGCTCGCTCGACGTCGACGATGCGGTCCGCGCTCACGTCGCGGCCCGGGTCTCGCTGACGCAGCTCGAGATGCGCGCCGAGCCGACCGTCGAGTTCGGCGGGACCCGCTCGCATTCTTTTCGCTTCCGTTTCCGCGGCCTCCCGCTTTGCACGGGGATGCTTCGCGCGCACGAGCGGGCCGACGGCAGTCTGTTGATCTTCGGCCGCGCGCCGGATCTGGCGGAAGGCGCCGCGGTCCCGGGACGCGAGCTGCCTGACGCCTCGCGCGCGAAAGATCTCGCGGTGCGCTGGGCGACCGAGGAGCTGGGCGCGAAGGTCGTCACGTCGCGCGTGCGATCCGCCTGCTACGCGGCGGCTGATCGTCGTCTCCACGGTGCGTGGCGCATCGAGATCGAGGCGGACGGCATGCCCTACCGCCTCTTCGTCGACGAAGACCGCATCCATGCGGTCGAAGAACGGTTTTTCTCGGCAGACGGCCAGGCTCGCGTCTTTCCCTCGAACCGCTTGAGCGGCGAAGCCGAGCTCGCGCCGCTGACGGGCCTCGTCGGCAACGGCACGCTGACGAGCACCTACCTCAAGACCCTGGTCCCGAATGGCTGGCCTTCGGCCGTCGGCGTAGGCGAAGTCTTCGACTTCGCGCCCGACGCGCTGGAGTTCGACGAGGTGCAAGCGTTCTATCACGGCAGCACTCACCTCGCGTTCGCGGAGACCATCGGCTTCGGCCTGCGCGGGATCGAGGGCCGATTGCCGATCCAGGTGCGCCTTCACACGCCGCCCAACGGCCTGAAGAACAACGCGCTCTACCTGGAAGGCGACGAGGACTCGCATCCGCGCGTCATCATCGACGACGGCGACGGCCTCGGGCTGCGGAACCTCGCTTCCGACCGCGACGTCATCAGCCACGAGCTCGGTCATCACCTGATCTTCAAGACCCTGAAGCGGAAGACGGGCGAAGGCCTCGTCCTCCACGAAGGGCTCGCCGATTTCCTCGTATTCGCGCGGACCGGCGACGGCTGCCTCGGCGAGTCGATCTGCCCGGCCGGGTCGGCGAGCTGCCAGGTCGCGGGCCAGTGCCTGCGCTCGGCCGCCGTCGCCGTCGCCTTTGACGACGACACTTGGAAGGAATGGGCGCGCCGACGCAATGGCTCCCTCGGGCACCTCCACAGTCAGCTGATCAGCGGCATGCTCTGGGGTCTGCGCGAGCGCGGCGAGATTGCCGCCGACGAGCTGACGCACACGGTTGCGCGTTCGATCGGCCTGCTGGCGGAGCAAAGCGGGATACGCGAATTCTTGCTGTCTCTTTTCGCCGCTGACGAGGAGCTCTTTGGTAAAAAGAACTTCGCGCGGATCTACGCCGCTGCGATCCAACGCAATTTAGGCAGCTTCCTCGATGGGGTCGAGCCCCCGCCACCCGAGGACCTGGTGACGGCTCCGCCTCTTTCTCCGGTCGATGTCCCGGACACGACGGTTGCCGCGACGCCCGTGTCGGCTCCGGCTACACCGACCCTGGAAGACGCGGCCCCCGCCGTCGCGCCCGAGATCTTGCCTCCCGCCGGTGTCACTCCCGTCCCCGAGTTGCGCGCGCCGGGCGTGCCCTCGGACCACGAAGAGGAGACCTATCGGCGCAAATGCGGCGTGGTCGGCCTCGAAGCGGTGGCGCAACCCGGCAGTTTGTTCGGCCTCGCGATGCTTCTTTTCGCGCCCGTCCTGATCGTGTTAAAAAGACGTAAGTGACTTGGCACGCCAGTTGCTCTGGGAGTGCTGATGGTCCACGCACTGTCGCTTTTTCGCGACAGCTACTCTGGCCGGGAGTGTCGCCGTGTCGGTCCGAAACATCTCGCTCTTCGCTCTGGCGTCGCTGGTCATCCTATGGCTGGCGCAGCCGATTTTCGTGCCGATCATGATCGCCTTGCTCTTGACGCAGCTCCTCTCGCCCCTGGTGCGACGTCTGGAGCGTAAGATGCCGTCCTTCGCGGCCATCATGCTTAGCATGGGCCTGGTGATGCTCGTCCTCGTCGCGACGATCGCGCTCATCGGTGACCAGCTCTCGATTTTGCAGACGAGCCTGCCGGAGATGGCGCAAAGGATCTCGCAGCTCGTCGAAGGGACGGTCGCCGACCTCGGGAAATACACCGGCATGGCGCGGAAGAGTCAGGCCGAGCTCGTACGCAAGAGCGTGGAGACCTCGCTCGCGACTGGCGGCGTCGCCATGATGGGCGCGCTGTCGTTTACGATCGCGACTTTGGCCGAGACGGCACTGGTGATGATCCTCGCCGTCTTGATGCTCTACTATCGCTTTCACTTCCGCCGCCAACTGAAGCGCATCGGGGAGGCCCACGGCGCGGCGATCGGCACCGCGATGGACAACGTCGTCGAGCTCGCTCAGCGCTATGTCGCGGGACTCGGCATCGTCATGACGATCGTCGGCGTCGCCGACACCCTCGTCCTGCTCTTGATCGGCGCTCCGTTCGCCGCGGTCTTCGGGGTCTTGGGCGCGCTCTCGGTCCTCGTGCCCTACGTCGGCGTCGCCGTCGTCGCCCCCACCTGCGCGGCCATCACCTGGCTCGCCACGGGGTCCGGCGAGTTGTCCGGCGCCGTCCTCCTCACCTTCGTCCTGATCCATTTCGTCGAAGGCAACATCATCTCGCCCTATCTCGTCGGCTCGAAGGTGAATTTGAACCCCTTGGCGACCATGCTCGCGATCATGCTCGGCGGCTTCATGTGGGGCCCGGCCGGCATGGTCCTCTTCATTCCGATGTTCGGCGTCCTCAAGCTCGCCCTCGACGCCACGTCGGACGCCGATCCGTACGCCAGGCTCCTAGGGTCGGTCACGGCGGAGGATCTCGGCCGCGAGTCTCGCCTGCGGTTCCTGCGCCGCCGCCGGCCGCCGGCACCTGTTGCTGCGAGCGCCGGGACCGGCATCCTCCTCGCTTGCCTCGTCGTCGCCAGCTTCGGCCTCGGCGGCTGCATCACGGTGAAAGTCGGCGGCGACGGCAAGAACGAGCCGGCCTTCGACGTCGCCGAGCCCCGCGAGGACTGGGTCAAGCTCGACGAGGTCGCCGCCGGCGTGACGCGCGCTTACCGCTCCCGCGATTCGGGCGCCGTCCTCGGCATCTCGACGGCTTGCGACAGCGCGGTCGAAATGGGCTTCGAGCCCTTGCTCGAGCAAATGACGACGACGGTTCCAGAGCGCGTCGTGGTGCAGGCGTCGACCCCGGTCGAGTCGAGCGTCCTACCTTCGCGCTACATGCGGGTCACCGGTCGCTATGACGACCAGCCGGTGGAGATGCTCACCGTCGTGCTGAAATCCGAGGCCTGCGTCTACGACCTGACGCTCACCGGGCGCTCGCTCTCGGAAGCTGAGCGCGCCGAGGCCCTGCGCCTCGCCGCCGGCCTGCGCGAGCGCCGGACCATATGAGCTTCGTCCTGCGCAGGATCATCACGCGGATCGCGGGCGTCGCGGGGCACCCTTTAGTGGAAAGCTCGCTCGGCGCTTACGAGGTGTTGACGGTGGCGAAGAACGCCGCCGTCGCGATGCCGCGCGCCATGCTCGACTTCAGCACGTTCGCCATGCGCTTCCACCTTCTCATCGTGCGCTGCGCCGGTCTCGTGACGCTCGCCTCGTTCGCCGCCGGCGCCGTCATGGCGATGCAATTCGGCGCCGGCATGAGCCGCTTCGGCGCGAAAAACTACGTGCCGACGGTCGTCGCCACCTCGATCGTCGCCGCGCTGGCGCCCATGCTCGCGGGGCTCATGGCCGCGGCGCGCTCCGGCGGCGGCCTGGCCGCGGAGGTCGCCGGCATGGTGATCACGCAGCAGCTCGACGCCGTGAAGGCGTTAGGCAGCGACCCGGACCGCAAGCTTTTCGCGCCGAGCATCGTGGCGCTGGTCGTCGGCTTGCCGATGCTCACCATCGTCGCGGACGTCGCGGGCCTCCTCGGCGGCCTCCTGATCGAGGTCACGATGCTCGGCCTGCCGGCGTCTTTGGCCGTGAACAAGATGATCGCGGCGATCCATCCGCGTGACGCCAGCCTCGCCATCCTGAAGACCGCGGTCTTCGGCCTGGCGATCGGCGTCCTGGCGGTGAGGGAGGGCTTGAAGGCGACGGGCGGCACCTCCGGCATCGGCGCCGCGACGACGGCGGCGGTGATCCGCGCCACGGTCGCGGTCCTGATCGCCGATCTGGTGCTGACGAAGCTGATTTGGGCGACCGCATGAGCGAAGGCGCGTCCGCAGCTACCGCCGTCCTCAGCATCCGCGGCCTGTGCACGGCTCGCGACGGGCGTCCGATCCACAAGGAGCTCGACCTCGACGTGATCGAGGGCGAGACGCTCGTCCTGGTCGGCGGCTCCGGCTCCGGCAAGACGACACTCCTGCGCACGCTTGTCGGCCTCGAGACGGCCGACGGCGGCACCTGCGACTTCGAAGGTCGCGATCTCTTCCAGATTCCCGAGAAAGAGTGGCCGAAGGTGCGCTGCCGCATCGCCTACGCTTTCCAATACGGAGCCCTCTTCGACAGCCTGAGCGTCCGCGACAACCTCGAGTTCCCGCTGCGCGAGCACACAAAGCTAAACAAGGCGGAGCGCGCCGAGAAGGTCACGGCGCAGCTCGAGGCGCTCGGATTAGGTCCGATCGAGACCATGCTCCCCGCCGAGCTCAGCGGCGGCATGCAGAAGCGCGTCGGTGTGGCGCGCGCCATCATCATGGATCCGAAGGTGATCCTTTACGACGAGCCGACCGCGGGCCTCGACCCCGGCAACACGCGCCGGATCAACCAGACCATCCAGCGCCTGAAAGCGGCCGGCCACACTTCGATCGTCGTCACGCACGATCCGGCCTGCGCGATGGCGGTCGCCGACCGCTTCGCGTTCCTGGAGAACGGCAAGGTCGCCGCCACGCAGTCGCGCGAAGACTACGACCGCGCGCCCGATCCGAAGCTGAAAGACTATTTCGCAGGAGAATGAGCCATGCGCGTCGCCGGCACCAAAACCAAGATCGCGGTCGGAGCCTTTGCGCTTCTCGTCGTCCTCGTCGCCGTCCTCGGGGTCTTCCTCGCGGGCGACGGGCTCGAGGGGATGAAGGAGCGTCGTAGCTTCATGGTGGTCTTCCGCGACGCCTCGGGCTTGCAGGACGGCGCGCCGGTGAAGATCGGCGGCGTCACCATCGGTCGGGTCACCGGCATTCACCTCGACTTCGTCGGCAACACGACGCAGGCGGTCGCGCATCTCGAGGTCCTCGACCCGCACTTTCGCCTGGTGCGGACCGACACGAAAGTGCAGCTGCAGACGCAGGGCGTTCTCGGCGACAAGTACGCCGCGCTCGTCGGGGGCACGCCGGACGCCCAGCTCGCGAAGGACGGCGACATCATTCCCTCGGCGGAGCAGCTCTCGTTCGACGACGTAACGGTGCACGCCAACAACATTCTGAACAGCGTCGAGGCGATCTTGAAGGACGTAAACCGCTTCACGGCGAGCCTGCCGTCCGGCGACCGCATCGAGCACGCGCTCGACGACCTCGCGGCGACGACGACGTCTTTGCGCACGGCCGCAAGCGCGGTGCCTGCGTTCGGCCAGCGCGTCGACACTTTGATGGGAAGCGTCGATGCGATCATGGGACGCGCGGACGCGATCATGGTGAAAGCCGAAGGCGCCGCCGCCGCGGTCGAGACGGCCGCGCACAAGATTGCGGACGGGCAGGGGACCTTGGGCCTCCTCGTCAACGACCCGAGTCTTTACGACGACGCGCGCGCGTTGTTGGGTCGCAGCAACAGGAACCGCGTGGCGCGCGGGCTTGTGCGCGAGGCGCTGCGAAACGTGGACGCGCCGGCGGTGGCGGCGCCGGTGCACTGACCGGTCAGAATCCGACGCCGCTCAAAAGCTCCCGCGCCGGGCCATCGTATAGCGCCCTAAAACCTGCGATCTTGAGATAGCCGAAGACGTCGCCCGCCAAGGTCGCGACGCCGACGATCCGGCCGTTGACGTAGGCCGCGCTGCCGGAGTCGCCGGGCGCGACGTTCTGGTCCTCGTTCGCGGCGATGAAGCTGAAGCCCGCTTCGTCGCTGAACATCACGTAATTTGCGCCACTGCGCAGGGTCCCCGCGCCCGAGCCGGCGATATCGAGCCCGCCGTATCCGAGCAAGAAGACCTCGTCCCACGGCGACGCGGCCTCGCCGGCGATCTCCGGATAACTCGCGATGCCGCGCCCCGCGCCCGTACCGGCAGGAAAGAGGACGATGGCGAGGTCGGTCTCGTAGCTCAAGACGTCGGGAAGCGAGTCGTCCTCGACCGGGAGGTAGCGAGCCTCGAGGGACTTGACCTGAACGCCCGCGGAGTCGACGCGGACGTTGCCGGTCGGGTCGCTGCGGTCGACGCAGTGCCGCGCGGTCAGGAGGACCGTGTCGCTGAGGAAAGTGCCGGTGCACAGGTGCGTGTCGAGCACGTAAAGCTTCGCCGTGGCGGGCCAGTTTGCCTCGGGCTCCTCCACGCCGTTCATGACGGCGAGCGCGGGGAGCGAGACGATGCTGAGAGCCAGGGCGAGCAGAGCTTGTTTTTTCATAAGCGGATTTTAAAGCATTTTTATTAAAAATCAAAACAATCTATAAAGATATCAATAAAAACGACGCGTGATACCATATCGGTATTCCCATCCCAGGAGGTTCCGCCTTGAAGATCGCGCCTTATGTGCTCGTCGCCCTGATCTCCGCGTGCAAATCCCCGGGGCCTACGACCTCCGAGGTCAAGGATCTTCCAGCCCTCCTCCTCCCTGGCGAAGTAAACGCCTACAAGAAGTACACGCCCGACCAGCTCGCCGAGATGTTCAAGGCCGGAAAGGCCCCCGCGGCTCTGCCGACCGGCTACGGCATCGGCATCCACATCATCCCGGACGGCACGCCGGCCGAGGTCCCCGCGAGCCTGGTCAAGGTGACGAAGTACCTGTGGAAAGGCAAGAAGCTCGACGCGAAAGGCAAGGTCCTCCGCGACGACACGCTCGGCCCGGATCTCGGCGTCAAAGCGCGGCTCGAGCTCGGCACGCTCGCCGCCGCGCTCGACCGCGCTGGATACGCCGCCGACGCGAGCGCGGTCGTCGACCAAGGCAGCTCGCTCCTCACCGACTACTCCCAGATCGAATACTCCGGCCCGGCCGCAGCGGCCGCCGCGCCGGCAAAAGGATGGATCGACGAGCTGCGCATCGTGGAGGAGGGCGAGAAACCCATCTACCTCGGCCGCTCCACGTATAAAGGCAAATTCTGGGGTTATCTCGTGATTCAGGTCGATCCCGCCGGCGACAGCGGCGCGGTCACGATCCCGGAGAACCTGACGCTCGCCGGCTTGAAGACCCTCCCGGTCGACGCCTGGGAGGAGCTCTTTCGCGCCGGCAAGGCCGACGAGACAATGTTCCCGTCCAAGGACCGCATCGGCACCGTCGTCAAGGGCACGGGCTTTCCGCTGATCTTCCAGACGGCGTCTTTCATCAATCCGATCGCGAACAAAATCTGGTTTGGGAAGAACTTCAAGACCGAGCTCGTGAACGGCGTGCCGAAGACGATGCTGAAGAACCAGTTCCTTCAGCCTTCCGGCGGCATCCAGCTCTTCGACGCGCAGGTGATCTTGGACGACTCGCGCCTGGACGACGGCAAGCCGATCATCCTCCTCGACTACCGGATCTCGGGGGTCCCCGGGATCAAGGCGATCCGGGACGAGGTCCGCCTCGTGCGCGACGTCACGGAGGCCGGCGTTCGCCGCCGGCTCTTCCTCGGGCCGACGTTCCTCCTCCCCGAGGAGACCCTCACAGCCCCGGCAGCCGCGGTGGCCAAGCCTTTCGAGAAGGTCCCCGTTCTCTGGTTCGCGCTCGAGTTCGAGGAGGCCGCCGGTTCGACGGGCTCTTGAAATGAGTAGTTTTGGCTCCTCCGAATTGCTAGAAAACTCTATCAGTTCAAACGTTCGGAGGAGCCATCATCATGCTTTCGATCAAGTCGAAAATTGCGCTTGCGGCGATCACGCTCGCGGCGACCACCTCGGCCTTCGCCGCCGACCCGACCCTGAAGATCGGCGCCGTCTTCCCGATGAGCGGCTCGCAGTCGACCTACGGTGAAGAGTCGATGAACGGCGTGACCTTGGCGCTGGAAGATCTCAAGACGACCGACGCGGCCCTCGCCGCCAAGATCACCCTGGTCAAAGAAGACGAGAAGTCGAACCCGGTCGACGCCGCCTCGGCCGTGAAGAAAGTCCTGAGCGTCGACAAGGTCGACGTGGTCTTCGGCACCGTCGCCAGCTCCAACACGCTCTCCATGACGGCCGCCGCCAACGAAGCGGGCAAGCCGCTCGTGACCCCGGCGTCGACCAACCCGGAAGTGACGAAGAAGGGTGACGGCATCTTCCGCACCTGCTTCATCGACCCCTTCCAAGGCGCCGTCCTCGCCAACTTCGCGCTGACCAACCTCAGCAAGAAGAAAGCGGCCATTCTCCTCGACCACAAATCCGATTACTCGAAAGGCCTCGCGCAGTTCTTCACCGACGCCTTCAAAGCGGGCGGCGGCGAGATCGTCGCGGAAGAGAGCTACGAAGCCGGCAAAAAGGACTTCAAGACCCAGCTCACCAAACTGCGCGGCAAGAACCCCGAGGTCCTTCTGATCCCGGGCTACTACACGGAAGTCGGCTTGATCATGAAGCAGGCGAAGCAGATGGGCTTCAATGTCACTATGCTCGGCGGCGACGGCTGGGACAGCCCGACCCTCTATCAGCTGGCCGGCGCCGACGCGGTCAAGGACCACTACTTCAGCTCGCACTTCTCCGCCGACGACACCGACCCGGCCGTGCAGAAGTTCGTGAAGGACTATACGGCGAAGTTCAAGATCGCCCCGGGAGCCATGGCCGCCCTCGGCTACGACGGCGTCCTCGTCATCGCCGACGCCTTCAAGCGCGCCGGCTCGAACGACCCTGCCGCTTTGAAAAAAGCCCTGGGAAGTACGAGTGGATTCAAGGGCGTGACTGGTGTAATCTCGATCAACGCCGCCCGTGACGCTGAAAAAGAAGCCGTGGTCCTCAAGACGCTTGGGGACAAGGCCGTCTTTGCGGCGAAGGTCGCGCCGACGTCGAGCAACAAGAAAAGTCATTGAGTGAGCGCCTATCCCCGGCGCCGCGTGCGCCGGGGATAGCGTCAGCCCCGCAGCGAGATCCGAGGACCACGTAGCCCCATGACGGAATTCCTACAATTCCTGATCAACGGCATCTCAGTTGGTAGCACGTACGCGCTGATCGCCCTCGGCTACACGATGGTTTACGGGATCATCCAGCTCATCAACTTCGCCCACGGCGAGTTCCTGATGATGGGCTCCTTCGTCGGCGCGCTCGTCACGACGAAGCTGACCGGAGCGCCTTTGCCCGTCGCGCTCGCCGTCGCGATGGTCGGCTCCGGCCTCCTCGCCGTCTTCATCGAGCTCGTCGCGTATCGCCCGCTCCGCGGCCATGCGCGCATCTATGTGCTGACGGCGGCCATCGCCGTCTCGGTCCTCCTCCAGAACGTCGGCCGCGTCACCTTCGGCGCCGCCTCGCAGGCCTTTCCGGCCACCTTCCCGCAAGGCAACATCACCTTCGGCAGCGAGTCGAACACGGTCTGGGTCGAGTATTCGCAGCTCATCACGCTCGCCCTGTGCGTCGCGCTCATGGGCGCGCTGTGGGTGATCGTCAACAAGACGAAAGTCGGCACCGCCATGCGGGCCGTGTCCCAGGACATCGACGCCGCGCGCCTCATGGGCATCAACACCAACTTCATCATCTCCTTCACCTTCTTCATCGGCGCCAGCCTCGCCGGCGCGGTCGGCGTGCTTTACGGCATGCAGTACTCGATCGACCCGCTGATGGGCGTCCAGCCGGGTCTCGTCGCCTTCGTCGCGGCCGTCCTCGGCGGCATCGGCTCGATCCCGGGCGCGATGATCGGCGGCCTCCTGATGGGCATCATCGAGAACCTCGTCGCCGGCTACATCTCGAGCACGTACCAGGGCGCGATCACCTTCGCGCTCCTCATCCTCGTCTTGGCGGTGAAGCCGACCGGCCTTCTCGGCAAGATGCAGACGGTCAAAGTCTGATGGAATTCCTCGCGGCCTTGGGCCCCACCCTCACCAACAATTTGGAGCTGATCGGGGTCTATGTGATCCTGGCGCTCGGCCTCAACATGATCAACGGCATGGCGGGAATGTTCTCCCTCGGCCATGCCGGCTTCTGGGCCATCGGCGCGTATGCCTCGGGCGCTATGACGGTATATAACCCACTGAATTTACCGTGGTATTTGTCTTTTGGCGCCGGCATCGTCCTGGCGGTCGTCCTCGCCGGCGCGGCCGGTCTGATCATCGCGGTCCCTTGTCTGCGCCTTGCCGGGGATTATCTCGCGATCGCGACGCTCGGATTCGGGATCATCATCGTGTCGATCCTCTACAACTGGAACCTCGTTGGCGCGGCGACCGGTCTGACCGGCATTCCGACTTACGCCGGCAAGGTCTTCATCTGGGCCATGGTGGTGGTCACCATCGTCCTGTATTACCGCATCCAGTTCTCCAACGTCGGCCGCGTCATCCGCGCCTTGCGGGAGGACGAGATCGCCTCGCAGGCGATCGGCATCGACCGGCTGCGCTCCAAGGCCCTCGTCTTCGTCCTCGGCGCCGCGATCGCGGGCCTCGCCGGCGCGCTCTACGCGAACTCGGCGACCTATCTGAACCCGAGCGGCTTCGAGTTCGACCAGAGCATCAAGGTGCTGACGATGGTCGTTCTCGGCGGTTTGGGCTCGATCACCGGCGTCACGCTCGCCGCCATCGGCCTGACGCTGATGCCGGAATTGCTGCGCCTTTTTCACCTCGAAGACTACCAAATGCTGGTGTTCGCCGGCGCCCTCCTCGCGATGGTGCTCCTGCGCCCGCAGGGTCTGATGGGCCGCAAGGAGCTCTGGGATTTCCGCTTCTTCCGGCGCTGGTTTCATCCCGACAAGTACTACCGGGACGCGGTGGGAAACCACCCAAGTGAGCGCCCTGCCGGCGGCGTTCACAAGCAGAAGGAGAAGCTGGCATGACGAGCCTCCTTCAAACCCACGGTCTGGGCATCTCGTTCGGTGGCCTCCGCGCGGTCGACAACCTCGATCTAAAGATCGAGAAGGGCGAGATCGTCGGCCTCATCGGGCCGAACGGCGCCGGTAAGACGACCGCGTTTAACATGATCACCGGCGTCTACAAGCCGAGCTCGGGCAAAGTCACGCTCGGCGAGGCGCAGATCGACGGCAAGCCCGCTTACGCGATCAACCGTCTCGGCGTCGCGCGCACCTTCCAGAACATTCGCCTCTTCAAGCAATTGAGCGTGCTCGATAACGTGCGCGCCGCGCTGCACATGCAGGTCGACTACGGCCTGGTTCACTCGATCCTGCGGACGAAGAAGTTCCGCGAGACCGAGGAGCGCGTGCGCAACCGCGCGATCGAGCTCTTGAAGGTGTTCTCGCTGGAGGAGCGCCTCTTCGACGACGCCGGCAGCCTCCCGTACGGCGAGCAGCGAAAGCTGGAGATTGTCCGCGCGATGGCGACCAATCCCGCGGTGCTCCTCCTCGACGAGCCGGCCGCCGGGATGAACCCGCAGGAGACCGCCAACTTGATGGGCCTGATCCACAAGCTGCGCGACGAGTTCGGCGTCACGATCCTCCTGATCGAGCACGACATGAGCCTCGTCATGAAGATCTGCGAGCGCATCTACGTGCTCGACTACGGCAAGTTGATCGCGCACGGCGTACCGGCGGAGATCCAGAAGAACCAACAGGTGATCAAAGCATACCTGGGCGAGGCATAGAGCGTGCTTTCCGTCAGCGACATCCACGTTCATTACGGCGCCATCCACGCGTTGAAAGGCGTCTCCATCGACGTTCCCGAAGGGAGCATCGTGACGCTCATCGGCGCCAACGGCGCCGGCAAGTCGACGACCCTGCGCACGCTCTCGGGGCTCCTCAAGCCGACGACCGGCGCCGTCAAATTCTGCGGCAAGGACATCGCCAACGAGGCGGCGCACAAGATCGTCGCGCAGGGCTTGGCGCAATGTCCGGAAGGCCGCCGCGTCTTTCCGCGGCTCACCGTCCACGAAAACCTCGAGCTCGGCGCTTACCTGCGCAAGGACAAGGACGGGATCAAGAAGGATCTGGAGCAAGTCTTCGAGCTGTTTCCGCGGCTGCGCGAGCGGATCAAGCAGGCGGCCGGGACGCTTTCCGGCGGCGAGCAACAGATGCTCGCGATCGGGCGCGCCTTCATGACGAAGCCTAAGCTCCTGATGCTCGACGAGCCCAGCTTGGGCATCGCGCCGATCTTGGTGCAGGAGATCTTCCGCACCATCAAGATGATCAACGAGACCACGAAGATGACGATCCTGCTCGTCGAGCAGAACGCGAACATGGCGCTGAAGCTGGCTCACCATGCTTACGTTCTGGAGACGGGCAAGGTCGTGCTGCACGGCAAGGCCGCGGACCTTCTCGCGGACGAACGGGTGAAGTCGGCTTATCTCGGTCACTGAAATGGAGTCTCGCATGCGCGCCCCTGCAGCAGTTTTGATGATGGCCTCCGCTCTCCTGTTCCCGCTCCGCGCCATGGCCCAAGACGAGGCGGCTCCGGCCGCGGCCGAAGGCGCCACCGGCGAAGCGGCTGGCGCGCCCCCGGCCGTGGCGACGGCGACGACGACCATGGACGTGAAGCAACCGGTTCATTACCCGAGCTGGAGCTACGCCTTCGACCTGCGCGCCGCGACCATGGCGACGAAGTTCACGCCCCTCCTCGCGGCCCACTGGAACAAGATCTTTCGCTCCACGGACACCGAGATCGGCCTCGCCGGCGCCGGGATGCCGCAGACGGTGAAGGTCGAGGACGATGACGGCAAGCGCGAGTTCGTCCAATACTCCTACGGCGTCGACGTCGCGCAGGCTTTCCTCACCAACGACGACTACCGCGCGGGCGCCGGCCTGGTGCTCGGCCAAGGCGTCGGCTTCGTGCGCACCACGCCGAAGACCGGCAAGAGCCGTTTCAAGGGCGTCGCCTACAAGTTGATCGAGCCCAGCGTTTATTTCACCTTCTTCTCCTGGCGCAGCCTGGACATCGGCGTGTCGGCCTCGATGCGGATCGCGCTCGCGAACGAAGCCGCGGACCTTAAGACGAAAGACGTGAGCTCGGTGACCTTCGGCGCGACGTTCCGCGAGCGTCGCTCGCACTAGTCCAGCGCTTCAGACAGGTCCTTGACGCACTCGGCGGAGGTACTGATGCGCACGGGAATTCTCGACTTGCCGCGGCTGATCACCGGAGGTACCGCGCCTGAGGGCTCGGCACCGATCCTGACCTTGGCGCAGGCGACGCGGCCGCGCTTGGCGGAGCTCACGCGGGCGCACGGGGTGGACGCGGCGACGACGGCTTTGTTCCGGGCGCTGGCGAACGACGGCGACCAGCGCGCGTTCCTGGCGGAGCTAGAGGCGCTGGCGGCGCAAAAGGCGCGGCCCCGGTTCCCGCGCGACGTGCGGCTCGTCGTCGTTCCGGGCGCATTCTACCGCGAATTTCCGCGTTACGGCTCGGGCGGCGAGGCGTTTCTCGAGGCGGCGCTCGGTTCGGGCCTGATGGCGGAGCGCGTGCCGTTGGCGAGCCTCGGGCGTCTGGAAAATGCGGTCGAGCGCATCGAGGCGTTCTTCGCCGAGTCGCGCGGCAAGACGCGCGACGTGATCGTCACGGTGTCGATGGGGGGCCTCGCGTTTCGCCGCGCGGTGGAGCGGCGCCCGCAGCTTTTCACCGGCGCCTTGGGTTGGATCAACGTCGCCGGCTTGCTTGCTGGCTCCGCGGCTGCAGACCACATCTTGGCGTCGCCGTGGCGACGCACGTTGCTGCGGAGCTATCTGCGCTGGAGGGGCGGGGCGGCGCAGATCATCGAGGATCTCTGTTGGCAGCCCGAAGCCGGGCCTTTCCGGGTGCCGGCGGGCTTGCCGGTGGTGAGCTGCGTCGGGTTGCCGCTCGCGCGGCACGTGGCGTCGCGCCGGAATTTGGCTGCGCGACATCGCGCGCTCGCGGCGCACGGGCCGAACGACGGCGCGACCTTGCTCGCCGACACGATCGTGCGGCCGGGTCTCGTCCTGCCGCTATGGGGCGCGGACCACTATTTTCAGACCTTCGATCGCGTCGCCTCGGCGGTCGATCAGTTGCTCAGGTATGCGGCGCATCGTTGGATGTGACGAAGAGGCCGGCCTCCGACTCGTCCTCCGACGGCAGCATCTCGACCAGGTCGGCGAGCGCGAGCTCGACCCAGCCTTTGCCTTGCGGCGTCGTCATCGGCAGCGCGATCTTCGGGGACGCGACCATCGGTGGGATGGCGAGGCTTTGGCCTTCGAGGACGAAGGGGATGCCCAGGACGAGGAAAAACTGCTTCAGGCGGAGCTTTTCTTTCAGCTTGCCGGCGATCTGATTGGTGAGCTCGCCGACCATGCTGCGGTACAGCGCGTCGTCGACGGCGCCGGGCATGCCGGCGAAGAGGCGCGCCGCGAGGTAGGCGACGAAGCCGGGCTCGCAGCTGACGTCGAGGGAGCCGTGCGCGCGGCGGCCGAAAAGGGGCATCAGGGCGCTGATGCGGCCGGGAAGGACCTTCGCGCGCTGCACGAAGGGCTCCTCGAGGGTGATCGAGCCGTCGCCGTAGTACGTGCAGACGTCTTTCACCGATTCCTTGAAGGCGTGGAGGATGAAGGGCTCGTAGGCGAGCTTCTGCGCGGGAAAGGCCAGGCGGCGGTGGAGCGCGCGGCGTATCTCTTTCAGCTCGAAGGGCTTGGCGATGACGTCGACCATGCCGAAGCGCGCGAGGCGGCTCATGACGCCGCTGGTCAAGCGGCCGGAGATGACGAGGATCGGCGTGTTGGCGTTGACCAGGCTCTTCTTGACGTGGCCGACGAGCTCGACGCCGTCGAGCTGCGGCATGTTGATGTCGGTGATGATGGCTTCGTAGTGCTGGCTCGTCGCGAGGCGCAGGCCCGCCAGGCCGTCGTGCGCCATCTCCGTCTCGTAGCCGTCGCGCGTCAGCACGGTGGAGAGGATGCGCGCGATCTCCTCGTCGTCGTCGATGATCAGGATTTTCGGCAGCTTGTCGTTCATCCTGAAGACCGAGCCTGGTGGAACGCAAAGCTGAAGAAATCATCGTCCGCGTTGCTCGGCTCCGTCACCGCGCCACACTTAGGACACTTTTGCGGCGCAAGCAGCGCCAGGTCGGCCGAGAAATCCGCTTTCGGGATCAAGACGTTCGTGGCGTGGCGGCAGGACGGGCAGGCGACGGGGAGGAACACGGACTCGACGCTGGTTTTTGCGTGGAATGCGGGGAGCATGTTCATCTGGCTGACGACGACGGCCGAGCACTCCTCGAAGCTTACGACGCGATTCTTGACGAAGTCGCGGATGAACATGACCCATGAGCGTAGGCCGCTGCTGTTGACGTATACGACGTCACGGAAACCGAAGACGACGGTTTGCGGGGCGGAGGCGGCGATGCCTTGGAGGGCCGGCGTGACGTTTTCGTCGATCGGGCCGTCGAGGCGGTAGACCGTGGCGCCTGCGCGCGTCTCCGTGCGCACCTGGATTTTCTTCGGGGGCATCGCGTCTCCTTCCCCCGAAGTTTAACAGGAAATCAGTGCGTCTTCGATGCCGGCGGCGCGGAACCGGCCTTGCGGATGAACGCGGCGACGCCGGGGACGTGCGGCGGCTTCAAGAGCCCGCCATGGTCCGCGGCGGGCAAGACCTCGTGGACGCCCTGGGCCGCAGCGCGCGCGACCTCGCCGTGCAGTCTCTGGACGATGGCGATATCTGCGGTCGGCGGCGTCCCGGCGCTCAGGATCGCCAGGGTCGCGGTCGGGGGAAATGGCGCGAAGCGCGTCAGCTCGAACGAGGAAAAGACGGCCTGGCCTTCGCTCGCCGCGGCGCGCCAGTGATCGCCGCGCAGATCAACGGCGAGCCCTGCGTCCAGCGTGGGGTCGCGCCCACGAATGAACGACTTCAGCCGCCGCAGGCCGAGGTAGGAGAGCACCATGTTCCGCGGCGCCTGCTTGAACATGAAGTCCTGATCGGAGCCGGAGGTCGCGGTGGAGACGAGGCTCCACTCGTTCTCCGTCAAGGGATCGAGAAGGACGACGGCGCGCACCAGATCGGGATGCTGCTGCGCGAAAACCCGCGCATAGAGCCCCGAGATCGAGTGCGCGACCAGTACGTAAGGCGGCCGTACCTGCGCCGCGGTCAACATCGACGCCAGCTCGTCCGCGACGGCACGCGCATCCCGAGGCTTCCCGGAATAGCGGGGCGGATCCGACAGACCGGTGCCGGCGCGGTCGTACGACAGGGTCGTGACGTCGCGGGCAAGCTCGCGCTGCAAGTCGACGAACGCCTCGAGGCTCCCGGCGAGGCCGCTCATCATGATGTACGCCGGTTCGCCGGGGGCCTGCGCCGGCCCCTGACGGTCCACTCTCAGGCGCAGGTGATCCGGCAAGACGATCCAACGCTCGGGGTCCTCGAAGGGCGCGAGGGCGCTACGGTCGCGGATCTCTAGCCGCCATTCCACGAGCAAAGCGACGAGCATCCCCGCCGTAGCGAAGCCCGCGCCGCCGAGCGCCCAGCTCACGAGCTTGTGACCGAAAGCCTCCAACGCCTTGACCCTCAGGGGTTTCCGGATGAGTGCCGGCGCGCTCCCTTATCATGCGGCGCCAGCCGGCGGAAGCCCCTCGGGCCTGGAGACCTCTAAGTCTTGGAAAACCCTCGCATGAAATCGACCCTCACGGCGCCACCAACGCGCCGGTCGGCCCGTCCGACTGCGCCGCCTGGTCTTCCTTCAGCGAGCAATAATGGGCCGAGCTCTTGCCGTCGCGGTAGCTGCAGTAGCAGCGAAGGTGAGCCTTGCCCTTGAAGGTCTTGCTCGCGCCGTCACCTTTCATCGTGGCGAGCATCTCGCCGGCCGTCTTGCCGGAGACGGAAAGCAGCTCTTTCCCCTTCTCGCCGGAGATCTTGCAGCTGACGAGCTTTTGCGTCGTCTCGCAGCGCAGCTCCAGCTCCCCTGCGATCGTCTTCTCGCCGCTGGCCGGGTCTTTCGACTCCTTCACGTCGAGCTTGTCGTAGACTTCCTTCGCGGCGTCGTCGGTGAGCATGAAGATCGGCACGGCGATGTTCGCTGCCAGGATCAGGGACAGCATGGGTCAATCCTTTCGAACGTTCTGGGGCTGCTTCCCTATCAAATCAGAAGATCGGGCGTCCCAGGCAATCCGCGGGCGGCGTGAGGCCCATCATCTTGCTGAAGGTCGGCGCGGCGTCGATGAGGCGACCCTCGGCGACGTGGCCGCGGCGCGCGCCCGGGCCCTTGAGGAAGAGGGTGGTGCGCATCGAGGGCGTCGTCGCGGGGTCGTGGCCGTGCATGCCGAGCGCCGGCGGATCGAGGAAGATGCCCTCGGTGAGCGGCGCGTAGGTGTACCAGTAGCCCGTACCGCTCGTGAAGACCCAGAGCGCTTCGCCGAATTGCCACTCCTTCGTCCAATCGCTCTCAGTGCCCGGCGCGGCGAAATCGGGTCGATGGAAAGCCTTGCCGCCGATCGCGGCGCCGCCGTTCGTCGTCACCTCGAGGGTCGCCTTCAACTGCGCGCCGACGGCGTCGGCGATCTGCGCTCTCTCCTCGGGACTCGTCTCGCCGGTTTGCGCCGGGTAAATCATCGTCATCGCGCCGCTCGACACGATCTCGACTTTGCCGACGTGGTCGGCCGGCAGGAGCTTGCCGAGGTTCACCTGCTTCTGGATCGCGTCCATGCCGTGGTCACCCATCAGGGCGATCGCGTCGCGGGAATTCAGCTTCGACAGGAGGCGCGACAAGTTGCGGTCGACTTTTTGGAAGGCCCACACGAAGGCTTTGGTGATCTCGTCCGTCGCGGTCGGATCGAAGGGGCGCGGCAAGGCGGCCTGGTGGCTGTGGCCGAGGGAGTCGATCAGCGGGTTGTAATAGAAGACGACGTCGATCGCGAGGAGGTCGACGAAACGGTCGGCGACCGTGGTCAGGTGATCCTCGATCATGGACAGCGCTTCGGCCGACTCGGCGACCGAGAGCTTCTTCGATTTGACGCCGTAATCCGGCCAAACGAGGTTCGCGTCGTCCAGCTGCTGGCGGAAGCTCGCGGGATGCGCGTTGTTGTAAGAGGCGCGCGAGACGTAGAGCGAGACGGAGCCGGCGTCCGCCGGCAGGACGCGGAAGTAGGCGCGCCGCTTCACGCCCTTGAGCGTCGAGGTCTCGTCGGCCTCGACGAAGAAGGCGTCGACGGTCGCCGTCTTGGGCAAGGTGCCGCCGAGCTCGCCGAGCCAGCCGTTGGTCAGGTCCTTGTCGGCGTCGAAGAAAAAGGCCGGCGGCGTCGCGCTCGCGTCGATCAGGACGTTGACCGCGCGCGTCTCCGTGGTCTTCGCGTTGAGCTTGATGGTGACGACGGCCTCGCGTAGGTCGGCCGCGGGGTCCGAGCCGCCGCCCGAATGGGTCCAGCCGCTGGCGACCGCGAGGTCTGCGAGCTTCCAGTCGAGCGTCTGGTTCGGCGCGGTCAAAGAGTCGCTCGGGTAAGCCAGCGAGTAGTCCGCGGTGCGGTTGTCGGTCTTCGCGTCGGCGCCGACGTAAGCGAGAACCAGGGTCTTTTTGCCTTGGCGCATCGCGGAGCGCCAGAGCGGCTCGGCCGTAAACGGATAGTCGTAGCCCGAGACCCGCGCGCCGTCGCGGAGGAATCCGTTGGCGACGATGCCGTGCCGCGAGGGCACCGAGCAGGTCACGGTCGAGACGTGGCTCGCGGCGGTCAGCGTGGCGGCCGGCGTGGCCCGGTCGACGACGAGGCCCTGGCGGTGGAGCCAGCCCAAGCCGCGGGCGGCCGAAAGGTAGCCCTTTTGGTCCAGGGTCTCCAGCAGGTCCGGCTGCAGGCCGTCGATGGAGATGAAGAAGCCGCGCTGTCTTTCCGGCAGCTGGCCGGCCTCGGCGACGGTCGCCGCGGCGAGTCCCACGGCGGTGAAAAACAAAATTTTGTTTGCAAAGCGCATGACGGGACCTCTGGGTCGTAGGAGCGGGATGGAGATCCCTTCCTTTAACGAACCGGTCCCAGGCGCGCAAGGCGGCATTCAGCGCGTCGAGTCGACGCGGTCAGAAGAGGCCTTCGAAAGTCGGCTTCTGACAGTCCGTCGCGTCCTCGACGCCGGCCGCGGGCGCCTCCTTCGTGACGGTCGTGCGGTACACGGCCTGCTGGTCGAAGCGCACGAAATGAAAGCGAGTCTTGCCTTCGGGATCGACCGAGCAGTGGTAGAGGCGCAGGCCGGCCTCGTCGACGAAGGTTTTGAAGCGGGTCTCGAGCGCGGCGGCGGTCTCGGGGAATCGTTTCGTGATCTGTTCGCGCGTGCAACACCAGGGCACGAGCGCTCCGCCGCAGCTCGGCGCGCCGTTCGTGCCGGTGACGGCGACCCAGGACGTGTTGGCGTTGGCGCAGGCGTCGAAGCTCGCCTTGAACTCGGTCTTCTTCGCGTCGGGAAGCGAGCCGGGCTTCGGTTCCGGAACGCCCGGGGCCGGTCCGGCCGGGGACGGTGCGTCACCGGACGATTCCTCGAGCTCCGGCTCGGGATCCGGCTCTGGCTCCGGCTCCGGCGTTATCTCTTCTTCTTTTTCGTCGTCGTCATCGTCGGCCTTGGGCGCCGGCTTCTCGGCCGCCTTCTTGGTCTCGCGCGGAGGCTCCTCCTCAGCGCAGGCGAGGACCAGGACGAGGCTCGCGACGAGCCCCAGACAGAGGCGGCGGACTTCTTTGAGGCTGGGCATCATATCCCTTCCGTTCGGCGTCCCGCGGCGCAATATTGAGGGGAACGAGGAAACCATGGCCAAGACCGCTGAAAACCCCTATCCGATCGTGATCTTCGCCGACGGTGCCTGCTCCGGGAATCCAGGCCCCGGCGGCTGGGGGACGATCGTCGCGACGCCCGACGGCAAGGTCCTCGAGCTCGGCGGCTCGGACCGCGAGACGACCAACAACCGCATGGAGCTCCTCGCCGTGATCCGCGGCCTGGGCGCGATCCGCGAGATTCCCGGCCTGGCGGCCGTCTACACCGACTCGACGTACGTCATCCGCGGCGTGACGCAATGGATCTTCGGCTGGCGGGCGCGCGGCTGGAAGACGGCGGAGGGCAAAGACGTCTCAAACCGCGAGCTCTTCGAGGAGCTTTTGCGCCTCGCGACGGAAAGGAAGCATCTCGGCGGTCTTGACTGGCATTACGTCCGCGGCCACTCCGGCATCGCGGGCAACGAGCGCGTCGACGAGATCGCGCAGGCCCATTCGAAGAATAAAATGCCGGCGCTTTATCGTGGGCCCTTGCTAGGCTATCCGGTCGCGATCCACGACATCCCGGAGAACACCGAGCTGCCGCCGATGAAGGACAAGGTCGAGGCGAAAGCGGCTGCGCACTCGTATCTCAGCATCGTCTCCGGCGTCGCACAGCGGCATCGCACTTGGGCCGAATGCGAAAAGCGGGTGAAGGGCGTCTCGGGCGCGAAGTTCAAAAAGGCGATGACCGCCTCCGACGAGGCGCAAATTCTCTCCGGGTGGGGCGTGGATCCGGCGAAGGTGCGGTAGATCTCCGCGCTAGACTTCGTCCGCGTCGACGTAGACTTGTGCCTATGCGTATCGCTTGTGCGTGCTCGTGATCTCTCACGTGAGGCGATGTTCTCGCGAGCGCGGATTCTGGGCGATGCGACGACGTCACTGTTGAAACGCCTTCCAAGCCTCTGCCGCCCCCGCGAGCACGAACTGCACGCCGACGGCGGTCAGGACGATGCCCATGATCCGCGACACCAGGTTCAAGCCCGTCCGACCCATGATGCGAAACAGTCGAGGGCTGAATTTCAAGATCAAATAGGTCGCGGCGAAGCAGGCGACGATCGCGGCGAGCAGCTCCGCCCGCCGCAGCGGCGACTCGCTGGCGGTCGACAGGAGGATCACCGAGGAGATCGCGCCGGGTCCGGCGAGGAGCGGCGTGGCGAGCGGAAAGACTGACACGTCGTCGCGCGCCAAGCTCTCCGACTCCTCGGCGTTGGTGACCTTCTCACGGGGCGCATTGAGCTGCGTGACGCCTAGAATGAGCAGCAGGATTCCGCCCGCGATGCGGAACGCCGGCATCGTGACGCCGAACAGCTCGAAGAAGCTCATCCCCGTCAGCGCGAAAGCGCATAGCATGCCCAGCGCGATCAACGTCGCCTTGCGCCGCACGTGCTTTTGGTCGGCCTCGGAGAAACGCTCGGTCAAAGTCAGATAAATGGGCACCAGCGCGAACGGGTCGACGATGAAGAAAATCGTCACGAAAGCGCCAGTGAAATAAGCCCATTCGGCCGCGAGGCTACGCATGTCCATGGCCGGATCTTAGCAAGAATCCTCTGGATTGTCGCCCGATTGGCCGATAGAGGGGCATGCGTCCCTTTGGCAACGTCGAGCTCAGGCCCTTTCTCCTCGGCGCCTTCGCGACCCTGGTCGCCGTCGGCGCCGCGCTCGTCCTGCTTTACGGCGCCCGCGTCCTGGTCGGACCGCGCGTCCTCGGCCACCATGCCTACGCGGTCGCGCCCGACTCGAGCCTCGTCGACCTCGACGCTTACGGCCAAGTGCGTATGCGCAAAGTCGCCGCGCGAGCGTTCCACCGCATGCAAGAGGCCGCCATGCGCGACGATGTCCTCCTCGTTCCGGTCTCGGGTTTCCGCGACCTGACCAAGCAGAGGGAGCTCTTCTTCAACGGCGCGGCGCAGAAGGGCGAGACCTTGTCGGAGCGCGCCAAGATCTGCGCGCCGCCCGGATTCAGCGAGCACCACACCGGCTATTCTCTCGACGTGGGGGACGGCGCGAGCCACGAGTCCGACCTCGTCGACGGCTTCCGGGACACCCGCGCCTTCCGGTGGCTTCGGGCCAATGCCGCCAAGTACCACTTCGAGATGAGCTTCCCGCCCGCGAACAAGCAGGGCGTCGCCTACGAGCCCTGGCATTGGCGCTTCGTCGGCACGCCGCGCGCGTTCCGCACGTTTTTTCCCGCGACCCTTTCGCGCTTTCCCTTTCCTTGACGCATGGCTTTGATTAGGCTCGGGAAATGAGCTCACGTCTCGCCCTGGCCCTGGTCTTTCTCACCTGCCTCGCCGCGTCCGCGGCGGAGGGCGCGACCGTGCGCAAGGTGAGCAAGGACAAGATGAAGATCTTGATCCAGCTGAACCAGGCGGAGCTCGCGGCGGTCGACGAGGACGAAGAGGTCGTGATCGAGGTGGGTGACGACCGTTTCGTCGTCTCGTGCACCTTGGCCAAGCTGAACCCGGTCAAGCAGACGGTCGTCCTGGTGCTCGAAGCGCCGGACCGTCGTTTCACGAAGAAGCAGTCGATCCGGTTCCTCTCGATCTTTTGGAACGTCGCCTTATCGCCGCTCGTCACCACGCCGGCGCAATATCACCAGTTCGCGCATTCCTTCGGGGAGCTCGGCGCCGGCTACACGTTTCAACAGCTTCAGACGAAGGTCGAGGATCTGAAGACGACGACCACGCAGAGCGGCACGCGCGTCGCCACCGAGGCCTATCTGCATTTCGACCCCAAGTGGTTCGGCGCGAGCGTGGCGTTCGAGCGTCGGGACGGATTGATCGACACACGAGGCGTGGACGAGACCCAGCACGTCTCGGCCAACGTCGGGATCAACCAAATCCGACCGCAGGTCTGGGCGTTCGCCGGCGAGGGCTACCGCATCGGCCTGAGGTACGACCACTCGATGATCACCGAGACGCGCGGCTCGGGCAACGACGCCCTCGCCTTCGACTACGTCATCGGCGAGCCGAAAGTCGCCTTCTCCGATTTCGACAAAGAGCACGAGTACGTCGTGGAGTACAAGGATCGCGGCGACTTCATGGCCGTCGACACCTCGACCGTCGCGGGCCGCTTCGTCGAGGTGAAGTCGAAGCGCAAGCATCCCGCCGAGCTGCGCGTGAAGATGCGCAACGTCTCCTCGCCGGTCTTCGTCTGGGGGCTGGGCTTGGGCTTCGTCTTCTTCGAGCGCGAAGGCGTGCCGGGCGAGCCTTTGGCGCCCAAAGCGGGGCCGGAGGAGCTCCTGCGCCTCCACGCGAGCTTCGAGAGCCGGCTCCCCAGCGGGGCCAAGCTCGACTGGATGGTCTATTACGAAGGCGCGAAGACCGCGGGATTCGTGACCTCGGAACGGGGCATCAACGTTCTCGGCGGCCATCTGAGCTACCAAAGGCCGTTGCTGTTCCCTGGCTTTCTCGTCGGCGGCGCGGTCGCGCTCGAGGGCGGCCTTCGCAACGTCGAGGTCGACGCCGAAGCGGCCGGCGTCGAAGAGGACGAGAACGGCGAGATCCCGGCGACCGCGACCGCGAAGACGACGGGCGGTGCCGCGAGCCTCTTGGCCTTTGCCCGCTTCGAGTTCGACTTCGGCGGAAAGGGCGCGCGCAAGCGCTAGCGCGAGCTCGCGGCCGGGCACGGTTTCCGCACACGCATAAGTTTATTAATGGTTTCAGTTAGTTGCAAAACCGGTTCCGACTTGCTTCCAGCGCCGGCCTGGGGATATAACGGGGCGTCAGCGAGCGCAGCGTGATTGCTAGGTCCTAGGTGATACCGGCCCGCAAACCCCGCCAGGCCCGGAAGGGAGCAACGGTAGTGGTGTTTGGTAGGTGCTTGGGTCACCTAGCAATCACGGTGCGCTCGATCCGTTTTCCCCGCTGAGGTCCGCCATGGCGTATCAACCCCTGGCCCGCACGTACCGCCCGGCGTGCTTCGCCGAGTTCGTCGGTCAGGACGCGGTGGCGAAGGCTCTGGCCAACGCGATCCTCACCGGGCGCGTGCTGACCAACTTGATCTTCACCGGCGTCCGCGGCGTCGGCAAGACGACGGTCGCGCGGCTCTACGCGAAGGCGCTCAACTGCGCGCAACGCGAGCCGGGGAGCGCCGAGCCCTGCGGTCTCTGCGAGAGCTGCCTCGCGATCGCGGCCGGGCATCACGAGGACGTGCTGGAGATCGACGGCGCCTCGAACACCGGCGTCGCGGACGTGCGGGCGCTGCAGGAGACGATCGACTACGCGCCGCGCCGCTCCCACTACAAAGTCTACATCATCGACGAAGTGCACATGCTGTCGCAGGCGGCCTTCAACGCGCTGCTGAAGACCTTGGAAGAGCGCCTGCCGCACGTCGTCTTCGTGTTCGCGACCACGGAGCTGGACCGCGTCCCGGAGACGATCCGCTCGCGGTGCCCGACCTTTCATCTGCGCAAGTTCCCGCGCGAGCTGATCGCGCGGCGCTTGGCGGAGATCGTGGCGAAAGAAGGCTTGGCGGCCGAGCCCGAGGCGCTCGCCGTGATCGCACGCGAGGGGCACGGGTCGATGCGCGATGCGCTCACCTTGCTCGACCAGGCGATCGCTTTGGGCGGCGGCATCGTGACCCTGGCGACGCTCGGACCAATGGTGTCCCGGCTTTCGTCCTCGCCTTACCTCGATCTTCTGGCCGCGATGGTGGCGCGCGACGCGAAAGCGGCGATGCTCACGATCGAGGGCCTGGATCAAAGCGGCGCCGAGCTGACGGCCGTGACGGAGGAGCTCTGCGGCTTCGCGCGCCACGCCTTCGTGGTGCGCGAGCTGGGCGTCACGGGCGTCGACGCGGCCTTCCTCGGGCTGGACGAAGGCGAGCTCGAGCGCTTGGCGGAGATCGCCCGCGCCGCGCCGGCGCTCGATCTGAATCGCATCTTCCGCACCTTGGTGAAGTGCCGCACGGAGCTCTCCGGCGAGGCGCTAGACCGATTTGTCCTCGAGAACTACGTGTTCGAATGGTGTCTCGATCCGGGCCTGCCCAATCTCGAAGACCTCCGCGGCGGCGCGAAGCTCGCGACCGCGTCGATGGCGACGACGCCGGCGCCGCTCGTCGCGCCGGGGCGCTCGTTGCGTGCGGGTGTGCAAGCGGCGATCGCGGCGCAGCCGCGATCGGGGAACCCCGCGACCTCGACGGCACCTGCCGCCGCCCCGACGCCCGGAGCGGCCCCGCTTCGCACGCCGCCCCCGGCTACGCCCCCGCCCGCGTCTGCTGCCGCGCCGCAGCCCCGCACGCCGACGACCTCGACGACTCCGACGCCGCCGACCGCGACGCCGCCGACCGCGACGCCCGCTCCCGCTTCCCCCAGCTTCCCGACCACGTGGAAAGCGATGCTCGAAGCCCTGAAACGGCCCCGCGCCGTCCTGGCCTTGAAGCTCGAGGCCACCCACCTCATCGAATACGGGCCGGCGAAGATCGCCCTGGCCGTCGACGAGAAAACGCATGGGTCCCTGCTCTCGAAAGATGAGCAGGTGAAGCTCAAAGACCAGCTCCAGCAGCTCTTCGGCTTTTCCGGCGGCCTCGTCGTCTTTCCGCGCGCCGCCGCTGCCTCCGCCGCGCCGCTCCAGGAGACCCTGAAGGACACCCGCGTCAAAGCCGAGGGCGAGCGCCAGCAGAAGCTGGTGGAAGAGGCCCGCAACGCGCCGTTCACGAAGGAAGTGCTTGCCGTGTTCGGGGGCGCGATCGAAGATGTGAAGACGCACTCCGCGCAAGATTGACGGCGGCCAGCTCGCATGGCGTTCACGAACTTCGACACCAAAGAGATCAACTGCAAGGTCCTCTACCTCGGACCCCGCGGCGCGGGAAAGACGGAGAACCTGCGCTCGATCTACAAGAGCACCTCCGCCGAGGTGCGCTCAGGCCTCCTCGAGCTGGAGGACGCCGCCGGCCCGACGCGCTTTTTCGACTTCCTGCCGATCAGCCTCGGGCACGTGCGCGACTTCCACATCAAGCTGCATCTCTACACGTTGCCGACCAACTCGCTCTATGACTCGGTCGCCTCCGTGATCCTGAAGGGCGTCGACGGCTTCGTTTACGTCGCCGACTCCCGCGTCGAAGCGATGGCCGACAACGTCGAGTCGCTGCAAGCCGCCCGCAAGCTCCTCGCCGAGGAAGGCCTGAACGTCGCCGACATGCCGCGCGTCGTGCAATACAACAAGCGCGACCTCCCCGACGTTCTGCCGCTCGAGATCCTGCGCCAGGAGCTCAATCCCGGGGGCGTCCCGGATCAAAAGGCGGTCGCCTCGCAGTCGGTCGGCACGATGGAGACCTTGCAGGCGATGGCGAAGCTCATTCTGCGCAAGCTCGCGCCCTAACTCCCAGGAGATCACGATGCTTTCGATCAACTGTCCGACCTCCTGGGCGATCCTTCTCTTCGTGGTGCGCGACCAGAAAGGCGTCTTGCGTCTGCCCCGTGACGGCGACGGCGACGAGCCTGCGGCGCAGGGTATTCTCTTCCAGGCACGCCCGCTGATGCCGATCCAGGAGCAGCTCGTCACGCAGGCTTCGCGCGTCGTGAAGGAGGACATGGCGCGCCGCATCGCCGTCGACCAGGCCTACGCCGACACGGTGACCTTGGCGAGCGGCGAGGCCGCGACGCTCTATTTGGCTCGGCTGCCGGAGACGGATCCCCTGCGCGCGCCGGACGCTTGGCCGACCTTTCCGGCGATGCTCAGGGCCTTGCCCTCGGACCGCCGGCGGCTGCCCTTTCTCCGCGCCTTCCAAGTGGCGAGCGGCGCCCTCGAGGGCACCGTCAAAGCCGTCGACATCGAGGACCTGAAAAAATCATGGACCTGAAGCCGCTCTTTCTCGCGCACGTCGAGACCTTGCAAAAAAATACCGAGAAGGTCCTGGCCGAGCTCGGCCTCGAGACGCTGGTCCTGCATTCGGGCAAGGACGTCTACTACGCCGACGACGACATGACCGTGCCGTTCCGGCCGTACCATCACTTCGCATACTGGTGCCCGCTCGAAGGGCCCGGCCACATGGTCGTGGTCGCCGCGGGCAAAAAGCCGACGCTCTACTACCACTCGCCCGCCGACTACTGGCACGAGCACTCGAAGATCGGCGAGGAGTTTTGGACCACGGCCTTCGACGTCGTCGAGCGTCCCGACGAGGCGACGATCTGGGCTGCGGTGACCGGCCTTCGCCACGCCGCCTACGTCGGTCCTGACGCGGAGCGCGCGAAAGCCGCGGGGCTCGCGACCGGGATCGACTCGATGGCTTCGCGTCTCAACTGGGACCGAAGCTTCAAGACGCCCTACGAGGTCGAGTGCACGGTCGGCGCGACCAAGCTCGCGGCCACGGGCCACGCCGCCGCGAAAGAGGCGTTTTTTGCCGGCGGCTCCGAGCTCGACATCCACAACGCGTTCCTGCGCGCGATGCGGGTCACGGAGCTCGAGCTGCCTTATCAGACAATCGTCTGCCTCAACGAGAAGGGCGCGGTCCTTCACTACCACCGTAAGCGCGACGACGTGCGCTCGGGCAAAGCCATGCTCATCGACGCAGGCGCGAAGGTCCGCGGCTATGCCTCCGATATCACGCGTACCTACGTCGCCGAGTCGGCGCACACCGTATTCCGGCACCTGTTGACGGGAATGGAGACCTTGCAACAGGCCGTCGTCCACGCGGTGAAGCCCGGCGTATCCTTCGCCGATCTGCATGCGAAGTCGCATCTCTTGGTGGCGCGTCTCCTCCTTGAGCAAGGCATTTTGCGCAAGACGACGGCGGAGGCGGCGGTCGAGGACGCCTTGACCGGGCCCTTCTATCCGCACGGTCTGGGCCATCAGCTCGGCCTCTTCGTCCACGACGTCGCGGGCAAGCAGCTCGACCGCCACGGCGGCATGTCCCGGCCGAACCCGAAGTTCAAATACTTGCGCACCAACCGCGTCCTGGGCGCGGGCAATCTCATTACCATCGAGCCGGGGCTCTACTTCATCGACATGCTGCTCGCCCCTTTCCGCGAGGGCGCGCACCGCGAGAAGTTCGACTGGGACCTGATCGGGCAGCTCACCCCTTTCGGCGGCATTCGCATCGAGGACGACGTGCTGGTGACCGAAGCCGGGGTGCGGAACCTCACGCGCGAGCAAATGTAGAAGCTGGAAGACCCCCAAAAGCGTCGACAAAGTCGACACCGACCCGCTCCCTTACACTCCCCCGAATCCATTGGACCCCAATGGTTTCGGGGGTTTTCCGTCTGGCTTGGCGCTTGCACCACCTTTCACAACGGAGACTCACTAGAGGCGGAGACGAAAGTCATGATCAAGAAGCTGAAGCTGAAATCTTGGGTGGCGGTTGCGGCGGGAATGATGACACTGAGCGGCGTCGCGCAGGCGAAAGCCGAGCTCCTCTGCAACAAGAAGCAAACCAAGTGCGTCGCAGACTCGACCCAGCTGACGATCGGCGACGAGGTCGGCATCTTCAACACCGACGGCGAGATGGTCGCCAAGGGTGAGATCATGGCGATGAAGGGCGAGCGTCGCGCCGTCCAAATCAATAAGCGTTATGGATCGGTCCGCCGCGACTACAAGCTGGCGCTCCTCGAGACGAAGCCCGGTGACGGCGGCGTCACCAACTATGCAGTGTACAAGACCCCGGCCGAGAACCTGGTCGGCGCGTCGGCGGGTCTGTCGACGATCACGATCGGCGAAGGCAGCCCCGCGGCGGAGTACTCGGCTTTCGGTCAACATCGTTTGAGCTCAGGCCTCGCCCTCGTCGGTCGCGCGGTCTACACCGCGATGGAAGGCGAAGTGACGCGCTACGGCGAGTTCAACGGCCTCGAGCATCAATCGATCAGCGTCTCGGGTTTCGGCCTCCTCGGCGGCGTCGGCTACACGCTGCGCGAAGGCAAGACCGTGGCGTTCCGCGGGGAATTGGCCGCCGGCGGCATGTACGTCTCGGCCGACATCGGCGGCGACGCGGATGCGGTCAACGATCCCAACTATGAAGCGCGCGTGCGCAACGGCATGAACTGGTACGGTCGCGGCAGCGTCGGCCTGATGCTCAAGCTGAGCAGCTGGAACGTTCACATGGACGTCGCGCAGAGCGCCATCTACCAGGCGAGCGCCACGACCTTGGCGGTCGGCCTCTCCAAAGATCTGAAGTAATCGCTAGTGTCCTGTTCTGGTGCGTGAGTTCCTCCAATGCGGCGCAGGCTCCACGAGAGCTTGCGTCCGTTTTCGTTTTTCTTCCGCGTCTTCCCCGGAGGAAGGTAGCCTATGGGCGCTCCAGGAACTCCGCGTGCAGCTCGCCGAGGCACCGCGTCACCTGGTCCTCCGCGACGCAGATCGTGATCGCGCCGTTGCGGGAATCGATCATGCGGGCCGCGTCTCCGACCGTCTTGCAGACTTGCTGGACGGTCTCCGGGCTTTGCTGGAAGCCTTCGCCGACGATCGTGATCGTCGCCAGGCCGAAGACCCTGCGGACGACGGTCGCCGCGAGCGCCGCGCCGAACTCGGGAACGAGGCTCGCCTTCAAGACCAGGGTGAGCTCGACGACTCCCGGCTCCGGCGACTGTTGGTAGGAAAGCATCGGACTCTCGCCTTGCTGCCAGAGCCAGGCGAGCGCCTCGCCGATCGCCGCGGCCTTGGCGAAGCGGTAGGTGACCAGGGCCGTGCCGGTCTTGTGGGCCAGGGCGACGACTTTGGGGCTTTCCACGGCTGGCTTCTCCGGATGGGCGGCGGCGCCGCGCACGATGGTTCCCGCGCGGTCGAGCTGGATGCTCGAGCGGATCTCGAAGGGAAGGTTGAATTTGCTCGCAAGGTGCGCGCTGCGTGGCTGTAGGACGCTGGCGCCGGCCCAGGCGAGCGCCGACATCGAGCTCCAGGAGATTTCGGGCAGGATGCGCGCATGCGGGACGGAGCGGGGATCGGCGGTGAAAACGCCGGGTACGTCCTTGTACAGCTCGCACGTCGCGGCGCCGAGGCTCGCGGCCAGGGCGACGGCGGAGAGGTCGGAGCCGCCGCGGCCGAGCGTCGTGATCTCTTTCGTGCGCTGGCTCATGCCTTGGAAGCCGGCGACGATGATGACATTGCCTTCGTCCAGGCCGTGGCGGATGCGGTCGCCGAGAATCTTGTGGATGCGCGCGTTGCCGTGCGTCTCATCGGTCAAGATGCCGCACTGCGATCCCGTCAGGGAACGAGCCTTGACGCCGACCTTCGCCAGGGCGATCGCAAGCAGGGAGGCGCTGATGCGCTCCCCTGCGGAGAGCAGCATGTCGAGCTCGCGGCGCGGCGGCTTGTCGTTCAGCTGCATCGCCATCTCGAGCAAGTCGTCCGTCTGCTCGCCCATCGCCGATATGGTCACGATGACGCGGTTTTTGGCGGCGACCGTCGCCTGCACGTGCCGCGCGACGTTTTGGATGTGCGCGAGGCTGCCGACGGAGGTGCCGCCGTACTTTTGGACGATGAGTCTCATGCGGTCGATTCTACCCGATAAGGCCGTCTAATGACCGTCATAACCATTATCTATTTCTCCCCCGGCGCCGCCACGACTATCGTCATGGGATCTTAATTTCCTTGGGGGTTTTGCGATGATGAAGTCGATGCTCACGGCCGCCGCTTGCGGTCTTTTCCTCTCTGCCGCGGCGCCGGCGTTCGGAGCGACCTACACCGTCGACCCGAATCACTCCGCCGTGGTCTTCAAAATCGGTCACCTCGGCGTCAGCAAAGTCGTCGGCCGCTTTAACACCTTCACGGGCTCCTTCGTCGTCAGCGACGCCGGCGCGCTCGAGTCCACCTCCGTCACCGTGCAAGTCACGAGCGTCGACACCGCCGTCGCGCGTCGCGACAACCACCTGCGCGGCGCGGACTTCTTCAACGTCGCGCAGTTTCCGACCATGACCTTTGCCTCGACCGGCGTGCAGGCGCTCGACGACGACAGCTTCGAAGTCGTAGGCAACCTGACCTTGCACGGCGTCACCCGCCAGGTCACGGTCCCGATGCAGAAGCTCGGCACCATGCGCGACCGCCAGGGCGTCTCGCACATCGGCGCGGAAGGCCATTTCACGCTGAAGCGCACGGATTTCGGCATGACCAACATGGTCGGCGACATCGGCGACGATGTCGAGGTCAGCCTCTTCTTCGAGGCCCTTCAGCAGTGAGACTCGTTCCCGTCGTCACGATGCTCCTCGGCGTCCTTGCGGTGGTCTTTGCGCTGCAAGGCGGGGTGTCTTTCGACTTCGGGGACGTCCTGCGCCGCCTTCTGCCGCTCGCGGCGTTGGCGGCGCTCGTCTTTTCCCTGCGCCGGAGCGCGGTCACGATTTGTCTCTTCGCGCTGGTCGTGACCGGCGCCTTGGTGCCGCCTTATACGCAAGCGCAGCAATGGGGAGCGCTCGAAGCGCGAGCTTTGTTCGCGTCCATCGTGGTCGTCATGGCGGGCCTCTTGATTCTCGTGGGGCGCGGTACGACGCGAGCGCGAAGGCCCGCGCCGGGCTCTTTTTGGTTCGCCGGACTCTTCGCGCTCGCGTCCTGGACCATGGCCTTCGTCGTCTTCGACGCCGGCAATGCCGTCCTTGGCGCTCACTTCGGCGCCCTGGGCCTCTCTGCCGTTGTGGCGGGCGTCGCCACGCGTCATTCGGACGCCGGCGCCGCCAGCTTGCGCGACGCGCACTATTCTTTGTATCTGACGCTGCTGATACTCGGCGCGTTGTACGGGGGCGTCGGGCTTCCCGCGGCAGCGGCGGCGGCCGTATTACCGCTCGGTGCCTGGGCACTGGCGAGCTTCGTACCCGGGGGGGTGGAACATGGAACGCAAAAAGTCGGTGTCTTGGATCCTCAGCGCGACCGCGCTCGTGAGCTTGCTGGCGACGGCGAGCTCTTGTCGCCCGCTGACTCCGTCGGGAGGTAGGCCGCCCGCGGCCGACGCGCGCGCGGAGATCCGCGGCGAAGTGCGCTTCGCGCTCAGCCGCGAGGCCTTGGCTTTGCTCGCGGAGTCGCCTTCGGCCTTGCGCGTGCGCATTTTCCGCGTCGTCTCCGACGCGCTCGGTGACCAGGAGGGCGAGGACAAGACCTTCCACCTCGACGGCACGCCCGAAGGCGCCGTCAGCTACCGCCTCGAAGGCTTAAAGCTCGGGTTGAAAGAGTTTCAGCTCGAGATCCTCAACGCCGACGGCGAGGTCATCGGCGACGGCAAGGCGCGTCACGTGGTGAAGCCGGGCGCGCAGCAGCTCGGGGAAGCCATCAACATCACGCTGCGCGAGCCGACGCGGCGCCGCCGCGACGTGCCGCTCGCCTTTCACGTGACCATGGCGGTTCCCGGCGAGGGCGTGAAGACGACCTACCTCGACGTGAAGGCGATCATGAAGTCGCACTGCCTCAACTGCCACGCCGAAGACTCCATGCCGGAGCCAGGCGGCGGCCTCGTCCTCTCGTCCTATCCTTTCGTCTCGCGCACCTTCGTCACGCAGCCGGAGATCGTGGCCGACATGCTGCGCTGGATGCGCGCCTTCGACTATCCGATGCCGCCGCCGCCGAGCCCGCGTGTCGCCGAGGACAAGTTGGCCGTGCTCGACCAGTGGATCACCGACGGGCTCCTCGCCGCGCCACAAGGCGCGGACGACATCGGCGACGTCGCCAACTGGCTCGACGTACGCTGGAAGCTCGTCGGTGGCGAAGGCTCCGGCACGTTCCGCGTCGCGCGCTCCGAGGACCCCGCGCGGCCCTTCGTCGCCAATTGGCCGCAGGTCGCGGTTTCCGCTCGTTACGACCTGGAGATCGACGTGTGCGCTCGCGACGGGACGGTGGTCACGACGAAGGTGTTCGCGGGGACGCGGATTACGGAAGACGGCGAGCTGGAGATGACGGTGGACGTGCCTTACGCTGCGCCGGTCGTCGACATTCCGGTGATCGTCGTGGTGCCGACGCCATAGTTGATGAGCCGTTTCCGGCCGTATTAGAAGGCCCAGCCGAGATCGAGCGCAACAAGGCGGATGGAGGTCCGCTTCTTGTCGCTCTTGCGCGAGCCGCGGCCGGTGAAGATGCCGCTGTCGTCATCATAACCGGCCGGGATATCCGCGTCTTTGGAGGACAGGGTCACCGCCGGCACAAACACTTCGAGCCAGGTTCCGCCTAGGACCAGTCCAAAAGGCAGGACCCAACGATTGCCGACGGCCAGCTCGAAGCCGAGGTTCGAGGCACTCTTCTCCGCGTTCACGCTGACTCCGCTGGTGCTCCTATACGTCTCCTTCGTCGAGGTCGAGCGGAAGCCCGCACCGCCCGTGAAATGAAACGAGCGCATCAGGTACAGGTGGTATTTCGCGGTGACGACGAGCTGCTTGCGCACGCTCTCCGTCTGTCCTTTGTCGAAGAGGCCGGCGTCGCCGGTCGTCGTGCTCGAGTCGGAGCGGAAGCCGAAAGCGACGGAGCTCGGCTTCGGGGCCATGCGGTCGACGACGCGTTGGTATTCGAGCGCGCCAGCGCCAGGGCCGGTGCCCGAGCTGATCAAAGCCGGTTGCAGGACGATGGCCTGGGACCACCAGAGCTCTCCTTCGGGGACGGCGGCGCTCGTCTTTTTCTCCCGCTTCAGGACCTTCACGCGGGGCTTTTCCGGCATGGCGACTTCCGCCTCGTCCCCTTCTTCGTCCTGCGCGAGCAAGGGCGCGGCGCTAAACGCGAGGGCGAGGGCTGCGGCGATTCCTTGCTTGGCGATGCGGCTCGGCATAAGCTTCTCGGATGACGGATGGCACGAATCTAACACGGCATTTCGGAATGCGCCAAGCGCTCGCGGCCGCCGTGGCGGCGCTCGGTCTCGCGGCCTCGGCCTGCGACATCCCGCCGACGACGATCGGCCTGGGCAAGATCGACGCGACGCCGAGCTCGCAGGAGCTGAAGGATGCGCTGCAGCTCATGCTGCGCGGGCGCAGCGCCCTTTTCACGACGACGACCTCGGTCAATTGCGTCGCTTTTCTCGGTGTGGCCCAGGACGGCGCGGAGCAGTGCACGGTCCGCCACAAGGCCGGGGCAGCCGCCGCGGGGGCAACGGTTCGCGGCAGCTGCACCCTCTACGCTTTCTCGCGCTTCTTGAACACCGGCAGCACCATCTCGGTCACCTGCGACAGCGAGCTGGACGGCGGCAACTGCGTCCCGGGCTCGTCCGACCTGATCTCGACGACGATCGAAGCGGACCTCACCGGCGAAGCGAGGTCGGCATCCTTGAACGGCAAGGTTTACAAAGACGTCGACGAGGCCGGAACAAGCCTGACCCTTTTCGACGGGCTCGATTACTGTAACGGCACGTTCGCGTTGGCGCAGCCGTGACGCTTCTCGGTCTCCACCGCTAGCTTGCGCGCGGCGATCTGCTCGCCTCGCAAGGACTCGAGCCGTGCGGCGCGGTCACCTCGGTAGAGCAGGTTCATCGTGTCAAAGGGGATGATGCGCCCGTCCGGCTGCACGATGTGAATGCACGTCTTCTTGATCGGGCGGACGTCGAAGTTGTAGGCGTCGAAGAACTGCATGATCACGACGCGGAAGACGTTCTCGTACGAAAGCGACGGCGCCGTGAAGGCCGGCAGGCAGCAGAGGATTTGCCGCAGATGCTCGGCTTGCGCGTCTGGGGCGCGGGACGTGCTGAAGAGGTCGAAGAACCGCGCTTTCAGGTCGAATTCCTGCTCGAAGTTGATGGTCGAGCGGGCCGTGTCGAGGAGCGACTCCGGCTTTACGAACGAAGACATCGGGATGATCTTGCCGCCGAGCTTCAGGGCGTACGCCATGGCGATCGCCTCCGGGTGGCAGGGCACCGGGATCAGATCGTCGGGCGTGAACATCGCGGTCTGTCTCAGGATCTGGCTACGCACCTCGGTGAGCGTTAGCCGGTCCTTCGCCGGATCGAACGTGTCGAGCCGGCCGGCGACCTGCGTCGGTTGGAAGGTGACGCCGCGCACCGCCGGTTGCTGGGCCGCGAATTCGATGATCTTGCCCATCTCGTGGTCGTTCAAACCCTTCTGCAGGGTGACGACGAGCGTCGTCGAGATGTTGCGCTCGTTGAGCGCCGCGATAGCTTGCATGCGGGTCTCGCGCAGGTCTTCGCCGCGCAGCGTGCGGAGCGCCTTCTCCTCGAACGAGTCGAACTGTAGGTAAACCTCGAGGCCTTGGCGCTGCTCGGCCAGCCGATCGGCGAATTTAGCGTCCTGCGCGAGGCGTAGGCCGTTGGTGTTCACCATGATGTGGCGGATGGGCCGGGCCTTCGCCATCGCCAAAATCTCGAAGAATTTGGGGTGCAGGGTCGGCTCGCCGCCGGAGAGTTGGACGACGTCGGGCTCGCCCTCGTTGGCGACGAGAGCGTCGAGCATGCGCTCGACTTCCTCGAGCGTGCGGTGCTTGCCGACCCCGGGGCCTGACTCGGCATAACACGTCGGACACTTCAAGTTGCAGCGGTCCGTGAGCTCGATCAGGCCGATGCACGAATGCTGCTCGTGATCGGGACACAGGCCGCAGTCGTAAGGGCAGCCGTAGTTGGTCGCCGTGTTGAACTTCTGCGGCAAGTCGCCCGGCTTTTTGTAGTCGCGACAGCGCTTGTAGTACGCGGCGTCGGTGGCGATGAGCACCGTCTCCATGCCGTGCAGGGCGCAGCGCTTCTCCATGAAGACGTCGTCGCCCTTGATCAGGATCTTGGCGTCGACGCGGCGAAGGCAGCGGGAGCAAAGCGAGATCGTGGTGTCGTAGAAGGTGTGGTCGCGTGCGGTCATCGCGGGAATCTACCTGCTCGACACGACGATCGCAACGGGCGCGTGATCCTTCGACTTCGCCGGCGCGATCAGGCGCTTAAGCGGCGCTTGGCCGCGTCTCTCTGCCAGTGGAAGACGGTCAGCGTCTTGTCGTCGTCCTTGCGGTCGGCGACCAGCGGGCAGGCCAGAACCAAAGCCTTGATGCGGTCGGCATCGAGGTCACTGCCGATGCCTGCGAGCTGTTTCTTCATATAGCGTAGGAATTCGGTGGTGCGGCGGCTGTTGTCGAGCATGCCGTCGCTGGTCAGGACGACGAAGGCGCCGTCGCTCATTTGGTATGGCACGAGCTTCGCGCTGGGGAGCGGGAGGAGCGTCAGGCTCCATGTGTCCCCCTTCGGCTCGATGACGAGCGGGAAGGGGAAGTTGACGCGGAAAAGCTCGAGCGCGCCCGTCTCGACGTCGAACTCGCCGCCGGCCATCGCGAGCACGTCCGGAGTCGAGTCCATCTTCTCGAAGAACTGCGTGACCATGCGCGCGTAAGCCTCCATTTTCCCCGGGATCCAGGGGCCCTGCGCGTCGCTCCACACGGTGTTGGCGATGACGGAGACGCCGGAGGCCTTCAGCGCGGCCTGAACGCCGTGACCGGTGACGTCGTTGATCAGAAAGGTGAGCTTGCGGTGCTTCTCGTTCCAGTCGACGAAATACGTGTCGCCGGAGACGTAGAGCATCGCCTCGTGGTGGCAGACCATGCGCAGCTCGTCGGGCATCTTCGGCAGGTTCATGAAGGCCTTCTGCACGACGCGGCCGAGCTCCATCTCCTTCTCCATCTCCTTCGCGCGCGCCTCGAGACCTGACAGGGTGCGCACCCGATTCTCGAGGGTCGAGATGTTGAGGAAGGCGGCGAAGGCGAGGAGCCAGGCGGCGATCGGCTGCAAGAGGTCGACGATCGTCTGGTAGACGAAATGATCGCGGAGGGCGGGAACGTACTGGCCGCCCGAGTCGAAGACCTGCTCGAAGGCGCCGAGCGCCGCGACGCCGAGCGCAAGGACGCGCCAGGGTAGTTTCTTGTCGCGCAGATACCACGCGGCGCGCACGCACACGGCGAGGCCGATTCCGCCGGCGATCATGTCGCGGATGCGCGAGATGTGGAAGAGCCAGGTCAGATCGAAGGCCGGACCGTAGTGGCGAAGGAGGCCGTGCGGGATCGAGATCACGGTTCCCCAGAGGAGCCAAGGCGCGACGCGCTTGTCGATCATGCGGGCGAGCTGGAGGAAGAAGTATATTCGGAAGATGTCGCCCATCTGGAAGGCGTAGTGCTTCAGGAAGTCGACGTTCTCCAGCGGCAGCCAGCCGAAGCCGAGCGAGATCGCGAACGCCTCGAAGCCAAGGAAGAGGCCCAAGCCCAAAGTCTCCGGCGAGCTGTCGATCAGGAGGAAGAGAACGAGGACGAAGACCGCCATCGCGATGCGCGCGATGGCGCCGATGAAGTCGCCGCGGCCGGCCTTGTCGGAGGCGACGAACTCCTGCCACGCGCGGTAGTCGTCGAGCGGCATCACCGCGACCGTCTTGTCTAGCGAGGCGAGCTTTGGCAGCCCGGCCCGGGCGAGGTGGATCTGCTCGCCGTGGGCCTCGAAAACGATCTGGACTTGGAGCGGTTTCGCGGCGTTTTTAAGGCTTTCCGCGGCGAACGCGTAGGTGAGGCGTCCGTCGTCCCAGGTGGTGCCCTGGAACGCGCCGTCGACGTACAGATCGGCGCGGCGGAACGAGAACGCGGGCAAAGTCGCGACCAGCGTGCGCGTGGCGACGGGAAAGGCGCCGAAGCGCGCCGGGTCGAGCTCGGCGCGGAAAAGGGTGACGGCCAGTGCGCTGCCGGCGAGGCCCGCGGGCAGCTCGAGCGCGTACTTTTCGAGATCCACCGCGGCCTTCGGCATGGCGGAGAGCTTCTCGAAGCAGTCGCGTCCCGATTCACACGTTTTCGCGACGACCGCGGTGGCGGCCCATGGCGTCGCGGCCACGGCGAGCGCATGGATGTTCGGGCGCTTCGCGAGCCAAGCCTCGGCGTCGTGGCGCATCCAGGCCATCGTCACGAGGAAGCCCATGGTCAGCAGAAAGAGCACGGTCGTCGAGGCGACGGCGGCGCGCGTGCGGTTCTCCTCCGAGGGGCGCAACATCTTGCGGCGCTCGTAGAGTTGCGCGAGCGCTTCGCCGGAGACGAGGGCGCGGAAGAACAGTTTGGTCATGGAGCTCATTGCCGTTCTTATCGGCAGAGAGCGGCGAAAAATAACTGGGGAGGCGCTCAGATCCCAATTATATCAGATATTTATGCCGTGAACGGGACCCTGTCGGAGGGAGCCGGCGTGAACTTCGGCGCCATGAACGTCAAGGGACTTCGATGGTTTACCATCGTGCGTGGCAGACCGGTCCGCCGTGGTATAGGTTTTCGCAACATGAACCTCGAGCTCCTGACCCCCATTCTCGCCGCCGCCTCGATCCTTGGCATCGTCGTGTGCCTCGTGATTTTGTGGCGGCAGCGCGCGCACTTAAGGTTCGAGCTGGCGGAGACGGCGCGGTTTCAGGCGGCGGCGTTCCGCGAGGCCGCGCGCTCGCACGAGACGGCGCTTCGGGCCGTGGCGCTCGAGCTGGCGCGCGGCGTCGAATACTCTCGCAGCGAGACCTTGCGCGCTTTGAGCCAGGATTTTCAGGGTTTGTCGCAGCTCGTGGGCGCTGCCCTGATGGACAACCGCGAGAAGCAGATCGCGACGACGCAAGAGCTGCAGCGGCGGATCGGCGACCACTTGGAGCGGATCCGGGCCGACAGCGCGCAGCAGCTCGACAAGATGCGCGCGACCGTCGAGGAAAAGCTGCAGTCGACCCTTGAGGCGCGACTCGGCGAGAGCTTCAAGCAGGTGAGCGAACGCCTGGAGCAGGTTTATCGCGGCCTAGGCGAGATGCAGACTTTGGCGACCGGCGTCGGCGACCTGAAGCGCGTGTTGACGAACGTGCGCACGCGCGGGACGTTCGGCGAGGCGCAGCTCGAGGCGCTTTTGGAGCAGGTCCTCGTGTCGAGCCAATACGACAAGAACGTCGCGACGATTCCCGGGAGCAGCGAGCGCGTCGAGTTCGCGGTGCGCCTGCCGGGCGACGACGACGGTACGCCGGTCTACCTGCCGATCGACGCGAAGTTCCCCGTCGAGGACTACGAGCGCCTGATCGCCGCCTATGCGGCCAACGACCTTCCGGGGATCGAGGAGCACAAGAAATCCTTGCGCCGCCGCGTCATCGACGAGGCCGAGAAGATCCGCAAGAAGTACGTGGCGCCGCCGCACACGACCGAAGTCGCCCTCATGTACTTGCCGAACGAGGGGCTCTACGCCGAGGTGCTCCGCTTTGCGGGCATGATCGACGCCCTACAGACCCTGAAGATCGTACCAGTCGGCCCCTCGACGCTTTACGCGGTGCTGAACAGCTTGCAGATGGGTTTCCGCACCATCGCGATCCAGAAGCGCACGCACGAGGTCTGGTCCGTGCTCGGCGCCGTCAAGACCGAGTTCGGCAAGTTCGGCGACGTGCTCGGCAAGGTGCGTGAGAAGCTCGACCAAGCCTCGAAAAAGCTCGGCGAAACCGAGATCCGCACGCGCGCCATCGAACGTTCCCTGCGCCAGGTCGAAGCGCTCCCGGAGGCCGAAACCGCCAAGGTCTTCCCGGAGTTGCCGCCTTTGGGTTAAGCTCTCGGGACCTCACCCCGCGTCCTCTGGAGTCCGCCATGAAGAAAGCGCTCGTAGCGTTTGCCGCCCTCTTGTCCATGGCCTCCGTAGCATCGATCGGGGCGGGCGTTGCCCGCGCCGCCGGCGAGCCGAAGTGGATCCTCCACACCGAGGACTACCCGCCGTACCAGACGAAGGGCGCCAAGGGCGGGATCGACGGCGAGAACGTCAAGATCGTCAAAGAGATCATGAAAAAAGCCGGGCTCGCCTACGAGTTGAAGATGGACACCTGGGACAAGTCCTTCGAGACGGCGAAGAAGAAGGCTTACAACGGCGTGTTCACCGCGATCCGCAACGGCGAGCGCGAGAGCCTCTTTCAATGGGTCGGGCCGATCTCGGTGACGCGCTGGGTGCTCCTGGCGAAGAAGTCGAAGAAGATCGAGATCAAGGAGGTCGCCGACGCTTTCAAGTTCAAGATCGGCGGCTACCAGAACGACGCGAAGAGCCAGTACCTGGAGAAGTTGGGCGGCGTGGTCGACAAGGTCGACGACGACGCGAAGAACGCCAAGCGCCTGGACAAGGGCGAGATCGACCTCTGGGCGACCGGCTATATCTCCGGGATGAAGCACGCCAAGGACCAAGGCATCACGGACCTCGAGGAGGTCTTCGTTTACCGCGAGGATTACGGTTATCTGGCGCTGAACGTCGACACGAAACAGTCCGTCGTCTTGAACTTGAACCGCATCGTCGAGCAGCTCAAGGACAAGGGCGTCATCAAGGTGAAGTTCAAGTAAGGTCGGGGGCGGCGATGAGGAGCCGAAAGGCTCGAACGGGACGGAGGCGGGGCGCGCCCTCAACCGTCGAATCGAGGTGGTCGTGACCCGCTCAGGCGAAGACAGCACGGCGCACTGAGGGGATCAAGGCCGGCGTCGTCTCGCGGTATTTGGCGTAGTTGGCGCCGAGCGCCGCGAGGAGTACCGCTTCTTCTTGCCGGATCCGCGTCGCGAACCAGGCGGGAAACAGCACCGCGGCCGCGGCGAACGTCCACCACGAGCCGAGCATCGCCGGCGTCGCCAGGAGCATCAGGATCGCGCCCGTGTACGCGGGATGGCGTACGAAGCGATACGGCCCGTCGGTGATCACCGGCTGATCGCGCGTCGCCTTGACGTGCAAGGTGAAGAAGCGTCCGAGCGTGCGTACGGCCCAGGTCCGGATGCCCAAGCCCAAAAGCGCGATCACGAGCGTGAGCCCGCTCGCCAGATCCCAGGCCGCGGCCGCCTCCGCGCCGCGCCAACGCGCCTCGAGCACGGTCAGCACGTAGAAGGGTAGGAGGCCGGCGGCGAAGATGCGCGCGGTGCCACGGTCAGCTACGGTCGCCTCCTCCGGTTTGTAGCTCGGCTGCAGAGCGATGGCGGCGCTGCTGAGGAGCGCGATCAGAAGGAGCTTCGTCGAGCCCCAAAGGGCGGGGGAAAAAGCCGCCGGCGCGTAGAGGAGGATCCAGGTGCCGAGGTAAGCCAACATGCTTTTGCTTTCCCAAATGCGCGCGAAATCGACCAGCGGCGAAACCACGCGGCACCCGGACGATGCTCAGGGTTCGGCTGGGCGACGTTTCCATAGCAGTTTCAGACCATCAAGTCAGGTGAAACCGGTAGCGACTCGTCCTCTACGGGTTTTTCGGTGGCCCTGGGGCGCCCGGCACATCCTACCCATCGAGCGCGGCCTCTCGGACGCCGATCAAGGGACGAACGCGCGGAGGCTCTCATGCGGCTTCGAACCCTCAATTTTCACTTCGTCACGACGCTTATCGTCGCAGTCAGCTCGTCCGGGACGGCGCTGGCCGCGACGAAAAAAGCCCGCGCTGGCGCTACGAGCCCGATCGCCTCGCTCGAAGCCGCGCCCCTGCGCAGCTTGGTCGGCGAGCTCGACCTGCGCGCGGAAGTCGCGCTGCCTTGGGGCCTGGCCCTTGGCACCCGGGTGGAGAACAGCGACGGCCCGAGCGAGCGCGACAGCTTCCGCGACCGCCGACGCTCGCTGGGCTTCGAGGGGCTTTGGTATCCCCTGGCCGTCGCGCAGCGCGCGGTCTTCGTCGCCGCAGGCGCGCGCCGTGAAGAGGCCGTGACCGGCAGACAGGCGCCGCGAGATACGAATACGTGGGCCCGCACGAACAGCGACGAGATGAACGACCGTTGGACGAGCGCGGAGACGAGCTGGGCCGCGACTCAGGCGCTCGGCGTGCGCCTCTTCTTTGGCGGCTTCGCCACGGCCTCCTTGCGCTTGGAGCGCGACGAGCTCGTGACCCGCACGGCGAAGATCGACCCGGATCAGGTGAAAAGCTACGACCCCGATCTCACGACGGCGGGGCGGCCGCGGGTCCGCACCGGGCTGGCGTTGCATGCTGGCGTCTTCCTTCCCTGAGTGCTAGTTTCTCGGGAATGGAACCGACGCGTGATCCTCCGGCTCGACTCCTCGGCGAGTCGTCCTTCTCCCGGCTCGTCGCGCGTGCCGCGGACGAGGCGAAAGCGCGCTTCGGTTTCGACGGGCTAAGGCCGCATCAGGCGGCGGTCCTCACGCACGTGCTCGAGGGCAAGGACTGTCTCGCGGTCCTGCCGACCGGCAGCGGCAAGACGCTTTGCTACGCCATGCCGGCCTTGGTCCGCGAGGGCTTGGTCCTCGTCGTCTCGCCGCTGATCGCCCTCATCCGTGACCAGCTGGAGAAGCTGAACGGCTACGGCGTGAAGGCGGTCGCCTTCGACTCCTTGCAGTCGGGCGCCGAGAAGGAAGACGTTTGGCGCGAGCTGGAGAGCGGCCGCGCCCGGCTCGTCCTCGCTTCGCCCGAGCGCTTGGCGCGGATCGACTTTCGCCAGCGCCTCAAAGCCCTGAACATCCAGCTCGTCGCCATCGACGAAGCGCATTGCATCAGCCATTGGGGCAGCCACTTTCGGCCGGATTACCGCTTCCTCGGCGAGTATCTGGCGGACTTCGGTCCGGTGCAGAAGCTCGCGGTCACCGCCACCGCGACGACGCGTGTGCGCGAAGACATCGAGAAAATCCTCCGGCTCTCCTCGCCTGAGACCGTCTGGGCCGACTTCGCCCGCGGCAATCTGAAGATCAAGGTCGTGCGCGCGGACAAGGTGAACGAGCAGCTGACGGCGACCTTGCAGTCCGTCCTCGCCTCCGTCGCGGAAGGGCAAGGGATCGTCTACGCGCCGACGCGGAAGGCGGCGCGCGACGTGCACCGCATGCTCGCCGACGCCGGAGTCGCGGCGGTGCTCTATCACGGCGGCCTGCTCCCGGAGCAACGGCACTCCGCGCAACGCGCTTTCCTCGAAGGCACGGCGGAGGTCGTCGTCGCGACGCACGCCTTCGGCATGGGCGTCGACAAAGCCGACGTCCGCTTCGTCCATCACGCCGGCCTGCCGTCGAGCATCGAGCAATACGTCCAGGAGATCGGCCGCGCCGGTCGCGACGGTCGCGTCGCCAATTGCACGCTGATCTACGGCCCACGCGACTATCACGTGCAGAAATTCATGATCGAGAAGAGCTTTCCGAGCCTTGAGCTCCTGAAGCTTGTCGCCGAAAAGACCCGTGCGATGGTCGAGGCGGCGCGCGGCCCCGTCAGCCAGCAGGCGGTCGTGCGCGAGATCGCCGGCCACGCGCCCGAGGCCTCCGGCCCGCTCGTCGAGGACGCCGTGCGCATCCTCGCGCGCGAGGGCATGCTCGCCGAGTTGCGCTCGAGCCGAGACCGCGAGACCCTCATCGACGACGGCAATCGCAGCCTCGATGCCGAAGTGTTTCGCGACTATCCGCTGCGCGTCCAGGACGCGACGGCGAAGCTCGACGCGATGCGCGCCTATGCCGGCGCGAGCGGCAGCCGGACCCAGATGCTCGACGACTACTTTCGTAAGTAGCTAACTATTCTGAACAATATTGGCGACGAAGCGCCGTCGTCGGGCTTCGGGTTTTGCCGTAAAGTGTAGGTTCCAAATACAGCGGGAGCTCCCATGATCATCGGTGTGCCGAAGGAAGTCAAAAACCGCGAGAACCGCGTCGGCATCGTCCCGGGCGGCGTCAAAGTGCTCACGACGCTCGGCCACAAGGTGCTGATCGAGAAAGGCGCCGGCATCGGCGCCGGCATCCCGGACGAGAAGTTCAAGGCCGCCGGCGCCACGATCGTCGACAACGCCCAGAAGGTTTGGGGCGAGGCCGAGATGGTGATGAAAGTGAAGGAGCCGATCGCGCAAGAGTACCCGCTCATGCGCTCGGGCCAGATCCTTTACACGTACCTGCACCTCGCCGCCGAGCCGCTCCTGGCGCAAGCGCTGCGCGATAGAAAGGTGACGGCGATCGCATACGAGACGATCGAGCTCGACAACCGCTCCTTGCCGCTCCTGACGCCGATGAGCGAAGTCGCCGGACGCGTCGCCGTGCAGGCGGGCGCCACCTACCTGCAGAAGCACAACGGCGGCAAAGGCCTGCTTTTGGGCGGCGTCCCGGGCGTGAAACGCGGCCGCGTCACCGTCATCGGCGGCGGCGTCGTCGGCATCAACTCGGCGAAGATGGCGATCGGCCTCGGCGCGCGCGTCACGATCACCGACGTCTCGGCGAGCCGCCTGGCCTACCTCGACGACGTGTTCGGCAACGCCGTCACGACCCTGATGTCGAACCCCGAGAATACCGCGGAAGCCGTGGCCGAATCCGACCTCGTCGTCGGCGCCGTCTTGATTACGGGCGCGAAAGCGCCGCGCCTCGTCACGCGCGACATGGTGAAGATGATGGAGCCGAACTCGGTCATCGTCGACGTCGCGATCGACCAAGGCGGCTGCGTCGAGACGATCCGTCCGACGACGCACGACGATCCGGTCTATTTGGAAGAGAACGTCATCCACTACGGCGTGACCAATATGCCGGGCGACGTCCCGAAGACCTCGACCTACGCTTTGACCAACGTCACCTTGAAGTACGCGATCGACCTCGCGACCAAAGGCTACAAGGACGCGTTCAAGGCCGATCCGGCCCTCCGCAAGGGCCTCAACGTCTGCAACGGCGCGATCACGCACCGCGCCGTCGCCGACGCGCTGTCGATGCCGTACCAAGCGTGGGAGTAAGCGAAGCCGAAGGGCGCGGCCGAAGGCTCAGAGTCTTCGGCGCGCTCGGCGTCGTCATCCTCGGGCTCGTTGCCGTGATGAGCTTTCCCGCACGCTGGTTCCTGCTCGGCTCGCAGCAGGAAGGGCGCGCGCTCTCGCTAATGGTCGCCGCGTTGCGCCTCCACATTGGATACGAGCCGGTGGTCCGCGTCAGCGGCGAGCCCGAGATGTACCTTTCGTATGCGGCCATGGAGCATCCGAGCGGCGATTGGCCGTTCCGTAAGTGGCTGCAGCAGGATGGTTACGTGTTCGTCGAGGAGATGGGCGGGATGAGCGTCTGGAAGGCGCCCGACGGGCGTGAGGCGCGCTTTCTCAAACGAATGTTCACGCGCGAGATGATCGTCGCCTCGGTCGTGCCTTAGAGGGTGTCTAAAAAGGCGCGGGACCGTAAACCTGCGTCCCGCGCCTTTTTAGACTCCCTCTTAGATTAGGGCGTATGCCAAAATTGCGGTCGCCCCTGGGCCGGGGGGGGGGGGGAGGCAATTTTGGGATCGGCCCTTAAGCGGCGCGCGACGCGACGGCGGGCGTCGCCGGAATAAGGACGGTCGTGACGTCAAGGTCTTTCACCGCGACGCCCTGGGGCAATTTGTACGCGACGATCCCTGGATCTCCCGCGAGCGCCGGCGCGAGCGCCGGATGCAGCACGAAACGGTCCCGCGCCCCTTCCAGCGTCCGCAGCTCTTTCCCCAGCGTTTGCAGCCGGCGCGCCAGGCCGGCGACGTTGCCGAGCGCCGTCGCCTTCTTGTTGCCGACGGGGCCGAGCATGCCGACGGTGGCGTTGCCGGCCGAAATGCCGACGTCGAGGCCGTGCGGAGCGCCGTGACGTGCGGCGAACTCAGCGCGCGTCTCGAGGCAGGCGCGCGCGTAGCGCACGGCGCAGCGCACGATTTCCTCGGTATCGCAGGTCGGGGTCGCGAAACCCACGGCGAAGAGCTCGTCGGCGATCCAGTCGATGAAGTAGTTGCCTTCGGGGAAGGCGGCGTCGAGAAGCTGGATCTGGTGGGTGTAATAGGCCTCGAGCACGGCCGCGAGCTCATTTGCGCTGACGGTCGCGGTGAACGCCTGGAACTTGCGCCAGTCGGAGCAGATGCAGACGCAGGCGCGATCCTCGGCGCCGAAGACCTCGGCGATGCTGCGGCCCGTCGCAATCGCTTTGACGAGCACCTGCTTCGGCGTGCAGATCGACTGCTGCCGGAACGAGCGGATCGCCTCTAGCTTGAACGCGCGATGCAGCAGCACTTGCGCGTTCGAGCTGGCGATAGCCAGCACGAAGCCGAAGACGACGCCGAGGACCGGCTCGGGAAAGTCGTGAACGCCCCACGTCAGCAAGGCCATGTAGAAGGTGACTGCACCGAGATGCACGTACTGCCGGAATGCCAGGACGCCGAGGCCGATGGTCGAGCCGATGAGCCAGAAGGTCGGGATGCCTCTGGCGAAGACGCCGTCGAGCGCGTCGGCGCGGGCGACGAGGCACATGACGAGGTTCGAGAGCACGAAGCCGATCAGCTGGCCGATGCGGAGCATCCGCCCGACTTTGATCAGGAGGCCCGCGGCGACGGTGATCGCCGCCATCGCCAGCGCGCAGGGCACGAAGAGATGCATGACCGCCGCGTCGAAGCCGAGGGCCCAGCCGTAGAGCGGTGCCAAGAGCCAGTAGCAGGACGCCAAGCCGTACCAGAGCCGCGCCGTGACGCGCTCCGACTCGTTGATGAAGAGCAGGCAATAGCTCTTCTCGAGGGCGGAGTCGAAGACTGGCTCGCGGAAGAGGCGCGAGAGCGGCGCTGAGACTGTGGTCATGCCCAGTGATCGGTGGCGCGCCCCGGCAACTTGAGCGTGTGCCGGGGCAGCCGCGCGGATTCACCGGATTTTCTGCTCAATCTTCGGCTTTCAGCGTGCGGAGGATCGCCGCGACCGTCTCCGCCAGCTCGGCCTCGAGCTTCGACGTCGCTCCTTTCCGGATCTTGTCGAAGCAACGCTTCAGCTTCGCCCCCGTGATCGTGTCCAGCTTCGCCACGAGCCCCGCCTTCTTCGGCACGTCGAGCGGCGCACGCACCGAATGCGGGCGTCGCGCCACCGCCCGCTGGTGCAGCAAGGCGCGGTCGAGCAAGACCCACGGGAACTGAGGGTCGCGGTGCGGACCGATGACGGTCGCGGCGCCGGCCAGCGACACCCCGAAGAAGCGCGCCTCCGGCTTCTTGAAGGCGAGGGCGACGCCGGAGGCGCCGCCGACGCCGGCGCCGAGGAGCGTGCCGAGGAGGAAGGAATGGCCGAGCGTCGCGGCATCGACCGCGCCGCCGATCAAGGCGCCGGAGGCGGCGCCGACGAGGGCGAGCTGCGACGAGCTCAGCCCAAAAAACTGCCAGGTTTCCTCGGCGAACACGTCCTTCTCGAACGCGGGCGGCGCGAGCTTGTCCTCGTTGCGCGTCAAGCGCTCGTAGGCATAAATGCTCTCGATGTCCTCGCGCTCGCGCCGCTCGAGCTTGCGGATTGCGTCGGCGAAGGCCTCCTCCAGCTCGCGTTGCCGCAAAGCGTTCGGCGTGCCGCCCTCGTCTTCGACAATAACGAAGCCAATCGCCTCGGTCAGGAAGCGAGCGATGCGCGCCGCGGACGCTTGCAGCCTCCGCTCGTCGCGCGCGAGGAGCTTCGTGACCGCCTCGTCGAGCGCCTTGCGGTCCTCGTCGACGAGCTGAGCGAAGGTCATCAGAAGATTGATTCGATTCTCGAAGACATTGCGGCAAGCGTCGAAGCCTTGCACTTTGTCGAAAGACTGCTTCAGTGCCGTGCGCCACGCGGCGCTGTAGTCGCTCGTCGCGTCGCTCATGTTGATGAGGGCGATGCAAGGGCGCCCGGTCCAGCGCAGCATGCGCATCTCGAGCTCGTAGCCGGCGCGAAAGGGATGGCTGGCGTCGACGACGTAGACGACGGAGGCGCCAGCGAGGATCGGCGCGAAGAGGCGCCTTTCGTCCTCGAAAGAGGCGGTGCCCTCGAACTCCTTGAGAAAAGCGGCGACGGCGGCAGGCTTGTCGATCTCGTGGCCGCCGCGCGCCTCGAGCCATTGGCTCATCCAGGCGTAAGCCGCCTCCGGCTCTTGAAATCCGGGCGTGTCGTAGATCTCGAGCAGGATCTCGCGGTCGACCGCGATCGGATACTTGGTGGTGACGCGCGTCGTGCCGGCCTCGGGGCCGATGGCGATGCGCTCGTTCTCGGTCAGCGCCGCGACGATGCTGGACTTGCCTTCGTTGACGCGGCCGACGACCGCGAAGCTCGGGACGCGCATCGTCACTCCGCCAAATCAAGGGCTGGGTCGGCGCGCTCGCGTATCGAGCGGCGCCACAAGGCGAGCTTCGCTCCGTCTACGTCCGCGGCCCGCATCGGGGTCTCGCCTTTCGAGGCGAGCGGCAGGATCAAAAGCGGCCGTTTGGCGCCGAGCGCTCCGCGCAGGCCCGAGACGAAGCGGAGGAGCGCCTTGTCGAGCGCGGAGAAAAGATCGACGACGATGACGACCGGGGCGCCGGCGCCGAAATCCGAGAGGTTGGTGACGGCCTTGGCGGTGGCGGCGCCGTCGAGGTCGAGCGCTTTGCCGCCGGCGCTGCGTACGAAGGCGGCGCTCGCGCCGGTCGCGGCCTTGACGAGCTGGACGACGACGGGCTCGGCGAAGGGGAGATCGCGCCAAAGGACGACTGCAGCTTGCGTCGCCTTGCGGTCGTGCGGTTGCGCCGTGCTCGTCCCGGTTGACGCTGCCGCCGGCTCCAGCGCGGGCGCGCCTCCGGCTGCCGCACGGACGCGCGCGATCAGCCGAGCCGTCTCGAGATTGCCGCGCAAGGCGGCGCGGCGCGCGGCACGCCCTGCAACCGTGGCGACCGTCACGAGCACCAGGCGGGGGAGAAAGCCGTAGACGAGGACCGCGGCGACCAGAAAGGGCCACCAGGCACCGTAGGCGACGGGCGTGCCGGGACGGACGAAGCCGGCTTGGAGAAGGCGGTAGTACTGCGTCGTCTCGACCAGCTCGCGCGAGGGGACGGCCGCGGGCCAGAATGAGCTCCAAGGCGCTGCGAGCGACCGGGTCACCGCATGCACGTGGTCGACGCTGAGCTCTAGCGTCGTGGACCAGGCGAAGGCGAGATCCGTGAACGTCACGGTCGCGACCGTGGCGCCGAGGACGCCGGCGTTGAACGCGAGTCCGAAGAGCTGCGCCAGGGCGAGCGCCGCCCAGCCTTCAGCGCGGCCGAGGGCGCGGCTCGCGGCGCGGGCGGTTTGCGACTTCTTCGAGAGGAAGCGGCGCAAGGCGCGGTGCGGGCCGCCTGGAAGCATGGCGGAGATCGCGAGCGAGACGAGAAGAACGATCTGGACGCCGACCATGACCGCGATGAAATGCGCGACGTTGACGGGTCGCGTACCGTCGTAGCGCAGCAAGGCGGCCGCGCCGGAGATGCCGAGCGCGGCGCCGCCCAGGACGGCGGTCGCGCGGACGCCGGTGAGGGCGCGGTCGAGCTTGCTGCCGACTTGGTCGGGCGCTGCGGCGCCGGTGGCTCTGAGCCAAAGGCGAAGGGTGGACTCAGCCGTTTCGGTCGCGGCGTCCTCGGCCGGGGCGCGGCGCGTCCCGAGCGCCGTAAGGTCACGGGCGAGGCGCGCATCGTGGGACAGCTCGACGTCGCGGGCAAGCGCCAGCTCGAGGTTTAGGAGCTCGCCGAGAGTAAGCGGGGCCGAAGTCGCCAGACCGGAGGTCCTCCAGCCGAGGACCCTATCACTCCCAGAGGCCCAGAGCGACCGGCGTCTGCGCCTTCTCGTCCTCGGGCACGACCTCGAACTCGACGCATTGGCCCATCGTGAACTCGAGGATGCAGAGCGCTTCGCCGCTCGCCTTCGCCAGTTGGATCGGGAGCATGATGATCGGATTGCCGACCGCATGCGCGAGCGACTGCGGGGCACTCGCCACCTTGGGCAGGCCGATCTGCATCTTGACGTTGATCTTGGCGAACTCGGCCTTCGCCTTGCCCAGCACTTGGTTGCACATCTCGCCCGCAAGGTCCGCGAACGCCGCCGCATCGGGCACCACGTAGCCTTCGCTGAAGGTTTTCTTCGCCAAGGCGTCGAGGAAGCCCTTGTCGAAGCGCAGGGACATCGAGCCCATCTGGCTGCCGCCGTTGAAGGCGATCATCCCGGTGGCGAACGCCGTGTCCCCCGTAGTGTCTCGCTTCAGCGCGGGCTTGCCGTAGCGAGGCTTCCCGTCGAGGTAGAACTCGAGGACCTGCGACGCGGCCGCGATGAAGCAGTTGATAAAGCGGACGTCGTAGCTCTCCGCCTTCTTCTTTGGCGGCGCCAGGGCGCGGTCGATCCGGCCGACGATGTCGGCCAGGCCGCTCGGCGCCAAGATGATGTTGGTGATCCCGAGCTCGGCGAGCTTCTTGACGCAGTCGGCGTCGACCTCGGCGGCGACGACGAAGATCGGCGCGTCGCGGTGCTTCTTGTCCTGGCGCACGACGGCGATGAACTGCAGATCCGCGGCGCGCTTCTTGCCGAGCCAGGCGACGATGCCGTCGAAGCGCTCGCCCTCCATGTACCACATCGCGTTGTTCAAGCTCAGCGCGTTGAACGTCTTGGCGCCGCCCGTCTCGAGCTCCGTCGGCAGCTGCTGCGCGAGGCTCGTCTCGTTGGCGAGGAGGAGGAGTTTTTTGCCGGCGACGCTCATGCCGTTCTTTCGACCGATTCAGGGCTCGACTGAACTGCGGTTGACCAAAAAAGGTCGTCAGCGAGCGCCGACCGTCAAAGATTTAGGCAGGTGCTCGGGGGAGGTAACGCAAGGCGCCGACGTCTCGGCGCTTTGCCCGCAGAGGAGAAGATTCGCGATTGCGACGCCGCGTACCGGGAAAAACTTCGGCGAAATTCGCTCGGTTGCAAGCCGATAGAGCAGCGCGGCGCGCGCCGGGGCGCCGCGCGGGCCGAGGAGAATCTCATCGGTCAAGCCGCGCTCTAGGGTGCGATGGCGCACCAGCGCGAAACCGGGTAAAGCCACCGCGGGAAGAGGCGTGGCCTCCGCCAGCGTCACGGTCACGGCCGCGAGCGCGCGACCGCTTTGATTCTTGCCGTTGCAGATCATCGCGCTCGCGAAGAGCTTGGAGAAGCGCGTCCCGCTCACGTCCGGCGCCCAATGCTCGACCGTGGCGCAGCGCCAGTCGACGGCGCGGACGACGTCGACCCGCGGCTCGGCGACGGCACATTTCGCATGCATCGCCATGCAGGTCGCGAGGAGGTGCTGCGGCTGGCTTTCGATCACCGTCGCCAGCTCGAAGAGCGCGGCCGCAAACTCTTTGGTGATCGCCGCGCGCGGCGCGACGGGGCCGGTGATCTTCGCCGGCTTGAAGCCGTGGCGCTCAGCCGGCGTGCCCGCGAGCGAAAGCTCCACGCGCACGCCGTTCACGAGGTGCGTCACGCGTCGCAGGCGCTCTGTTCCCTGCGCCAGCGTCGTCTCGAGTCCGACGTCGGGACCGAGGCGCGTGCGCAGCTCGGCGACCGTCCGCGGCAACGTGGCCAGCTCGCGCGCCAAATCGCGACGCGGCGCGCGGTGGCAGGCGGTGCCGGTGGCGACCAAGGCCAGGCAGACGAGGCTGAGGGGGAGGCGGCGGGCATTCATCGGTCCCTCCATCATAACCGAAGCGCGAGATCTTCACGTAAACTCGACGGATTTTCCTATGCAATCTCGAGCGCGCCCTCAAAGCTCCTTGACGCGCTTGTCGATCGTCGTGGCGAACGTCTTCGGCGCGTCCACCAGGACCTCGGCGATCAGCTCGCGGAAGACGCCGAGGTCTTTCTCGACGGCGACGCCTTTCAATCCGTCGACGCCCGAAACCTGATCGCAGAGGAAGTCGAGCGCGACGATGGTGTAGGCGCCCGGTCCTGCGCCCTCCGGGGCCGGGAAGATCGTCTCGCCCCCGACCTTGGCGAGCTTCACGAGCTTCGGCGTGCCACCTTCCTTCTTGAAGGTGATCTCGAGGCCGCTTTGCACCATGATCCCGTATTCGCCGCTCTTCGTCGCCATGTCGAGCGCGAGCTTCACGAGGTGCTCCCTGTCGACTTTCGTGAGGCGCAGGGTGCGGCTGGAGAACGGCAAGGTCTTGTAGAGATGCTCGTAGGTCAATGCGCCCTTCGGGAGCGTGTCGCGCACGGTCGCGCTGTTGATGATGGCGACGTCGGCCTGGCTCGCTTCGCGAAGGAGATCGACCAAGGCCTGCGCGAGCGGGCTCTGCTCTTTGCGCGAGCGCTTGATCTCGGCGGTCGCTTTGCCGATCGAGCGCTCGGCAATCGGACCGATCTCGGCGCGCGACTCCTGGATGATCTTCTCTACCTTCGTCGACGGAATGACCTTCGCGCCTTCGTACAAGACGTGCGTCGTGGAGATGTCGCAAAAAGCCGACGCCTCCGGGGCGCAGGTGGCGTGCTTCATCTCGAGGCCCGCGAGCCAGCGCGTCTTGTCGCGCAGCACTTTTTTCGTCGTGACGTCGTAGATCAGGTCGATGCGGCCGAATTTGAGCCCACCGGAGCCCGACTGCACGACGGGGACTCCCGCGACCTCGTAGAGCTCGACCAGGTGGCTGTGGCCGCTGACGACGGCGTCGACCGCGTCGTCTCGCGCCTGAAGAATGTCCCCGAGCGATTTTTTCAGGTGCGAAACGTTGGCGAAGTTGCCGTCGTGCGCGATCATCACGGCGAGGTCGACCTGGCCGTCCAGCTCGGCGCGCGCCGCGAGGAAGGAGTCTGTGGCGTCGCGGAAGCACAAATCGCGGACGTTGGCGCTCTGCGTCGTCTCCGCGGTGTCGACGTGGTCCAAGCCGATGATGCCGATGCGGACGCCGGCGACCTCCTTCACGACGTAAGGCTTGACGAAGGCGGGACGTTTGGCTTTCTCCCAGACGATCTGTTGGCTGGGATTTTTCGGGCGGCAGCCGGAGCTCACCACTTCCACCTTCGCTCCGGAGGCGTCTTCGAGCGAGGAGCGCTCATACGTGTTCGAAGAAAGGAGCGGAAAGCTCAGGAGCTCCGCGGCCCGCAAGAGGGCGCCGCGCGGGTTGGCGTTCTCCGGCGCGGTCGTCGGCAGGACCACATCCTCGAGCCAGCCGACCGGGCCGAAGTCGAAGTCGTGATTTCCCGGCACGGCCGCGTCGTAGCCCGCCTCGCCCAAGGCGCGGAACATGCCGCGGCCCTCGGAGTAGTTGCTGATCAGCGTACCTTGGAACTGGTCGCCGCCGTCGAGGAGGAGGACGCCGGCGCGTTCGCCGTGTTGCGTCGCGAGCCCGGTACGGATCGCGGAGACGATGCCGGCGAGGATGGCGACGCCGCCGACGCGCGCCTCGCCGAAGCCTTCGGGCTCCAGCCCGCCGTGCATGTCGTTGGTGCCTAGGATCGTGATCAAACGCTCGTTCGGCGCGAGGCTCGACGTGGCTCCGGCGTCAAGGGTCTTGCTCGCACCTGCGGGCTTGGCTTCCGGATGCTTGCAAGCGAGGGCGAGCGCAAGGAGGGCGAAGGTCGCGGTGCGGCGCATAAGGTGTCCTCTTTTAGCTCTCGAACGACTCGAGCTTGATGCGGTGGTCGGCGACGCCGCGCGCTTTCAAGTGCGCTACGGTCATGTCCATGATGGCCTGCGGGCCGCAGCTCATGAACGTTCCCTTCTCGTAGGTGCCGTCGATGGCGCGCTCGAGCAGCACGTCGTCGACGCGACCCTTCCAGAAGCCGTCTTGCGTCGCGTCCTCGCGTGAAAGCGTCGTATGAACGTTGACCTTGGCGAAGGCGCGCGCTTCCTGCAGCTCCTTCCAGCAGATCAGATCCTGGAGCGAGCGGTAGGAGACGAGGAGGGTCATCGAATCGGGCGCGCCGGGCGATCCGAGGCGGGGCGCGTATTCGCGCAGGATGCTGACGAACGGCGTGACGCCGCTGCCGCCTGCGACCATGACGAGGTGCTTCGAGTCGTGCGCGTGGTCGTAGACGAACTTGCCGATGGGGCCGCGGGCGCGCAGGATGGTGCCGACTTTGACGGCATCGCAAAGCCAATTCGAGACGCGGCCGCCTTCGACGCGTTTCACCGTGAACGCGCTGTACTCCGCTTCGCACGGCGAGCTCGACATCGTGTAGGAGCGTACGATCGGCTTCGCCTCGATGTCGTCGAAGCGAAAGGTGAGATACTGCGCGGCGACGTAGTCGAACGGGCGGCCACCTTCCTCCGCGTCGACCATGTAGAGGGTCTTCGTGTCCCAGGTTTCGTCGACGATGCGCTCGACGCGCAGGTTCATCCAGCCGCGCTTGATGCGGCGGGTCGGGGCGGCGGGGGTGGGCGTGACTTCGGTCAAGAGAGAGCTCCCAAGGGGCTATAGACGGGGCGGCAGCGCCGAGACGGCGGCCGCGTATTCGGTTTCTAAGCGTCGGACGAGATCGGCGACGGTGGGGAGGTCCTTGATCAGGCCAGAGACCTGGCCGATCTCGAGCTCGCCTTGGACCAAGTCGCCCTCGAGCATACCGAGCCGCGCGCGGCCTTTGCCCAAAATCGCGACGAGCTCGTCCTTCGTGGCGCCGCGCGCCTCGGCAGCCGCGATCTCCTCGTAAAACGGGTTCTTCAGCAGACGGACCGGCACCAGATCCTTCATCGTCAGCATGGTCGCGCCGGGGCCCGCGTCGACGATGGCGCGCTTGAAGTTGGCGTGCGCGCTGGATTCCTGCGTCGCGGCGAAGCGCGAGCCGATCTGGACTCCGGCAGCGCCGAGGGCCAGGGCCGAGGCGACGGCGCGGCCGTCGGCGATGCCGCCGGCGGCGATGACCGGGATCTTCACGGCGTCGACGACCTGTGGAATGAGGACGAGCGTGGTGATCTCGTCGCGGCCGTTGTGGCCGCCGGCCTCGAAGCCCTCGGCGACGACCGCGTCGACGCCCGCGGCCTCGCATTTTTGCGCCAGCTCGGGCGAGGACGTCACGTGCACGACGGTGCAGCCTTTGTCCTTGAGATAGGGCGTCCAAGTTTTCGGCGAGCCGGCGGAAGTGAAGAAGATCCGAATTCCCTCTTCAAGGCAGAGGTCGAGCTGCTCCTTCGCCTTCGAGTAGAGGAGCGGGATGTTGACGGCGAGCGGCTTGGCCGTCAGCGCTTTCGCCTTCCTGAGCTGCTGGCGCAGGACGTCGGGCGCCATCGAGCCTGCCCCGAGCATTCCCAGGGCCCCGGCCTCGGAGGCGGCGGCGGCCAACTTGCCGCCCGACACGTACACCATTCCGGCCTGGATGATCGGCAGGCGAATGCCGAACAGTCGGCGCACGTCGTGAATTGCCAAGGCATCCGCCGAAAGAAATGGAAAAAGCCAACGACTTCGGCGAAGTTTGGCGCCTCGTCCGGGTGAAGTCAACGCTTTTAAGGCGGCCGAGCCCGAGCAAAACTCTTTTGAATCAGTGGTTTATGGACAAGCCCAGCTATCAGCTCCTCGACTCGGGCACCTTCCAAAAGCTGGAGCAGGTCGGTCCTTACCGCCTCGTGCGGCCGGCGGCTCAGGCCGTATGGCGGCCGCGGCTGCCGCAGGCGGCCTGGGACGAGGTCGATGCCGTGTTCACGCGGTTCTCCGGCGGCGACGGCAAGTGGACGGTGAAGAACCGCAAGATGCCCGAGAGCTGGCGCATCGCGATCCCCGGCATCGGCGAGCTGGTGATCCGGCTCACCGACTTCGGCCATCTCGGCATCTTCCCCGAGCAGCACGACAACTGGGTGCGCCTGGCGAAGCTCGTCGAAAGCCGCAAGGCGGCGTTGAAGGGCGGCGAGCTGCAGGTCTTGAACCTCTTCGCTTACACCGGCGGCTCGACGATCGCGGCGGCGCGCGGCGGGGCGCACGTGGTGCATCTCGACGCCTCGAAGACGAGTGTCGGCTGGGGGCGCGAGAACGCTGACGCCTCCGGCCTGGGCGACCGTCCGATCCGTTGGATCGTCGACGACGTCTCGAAGTTCGTGGCGCGCGAGGTCCGCCGCGGCTCCAAGTATCACGGCATCATCCTCGACCCGCCGAGCTTCGGCCGCGGGCCGAAAGGCGAGACCTGGAAGATCGAGGAAATGCTGCCGCCTTTGCTCGACGACTTGAAGAAGCTCCTCGCCGACGACTACGTGTTCTTGCTTCTGAGCGGGCACTCGGCGGGTTACTCGCCGATGGCCCTGGTGAATTTGATCGGCGACGTGGTCGACCTCGCGAGCGGCGACCACACGGCCGCCGAGATGACGGTCTTCGAGGCTGGCGCGCGGCCGCCCGCGCGGCTCTTGCCGAGCGGCGCCGACTGTTTCTTCGTGCGAAGGCCCTAGCGGTGAGCCACGACGTCACCAGCGCGAAGAACGAGCGCATCAAGGCGCTTCTGGCCTTGGCCGAGGCGAAGGAAAGGCGCGCCCGCGGGGTGTTCGCGGTCGAAGGGGCGCGGGAGATCGACCGCGCGTTGCGCTCCGCCTTCGAGGCGGTCGAGGCGTATGCTTGCCCCGAGGCCTTGAGCGAGTTCGCGCGGGGGGTGTTGCGGAAGGTGGAGGTGGAGGGTGCTCGCGTGACCACCGTCTCCGAGCAGGCCTTCGCTCGCGTCGCCGTGCGCGAGGGCTCCGACGGGCTGGTCGTCGTCTTCAAGGCGCGTGAGGCCACGTTGGCGACGCTGAAGCTCTCCGCGGCACCCCTCCTTCTCGCCGTCGAAGGCGTCGAGAAACCGGGGAATCTCGGCGCCCTCGTGCGCACCGCCGACGGCGCCGGGTGCGACGCCGTGATCGCGCTCGGCGCCACGGTCGACCGCTACAATCCGCATGCGATCCGTGCGAGTCTCGGGACCGTGTTCAGCGTTCCGGTGGTGGCGGCAACGAACGCGACGCTGCGGGCATTTTGCGCGACGAATGGCTTGCGCGTCGTTGCCGCGGCCCTCTCGCCGCGCGCGAAGTCTTGGAGCAAGGTCGATTACCGCGGCGGCACGGTCGTCCTCCTCGGCAGCGAAGCCGAAGGGCTCTCGCAAGCTTGGCTCGACGGCGCCGACGACGTGGTCACGTTACCTATGGGCGGTATGGCCGACTCGTTGAACGTCGGTGCCGCTGGTGCGGCGATCCTTTACGAGGCCGTCCGTCAGAGGACGGCACCGTAGTGCGCTAGGTATGCCTTTTTTATCGCGGAGGCGCGGAG
>JANOTL010000040.1:0-80820 GCA_031416315.1 Pseudomonadota bacterium
GTCTGCATGATCAAGCGATCGGGAAATTGCCGGGGAATCCGGCGAGAGCGAGGGTCGCGTGACGGACGCTATGGGTAGCGCCGCGAGATCCCTCGCTCCGCTCGGGATAGACCCTGGCGCGAAAGCGCCAGGGTCTAGCTATGCCAGCGCCTTCTCGGTCGCTTCCACCACCAAATCCAGGTCCTTCGCCAGCACGTCACGCCAATACCCCAGAGCCTCGTACTCTTCGCGCCGATAATCGGCCGAGTCCGACGTCAGGATCAAGGTGCTGGAAGGCCAGATCTCGCGCAGGCGCTCGGCCAACTCGATACCGTCGGGCTCTCCGGCTGAATAGCTCATGTCCATGACGATGCAGAGCGGCGCCATCGCGCCGTCTTCGCGCGCGGCGAGCCACTTCTGCAGGTCCCACGGTCCGGAGAAGGCGCTGATGGTCGGCTCACCCCGGAGATCGCCGCGCAGGCGCTCGAAGAGCGCGTCGCTGAAGAACGGGTCGTCCTCGATGATCATCACTTCGGCGCTGCGGACCACGGCCTGGAGCGGCGCTGCCGCCGAAGACGCTTTCGCCTCCGGCTCCGCCGCGAGATCCAGCAGATCCGAGGCCGGGATGCGGCACTCGAACTCGGTCCCGTGCTCCGGGTCGGAACGGCAGACGATCTCGCCCCCGTGCGCCTGAACGATGCGCTGCACGATCGTCAGGCCGAGGCCGCGGCCATGACGCTTGCCCTTGGTGAAAAACGGCTCGAAGACCATGCGACGCTGGGCCTCGTCGATGTAGGAGCCCGTGTTGTGGACGGTGAAGGTGACGCCGTCGCGCGACTCGATCGAAAGGACGGCGGGTTGATCGCCGATCGCCTGCACGGCGTTCTCGAGGAGGTTCAGCAGCACGCGGGAAAGGCGCTGCTCGTCGGCCCAAAGCTTGTGCCGATGGCGCAGCGCGACGCGGACCTCGATGTGGGGCGGCACGCCGTCCGGGAAGAGCATGTCGAGCGCGGAACGCACCAGCGTCCGCAGCGAGACGTGATCATGGCTCAAAACCTGCTCGCGCCCCAAATCCATGATGTCGGCGAGCATCGCGTCGACGCTGCGCACGGCCGACCGCACCATGCGATCGACCGCATCGGCGTCGGTCTCGGCGTCACGGCGGCGCATGATCTCCAGCGCGGAGCTGAGCATCGAAAAAGGGCGCTTGATGTCGTGCGCGAGCATTTGTGCCGTATGCACCATCGACGCGGATTTGCTGAGCGCCGTCGCCTTCCGCACCAGCGGCTGAAAGACGAGGCGATTCACCATCGAGAAGACGAGGAACCAAAAAAGCACCGCGACCGTGACGATGACGACCATGAGCCCGAGGAGCCGCGGCGCCGTCGCCGTCATGCTGCTGCCGCCCCAGGTGCACGCGACCGAGAGCTCGCCGAGGTAGAGATCGCCGAACCAGAGCGGCACCGCCCAGGAATCCAAAGCCGCCGTCGGCCGCGCCAAAAACTCCGCCCGGCCGGCGCGGCCGCGCTCCAAATCGACGGCCCCGCGGCCCGCGGCCGATTTCGCCATCGGCGTGAAGCGCATCTCGACCTTGGCGCCGGAGTGCAGGCTCTCCTCGATCGACGCGGCGCGGATCGCCAGCGTGTCGAGCTTCAAGTACGTCTCTTCCGCGATGGCCTCGTAGTCCATGCGCACTTGCCGCGCAATCAGGTCTCGCTGCAGGCCGCGGGAATCCATCTCGAACGTCCAGAGACGGTAGAGCAGGACGCTCGCGACCGCGGTCGACATCAGCATGACGAATGCCACCGTGATCCACCGCCAGAGGCGAAAGATGCGGTGCCAGTCGTTGCTGATCGCGGCGGAGTGACTCAAGGCAGGATCTCCCGCTCGAAGGCGATGGCGGCGTCCTTGATGGTGCGGATGAACACCGACTTCTGCGGGTCCTGCTTGCCGTCGAAGGCGATGGTGCCGCCGAGGCCGTGGATCTTCTTGCCGCCTCTGATCTGCTGCGCGAGCGCCGCCTGGTTGATGCGGCCCTTTGGCCAGCCCATGCGGTCGAGCGCCGTCAGGATGATCAGGCCGGAGTCGTAGCCGATGGCGGCGGCGCCGTCCATCTTCAGGCCGGAGAGCTTCGTCAGGCGCTCGTTCGCGTCCTTCAGCGGCGCGCGATCGAGCGCGCCCGAATAGTGCGAGACCCAATGCGCGTCGAGCTCGAGCTTGTTCTTGATGACCAGATCGAGCAGGGCGTTGTTGGCCGCGAGGCCGTCGCCGCCGAGGTACTTCGCCTTCGTGAGGCCGGCCCTGGCCGCCTCGGAGATGAAGCGCGCGCCGGCTTGCTCGTAAAGCGGCAGAAAAATCAGCTCCGGCGTCGTCTTCGTGAAGCGCTCGATCGTCGGACCGAACGACGGCGTCGTCGGCAGGATACGCTCGTCGGCGACGATCTTGCCGCCGGCGGCGGTGAACGAAGCGGCGAAGAGCTTGGCCAACCCCGTGCTGTAGACTTGCGTCGCGTCGGCGACGATCGCCGCCGTCCGCACGCCGAGCGTCTCGTAAGCGTACTTGCCGAGCTGGACCCCTTGGAAGTCGTCGGAGAAAGTGGCGCGGAAGACGAGCTTCTTACCTTCGGTCACGGCCGGCGAGGTGGCGAGCGTCGTCACCATCACGATGCCGGCTTTTTCCGCCATCTCGGCGGCGACCAAGGCCTTCGAGCTGTGCACCTCGGCGATGATCGCGTCGGGCGCGGCCTCGATCGCTCCTTTCATCGCGGCCTGCGTGCCCGTGGCGTTGTCGCCGGAGTCGAAGCGAATGAACTCGACGGGACGAAGATTTTCCTTGGCGCGGTCGGCGACGAGGAGATCGAGCCCGGCGGCGATGTTCTTCGGCTCGACCCAGCGACCCTTGAAGTCGAAGACCAAGGCGATCCTCACCGGCTCCACGGTCGGCGCCGCGGCGACGAGGAAGAGCGCGGCGGCGGCGAGGACGGCGGCGCGGAGAATGGGGGGCATCGGCTTGGCTCCTCGGGCCTTTGGGTTCTGCCAGCAGCAGAGCAAGCGGCGTTCCCCGGTAAGCCTGCGATCTCCTAGGCGCCGAGCCCAGCGGCCCTGACGAGATTCATGACACGTGTCCAGGCTTTCACGCCTCGCGTCCGGAATTTCCGCAAGTAAAACGCGTGGCACGCTTCTCGCTCAGCGGAAGGCCTGGAGATCGTCATGAACCAAAAGCACACAATGGGTAAGCCGAGAGTCGGCGTCTTCTTCGGGACCTTCAACCCGATCCACCGCCGCCACCTGGAGATCTGTCTGGAGATGATGCGGGAGCGCGGTCTCTCGCAGGTCTACCTGCATTGCACCGTCGTGCCGCGCTCGGACCGCGAGGCGCTCGCCGCCGGTGAGATCCGCGTCGCCGACCGCCGCGAGGGCCGCATCGTCTACGAGACGACGGAGAAGGCCGACCCGGCGCGCAACTATTTTCGAACCGGCAACGAGTTCTATTCCTACGCAACTCGCGTCGCGCTCGTAAACCTCGCGATCCGCGAGACCGGCAACGCCGGCCGCCTCCTCGTCCTCGACGAGCCGGCCGTCTACACGGCCGAAGGCTTCGCCGGCATCATCGACCTCGTGCGCGAGCTGCACCCGAAGGCCGAGCTGCACGGAGTCCACGGCTCCGACGTCGGCGGCATGCTGGTCCGCGGCATCTACGACCAAGCCGGCGTCGAGCCGTTCCAAATCGAGCGTCAAGACGAGGTCTCGGCCACGAAGATTCGCGCGGGCGTCGTCGGCATGACGACGCCCGGCGTGGACCGGGCGATCGGCTGCTTGCGTCAAGGCGTCTCGGGCTTTATCGCCGAAGGCGAGTTCTACCGCGTCGAGGGCCTCGACGTGCTCAAAATCTCGAGCCTACCGAAGCAAGCATAGTGCTTTCACCGATCACGGTCGCCTCGGCGCGCATCGTCAAAGCATCGAGCAGGAACTCGCTGCCGACCTTCAAGTTCAACGGATCCTCGCGCTCGACATCTTCGCTAAAGTCGACGCGGCCGACCGAGACCTCGACCTCACCGTCGCTGATCGGTACCAGCTCGACGCCGCCGTAGGGGTGAACCACGTCGTTGACCGCGAAGGAGACGACGCCGCCGACGTGGAGGTCATGGGTCGTCATTTCGACGTTGTAGTCGTCGTCGTCATAACTCTCCGACTGATACGACAGAAGTCCATACGGCGAGACACGCATGCGTCCGGATTGATACGCGAGGCCGCGCACTCCCACGCCGACGATGAAGCCTTTGCCGTCGGGGTCGACGCCGTCGATGTCGGAGTCGGCGATGAATCCGGCCTGGCCGAGGAGATCGACGCGCGGCGACAGCGCATACGCGATCTCGCCCGTCAACAAGGTGCGATCGACGCTGAAATCATCGTCGCCGCCGAACGCGGCGTCGTCCATCTCGTAGTCCATGTCGGAAAGCGCGAGGTCGCCGCCGACGCAGGGATGGCAGCCGTTCGCGGCGCCGATCGGCGCGACCAGGTTCAAGGCCATGGCCGGAGCCGCGTAAACGACGCCCGCAAACGTGGCAAGGCAAGACAGACGCTGATGATATCGCATGTTCCGTTCCTCCGGTGGGCGTGAGATCCTGATTCCGTGTTTCGCGCCGAAGCTCGATGCAAAAATGGAGCCCATTCGCTCATGCCCTTCTTGCGCCTCGCCGCCGCCTTCGCCTGCCTCTTCGGATCCGCCCTTGCTCTTTCCGAAGAAGAGCGCGTCGAGGTGCGGGACGTGAAGATCGACGGCCGTTCTTGCCAGCAAAACGCAACGTATCACGCAAGCGGCAAGCGCAGCTCGCTCATTGTGACCTGCAACGGCAAGCGGGAAGGCAGCTACGGCCGCTACGACGAGCGCGGAAAACCGCTGATCGAAGGCGGCTTCCTCGCCGATGCGCCGTTCGGAACCTGGACCTTCCGTGACGGCGAGGGCCGTCTGCAGTACAAAATGATCTTCATGGACGGCCACGCGAGCCAGCGCGTGCCGCCGCTCGCCGTCGGGGAGGGCGCCGGCATCGAGCTCTATGCGCATGTGAAGTCCCACGCCTTGCGCCTCGAGGTGGACGGCAAGCTGACGACGATCGGCAAGAAGCACGTCGAGACCTACCTCGACGAAAAGCTCTGGCAGGAGACGCAGCAGAAGCTGGAAAAAGCCTGGCTCGCGCTGGAAAAGGAGAAGCCCGCCTCGCCCTCCGCGAGCGAGACGGAAAGGCGCGAGCTGGCGCTGCGCAAGGGCAAGATGGTGCACCGCATCGTGTGCGGAAAGACCTGCCCGCTTGCGCTCGAGCCGGTGCGCGCGTTCGCCGAGGCGCAGCTTGCGGCGGCGGCCAAGGGTGAGGACCGTCTGGCGATCCTCGGCATCGAGCCGAGCGATTCCCCGGGTAGCCTGGATTTCCCGCCGGCGAAGCCCTGAGCTCGCGCCTCGAGTCCCGGACCCGTTTGCGGCGGCCTTTTAGCCAAGGAATCCGGTTTCCCCGAGGCGGCCTTCGATGCTAACACCGACGCTTCCGACAAAGGAGGAATCGGGATGAAGACTCGCGCCGCCGTCGCTTGGGCCGCTGGCAAGCCCCTGGAAGTCGAGGAGATCGACCTGTCCGGTCCGAAGGCCGGCGAGGTCATGGTGCACATCAAGGCCTCCGGCGTTTGCCACACCGACGCGTTCACGCTCTCCGGCGCGGATCCGGAGGGGCTCTTCCCGACCGTCTTGGGCCACGAGGGCGCCGGGGTCGTCGTCGAGATCGGGCCGGGCGTGAAGTCGGTCGCGGTCGGCGACCACGTGATCCCGCTCTATACGCCGGAATGCGGCGTCTGCAAGTTCTGCGCGTCGGGGAAGACCAACCTCTGCCAGGCGATCCGCGCCACACAGGGCAAAGGCCTGATGCCGGACGGCACCTCGCGCTTCAGCAAGAACGGCAAGCCGATCTTTCACTACATGGGCACGTCGACTTTCTCCGAGTACACCGTCCTGCCGGAGATCGCCGTCGCGAAGATCGCGAAAGCGGCGCCCCTAGACAAGGTTTGTTTGCTCGGCTGCGGCATCACCACCGGCATCGGCGCCGTCTTCAACACCGCGAAGGTGACGCCGGGCTCGACCGTCGCCGTCTTCGGCCTAGGCGGCATCGGCCTCAGCGTGATCCAGGGCGCCGTCCTCGCGAAGGCTTCCCGCATCATCGCCGTCGACGTCAACGAGAAGAAATTCGAGTTCGCCAAACAAATGGGCGCAACCGACTGCGTCAACCCCAAGAAGCACGAGCCCATGACCGTCCAGCAGCTCATCGTCGAGATGACCGATGGCGGCGTCGACTACTCGTTCGAGTGCGTCGGTAGCGTCGATGTCATGCGCTCGGCGCTCGAGTGCTGCCACAAGGGCTGGGGCGAGTCGACGATCATCGGCGTCGCCGGCGCGGGCCAGGAGATCAAGACGCGGCCCTTCCAGCTCGTCACCGGGCGCGTGTGGCGCGGCTCCGCCTTCGGCGGCGTCAAAGGGCGCAGCCAGCTCCCAGGCTACGTCGACCGTTACATGAAGGGCGAGATCAAGGTCGACGAGTTCGTGACGCACCAAATGCCGATCACCGACATCGGCAAAGCCTTCGACCTCATGCATCACGGCGACTCGATCCGCACGGTGGTGACGTTTTGATCCGGGTGAAACGCCACGCTAGCTTCGGCGGCTGGGTCGACTACTACAAGCACGCGTCCCGGGCGACGGGCACCGAGATGAAATTCTCGGTGTATTTGCCGCCGCAGGCCGCGAAGGAGCGGCGCCCGGTCGTCTACTTCCTCTCTGGCCTCACCTGCACCGAGGAAAACTTTACGGTGAAATCCGGCGTGCAGGCGCACGCGGCGAAGCACGGCCTGATCATCGTCGCGCCCGACACGAGCCCGCGCGGCGCCGGCATCGAGGGCGAGACGGCGAGCTGGGATTTCGGCGCCGGCGCCGGCTTCTACGTCGACGCGACGGTCGAGCCATGGGCCAAGCACTACAAAATGTTCAGCTACGTCAGCGAGGAATTGCCGGCGCTGATCGCGGCGGAGCTGCCGGTACGCGCCGATCGGCAAGGCGTCATGGGCCACTCGATGGGCGGCCACGGCGCCTTGGTCCTGGGCCTCCGAAAGCCGGAGCAGTACCTCTCGGTCTCCGCCTTCTCGCCGATCTGCGCGCCGAGCCGTTGCCCTTGGGGCGAGAAAGCCTTCAACGGCTACCTGGGCCCCGATCGCGAGGCGTGGCGCCAGTACGACGCGACAGAGCTCGTCGCCACGGCGCGCATACGCCGTCCGCTGCTGATCGACCAGGGCGCGGCCGACGAATTCCTGGAAAGTCAGCTGAAGCCGCAACTTCTAGCCGCGGCCTGCACCAAAGCGGATCACCCGCTAGAGCTCCGGCAGCGCGAGGGCTACGACCACAGCTACTTTTTCATCGCCTCGTTCCTCGGCGAGCACGTCGAGCATCACGCACGGGCTTTGCTCGCGTAGATCTCCTCTGCTTCGGTCGGCGCTGCCTACTTTGCGCAGCCGGCGACGGTCTCGGCGAGGGCTTGGCGCCATAGAAGCGGGGCGACGCTGCCGGCGCGAGCCTGAGCGGTCGCGTCGGCGTTGGCGGCGCCGCCTTCGGCGAGGCGACGGGTCTTCTCGACCTTCTCGGGCAGGGCCTTCGCGACGCAGGCCTCGTCGAAGGTCGAGGCGGCCGAGGCTTTGCTCATCGCTTTCGAAGAGCCGGAGCCGGCGTCGTCGTCCTCGCTGGAGACGCTTTTCTTCTTGGATGCGCCGCTCTCTTTGGAGCCGCTGCCGCCGAGCCCGGCGCCGCCGGAGCACGACCAAGTCGCGGCGATCGCGAGGGCGGCGAGGAGCGTCACGATACGTCGCATGGCGGCTCCTTAAGGCGTGTAGTTGACGTTGACGTTGAGCGACTGCGCCGAGGCGCCGAACGAGCACGTGTAGGTGAACGTAATCGAGCCGCGCGCCATGTGCGGCTTCGGGTCGAACTCGAAGCAGGCGTTGCCGCCGTCCGGGATGTCCCAGGAGCCGCCGACGTCGTTGAGGACGCGGCAGACGTTCGACGGGTCGCCGCCGGATCGGCTGTAGCAGACGTTGAACACCGTCTCGTAGGCCATGCTGCGGGTGAGCGTGCCAGGAGCTTGGACACCTCCGACGTTCAGGGCCATCGTCGGGGGTGCAGGATTCGCCGGGGCCGGGTCGGGAGTCGTCGGATTCGCGGGCGCCGCCGGATCCGGAGTGGGCGTGGGCGCGGCGGGATTCGGGGAGGCGGCGGAGGCTGAGCCCGCGGCGACGATCTCGATCTCGCTCAGGAAGGTCCAGGCGCCGCTCGGGTTCGCGAGCTCGATCTTCACGGCGCCGCAGATCACCCCGCTCATGCGGGCTGTGTTGGCGATCAGATATTCGCGGTCGTGCTCGCGGACGGCGAAGGGGCGTTGCCAGGTGCCGAGCAAACTGAAAGCGTCGCCGCCGTCCGAGCAGCTGATGGTGATGGAGTCTGGAGTCTGGATGCCGGCCCCAGCGTCGTTGTAGACGTGAACGCCGACCCAGGAGAGCTCTGACGGCTCGATGCGAGCGACGACCGCGGCATTGCCTTTAATGCCGACCCATCGCGAGTCTTGGAGGGACGTCGGATCGGCGGTGAGCGTGTCGTTCAGCTCGCCGCCGGCGTCGGGGTAGGTCGCGTCTGGCTGCGTCAGGAATTGGTACGAGGTCGGCTTTACGACCTTGCCGCCAAGACTATAGAGGCCGCGGTAGGCGTCGAGCAGACGGCCGGAGCCGGGGAATCTGTGCTGGTCGACCGTGCCTAAGTGGAACTGCGGAAGCCAGGCGACGCGTTTTGAGGCGGAGCGCGCGGCGTAGAGCTGCTGGTTCAGGCGATGGACGGAGGCCGGTGAGTAGGGCGCGCCGTCGAAGTAGACGAGCTTTCCATGGGAGAAGAGCTCGACGTCGGCCCAGAGGTGGTCGGCACCGATCGCGTCGCCGATGGCGGCGTAGTAGTCCTCGACACGCGGGCCGCGACCCCAATCGACGTTGACGGCGCCGGCGCCAACGCTGTCTTGCCAGGCTTCGATGGTGACGCCGGTCTGGTCGAGGAAGGCTTTCGCCATGGCCGCGATCTCGGCGGGTTGCTGCGTGACGCCGACGAGGTAGGGCGAGACGACGATGGGCTTCGGCGTCTTTGCGCGGATGATGTCCACGATCTTCTTGTAGTAAGGGATCATCGTCGCGTAGCAGAGCCCGGGCTCGTCGGAGATGTAGTAGCCGGCGAAGGCCGGGTGCGCGCCAACTATGGCTTGGATGTGCTCGACGGCTTTCGTCGTGTCGTTGGCGACGAGGGAGAGGTTGGGCTCAACCCAGAAGGTGGGGCAGCTTTCGAGCGATAGCACGGTGCCGATGTAAACTTGGACCCCGTGCGCTTGCGCAGCGTTCATGATCGAGGTGAGGCGATCGGGTAGGCCGGCGATCCAGCGGAAGTCGGTGGAATCACAGCCGCCGCTGCCGCGCTTGCGCGTGCTGGCGATGATCGCGGTGCTCATCTGGATCGACTGCAATTCCGCGAAATAGGCATCGATCTCGGCGGCGCTGAGGGAGGGGGTCGTATCGTCGTGGCCCAAGAACATGAAGGCGCCGTCGAGCGGGGCAGCTTCGGCCTCGGCAGCAAAGGCGACGAGAAGGACGAGAAACTTCAGGGCTTGGGTCAGCGTGCTCATGACAAATGTTGCTCGTGCAGTTTTACTTTACTGACAGCGGACGTTTCGCGGTGTCTCTTCACCCGAGAGCTCGAGCGCGCCGACGTAAGTCTTCCCTTCGGCCTGCGCGACGAGCTTCCCGTGCTCGAACACGACGTCGAGCGCCGCGGCGTCGAGCTCGCCGTGACCGTCGATCTCGAGATCCTTGCCGCCGGCGGCGTCGAGCCGACGCAGGAAGACGGCGACCGTGGTGCCGCGCTGCGGGTCGAAGCCGGTGGCCGCGATCTCCATCTCGTAGCGCGGCGAAGGCCCGTCGACCGCGCACACCAGAACCGTCCCGGGAAGAGCTTCGGCGCTGGCGCCCGCCAGGCTTGCGGCCTCATCGTTTCCGGAGCCTGTCGCGCGACACGCGAGCGGCGAGAGCAGGAGGACGGCGAAGACGAGCGCGACGGCGTGACGCATCTGGAAACCCTCGTGGCCCAAGACGTTCGGGCCCTTCGCCTGGCTTTTCGGCGCGTCCCGCCGCGGACTTTGCCGCGCCGCCTGGGCCGATCCACGAAAACAGTGATTTTCGGCTAGGGGCAAGCAGGGTTAGGATCAGGCTGCCAAACTGCGGAGTCAGCATGCGGTTCATCTCGTTCGGGCCTGCGCTCGTCGGCCTCTTTTTTCTTGGCGCCCCGGCGCTCGCCCAGCAACCCGACTTCACTCTCAACGAGCCGAAACGCTCGGGCGATCGGAAGGCGAAAGCCAAAGCCAAGGCGCGCAAGGTCGACAACGGCCCCTACTACGCCGCGATCGGCGAGGGACAAACGCTCCCCGCGGGTGTCATCCGCGTGCGCGTGCCGTACAACTACGTGACGAGCGGTCACGGCTACGACAAGGACGGCCAGCGCCAGGATCTGGGCTTGAAGCTGAAGGCGACCGCGACCGCATTCGTCTTGGAGTACGGCGTCACCGGCCGCATGTCCCTGCAGCTGCTCGCACCCTACATTTTGAGCAACGAGCTCGGCCTCGACGGCACGACCTTCGCGAAGTCGGATCTATATAAGGAGAGGGTCGCGGCCTTCCTCGCCGGCGTCGCCTCGAAACTTCAAGCGCAGGGGATCTGTCCCTCGCCCGAGGCCTGCGCCCGCCTCCTCGACGAGGGGTACTCGCTACCCGTAGACACTAGCGTAACCTTGCCGACGGGCGAGTCGCTGACTCTTAGAGCCGGCGTGCCGGTAAAGAGCTACGCTGGCTCCATCGTCACCGGCGCGGCGCGCCCAAAAGAGGGGCGCACGGGGCTCGGCGACGTCGAGATCGGCATGCTTTTCTCGGTGTTTCGCCGGTACAACTTCGGCATCTCGGTCGGCGCCGGCCTGCGCCTTCCCACCGGCTCTTTCGCCGACGTTCCCGCCGCGGAGCGCGGCACCGGCCGCGGCACCGTCGATTTCGGCCTGCGCACCAACGTCGACTTCGCCCCGGCGCCCGGGCTCTGGATCGGCTGGCAGAATCAGGCCGAGCAGATGCTTAAAGGCGGCACGAAGCGACAGACGAGCCTCCTCGACAACGGCGAGCTCACCGACGCCGAGGCACAGGAGCTCGAGCGCGTCGGCATCCGCAACGTGGGCTTCTTCAAGGTCGGCTGGGGTCTCGGCACGCTCACGCAATCGCTCGCCTCGCTCGGCGTCCAGACGCAGTTCAAGTACGCGAAACAGTCCGAGGATCGTCTCGACAATGTCGCACAGGGACCCCGCGCCAGCTCGCAAGCTTTCCTCGCGGGCGCCTCGTTCGACGGCCTGGCCTATCGCCTCCCACTGCAAGTGGCCTACGACCACGAAGTCCCGATCGGCGGCACGAACGTAACGCTCGCCACGACCGTGCAGCTCCTGACGCTGAAGGCTTACTACAAATTCTAAGGAGCGCGACCATGCGCCTCGTCCTTCCCTCGACCCTCGCACTTCTGCTCCTGAGCTTGACCGCCGCCTGCGGCGAGACGCCAAAGAACACCAATGTTCCGCCGCCGCCGGCGAAGCTCGCCCCGCCTCCTTCGCCGCTCTGGGAAAACCTCGCGGCGGCTCTCGGCATCGGTATCAACCAAGAAGCAACCGAGGCGGCGCTCCGCGCTCAGCTGGCGACGCCGTCGAGCTACCTCGCCAGCGCTCGCGCCGCGGACTACGCCAAGCTCGTCGGCACCGTCGCGCAGACGTACGGCGCCGCGGCTTATGCAACGCGCTGCGCCGAGATCGTCGCCGTGCAGAAGCTCGCCCCGGCGAAGCTGGTCGATCCGCTCACGGGCAAGGCCGAAGACTTCGCCGGCGCGACGCTCCACCTCATGAGCTACAAACTGCAAGCCGACGGCTCGGGGAAGGCCGAGACCAATCCGCGCTCCGGCTTGATCGTGATTCCGACGACGGGAAGCGCGAACAGCGTCATCGCCGCCTATGCTCACGGCGGCGATTTCGGGCTCGGCTACGCCGAGGTCGCTGCCGCCTTCGGCGAGCTCCAAGGCAATCACGTCGTCGTCGCGCCGACCTATCCCGGCGAGCCCCTCTGCAAGCAGGCCGCCGACGCCGCCACGCGGGCCTGCGACGCCGCCGGAGTCATCGTCCCCGCGGGCACCCGCGGTGCCGCCTACGACGCGGACGCCGACGAGCTCCTCGGCATGTATGACTGCGTCATGCGCGCCGGCATCGGCAAGGCCGACGCGAAGATGCTCGACGAGACCGGCAAGGATACGGGCGTGACGCTCGCCGCCGCGCTCAATCCGCTCTTGAAACGCCACGGCGCTGGCACCGCCGCGCAGGTGCCGCAAGGGATCGTCTTCGGCACCTCGCGCGGCGGCCTCGTCGCGCAGATCGCGCTGGCGAAGACGGGCGCCGCGCTTTCTGCGCTTTCCGCGGCCTCGGCCGCGAACCCGGCGCCGCTCGGGCCCGCGTACCTCTCGCCCGCGTATTTCAGCTGCGCCGCGGTCGTCTCCGGCCCCGCGAGCTTCGCCTTCGCCGAATTTCGGCTGATGCTCGAGCAATGGGTGAAGGGCCGCCTCGCCTCGACGAGCTTCGCCGCCTTTCCGGGCATGGCGAGCCTCTCGGGGCTATTCGACGCGTATCGCGACGGGACCGTCGCTGCGGACGCCGCGGCGCTCGCCGTCGTGCGCCGCGACGCGCCGCTCACCGCGCCGCTGCAGCTCGCGGCCCTGCGCAACTGGGCGAAGTTCACCCAAGGCACCGCGAACGGCGGCCCCGGCGCGATGCTCGTGCTCCACGGCCTCTACGACAAAGTGGTCCCGATCTCGCAAGCGCAGCTGAACTTCAACGTGATGCTGCAAGCCTCCACGAGCCCGACCTTGGTCTCCGCCACCGATCCGGCGAAATCGCCGGGCTTGGCGCTTTTCGGCCGCGGCTTCACACCAAAGGCCGATCTCCTGGAAGGCGGCAAGCTCAAGGCCGGCCACTTCCAGCACGGCGACGCGGCGTTTTTCGGGAGCACGGCGATCATCCCGGGCGACTTCATCAGCGCGACGGTCACGGGCCAGGCCTTGCCGTCGGAAGCCGGCGAAGCCGCCGCCAACGGCTTGGCGCAAAAAATTTTCAGCGTGCCGACGCCGTCGGCGGCGCAGTTGAAGGCCGCGCGCGGCTACATCCTCGCCGGAATCCTCGCCGCGGACGCCGTCCCGAAGCCCGTCGCCGCAGCCGACGCGGCCGGCGGCGAGACGATCCACCTGGTCGAGGAGGCGCTGACGCCGGCGGCCGCCTTTGGCGCCTGGCGCCTCGGAGCTTGCGCGGCGGCGCTCACGAACTGAAGTCTCGATGGAAGCTACCTACCTCCTGCCCGACTTTGCGCGCGCCATGCTCGCGGGCGCCCTCTTTGCTGCGTTCGCCGCCGGCGCGAAAGCCTTCGGTGAGCGCCTCTTCTCCGGGGCGCGCGCGCGTCATCTGCCGATCTGGGTCCATGCTTCGCTGACGCTCTACGCCTTGGTTTTCGGCGCCACGGTGCTCGAGCTCGCGAACGTCCCGATGCTCGTTCCGATCGCGGCCGGCGTCATCGCCCTCCAAGCGCTCGGCGCGTTCACGATCGTCCGCGGACGTAGGCTCGATCTCACCGCCGTCGCGCTCTTCTCGCTCGTCACGCTCTTATGGTCTTACTACACCCGCGACCTCGCCTCGATCGCCTCCGAGCACGACGGCATCACGCACACCGCTTTCATCCTGCGCTTTCTCGACTCTGGCCACGTCTTCCTGGTGAAGACGCCGCCGGCATTCGCCGCGATCTGGCCGAACGGCGGCGAAACCCTTCGACACTACCCCTGCGGCACGCACGCGATCGCGGCCGCCTTCCTCTGGCCATGGACGCACGCGCTCGGGGTCGTCTCCGTCGCCTCCGCGTTGAAGGCGTTTACCGCGCTCGTGCCGGGCCTCCTCGCGCCGATGCTCCTCGCCGCTTTTCGCGACGAGCCGCGTCGTGCCACCGTCGTCCTGGTCGCGGCGCTCGTCGCCACCGATCCGCGCTTTCCGGTGTGGGCGCTCGATTCCGGCGGCTTTTCGCGCGCCGTGGGCTATCTGTTGATCTTGCCGCTGGTTTGGTCGATCGCGGCCCTCCCGTTGCCGCTGATCCTGGCGTTCGCGGTTCCCGTCGCCTTCGCCCTGCATCCGACGTCGGCAGCGGTGCTCGCGATCGTCGCGGGAGGCGCCTTCCTCCTGCAGCGACGCGCCTCGATACCGTTTTTCCTCGCCGTCGCGACGGGCCTTTTCCTGGTTTTCGCCCAGCTCCATCTGACCGATTCGCTCGGTTATGCGTCCGCGTCGGTCGCGAAAGACGCGCAATCGGTGGTCATGAGCGCACGCGAAATCCGCGGGCACGTGCTCACGCTGTACAAGGTCATGTTCTTCGAGGCGTCCGACGCGCGCCTGGGACCGATCGCCTTCACCGACGTCCTGACGGTCGTCGGTCTGGCCGCCCTGGCGCGCACGCGGCTACCGTGGCTCGTCTTCCTCGCCCTGAGCCTCGTGGCCGCGACGAAATTCGCCCCGGTCTTCGCGCTGAACGCCGTGGGCGAAATTTTCTATCACAACCGCGAGCGCCTCACCGAAGCGTACTTCTGCATGAAGCCGCTCATCTGGATGGGCGCTCTTGCCGTGATCGAGCGCCGCGTGCGTCGCCTCCCCTTCCGCGCGGCGATTCTGGGCTTCCTTACGACGTTCCTGGTCGGCGACAAAGTTTTCGCGCTGCGGCGTACAGAGCGGCACCTCTCGACGCAGTTCGCCTCGTACTCGTCACCGCGTTATTCCGTGGACGAAAAGTTGATGGAGGCGATTCGTCGCAGGACGCCGCGAAGCAGCGTCCTCGTTTATCCCCCGCTGAGCCTCGATAGCGTCGAGGCCCGCACCGGCCGGCGCGGCTTTTTCATGTTCCAAGAGTGCCCCGAGCTGAACGACACCGAAAGCTGCCGGCGCCGCCTTGCCGCCTTCGCCCGCCTGCGGAGCGAATGTCCTTCGCATATCGAAGAGTTGCAGATCCTCGCCGCGAGCGCGGCGCCGGTGTTCCTCGCCCTGCCGAGCGAGGCGCCGCCGCCGCTTTGTGCGCAGAATCAGGTTGTCGCGCGCGAAAGCGGTTTCACGCTTTATCGCCTTCGGCTCTAATGCTCCCGTTCAACCAGGAGCGCCCATGCGACCGATCTTCGCCCTTTTCGCCTGCGTTTTTGCGTCGAGCGCCGCGGCCGACGTCGTCACGAACGGATACATCGAGCGCCAGACGCATCTCGTCTGGGTGCACGGCGGCAAGGCGGTCCTCGCGCGCTGTCTCGACGGCACGACGATCTTCAGCCACGATACTTGCCGGCAGGTCGTCCTCGTCGCTTCGGCCCCGCTCTTTTTTGCCGAGCTCACCGCCCACTACGAGGGCGATCTCCCGCGCGCCGAGACCTTGATCCGCGAGACTTGGGTGAACCTCGAGCGCGTCGACACGCGCCTCTTCGAGCTCGTCGCCGCCGTCATGCCAGATCCGGGGGCCGAGGTCGTCACCGTCGAGCAGCTGGAGCGCGCAGCCCGCGCGCTCGCCTCGGCCGAAGGCAGCGCCGCCGCTACCCGGGACCAAATCGCCCGCGTCGCCGAGGAGCTCGCCTCCGGCACCGGCGATCCCGAGCTGGTCGCGCAGCTGGAGGTCCTGAAAAAATCCCTGAATTTGCAGTCCGAGGCCGCTGAAACGCGGCGCTCCGATCTTTCTTCCCTGCGCCGCCGCTACGTGGCGCAACGCTCCCTGGAGGACGACGCCGACTTCAACGATCTGAAGGCGATGCGCGAGCGGCTCGTCTCGCGCTTGAGCGAGGCCCGCACTTCGCTTCGCTTTGCCCTGGCGCAAGCCGCACGCGGCGCGACCATGTCCCGGCGCGTCGCCGAGACCTTCGCTTGGGACGAGACCCTCGGGCATTTTTCCCCGCATCCCGTCGTCTCGGCCGTGGAATCGGCCGAGCGCGCCGCGCGCACGTTCAGGGTGAGCTCCCCGGATCCGAGGGCCTTACTGATGCTCGAGGTCACGCGCCAAGGCCGGTACGAGAGCTTCCGCTGCAACTTCGGCCTCCGGCCCTCGCCGGCGACGGCGCCGATGAGCTGCAAGCTATTGATCGCAACCGGCGGCGATTACGTGCGCGTCGGCCTCACCCGCGTCGGCGACGGCACGCTCGAATTCCAGCCGCAGTTCCAGCCGAACTCGAGCGAATACGAGACGCTGATGCGCATGGGGCTCATCACGCCGGTCGTCGGCGAGGGCTTATGGGCCTTTCACCTCGAATGCGCGCTCGACGACGGCGGCGTTCCCGACGCGTTCGGTCCTGGCAGCTGCGCCCTGACCTTCAAGCGCGAATGAGCGAATCCGCCCGCGATGCCGACTGCGAGCGCGATGCCCGCGGGCGTCGCGAAGGTCGCGAGGCACAGCGGGCACTTGGGCACAAGCACTGCGAGCGTCGTACGCACGATCCGCTAGGCTGAGACTCGAAAGACTGCCTAGCGTTCATCGCGCACGACGCATCGCCCTGCGACTAGGGATGGGGGTTAGCGCTTAGTTCGCGCCGGCCTCCGAGCCGCCCTCGTCCGCACGGAGAACCAGCGCGAAGCCGACGTCGTCGCCGTCACCACGCGTCTCGACCATCTCGTAGGTCGTGAGCGAGGCGCAGTCGTTCGTACGCTCAGTGCCCCAGGTCGGCTGCACGGTGAGCGTCTCGAGGATATCGCCGGTCGAATCGAGCGGGAAGGCGACCGAGAAGGCGACGTCGTCACGCTGCTCGTCGAGGACGAGGCGCCACACGCCCTCTTGCGCCGGCGCCAGCCAAACTTGCGCGTCGTCGCCTTCGAAGCCCCAGGTGGTGGCGAAGTTGATGGCGTAGCTCGTCTGGTTGACGAGGCAAACGGAGGCGACCGCCTCCTCGCCCAAGATCTGTTGCGTCACTTGCGGCGCAGCGATCGACGGCGTGGCGAAGAGTCCGAAAACGGCACCGGCGAGAGCTAGAAATTGAGTGCGCATGGATGGGGTCTCCTTAGGTTGCGTTCATGCTACAGCCCACTGAATCGACAGCGAAATATGATTTCGCTCAAAGTTGCGGGAGAACTTCAGCGTCACTGAAGGGCATGTGTATTGCAAAGGAGACGGCGCAGCCATTTCGCGGTCTGAAAAAGACACCCGCTGAGGCGCGCCTCATTTTCTACGAAGACGTCCGCTCTACGAAATGCCGCGTCTCTGCGGCCAGCTCCGTCAGAACCTCTGCCTCCCTGCATTCATGTAGGGGAACTGATAACGGTACGTGCCGATACCTTCGGCCTGCAGCGCTTGCGCCAAGGCCGTCATCGCTGGATGCATCATGCCAGCACCGGCACCATGTGCGAGCACGAGGAGAGCCTTGGCCCGCGGCGGGACCTCGACTAGGACGCTCATCGAAACCCATCCTTCAGCGATCGCAATTCGCCAAAATGCTGGGCATTGCCGGCACGAAGGAACGGATTGGTGGCGAGCTCCTCGCCGATCGACGAGGGCACGGTCGGCAAGCCTCGCGCGCGCAAAGCCTGGATCTTCGCGCCGCGCTCGCGCAGCGTCGCGTTGTCGCCGTCGACGCTCAAGGCAAAGCGAAGATTCGCCTCGGTGTATTCGTGCGCGCCGTAAATTTGCGTCGCGGGCGGTAAGGCCATCAGCTTCCCGAGGCTCGTCCACATTTGCTGCGGCGTCCCTTCGAAGAGCCGACCGCAGCCGAGCGCGAACAGGACGTCGCCAGAGAACAGCGCCGCCTCCGCGGCGAACCAGTAGGCGATGTGGCCGCGCGTGTGCCCGGGTACGTCGAAAATTTTCGCCTCGGTCGCGCCGAAGGCGAAGGTGTCGCCCTCGCCGAGCGTCTCGTCGATCAGCGGGATGCGGTCTTGATCGGCGCGCGGGCCGACGACCCTGCAGCCCGTCTCCTTCACGAGGCGACGATTGCCGCCCACGTGGTCACCGTGGTGGTGAGTGTTGAGGATGTAGGTCAAGCGCCAGCTGCGACGCGCGAGCTCCGCGAGGACCGGCTCGGCTTCGGCCGGGTCGACCACGGCGACCAGCCCCTGGCGCGGTTCTCTCAACAGATAGACATAGTTGTCGCTGAGAACGGGGATCTGGACGATGTCCATGGAGCTGTGCGACACCCTCACGCCATCGAGCGCGCAAACGGCAAAGTCCGCACCCGAGTCTTCGTGAGCTTGTAGACCGCATTCGCCACCGCCGGCGCGATCGGCGGCACGCCCGGCTCGCCGAGGCCGGTGGGGGCGTCGGTGGACGGCACGAATGCGATTTCGACGACCGGCATCTCGCTCATCCGCAGGACCGGAAAATCATCGAAGTTCCCCGTGACGACCGCGCCCTTCTCGATCTTGATCTCCTGGTACAGCGCTGCCGAAAGGCCGAAGACGATGGCGCTTTCGACCTGAGATTTTGCCACCTCGGGATTCACCACCTGACCGCAATGCGCGGCGGCCCAGACCCGGTGCACACGCGGCGTCTTGCCGTCGAGCGAGACCTCGACGACCTGGCCGACCACGGTGTTGAAGGATTCGTGCACGGCGAGGCCGAACGCACGGCCCTTTTCCGGCTTCTTCTTCGGCCAACCGGAAATCTTGGCGAGGAGGTCCAGGACCGCGACGTGCCGCGGCGACTTCTTCGCCAGCTCGCGACGCATCGTCAAAGGATCTTTGCCGGTCGCCTCGGCGAGCTCGTCCATCATGGTCTCCATGACGAACGCGGTGTGCGTGTGCCCGACCGAACGCCACCATAAGGTGGTCATCGGCGAGTCGGCGAGAGTCTGCCGGCAGCGGAAAGGACCGACGTCGTAATGCGTGCCCGCGATGCCCTCGACCGCGGTGCCTTCGATGCCGTTCTTCACCATCATCGCCTCGAAGGGCGTGCCCTTCATGATGCCCTGGCAAACGACGTGATGATCCCATGCGACCAGCTTCTTCTTGTCGAAGCCGAGCGTGACGCGGTGAAAAGCCATCGGCCGGTAGTAGCCGCCGCGCATGTCGTCTTCGCGGCTCCACACGACTTTGAGGGGCTTTTTCACTTCTTTGGCGAGCTGGGCCGCGATCACGACGTAGTCGCAGGTCTTGCTGGCGCGGCGGCCGAAGCTTCCGCCGGCATAAGTCGTGTTGACCTTCACGGAGGCCGGCGGAATGCCGAGCACCTGCGCCGCAGCGCCTTGGTCGACGCCCGGCATCTGGTGTCCGGACCAGAGCTCGCAGGTGGTGCCGTCGAAGTTGATCGTGACGTTGAGGGGCTCCATCGAAGCATGCGCCAGGAAAGGCAGCAGGTAGTCCATCGACCTCTTGTCGGTGGCCTTCGCCATGCTCTCGTCGACCTTGCCCCGCTCCTCGGCGAGCGGCGCGTCGGTCGCCTCGGCGTGCTTCTTGAAATCGGCCTCGATGCTGGCGGTCGAGACGGCGGATTCGGCCACGTCCCACGTGACTACGAGCGCGTCGCGGCCTTTGCGCGCGGCGTGCGTATTCTTGCCCAGGACAGCGACTCGGTCCGCGAACTTCACGACGTCGAGCACGCCGGGGACCGCGCGCGCGGCCTTGTCGTCGACGGCCGTCGCCTTGGCGCCCGCGACGGGCGGATGCGCGACCATCGCGTACATCATGCCGGGAAGGCGGACATCCATCGCGAACTGCGCCGTGCCGTTCGACTTCGCCGGAGCGTCGACGCGCGGCATCGATTTCCCGATGAATTTGTAGTCTTTCGGCGCCTTCAGCTTGACGTCGGTCGGCACGGGGAGCTGGTTCGCCTCGTCGACGAGCTCGCCGTAGCGAAGCTTGCCCTTCGTCTTGTGGACGATGGCGCCCTTCTCCGCTTTGCACGACTCGGGCTTCACGCCCCAGCGCGCTGCAGCCGCGGACTTCAGCATCTCACGCATCGTCGCGCCGATGCGGCGGTGCTGCTCCCAGGACGACGCGAGCGCGGTCGAGCCACCGGTCATCTGGATGCCCATGAACGGGTGGTTGTAAACCGGGTTCACCTCGGCGGAGACCGAGCTGATCTTCGTCCAGTCGCATTCCAGCTCGTCGGCGATCAACTGTGCCATCGACGTGTTCACGCCTTGGCCCATCTCCAGCTTGTTGATGACGATCGTGATCGAATCGTCCGGCGCGATGCGGACGAAGGCGTTCGGCGGATAAGACTGCGGCGCGGCGCCGCCCTGCGCGAAGGCGCGCTGCATGCCGAACGGAACGTAGTATGCGAGGACGAGGCCACCCGCGGCGATCGCCGTGGTCTTCAGCAGCTGACGCCGGGAAAGCTCGAGATCTAGCGTCTTTTCCATGGTCACCTCAGGCGAGCGATTTGGAGGCTTGTTTGATGGCCGTTCGAATGCGCTGGTAAGTGCCGCAGCGGCAGAGGTTGCCGCTCATCGCCGCGTCGATCTCCGCGTCGGTGGGCTTTTTCTTCTCGCGCAGGAGCGCCACGGCCGACATGACCTGGCCCGATTGGCAGTACCCGCACTGCGGCACGGCGTTCTCGACCCAGGCTTTCTGGACCGCGATCGTCGTCTGGTCATTCATGCCTTCGATTGTGGTGATCGCCTTGCCCGCCGCCGCCGAGACGGGGAACGAGCACGAGCGGACGGGCTGGCCGTCGACGTGCACGGTGCAAGCGCCGCACAATGCTTTGCCGCAGCCGTACTTCGTGCCGGTCAGGCCGAGCTCGTCGCGCACGACCCAAAGGAGCGGCGTCTCGGGATCCACGTCGACGGGCATCGCTTTGCCGTTGATCTTCAGCTCCACGGGAACTCCTTTCAGGTCGGGGAAAATTCCTTGCTACAATACACGGGTGAGCCGTTCCCTGATATCGAGCCTGGTCGCGGTCGCGTGGGGTCACCTGGCGCCGCAATCGATGCTGCGTCCGCGCGAGCCGATCTTCCTGATCAATCGGGACAAAGCCTCGACATACGAGGTTTGCCTGCCGGCGTCGGCGGTAGAAGTGCCCGGATTAGAAGCAGAAGTCGAGGCAGCGGCTCGAGTTTGGGCGCGCGCGGTCGGCCGCGAGCTGCGGGTGGAGTTTCGGCGCGGCTGCGACAAGGGCGGCGATCTCCTCTTCGCCTTTCGGGCGCTACGCGAGCAGGCCTTGGGCGAGACGGGCTTCAAGCAGACGACGACCACGACGACGACCGCCAACTCGAAGACCGTCGAGCAAAAAGCGAACGGCCGGTACCTGTACCTGCGCGACTTCGCCAAGGCGCCACTGAAGGAGAACCCGAAGCTCGCCTGGATCTCGGCCCGTGAGGCGTTCAAGATGAAGGCGGAGCCGACGGCTGACGAAATTTTGGCCCGTCTCGAAGCGCGCGATGCGGTGGTCTACTCCCTCGACGACAAAGTCGTACGGCTCATGGTCCTCATTCATGAGTTCGGACATGTGTGGGGTTTGTGCGATCTTTACTCTTCGAACCAGCGCTGCGACCCGAAGCATGCGACAACCCTAGATGCCGACGGCCGTGGCTCGGCGGTGATGGGGCCGAACGGCCCGCGCCAGCCGCTCTTCCTCGGCGACGACGATTTCGCCGGCATCCGCGCCCTGGCCTTGCGCCAAGGGTTCGACGCCGGCTGGAAGACCCCGGTGAAAGTGCTGAAAAAGGCGCAGCCTCCCGCGAAGCTCCCCGAGGTGGAGGTCTACCAGGCCCAGCTCGCCTCGAAGCCCAAAGGCAAGGTGGTGAAGATCCGCGCGCAGATCGTCACCAACCGGCCGGCGCGGTTTTGGCTCGAGGCGCGGCTCAAAGGTACGGAAGACTGGCGCCCAGTGTCGAAAGGCCACACCGGCAAGCCGCGTGTCGACGAGCCCCGCCTGAATTACACGCTCGAGCTGGAGCAGGATGCGAGCGAGCTCGACTTTCGGGTGAGCCTGGAGGTCCAGACTGCGGGCGGCAAGTGGGCTGCGGCGCGGCACATAGGCCTTTAGGACATCAGGACGAGCTCTTCCGACGCCGTCGGATGGATCGCGACCGTCGCGTCGAGGTCAGCCTTCGTCGCGCCCATCTTGATGGCGATCGCGAGTCCCTGCAGCATCTCGTCCGCGCCGATCCCGAGCAAGTGCGCGCCGACGAGCCGCTCTTCCGCGCCGTGCGTGACGAGCTTCATCACCGTCGGCGTCTTTCGCGCCGTGAAGGCGTGGTACATGTTGGTGAAGCGCGTGGTGTAGACCTTCACCGCGGCATCGCCGAATCGCTCTCGTGCCTGCCGCTCCGTCAGCCCGATGGTGCCGATGGGCGGATGACTGAACACCACCGTCGGCACGTTCGTGTAATCGAGCTTCGCCGCGGTTTTCCCGCCAAAAAGCCGGTCGGCGAGGCGGCGCCCGGCGGCGATCGCCACCGGCGTGAGGTCGAGGCGCGCGAGCACGTCCCCGACCGCGTGGATGCCGGGCACCTCGGTGTTTTGCCAATCGTCGACGACGACCCCGCCCGTCTTCGCGTCGACGCGCACGCCCGCGTGCTCGAGCCCGAGGCCTTCCGTGTTCGGCTTGCGGCCGGTCGCCCAAAGGAGCGCTTCGACTTCGAGCGCCGCGTGATTCTGCGTCGTGACGCGCAGCGACGTGCCGCGGCGCTCGACCTTAGCGACCTCGGTGTGGGGCATGAACGTCACGCCGGTCTTCGCCATCTCCTCGGTGAGCGTCACAGACATCAGCTCGTCGAACTCGCGCAAAACGCCGGCGGCGCGCGTCAGGATCGTGACCTTCGAGCCCAGCGCCGTCAGCACGCCGGCGAGCTCGACGCCGATGTAGCCGCCGCCGACCACCACAATGCTGGCTGGGAGCGCCTCGAGCGCGAAAAAGCCGTTCGAGTCGATGCCGAGCTCGTTTCCCGGCAGCTGCGGGCGCGTCGGACGGCCGCCGGTCGCGATCAAAATCGCCTTCGCGGTGAGCCGCCGGTCGCCGACCGCCACGGTCCGCGCGTCCAAAAACCGGGCCCGGCCGAGAATCCGCTCGACCTTCGAGGTTTCGAGCATGCGGGCGTAAATCCCGTTCAAGCGCTGCACGTATGCGTCGCGTGCCGCCTTCAATGCAAGGAAATCGTGGGCCGGCATCTTTTCGAGCGCGAAGCCATAGTCCTTCGCGTCGTGCAGCATCTCGGCGAGGCTCGCCGCGTTCCACATGACTTTCTTCGGCACACAGCCGACGTTGACGCAGGTGCCGCCGAGAGCCGTATCGCTTTCGACGAGCGCGACCTTGGCGCCGTGGGCCGCTGCCCTTCGCGCCGAGGCGATGCCGCCGCTGCCGCCGCCGATGACGAGGTAATCGTAGGTTTGCATGCGGCCCAGTTTGTCACCGATTCCTGGACCATGCGAGAGAGTCCGAGAAGCTCGGGGCGGAGCGGCCGAGGCGGCGGCCCGGGCTCTGGACGCTCCCTAGATTTCGTCAGGAAAATCAACGTCAATCGCGGTTGACCTGCGGGCGTCGCCGTCTAGGCGCAGGATCCAGGCTGCCGCTGAATCCCGCGATGCTCTCGCGTTCTCGCGACGAACAGGCTGAAGATCTTCAGGAGCGGCGCGCTGACGAGGGGGCCGTCGAGCGCTTCCAACGCGTAGGCGATCGCCTCCAAGGTCGCCAATCCCTCGGGGTGCGCCGCCGACCGGCGTCGCAAGCCGTAACGACTCGCCGGAGACTTCGCCAGGCACACGTCGATCTTCGCCGCGCCGGTTGGCAGCTCCCGTCGCAAGCGCTCCGCCTGCTTCCAGTTGCCGTCGGGAACGATGAGGCGCACTGGACCGCGCAGGGAAGCGCAAAATGGCCCGTCGAGCGGCTGAGCATGCTCGGCGGGAAACAGGAGGAGATGCGTCGCCGCCGGCGCGACCACGGCGCCGAAATCCACTGGAGCGCCTTTGACGCCGACGACATGCATCTCGGAGCCTATCAGACAACGCGCGGCCAGCCCGCCGGTGTTCGTCTTTTTGCGTAGCTCACGTTGCAGTATCAGAAGGACGAGCTGAATCCGCGTTTCGATGCGCGGCATCGAGCTGCAGAGACATAGACGCGACGGCAACGAGCACTCGGAGCAGCGGCCCTCACCCACAGGACTGCTGGGTCTTCTGCAGCTGCCGCGAGCGACGAAGCTCTTTCGCCGCCCGGTGCCGCATGTCGCGGTCGACGTTCACGAAGCCGAGCTGCTGCTCCACCAGATACCGGAAAACGTCGATCAAAGCGTGATGCGCCGTCGAAGGCGAGGCCTCGGCACGCCGCAGTCGATCGATGACGAGGAAAATCGACTCGATCGTCGACAGATAGGCCGGATGCGGCTGCTTTCGGATCTGGAAGAAGGAGGCGCGGTCCGGCGTGAAGCGCACCATCGGAATCGCGCGCACGTTCGGGCTGAGCCGCAGCATCTTCGGCACCTGCGCCCACTTCGCGTCAAGGACCCAGAACGTCAGCGGTCGCGGATCGCACGCGCCGGCCTCGAGCAGGCCTTCGATCGGCATCGCATCGCGACTCGGATAAAGAATGACGTTGCGCCGCGCGGGCGCCGCGATCAGGGCGTCGACGCGGGCATTGCCGGCGAAGCTCCGACCGACGATGAGCTCCGAATTTTGTATGGACAGGTGCGCCATGCGCGCGGTCGCGATCGCGTTCCGCGCCTCGTCGTAGTGCTGGAGGATCACGAAAGACGCCGGCGCGACGAACGGTCGCAGGGCGTGGCAGTAGCACGTCGGCAAGGCCTTTCTGCACTGAGGACAGGTCTCTCGGTGCAAAGGCCCGACCAATGCTGCCCGACGTGCTTTGTACTCGGCGACGTTCATAAGGTTTCACTCTAGCAGAAGGAGCAGGAGGGGGCAGCCTCAAGCCATGGCGAGGATTTTTTCCCGCACCGACCGTCCCTCGATGATTCCGACCACCAAAATGCCGATGGCGCGCTGAAGCAAGGCCTCCGCCTCTGCCGCGGTGGCTACGGCGACCTTGTCGCCGCCAGCGAGCACCTCGGTCAGCCGCTTTTTCATCTCGTGCAGTGCCTCGACACTCGCCGCCGCCGAGCGCGACCTCGCGCAAGCGCTGGTCACTGACGCCGCTGAGCCGATGGCCTTGATCTACCGCGCGATCGTCTTGGGCACGAGGGCTCAGTGGGCCGCGGCCGAAGCACACCTCGGCATCGCCCGCTCCGCCGCCGTCCAACGCCGTCTCGAAAGCAACATGCTCGACTTCATCGACCTTTGGATCGGCATCGCCCGCGCGTCCCAAGGACTCGACGCGAGCTTTCCTATCGCTCCCGGCTCGACGAATCCTGAGTGGACCCAGCGCTTCGGCCGCCTTCTCGCGGGGCGCGCGAGCCTGCAAGAGCTGACGGCGCAGCTAGCGACGATCGCGAACGCGCAGCAGCGGCACGAGACCACCGCCGCGCTTCAGTTCTACGCGGGCGTCGAGGCGCGACTTCGCGGTGCCGAGGCGGAAGCTCGCGCCGCGTTTGCCGCGGCGGCCTCGCTCCGGGCCTACCGGCCGTTCGAGGGCGGGATCGCGGCGTTCTACTGACTCTCTTCCGCATGCGCCTCGAGGCGCGCCTCGGAGCGAGAAAAGCGGCTATCTCGTCGCTTTTTTCTTCTTCGGAAGCGCCTTCGCGACCTTCTTCGCCGTCTTTTTTGCGACCTTCTTCACGGTTTTTTTTACCGTCTTCTTCTTCGGCTCCCCAGAATCCAAGGCCTTCACCAGGGTCTTCGGCGCGATCGCGCGGTAACTCTCGTCGATCCAGGCTTTCAGCATCTCGACCGGCACGTCATTCCTCGCCTCGAAGCTCGCCGAGATCCAACCCGCCTTACCGAGCCCGTAGCCGGTCGGCTTGCAGAACGGCAGATCGAGCGCCTCATACTTCGACTGCGGCAACTTCACGCTCAGCCCGACGGACGCCGTGTCTACGCCCATGAAGATGAAGACCTTCTTCGCGACCTTGACCACCGTCTCGCCCCACGGGTGATCGACGAAGGTCCCCGGATACGTCAGCGCATGCGCTTTCAGAGCCTCGAAGGCTTTCTTCCCTTTCACGAGCTCTCCCTTAGGTCGTCAAAGAACCGCGCTCTAGGTCCGCTCGAGCACGACGATGTTCTCGCCGAGCGGCGGATTCGGCACGTATTCGCGCACGCGCACCGGGAGCCCGAAGCGGGTGGGCAAGGCCTCCATGAACTTCGCGAGCGAGTCCTTGTCCCAAACGTGGAAGTGGATGCTCATCTGCGTCTCTTTCACGACCTGCACGCGCTCTTCATGGCCGTTGCCCGGCTGCCCGAGCTCGACGATCTTCACGTATTCCTCGACGTGGTCGTCGTAGGACCACTTCGGCCCCTCGCGGAAATCGCGCTCCAAATGGTCGAGCGTCGTCAGCGGCCGGTTCTTGTCGAAGGTGAAATCCTTGTCGGGGACCGCCATGAACAGGCAGCCGCCCTTGCGCACCACCTCGAGATGCCGCTTGATCGTGCCGACCGGATCCTGCGCGTGCTCGAGGAAATGGTTGGCGATGATGAAATCCTGGCTGTCCTTCGCGAACTTGTGCAGGCCCTCGCCGTCGTCGGCGACGTCGACGGTGATCTTCTGGCCTTTCAGCTCCGGGTAAGCTTCGTGGAGCTCGGCGAGCGACATGCGGTCGACGTACATCACCCGCGCGTGCCAGGGCACCGTCAGCGGTCGGTGCAAGGCGCCGATCTCGATGCCACGGCCCCGCAGATGCCGCTTGGCGACCATAGCCCGCGGATCGTCGTCGAGCATCTTCCGCGCGACCTTGTGGTTCCGGTGATGCAGCGGGTGCAGGGTGCGATACACGCGGCCGAGGGTCGAATGCGCCCAGCGCGAGAACAGCTGAATTTCCGAGGGCATCGAGTTTTCCATAGCCCTAGGGCTTACTGGCCGCGAAGGCGGGCGTCCAGCCCAAAAAGGCAGGCCCCGCCACGATCTCTCGCAGCGGGGGAGCAAAAACCAAGCTCCATCGAACGGCTGGAAATGGCGGCAGTGCGGGGGATCCGGTCCAAAGAGCAGGAAGGTTGACCGGCACCGGGAAGACTTGGGGTAGGTCCAGTGCCCTACAAGAGACCCGGCTTCCCCCCGGTCGCCAGGCCCCTCGCAGCTTTCGGCCGAGACCGAAAACCTAAGGCGCACATGCACTGTGGCGCGGGGTTCGTGAAGATTCAACGGACAACGACTGACTTCCCGGCCGGCTTCTCAGCGGTCGAGCTTCCGGCAGCTCGCGTTGATCTCATCGACCGCTTCGCGTTCTTCCGTAGGATTGAGCGCGCGGTCATCGCAGAGATCCTTGTCTTCCAGCGTCACGCGCGAGCCGCAGTGCCCGATGCAATCGGAAGGAATGCGAGCTTCGAGCCACAGCGAATCGGCGCCGATCTTGCCCTTCGCGTGGTAGCTGGCGTCCTTCTCCACGACGTCGATCGGGAACATGCCCCACGCGCCGTCGTCGCCTTTCAGCCACACCGCATAGCCGGTGCGCGAGCGCACGGATTTGCCGAGGATGAAGTCGCGCGGCGTCTCTTCCTGCGTCGAGCAGATGAAGAAGGGGAAATCCTGGCCGCCTTCGGCTTCCGCCGCCGGCACCGTGAAAATCGCGGCCACCAGCGCGCCGAGCAGAGTTTTGGCGAGACACTTCATTGGGCAATCCTTAGGACGTAGTTGTTGCCGCGGAGAAACAGGGTGTGCGCTCGCACGTCGGCCGTGTCGAGCAACTTCCGCAGGCGTCCGATCGATTTGTACAGGCGATCGTCGTGCGTGATTGGGTTGTAGGCCGTGTCCCAAACATGACGGACGATCTCTTCTTTGCTCGCGCCAAGGTCACCGCGCGCTTCGAGGAAGTGGAAGAGGCAGCTCAAGGTCGGCCGGCGCAAGACGTCCTCCGGCAGGAAGCTCCGCCGGACGCTGTTTCCGCCCGGCATCCGCATCTCGTATGCGCCTTCGGCCGCCGTGAGACGCGGCTCGAGATCGCTGACGTTGCGGAAAAGCCGCGGCGTCCGCTCCGCCGACAGTTGCGCCTTCAACCGGCGCAAAGCCGGAACGGCGAGCTCGGGCATGCGCGTCGCATGCAGGAGCCGCACCCAACAAAGCTGACCCCAAAGGGAACGCAAGAGGCTCGGCGTGTCGCGCAGGACCAGATCCGCATCCTCCAAGCGTTGCTCCGCGACGGGAAATTGCCCGGCGTCGAGCGCGACCTGAAACATCATGAGGAGGCGCACGTGCTCGAGCTCGGCGTCGACGCCCTTCGCCTTTTCCAGCTCCGCGAGCGCGACGTCGGTCGCTCCGCGTGTGTACGCGAGGAACGCCATGCCCATGTGCCCGACCGGCGCGCTCGTCGCGTGTGCCGCATGAAACGCAGCCTCGATCGCCGCGCCGTCACCGCCGGCGAGGTACTGCGTCACGCCCAGGTGATACTGCAGCAGCGCATTCGCCGGAAAATCCCGCAGCGCCGCCTGCGCCGCGGCACGAGCCTCATCGGCACGGTCGAGCTCGCACAAGCACTTGATGCGAAGCACCGCGGCTTCGACGCTCGGAGGACTTTCGTCCAGGGTGCGCGTCGCGGCCGCCGGCTCGCCATTGTGGTACGCGTAGTGCGCGAGGTCCAACACAGCGTTTTCACTATCGAAAATTGGAGAACAGACGATGCTGGACCGAGACTAGCGCGGCCCATCGACCGGTTCAACTGACATTCACTGACATCGACCGGCGACGCGACCTTACGCGAAAACGTTCGCGGACCTGTAGTGCCGTTCATAAAAAAGCGATCGAGGCTCTCCTCGATCGCCATCGGAACGGGGGCTTTCGCCCGGTCGCTCAGGAACAGCTGACGGCCTGGCGGCAGTCGCGGCGGGAATGGCCGGCGCTCATGCAGGCTTGCACGACTTGGCGATGGGCGCGGAGGCGGCCACCGGCTTCGGCGGCGAAACGGTCGTGCTTCAGCGTGATCGTGCAGACGGTGCCGCGATCGCCTTGGCCGCCGTCTTGGCCGCCGTCACCCTGGCCGCCGTCCTGACCGCCGTCACCCTGGCCGCCGTCTTGGCCGCCGTCACCCTGACCGCCGTCTTGGCCGCCGTCACCCTGACCGCCGTCTTGGCCACCGTCTTGGCCACCGTCTTGGCCACCGTCTTGGCCGCCATCACCTTGGCCGCCATCACCTTGGCCGCCTGCCGCATAGGACTGCAGACCGAAGATGCCGAGGCTCGCGACCAACAAGATCATGGATACTTTCATTTTTATCTCTCCTGAGTGTGCAAAAGGGAGGGTTTCGTTCGCCGCCCTTACTTACCGCCGCGGAAGGCGCGAAAACCATGCGCGACGCGCCCTGCGGCCTCAAAGTGTTCGCAAACCCTCTGCCCCTGAGAACACATCCCTCGCCGATTGCCCGTCTCGCCTTCTCTCCGGATCGCCTCAGCGTTACACCTCCGTTCGCCAACAACTTGGAGATCGGCTCACATGCAACGCTTCATCCTCCCCATCATCGCCCTCGCCCTCAGCGCCTGCGGCGGCGCGTCCCATACGCAAGACTCCCAAACCAAGGAAGCCTGGAACGAGCGCAACGCCCCGTCGCGCCTCGGCGCCAACGCTAACGTTGCGTATGACTCGCTGCCGACTGCCGGGACTGCTACGACGCTCCCCTGGAGCGATGACTACTGGGCCACGCGCTACGGCGGCGTATCGTTCCGCTGGCAGACGACCGCGCCCGGCGGCAGCTACCGCCAATACCTTTATGATCTCCCTTCTGCGAATCAGCTCGCGGGTTGGGACGAAGGCACGCTGAGCCGCCTCTCGCCCGCCGAGAAGTACGACCTCCTCAGTGGGCGCACCGACCTGCCGGTGACGCGCGCCGAGCGCCAGTCGATGCTCGGTAGCGTCCGCAACGGCGAAGTTCCCGATTGGCACGGCATCTGCCACGGTTGGGCACCCGCGTCCTACATGGAGCCGCAAGCGTTCCGTGCCGTCTCGCGTCGCTTGTCCGACGGCCGTAACGTGACCTTCCAGCCGAGCGACATCCACGCACTGATGTCCCGCTTCTATGCCGACTATCACTACGCCGGGAACACGCAGTTCCTCGGCACGCGCTGTGAACGCGACGGCACGGGTCGGTCGGGCGACGTCGCCTGCCGCGACGCCAACCCCGGCAGCTTCCATCTCGCCGTCGCGCACCAGCTGGCGACCGTCCGCTCGCCCTTCGTCGTCGAGCTCGACGACGGCGAGCAGATCTGGAATCACCCGGTCTACGGCTACGCGTTCAGTTACGGTAACTTCCGCCCCTTCCGCCGTCTAGGCGACATCGGCCGCGCGCGCTTCCGCGCTCCGGGCACAGCCTACCTCGTCGACGTGTCCATGCGCCTTCACTTCGCGACCGAGACGACCCCTTCGACGAGTGCGACTCAGACCGCGAGCCGAACGATCGACCTCTCCTACTCGCTAGAGCTCGACGCCGATCGCCGCGTCATCGGTGGCGAATGGGAAGGCAGCCACCCAGACTTCGCCTGGCGCATCACGCGTCAGCCGGTTGCGGGCGACCGCTACGGCAATCTGGACTACGCAACCCTGCAGGATCTCCTGCGTTCAGCGCAATAAAGTTGCAACAGAGTGCGGCCGCATGATACTTGGCCGCACCTTCTCGCGGAGATAGTCGCATGAAAAGACAAAATAAATTCATCGTGGTCGCCGCCTCCCTCGCCATCCTCGCGGGTGCCGCGGCCGCCGGCCCGCTCTTCCGCCGCGGCGTCGTCACGACCGAGCACAACGGCAGCGACGTTTCCGTCCGCTTCCAGGGCGACGCTGCCGCCGATCTCTACGAGCACCTAGCGCAGACCAACGCAGCCGAGCGCTGGAGCACCGAAGACGGCCGCATCGTCGACGTCATCATCGGCAGCAACGTCACCTGCGCCCATCAGCTTCGTCAGCGTCTGGGCATCGCTCGGAACGCGAAAGAAGCGTGGGCCTGTCAGGTCGAGATCGCCCAATACGGCGTCGCTGCCGCCGCGTCCGCCCCGCAAATCGTCAAGATCATCGGCGTCGAGAACTGAGCCCGTGAGCGCGCGCCCGAATCCCGCCGCGGATCGGCGGCGCGCGCTCCTGGCGGCCTCGGGTTTCGCCGAGGCGGCGAAAGCGCTCTTCGACCTCGCGAAGGCGGCGCGCAAGACCGTTTCCCTAGCCTCGCTATGCACCCGCATCGGCCTGAAGTCGCGAGGCCACCTTTCCGAGATCCTCGCCGGCAAGCGCACGCTCGACGGCGCCAAGGTCGGCAAGCTCGGCGAAGCGCTCGGGCTCAAGGGTCCAGAGATCGAGTTCTTCGCCCTCCTGCACGCGCAGGCGACGGACGACCCGAGGATGCAGCTCTTGCGCCGCGTCCTAAGCGCCGCCGAGCCCGAGGCCCCGGCGCGCCTTGGCGAGATGTTCCTCGCATTCAAGGTCTTCGCCGCCTTCTCCCTCTTCGGCGACCGACCGACCCGCGATCAGCTCGTCGACTTCTTCGGCAAGGCCAACTGCCAGGACGTCGACCGCAGCCTGGCGCTCCTTGTGGACGAAGGCCTCGTGAGCATCGAAGGCAAGTCCTTCGCCGCCCACTTCGAGCACGTGATCTTCCGCAACGACGGCACCGGCTTTTCGCTGCGCGACTACCTCCACATGTCGCTCGACGATGCGCGCCGGACTCTGGAGCGCTGGGTCAACGCTCGGGACGTCGCCAACTATCAGGCGAGCATCATCAGCGTCCGACGCTCGGATCTTCTCCGCATCCTTCCTGAGATCAAGGCGCGCCTTCGCGAAGAGCAGTCGCGCCTCGAAAGCGACAAGGGCGACATGCTGGTGCACTTCAACGTGCAGATTTACCCGGTGGAGCCTTAGCGACTGCCGGCCGGCCGACACCTCACGCCGCGACTTTATAGATCGCCATCTCCGCCGCCGACCCCCGCAAGGTCTCGCGCCCGCACAAGACGCCCTCGATCTCGCTCCCTGCGCGCTCCATCACGGCAGGGGAGATCAGGATGTCGACGCCGAGCTTCTTCGTCAGCGACTCGAGGCGCGCGGCGATGTTCACGGCCGGGCCGATCACGGTAAAGTCGACGCGCTCGGCGTTGCCGATCGGACCGAAAATGACGCGACCGGCATGGATGCCGATACCGGCCTCGATGGGAAAGTCGCCGCGAGCCGCGCGCGTCACGTTCAAGCGCGCCAGGCCCTCGCGGATCGCGAGCGCCGCACGGACGGCGGCGAGCTCGTCGTTCGGACCGGCCGAAGGGATGCCCCACAGCGCCAGCACGCCGTCGCCCATGAATTTGTCGATCGCGCCGCCGTGGCGGTGGACCGCGGTCGTGATGACGTCGAGGTACTGGTTCAAGGCGTAAAGCAGCGCTGCTGGCTCGTAGGTCTCGCAGTGAGCGGTGAAGTTGCGCATGTCGGCCGCGAGGACGACCGTGTGCTCATGGCGCAAGGCCGGCAGATCGCGGCGCAGGATCACCTCACGCAGGATGCGCCGGTCGACGACCAGGCCGAAGCGGCTCAGGATCTTCTGGCGGTCGGCGATCGCCCGCGCCCATTCCAGGGCCAGACTAATCGCGGACCCGAAGAGAAAGACCAGCTTCCAATAGAGCATGGCGAAGGTCACGACCCGCGTCCCTTGCAGCGCCGTGAGTCCCGGCAAGAACGTCGTGCCGATGCCGACGACCCCGACCGAGGCGAGAAGCGCGGTGGAAAGGCAGACGTTGCGGCGGAAGCGCGGCAGCTTTGCGACGTGCAGCGTCAGCGCCGTCCGGAAGGCAAGGGCAGCGCCCGCAGCCATCAGCGCCATCAAGACTCCGCGCATCGCCGGAATCATGAACGTCACGACGCCGGCCGACGGTCCGCGCAGGAGAAGGGTCGTCGCGAAGGTCAGCAGCGCGACGACGCTCACGACGGTCACCCCGCGCGTGACGCGTTGCGGCAGGCGTAAGGTGTAGCAGAAGAACTGCGCCATCAAACACGCCTGCAGGAGCGTCATTCCCGCGCTAAGGGTCCATCCCCAGATACTTCCCGAGAGCTCGGAGCCAAAGCCGCCGTTCACGACCTGGAGCCGCACCCCCTCGATCAAGGCCGCGCCCGCGAGCGCCAGGATGTCCTGATGGAACGGGGTAAAAAAGCTGCCCGCAGCGAGCAGCAGCGCGAGCGCAAGGTAGGCGATCACGAGCGTGACGATGACCATGTTGTCCGAGTCGCGGTAGCGGTTGCGGATCGTGTCGACTTGCTCCCAGCGGCTGACGAAGGGCTGCGCGTGGCCGGCGAAACCTGGGGAAAAGCTGTGGGTGCCGTGGATTTTGAAGGCGAGCGTGAGCTCGGGACCGTCGATGAGCCGCGCCGGAATGCGGAGCGGCGCCCGCCGCATGCCCTCGCCTGATTCGACGAGCTCGCCGTTGACGAAGAATTCCCAGGCGTCGGCGCGCACTTCGAGCGCGTCGAAGCCGAGGTCTATCTGAGGCTCCGGCCGCAGGCCCTCCGGAAGCGTCATCGTTCGGCTCAGGAACAAGAGACCGGCATCACCGAGGTCCGCGAGCATTGGCAAGGCCGCGGGCCACGATAGGCTCGACCCGAACTTCCGAGGCTCAGCGGCGCGTTGCGTGAGGCATGAGTAATCGGGGCATAGATCCGAGGGACCGATGCGAGCGTGCCACGGCGCATAAGTGAGATCGACGAACTGCAGATCTGCGGAGCGTGCGATGCGACCGTCGCCGATCCAGTAGTCTTTGCCCGTCCATAGGGCCGCGAGCGCGGCTAAGACGGCAACCGTTAACGCGAGCGAGAAGCGCACCCAAGGGCGCCGTGCCGCGGGGGTGGTGGTCGTCGTGATGGGAGAGGGTGAGCTCATGCCCTCTCCCTTTCGGTCAACCAGCGGAAACTGCTAAATAAGTCGGATTTGGCAATCGATGAAGCCGCAGCCGATTCTTCGGCTCAGTCCGCTAGCTTCACGTCGACCTGCTTCACTGTGATTTGGTAGAGCTTGCCCTGCAACCCGGCGACCCCGAGCAAATCCCACGCGAGCTGTCGCGACGGCAGCTCGCTCGTGCCCGGGGCAAACAGCGGCTGATACGTGGCGCCGCTCTCTCCCTCGAAGGTCTCGAAGCCGAGCTCCGCGAGCAAGGCCGCGACGATCGCGTGGTGCGCGCCGAAGTGCAGGTCACCATCGAACTGTCCATCGCCGTCGCCGGAACTCGTCTGGAAAGGCGACTCCATGTCCATGATGCCGGCATACGACCGGGTCGCCGTCTTGATCGTGACGTCCCGTCCGAGGAGGAAACCGAAAACGCTCCCGAAGTACTGACACGGCTTGGCGACGACCTCCGGCAAGAGTTGCAGCTTGATTTCCTTCTCAAACACATTGGACGTGTCGAACAGATCGACCGCGCGCAGCCGCAGGTCGACGACGACCCCCTTTTCTTTCATCCGAGACTGCGCCTCCTCGCAAGTCGCGGCGATACCGACGCTGCTACCCAAAGCCATAGCGAGCACAAAAAGACTGCGAATCATGGGGCCGACTCCTTAAGCTGGGGAAAGCTCAGCGGCGCGACCGCGACTCTGAGGGCTTCCCATTTGCTGATGAAATAGAGGTGAAGGCAATCGCGTCCGACCCAGTACGCCCGGGCGGCGCTGCCGGCGATCGCGCGCTCGGCGCAGACCGACTCGCCTTCGCCCAAGGTGGGCGTTTGCGTTGCGATTTGGAAGTGACCTTCGGCGCGATACGTGATGACGACGTCGACCCTGACGCTAGCACTACCTGGGATCAACTCAGGACGAAGGTCGCCGTCTCGCACCATGAGTCGATAGCCGTGGCTCATGTTGTAGAACGAACGCTTCGGGTTCCCTTGATCGACACCTTTAGGCGTAAAGAGCGCTACGAGAACGAGCAGTGCAGAAATCATGCGTGCGGCTCCAGCTCGAAGAACGACAGGTGCAATTGGTAGACGCGGTCGGAGGCAAGCGTCTCGAACTCGGCCTCCAGCTCTTGCTTGAAGGCTTCGATTCTCGCCTCGACCTCCGCCATGCGGCGCGGATCGAAGAGGAAGGTGCGGCCGCCCACGATGCGGCGCCCGGCCGCTTGGGTCGTCACCGCACGGCTCGCCGCGGCCAGCAGGTTCTCGTGCGTGCGCTCGAGATCGCGCGCGGCCAACGCGTCGCCGGTCCTGATCGTGGGCGCCAGCGTTTGCACACCTCTTTTCGTGCGCAGCCATAGTCCCGAATCCAGGAGCAGCGCCAGCCGCTTCTCCAGATCCGTCGCGGCGCGCTCCGGCAATCGCGCGAGCAGCCACCGCGGCTCCAGCTTGAATCCCGTGTGCTGCGCCAACAGGTAGAGCTTGAGATTGAGCGGCTCCGCGAGGATCGCCACGTGCCGCGCCGCCATCTCCGGCGCCGCCGCCGGCCGGGCCGCGAGCCGCGCGAGCTTGTCGGCGAGCCGCCGCCGCGTCGCGGGGTCGGTCTCCGCTTCCAACGTTCCCGCGGTCACCAGGCACTCGGTCTCGTACTTACTGAGACCGAGGCCGAGCGCGAACTTCGCCAGCGCCTCGGCCGAAGGCTGACGCTCGCCCTCGATCACCAGCTGAAAATAAGAGGGCGAGCGCAGGCCGCTCTTGCGAGCGAGCCAACGCGCCGAGAACTTCGGCTTCGTCGCCTTCAGCGTCTGGTAGCGGTCGCGCAGGAACTCGCGCCAGCTGGGATGGGTGAAGAATGGGGTGTCCATAGCCAAAGCTTACGGCGCAAAGGCCGCCAGGCTCAAGGCGGGAGTGGACATTTACGTCCACCCGAGTGGACACCATCACTCCTTGTCCTCAAGCCCGGCCGGCGCCAGCTTCGCGATCTGCACCGCGAGGAAAGACGGCTTCCGATCGTCGATCTCCGCCCGCTCCTTCGCCGCCACCGCCGCGCGCACGACGTGCGCTCCGATGTAGCGGATCGGCTCCGGCGGGAAGGTGCCGACGGAGCGTTGAATCAGCGGATACTCGCCCCAACGGTCCTTGCGGCCCAAGGCCAGGCTCGCGAGGATCTTGCCGCCGACGACGCTCGGGCCGACGCCGTTGCCGCTCCAGCCGACGCCGTAGATGATGTGCTCGTGCCGCGGCAGGCGGCCGAGGAGCGGCAGGCTGTTCGGCGTGCGATCGATCGGACCGCACCAGTCGTGAGTGATCTTCACGTCCTTCAGCGTCGGATAGTAGCGGCGCAAGTCGGCGGCGACGGTCGCGGCGCGGGCCGCGTTGCGGTCGAAATCGGCGCCGATGTTGCCCCCGTAGGCGATGCCCCAGCCGCCCTTGCCGAAGGCGATCCGTCCGTCGCGCGTGACGTGGTAGTAGTCGACCATCGTCTGCGAGTCGGTGATGCATTCGCCGCCGGTCCAGCCGATCGTCTTCAGCTCGGCGGGAATTGGCGCGGTCATGATCATGTCGCTCGTGATCGGCACGATCATGCGGCTGAGCTCTTTGATGCCGGCGGCCCAGGCGTTCGTGCAGATGACCAACTTGTCGGCGGTGAGGCTGCCCTCGGCCGTCGCCACGCGCACGGGACGCGCGCGCGTGAAGGACTCGACGCGGCTATTCTCATAGATCGAGACGCCGAGCTTCAACGCGACTTTGCGCAGGCCGCGCACGAGCGCCGCCGGGTGGATGGTCGCGGCGCTCGTCTCGACGACGCCGGCACGGTGCGCGGGGGAACCGGATCGTCGTGCGATCTCTGCGGGAGCCACACGCTGGAACGCCTCGACGCCCATTTTCTCGCAGAGCCCGACGACGCCGTCCCAGGAGTTCATCTGCGCCGAGGAGGTCGCCGTCCACAGCCACGGAGCCTTGCGGAAATGCACGTCCAGGCCGTGCTCGGTCGCGAACGCGCCGATCTCGTCGATCGCCGCCTCGGAGTCGCGGCCGATCGCCAGCGCATCCTCCTTCCCGCACAGGGAGACCAAGGACGAGAGCTTCGGCCACCACGACAGCGCGAAGCCGCCGTTGCGCCCCGAGGCACCGCCGCCGCAGATGTCCTGCTCGACGACGGCGACCAAGCAGCCCGGATCCGCCTTCTTGATCTGGATCGCGGTCCAAAGGCCCACGTAGCCGCCGCCGAGGATCGCGACGTCGGCCTTCGCCTGGCCGCGCAAGGGCGCCGCATCGGGGGCGTCGCCGGCGACGTCTTCGAGCCAAAAGGAGCGGTGCTTCTGCGTCAAGGGTGGGGCCTCCGTCGTTGCCGTGACGCGTGCATCGGCGGGCCGCCGGCGCCGCGTCACTTCCGCACGCACACCGCGTATCGATAGGACGTCAGGTCGTCGGCGCGAGGCTTACCGTCGTCCAGTCCGACGGCCGTGGCCTGCGCACCGGCACTCTCGCCGCTCCAGAAGAGGAAGTTCTCGGACTTCGGCGCGCCGAGGTAGATGATGGTGTCCGCCGTCGGCGCGTTCGCGAGGTGCGCGAGGCCGCCGCCAGCGGCACCGGAGACCGCCGCGAGCTCACGAATCATGGGGAGCCGCCAGGAGCCGGGTTTGGTCCCGTCTTCCGTCAGGGCCTCGCAGTGGGCTTTGGCCTCTGGCCATAGCCTCGCGGCGGCGACACGGCTCCAAACGCGCCCCTCGGCATCGCCTCTCTTCGTCGTCTTGCAACCCTCGGGAACGGTCGTCCACTCCCCGTCGTTCATCACGCAGGTACTCGCGGGACCGACCATGATGTCGCCGTATAAAAAGCGCGCGACGTGCGCGTCGTCCGTTACGACCCCGCAGACGTAGTGTCGACCACCCCCTCCCGCCAACCCCTTAGTTTGCCATTTCAGCTTTTTTTCTTTGGCGCCGAGCGGCTGGTCGTTCAGTTTCGTCCAGCCGGCGAGGGTGCCGTTGAAGCATCCGCCGCTCTCGTCGCGACGGTGGTAAAACTGGACCTTGACGGCCGTGCCGGCTCCCGGCGTGGTGGTGAAGTCGAGCTCGACCGTCGCGTCGAGGGGGAACGTGGCGCCCGCGAGCGGCTGCGCGAGCGCGAGCCGTGGTCGGCCCGCGGTGGCGGCGCAGCGAAAGCCGATCGCCGCGCTGCCAGTCGGTCGAAGGTTCGCGTTCCAGAAGTTGATCGCGTGGATTCCAGCGCCGGCACCCGCCCGGTGATCGCCGCCTCGGACGATGGCAAGGCCCTTGCCGGCGTGCCAGAGGCTCTTGTCTTCGAACGCGCGTGGCGGGCCGCCGACGGCGGGAAAGGCGAGCGTGTCGTCCCACGCCGGAATGACGACGAGCGGGATCTTGTTCGTGCCGACCCAGGTCTTGCCGTCATAGGCGGCGGGCGCCGCGCCGGCGAAGCCCGGCTCGTGCGACGCATCGATCACGACCTTGCTGAGGCGCCCGGCGTCGTCGACGTCGGCTTCGAAATCGACCATCTCCCAGGCGTTACCGACGAGGTCATAGGCGCCCACGGCCGATCGGCAAGCGAGCGCAGCCGTGGGGGCGCGGAAATCCGTCGAGCTCGCGTTGCAGTCTTTCGCAGCGTCGGGCGTGCCGGCGGCCGCGGCGGCCCACTCCTGCAAAGTGGGCAGACGCATGCCGCGCGAGGCGCATGCCGCCTTCGCCGCCGCGTGGGACAGAGCGGTCCTGGGATTCTTGCCGGCGGTCGAGACGAAGCGCGCTTTCGCGTCGTCGAAGCTGACCTCGAAGGGGTCGACGAGGATCTCGTACTTCAAGCCGGAAACGGCGGATGGAATGGAGATCAGTTCCGCGGCGGCGGCGGCGCCGGACGCTACGAGACTCGAGACGAGAAGGGCCAAAGCGGTAGGTGGCACTTAAGTCTCCGAATGTGGGGGTTATTTTGGGTCAGAAGCGATGCTACCGAGGCCCTGGGACCGTGTCGATGCCAAACGCGGCGGCGCCTTCCCGCGGGCCAAATGCAGGAAGGATTCTGGGAGATTTCCCCATGTTCTCGCGTCGGATTCGAAAATCCCATTTTCCCGGCGTCGCCTAAGGTCCAGAAACGGTTGCCGATTTGGGGCGGAATTTCTTGATCCTCAAGTGCGCGGCGCACTGGGCGATATTCCTCATATCAGGTGCGCAACTCGGGTCCGGAAGTCTGCTGAGCGGCAGCCTGAACACTTTCACCCTTCGGAGGCAAGATTATGAAAGTTCAAGGATTTTTCGGTTTGGTGCTGGCGGCCGCGGCGACTTTGGCGATGAGCTCGAGCGCGTTTGGCGTGACCCGTTACTTCCTCGTCCACGCGGGATCGGACGTCTCACCTACGGTCGACATCTTCTCCATTATCGGTAAGCCGGGCGGCAGCGGAACGCTCTCCACCAACCTCAACAACAACGTGCTGGACTGCGGCGAAGAAGACGACGGCCTTGGGGGCCAGCAGGCGTCTTCGCTCTACACCGGCTCCTACGAGGAAACCTTCATCCTGGCCCTCGCCACCGACAACTCGAAGCCTGGCCGCTTCCTTCAGAAGTCGTGGATCATCGGCTCGCGCCCGAATCCGGGCAAAAAAGTCACGAGCATCTCCCAGACCGGTAGCGCCCCCTGCGCTCTTGGCGCTGCCTCGTTCAATATGTACTACGGCGCCATGGACTGATCGGGGGCGATCGCATTAGCCAGTACGGCTCGATTGAAACCCTTGAAAGGAGTCTAATATATGTTCAAGAAACTATTGGGCAGCGGCGCCCTTGCGCTGGCGATGATGACATCGCAAGCTGCCTACTCGGTCGCGGCAACGGCAGAGGTCACTCTGGTAACAGCGCCGTCCGCTGGCGATAAGACGGTGATGTCGGCCTCAGCTTCCGACAGTACCCCCGCCTTTGTCGACGCCACACCTGCCGGCGATGTGGAGCTCGCTGTCCCGACGGGTGTCACGAGCTGGAGCCTTGTCGTCGGTGACCCTGTCGACGCCACGAGCGTGTCATGCTCCGGCGGCTCCTGTTCGGTCACTATGACCATGGTCGAAGCAATCGCATTTATCGAGTAGAAAACCCGACTCGGACCGAGCGTCCCGCGAGGTCGGGCGCTCGGTAAGAACGCCCCGCCGGAGATTTTCCGGCGGGGCGTTCCCGCATTCAAGGGCGGCGCCGAGCGCCGCATTTCCCGTCGCCCTAGCTCCGGATCTTCTTCATCTCCGGGTCATACAAAGGCTTCAAAGACACCGCCGCCGGGTACTTCGTCCCGGCGATGTCGACCTCCCAACTCGCGTCGAGGTACGCAGCATTCACCGGCTCGCCCGCCTCGATCATCGCCAGGCCGACGGCGCCGCCCAGCGTGTGGCCGTAGGAGCCGGCACGCACGTAGCCGACAGGCCTGCCGTTGCGGTGCAAAATCTCCGCGTGGAAGAGCATCGGCTCGGGATCCTTCACGAACACCTGAACGAGACGCCGCTTGTACGGAGCGCCCGCTTTTTGAAGCAGCGCCGCTTCTTTCCCGAGGAAGCCGTCCGGCTTTTTGAAGTCGACGCAGAAGCCGAGCCCGGTCTCGAAGCAGTCGTCGGTGTTGTCGATGTCGTGGCCGTAGTCGCGGTAGCCCTTCTCCATACGCAGGCTGGCGAGCGCCTTTAGGCCTGCGTGCCGCAGATTGAAGGGCGCGCCGGCCGCGAGGAGGCGGTCGTAGACGTGCGTCGCCTGCTCGGCCGGAACGTAGAGCTCGTAGCCGAGCTCACCGAGATAAGTGATGCGGATGCAAAGCACGCGTGCATAGCCGATGTCGATCTCGCGCGCAGCGCGGAACGGAAAGGCGTCGTTGCTTAGATCCGCCGTCGTCAGCGTCTGCAGCAAAGCGCGCGATTTCGGGCCCTGCACGTTGATCTGCGCGTAACCGGAGGTAACGTCGGTCACGCTCGCGTGCATGTCGTCCGGGATATGCCGGCGCATCCACGTCTCCGCATGGCGCAGCTGCGTGTCGGTGACGACGACGAAGAAGCGGTCGTCCGAAAGCTTCGTCACGGTGAGGTCGGCTTCGAGCTTGCCGGTCTCGTTCAGCCATTGCGTGTACGTGATCATGCCTTCCACGCCGTCGACGTCGTTGACCGAAATGTGGTTCAACACCTTGCCGGCGTCGCGCCCTTGCACCAGAAACTTGCACATGAAGGACATGTCCATCAGGATCACGTCCTCGCGCGCGGCCTTGTGCTCGGCGGCCCAATAAGGAAACCAGTTCTGACGGCCCCAGGAGAGCTTCTCCACCTTGGGCTCGACGCCCGCGGGCGCGTACCAGTCCGGGCTCTCCCAGCCGCTCACGTCCTTGAAATAGGCGCCGGCGGCCGCCAGTCGATCGTGCAGCGGCGACTTTTTCGCGCCACGCGCGGTTTGCGGCGACATCGTCGGGTAGTGGCACTTGTAGACCAAGCCGAGCGACTCCACGGTGCGCTCGCGGCGGTATTGTGGGTTCGACTGGTAGCGTTGCAGCCGGTCGATGTGCATGCCCGTCACGTCGATGTCGGCCGTGCCGTGCACCATCCAGTGCGCCAGCGCGCGGCCGATGCCGCCTCCCGTCAGGATGCCGATCGAATTCAGCCCGGCGGCGACGAAGTAATTCTTCAACTCTGGGGCCTCGCCGAAGATCGGGCGCAGGTCGGCGGTGAAGCTCTCCGGCCCGCAGAAGAACTTCTTCACGCCGAGATCCATCGTCACGGGAACGCGCGCCATCGCCTTCTCCAGATAGGGAGCCATGCGGTCCCAGTCCGGCTCGATCTCGCCGAAGGTGAAGTCCTGCGGGATGCCTTCGACCTTCCACGGCGCGCATTCCGACTCGAAGAGGCCGACCATGAGGCCGCCGACCTCTTCGCGGATGTAGGCGAAGGACGAGGGGTCCTCGAGCACCGGCATGTTCGGCGGGAGGTCCTCGATCTCTTCGGTGATCAGGTAATAATGCTCCGCCGCTTGATTCGGGACGTTGACGCCCGCGAGCTCGCCGAATTGCCGCGCCCACATGCCGGCGCAGTTGACGACGAAGTCGGCGGCGATGTCGCCCTTGTCGGTGCGCACGCCGGCGACGCGGCCTTTCTTCTTCAGCACGCCGGTGACCGCGACGTTCTCGATGACGCGCGCGCCCTGCATGCGGGCGCCTTTCGCTAGGGCCATCGTCACGTCGACGGGATTCACACGCCCGTCCTCTTTCACGTAGAAGCCGGCCAAGATGTCGTCGACGCGCGCCAGCGGGAAGAGCTTCTGCACCTCCGCGGCGGAGATCTCGTGGACGTCGATCCCCATCAGTCGGTTGAAGGCCGAGACGCGCCGGTATTCTTCGAGGCGGTCTTTGTCGGTCGCCACCTCGATGAAGCCGACGGGCTTAAAGCCCGTGGCTTGTCCGGTCTCCGCCTCTAAGCGGCTATACAGGTCGCGGGTGTACTTGCGCAGCTCAGTCGAGGTCTCCGAGGTCGAGCCGAAGGTCACCATGAGGCCCGCGGAGTGCCAGGTCGTCCCCGAGGTCAGTTGGTCGCGCTCGAGCAGGACGACGTCCTTCCAGCCCATGTGCGCCAAATGATAGGCGACTGAGCAGCCGATGACCCCGCCGCCGACGACAACGACGCGCGCATGCTTGGGGAAATCGAGGCTCATTTTGGGCTCCGGGCTGAGTGTAGGGCGACGTTATACCTGCGGATCGGGGAAGGCGCTAGAATGAAGCCTTCTCGCGCCACCGGAGACACCCATGCCTGCAGCTGTCCGCACGCCTACGCCACGTCTTCTGCTCGGTCCCGGCCCGAGCGACGCCCATCCGCACGTGCTCGCCGCGATGACCTTGCCGCTCCTCGGCCATCTGGATCCCGAGTTCCTGACCATCATGGACGAGACGCAAGCGCTCCTGCGCCAAGTCTTCCAGACGCAAAATCAGGTGACCTTTCCCGTGAGCGCCACCGGCATGGCGGGAATGGAGGCCTGCATGGTGAACTTGCTCGAGCCCGAAGACGCCGCCGTCGTCTGCGTCGCCGGATTCTTCGGCGCGCGCATGGCGGAGGTGGCGCGGCGCACCGGCGCCAAGGTAACCATGCTCGAGCGTCCTTGGGGTGAGGTGTTTCCACTCGATCAGGTGCGCGACGTCTTGCGACGCGAGCGCCCTAAAATGCTGGCGATCGTGCAGGCGGAGACCTCGACCGGAGCCTGGCAGAAGATTGAAGGCCTGAGCGCGATCTGCCGCGAGACCGACACGCTCCTCGTCGTCGACGCGGTCACGTCGCTTGGCTGCGTGCCGCTCGCTGTCGACGACTGGGGGATCGACGCCGTCTACAGCTGCTCGCAAAAGGGCCTGAGTTGCCCGCCCGGGCTATCGCCGGTCAGCTTCGGCGCGCGCGCGCTCGACGCCGTGAAGAAGCGCAAGACGCCGGTGCAAAGCTGGTATTTAGACGTGACGACGCTCTCGCGCTATTGGGGAGGCGACCGCATGTATCATCACACCGCGCCGATCTCGATGGTGTACGCCCTGCGGGAGGGCCTGCGCCTCGTCGTCGAAGAAGGGCTCGAGGCGCGCTGGCGTCGGCACATGGAGAATCACCTCGTGCTGAAGGCGGGCCTTCAGGCGCTCGGCTGCCGCTATGTCGCCGCGGAAGGGCATCAACTCCCTCAGCTGAACGCAGTCTTCGTTCCGTCGGGCATCGACGAGCTCGCGGTACGGAAACGGCTCCTCGAGGAGTTTCGCATCGAGATTGGGGCGGGCCTCGGAGACCTGAAAGGGCGGGCCTGGCGCATCGGCCTGATGGGCTTCAACAGCCGGCCGGGCGTGGTGGCGCAGCTCCTCGGGCTTTTGCCGCTTTGCCTCGATCGGAATCGGTCATGAATCCGAAGGCTTGATCGCCGCATGCCGAAGCCCGAGGCCGCCGCGGTCGTCTTCGCGCGCGGATTGCGGCTTTTCGCGCTATCGTCGCGCCGAACTTCTTGGAGCGTCGCTCATGCCGATCAGAACCGTAGCGCTCGGAGCTAGAGCTTTCCCCATGAACGACGACGTCTACGACGGCCCGCAAGAGCTCGTTCGCGCTGCTCGTCGCGCGCTGGTCTTTCGCTAGGAGCCCGCATGCCCCGCCTGTTGGAAGGCCAGCCGCGCATCTACGCCACGTTCTTCCCGGATTTCTTCGCCACCGAGGTCCCGGCGGAGACGAAAGCGACCTGCACCAACTGCGCGATGTGCGAAAAGCCGCTGGCGCGCGACGCCAGCGCGTTTCGTCCCGACACGAAATGCTGCACGTATCACCCGAAGCTGCCGAACTACCTCCTCGGCGCGCTTCTGGCCGACTCCGATCCGAGCTTTGACGAAGGACGTCGCCGCGTGCGCGACCGCATCGCGCGGCGCTTCGGCTCGACGCCTCAGTGGCTGAAGGCGCCCTCGAAGTACGACGTCCTCTACAAGAGCACGCGCGCGGGATTCGGCCGCGCGAAGAGCCTTCTCTGTCCATACTTCGTCGACGAAGGCGGCCTCTGCTCGATCTGGCCGTATCGCGAGGCGGTGTGCTCCACGTTTTTCTGTAAGCACGTCGGCGGCGCGGACGGCCGCTCCTTTTGGATGTCGTTCAAGCGGTATCTGTCGTTGGCGGAGATCCAACTTTCACGCTATGCGTTGCTCCAACACTTTCCAGAATGGGTTCTTCGCCAGGGCGACACGCCCAAAACGCCGACCGATCCGCTCACGGTCCGCGAGCTCGACGACGAGCCGACGGGAGACGAGGTCGAGCATCTGCTCGCCTGGGGCGAGTGGGACGGTCGGGAGGAAGAGCTCTATCGAAAGTGCTACGAAACCGTCCAAAACCTCTCCGCCGCCGAATTCGCGGCGATCATGGGCTTGGACGGGACGGTGCACGTCGCCGTCCTCGGCGAGCTCCGCGCGGCCGTCACGGCGCCGCGGCTGCCCTCGCGTCCGAAGCTGAATCCGAGCCTAACGGTGAACCGCCTGAGCGACGGAGCCGTCGCGCTCTCCTTCCATAGCGACTACGACGCGCTGGCCTTGCCGGAAGCGGGCTGGCGTCTCTTGGAGGAGTTCCGCGGCGAGGAGTCCCTCGCCGCGGTGCGGGCGCGACTGCGCGAAAAGCACGGCTCCGACTTCAGCGACGAGATCTTCGCGGAGCTGCATCGGCACCGCATCTTGATTTAGTTCCGCCCGCGCCAGCCCATGAGGTATACAAAAACGCCGGCCGAGCCGCCGTTGCTGGAAGAGCCTTTTCGTCAGGAGCCTAGATCGTGCCCATCTCCACGGCCCATCCCTATTTCGCACGCATCGCGCTCGGCGCCTCCATCTTTCTGGCCGCGCCGGCCCGCGCCGACGTCATCGAGGTCGAAGGCTCGCTACAACTTTGGCAACGCACGTGCAACGGTGCGAGCTGCACGCTCCCCGTCGGCATCGGCGCGCCCGTCGCCTTCCGCGAAGACGTGCGCCGCCCGGCCGCGGGCGCCGTCTCAACCGTCTCGACGCGCGCGCAGTCGGGACCTTACACCGCCACCGTCACGGTCTACTGGCGTGCGGACGAGGGCGAAGATCGTCACTATCTGTCGACGCAAACGCGGATCACGCGCGGCAACGACATCCTCGCCGAGTGCAGCCGCTTCGACTTGGACGACGTGACGCGCTATTTTCCGGTCGGCGCGTGCTCCGGCCTGGACTTCGCGGCCGGCCTGTTGATCGGGGCGAGCGTCGCGAAGCGGCCCTGACCGTCGCGGCTCAAAGCCACCGCACCAACTGCGGACTCCCCGCCTCCCGCGCCCCGCCGTTGCCGAGCTGGCCAAAGAATCCGTGGCCCCAACAACGTACGGCGCCGACGGCGTCGAGCGAGCAGGTGTGCTTCTTTCCCGCGACGAGGGCGCGGACGGAGGCTCCGGCGCCGGCAACGGTCTTCGGCACCTGAACCCGCTGCGCGAAGAAGGCGTCGCGCGATTGCGGGGTGATCCAGATGCGCGAAGCCTCGGGGCCGAGCGCAAGCAAGGTTCGATCGCCCAAACATTGCACGCGATCGACGCCGGCTGCGGTCAGCACGACGCAGGTGTGGCCGCGGCCGCTGGCAGCGAGCCGCACGTCGGCGCGCAGGGAGGCGTGCACCTCGATCGGCGTCGGCTCGCTCTCGAAGACCTTGGCACCTTCGCCAACGTTGCCCAGCTGGCCCCATGCGGCGTCGCCCCAGCATTCCAACGCGCCGCCCGCGACGGCGCAGGTATGGTCTTCGCCCGCCGCCAGCGCCGTGACGCCGCGCACTGCCGCCTGGACCGCGACCGAGCTAGATACGACGCGCCGGCCGTCGCCGAGGCGACCGAGCTCGGCTACGCCCCAGCAAAAGACGGCGCCAGCGGAGGTACGCGCGCAGGTGTGATTGCCGCCGGCCGCGATTTCCTTCACCTCGCCCAAGATGCCGCGCACCATCGTGCTGGCGGTTCGCAAGGTGCGCCAAATGCCTGGCTGAGGATTGGCGACGCCGTCGCCCAACTCGCCGTGTCCGCCCTGACCCCAGCACTTTACCGCGCCGCGCGCGGTCAGCGCGCAGCTATGAGCGTCGCCGAGCGCAAGCATCTGGATGACGTCGTTCTCTAGGCCGCGCACCTCTTTCGCCGTGCTGGAGTCGCGCGAGCCGGTCGTGCCAGGTTCCGTGCCGTATCCGAGCTGACCTTCACGACCCTTGCCCCAGCAGGAGACGCGCCCGGAATCGAGGACCGCGCATGAATGACTCCCGCCCGCCGCGACCTGGCGCGCGCGGGTGAGGCCGAGAACGCGCTGCGGGTGCGAGCTGTTTTGATTGCGGCCGTCGCCGAGTTGGCCGAAGGTGCCGTCGCCCCAACACGCGACGCCGGCGTCTGGGGTGAGGGCGCAGGTGTGATTTTTTCCGGCGGCGATGGCTCTCGCGGTGAAGGCGCCGGCTTGCGCAAGCTCCGGCCTCATCAGGAGCGCAGTGCAGGTGATCATCGAAATGGCAAGGGAAAGGCGCATGATTCAAGACTCCGCGTCGATGTGCATGTGCGTGTCGTGGTTCCGGAACTTGTCGGCGCGAGCGACACGCAGCAAAGCTTGGAGCTCAGCGTCGCTGATCACGCCCTGAGCTAAGGCGAGATGCCCGTATGCCGCGACCTCGTCCCGGTAATCGAGGATCACGCCGGCGACGCCCGGCGTCTTCGAAAGCGCGTACACGAGCCAGAAGGTCGCAGCGAAATCGATCGAGGTCTCGGATCCGGTCCCGACGAGCGGATAGGCGAGGTCGGCGGCGCGGCCGTTGACGTGCACGTCAGAGCCGGCAGAGGCCGGAGCATGCGCCTGCAGCGGGAAGTCGGTATCGACCCGCAGCACGGTCAAGTCGCGTTGCCGCGGCTCGAGTCTCTGCAGGAAAACCGCGGCGCGCCGCAGCGCGTAGAGGATCTTCGAGCGGCCGTAGATGTTTGTATAGCGCTGCTCCGAGTCGCTCCATCCCGCGGCGATCGGCAGCAAGACGGTCCCGTCCAGCGGCAGCGCCGAGAGCCCGGGAGACGTGCGATAGCCGCGTCCCACCTCGCTCGCGTCCCAAGTCGCGACTGCGCTCCACGCGCTGGTCACGCCTTCGCGCGTGATCCCGCCGAGGCACCAGGCCGGATCGCCGCAAGCGGCGGCCTGGGGGCGCGCGGCGGCCCCCGTCGTGGTCAGCGCCAAAAATAGCGCCAACAGCATGCTTCGCCTCTGGATTCGCATGAGGTCTCCTTACACTGAAACGAGTGCGAACCGTAAATGCCAGGCGTGATCGAAGTCAATCTTCGATGCCGATTCGTAATCATTGAATTTTGTTTATTACACTTTTTATTGTTTACTATGAGGCTCTGTACACACCGGCGTTACGGGATTTCGGCGACGGCCCGCGGAAAAACAACGTGTTCATGGATGGGAAAATAAGTTCGCGGAGCGAGCCCTTGGGTCTCTCATGAGAAGTTGGGCTCCGGGGACTCGCAGTCGGCTAGATTCCGAACACATCCAAATTGACCTGGAACACCTCTTCGTCTTTGGTGCCTGCCAGCTCCTTGTGCAGCTCGGCGATCGTCGCGCGCAGCTTTGCCACCAGCGCCTTGCGAACCCGGGGCCGCAGCAGAAGCCGCGCCGCGCTCCGGCACGAACAAGCTGCTCAGCTGCGGCGAACTCGGTCAAGGGCGCCGCCGCCTCGAGATCGTCGCGACGCGCACCGGAGTTGAAGCGCGCTTGCAAGGCCAGTCGCCAGTCGCCGGCACGTACGCGGAAGGCGAGTTCACCTTCCAACGTGCAGACTGGAGCGACGCCGACTTCTTGTCGCTCGAGATCAGCAGGGTCAACGGGCGCTACGTCGGCGTCGCGTACGAGCCGGCGACGAGCGGCCCCGCGGCCTATAAAGAGAGCGTCTTTACTTGTGCCGAGATCATGGTCGGCTCGGCCAGCTCGAACGGCGGCTAATGCCTCACGGCTTCGTCTTCGGCTTACCCTTCTGCTTCTCCGTCGGCGCGTCGCGGCTCTCGCGATTTTGGCTCTTCCTTTCCTGCTCGAACTCCTTGCCTTGGCCGTAGCCTTGGCCCGCGGCGCCTGGCTTCTCTTCGTCGCCCTTCACGTGCACGCCGCGATGGGCGTCTTTCGGCTCGCTATGCTGGCTCATTCGCATCTCGCACTCCTTTAGTGGCGGGGGCCCGTGTTCAAGAGCCCGTCGAAGAATTCTTCTTCCGTCCGGTTGAGGTAGATCGCCTGATTGTCCACGCGCTCGACCCACGAAAGCGGAATCCAATGGTGCTCGCCGTCCCGTGACCCCGCCTTCTTTAGCTTGATATAGCGCGAACCCTCGATTTTATCGACCGTGCCGACTCGAGCCCCGTGTGCACCCTCCATCGTGGTGTTGCCGCGCGCGTGGACCATGAGATCTGGTTTGATTTTCTGCGGGTCCATGAGACTCCCTTTCTTCCGTGGGTTTTCGATCTTTTCCTAAGCAAGAGCCATGCCGCGTCAAATTGGGCGGGCACGTGTGACGAAAGAGGACTTCCGGGCCTCTGAAACGCACGTTTCAAGCGACATGCGTCCGCGCGACGCCCTTGGAAAGAGGCGCGAGTAGGGTCGAGGCGCCGCACGCGGCGCTCATCGAAAACTCGTGAGCCGGCCTCGAATTTGCACAACCTTTCGTACGGCTCGATCGTCCGAGCCTGCGAAAGGAGTCTTCATGAAACGTTTGCTCGGTGCCTTACTCTTCGCCTTGACGGCGTTGCCCGCGACGGCGCTCGCCGATCAATGCTACGACTACAACAACTACGGATCGAACGCGTACTACTACTGCGTCAACGACGGCAGCTGCCGCTGGAACGGCAACTACTGCGAGTCCATCGCGCAGTCTCAACAATGCGACTGGATCCGCGACTATCGCCAATGCGTGAACGCCGGCTGTGACTGGGACAACCGCTACGGCTGCTTCGAGAGCCAAGCCCCGCAGTATTGTGAGGACGTGCGCGATTATCGCGAGTGCCTGAATTACGGCTGTTACTGGGACAACCGCATCGGGTGCAACTCGAATCCCGGCGGTGGCGGCGGCCGTCAAGTCTGGCAGTGTACGGCTCAAGATAATGGTTGGGAAGAGCACTGGGGCGGCCACGCCTCGCAAGGCAACACCCAGTGGGCGGCGCAGCAAGCCGCGTTGAATGCTTGTCAGCAGATCCACGGCACTTGTTACGTTACGGAGTGCCAGCAGATCCGCTGATCGGAACCGCATGGCCGAAGCCTCGCCCACGCGAGGGAGCTTGGGGCGAAACGCTTCGCATTCAGCGCGACGCATCTGGAAGAAGTGCTGACGGATCTGGACGCTACGTAACGGGAACCGGCCGCTCCGCGAGCGGACGGACCACCGATTGCATACCGGACGCAAACGCAGCGCCATCGCGCTATAGGGAGATCTCGCATGAACCTTCGCAACGCTCTCGTCCTCATGTTCGCGCTCGCCGCTCCAGTCGCGGCCGCACAAGACCTCACGATCCTCGCGGATCCGCAGACCCGGACGGCGCGGGAAGGCGACACGGTCGACCTGGAGCTCGCGATCAGCCAGCCGGAAAGCGTCAGCTTCCGTGCTTTCGGGCTTCCGGCAGGGCTCGCGATCGACGCGTTGACTGGCCGCCTGACTGGAGTCGTCGGCCCCCTCGCGGCCGGACAATACACCGTGTCCCTCAGCGCCGTCACGCCGCAGCGCGACGAGCGCGTCACGTTTCCCTTCGTGGTCGTCGAAGGCACGTTGCCGCAGATCGCCAGCCCGGGCGTGCTTCTGTCCCAATCAGGTGAGGAGATCTCGCTCCAACTCGTCGGCACAGACGCCGACGGTGAAGCCCTTTCCTACAACGCGTACGGTCTGCCGCGCGGCCTCGTGATCGACCGCGTCACCGGCATCGTCTCCGGAACCCTGGCGGACCATGAGCTGCGCACGACCTACACCGTCACGCTGACGGCTTGGGACGGGCACGCGACTGGCGGGACGGTGTTCTCGTGGATCGTGATGCCCGGCGACGGCGACTGAGGCAAAAATGGCGAACCTCTCCATGAAGCCATCACGGAGGGGACCGCTTGCTTCCAGACTTTCGCGTAGAACGAGCGCGTCCGCTAACGCTCCGACTCGACGACGAGCGACGCCAACGCTGACCAGCGCTTTCCCGAGCGCTTGAGAAGGCACTGGCGGACTTGCTCGTCGCGGCCCGTACAGATGCCGCCGTGGCTCTTTTCCCAGGCCGCCTGTTCGGCCTGAATTTTCGCGAACTCCTCTTTCAGGAGGCGGCAGCGGAGCAAGCCGAGCGCGCCGAAAATCCGCCGATCGGTGTCGACGAGATCCGGGTCCCGGCAGATGATCTGTTGAATTCCGCGCGCTTTCGCGCACGAGAAGCTCGGTCCGGTCATCGGCAGCACGGGACTTCCCGGACAGGGCGGTGCCTCTGCGGGCTCCTCGGCCGGGAGGCTCGTCGACTTCGACGCCACGACCTTCGCCTTGGGCGGAGTCGCCGGCGGCGCGTACCGCGTGCAGGCGCCTGCGACGAAAAGCAATACCAGGAGGCTCGAGCTACGACGTTCTGTACTCATGACATTTACTGTATCAAAAGCTGCCTTCGTCACAGACATGCGCCGGGGATGCTACAATCGAGGCTCCCCCGCGCGCATAGTTTTTTTGGCGAAAGGAATGTGGATGCTGCTTCGTCAAGGGCCAGGCCTATCTACGGCTCTGTTGATCTCGTTGTCCTTCGGCTCACAGTCCTGCAAGACGCCGAATTCCTCGTCCGCCGCGCTCCGCGCGGCCGATACCCCCGCCGCAAGCTCCGCTTTCGAGGCCGTTCCGCGGTCGCCGACCGACGAGATGCTCCTGGCGACCGAGGATGACTGTGCACCGATGCGCCGGGCCATCGCGACCCGGAAGAGCGAGAGCAACCTCGTAAACGTCGAGGAAGGCGAGCTGGACGGGCACGCGCACACGTTCATCTCCGTCTACCCGAACTCGCGCGAAGGCTCGAACGGCGTCTACGACTGTAAGGCCGCGATCGTCCTCGACCAATCGCACATGACTTTGCGCGGTGCCAACAACGCCGTCATCAAGATGCGCTCGGCGCCACTGTCGCCCGCGCCGCTCCTGGTCCTCGGCACGATCGACCCACCGGTCTACGACGACAAGACGAAGGGCTGGGACAAGATCCGCATCGTCAAGAACGTCCACGCGGCGAACTTCTTCCTCGACGGCAACCGGGTCGAACAGCTCCACGCCAACGTCCACCTGGTCCTCGCCGAAAAATTCGTCGAAGACACGGAGCTCGCGAAGGTCTTCCTGTTCGCCTCGGAGGTCGCCGAGCAACTCTCGCTAAAGCAGGCCTACAAATACCCGGGCATCGACCAGATCGAGGAGACCCTCGCGCCGCTGCGCCGGGTCGTCGCCGACGCCAAGGCCGGGACCGCCGGACCGCGCCTGACCCAGGCCGAGTACGCGCTCTTCGAGGCTAACGTCTTCAAGGTGAAGAACATCCTCCGCGCGGCGCGGAACAAAATCTCCGCCCGCGCCACGCCGCGCTTGCCGGTGCTGAAGCTCATCCCCACAACCCGCCTCGGGAAGTACATCGACCTCGGCGACGCGACGAAAGCCAGCGACGCGAAGCTCATGGCCTACTTGAAGGACGCCGTCGAGCGCTTGGACAAGTACGTCAACTTCTACCGTAACACCGTCAACGTCTACGAATGCTGGCTCCTCGACCGCAAGCCCGAGCTCGGCAAAGTGATTTGCGACAACAACGCCCACCCGACCTCGCACATCCGCAACAACGGCGTCACCATCCGCGGCGTCCACGACGGCTCGGTCAAGAACGTGACGGCAATCAACACGCTCTCCGGCGGCATGGTCACCGAGAAGAACTGTGAGCGCCTCTTCGTCGACCAATTCGAGTCGACGGAGAACTACTACGACGGCTTCGCCGGCTACAAGACCAAGGACTCGACGTTCTGCCGGATGAACCTGCACGCGAACAACAACGCGGCGATCTCAATCGACCAGCACTTCAGCCACAACACCTTCGAGAAGTCGCGCTTCTTCCAGAACGGCGACGTCGGCATCTTCGCCCGCGAGTCGGAGGACAACCTCTTCAAGAACGTGACCATCATCGGCAACCGCAACCACGGCGTCTTCCTTTCCGAGGTCGACGCGAACGGCCCGGTGAGCGGCGCGCACCACTACAAGTTCGTGGACAGCTGCATCGCTTACTCGGAAGGCTTCGGCATTCGGCTGAACGACGCCGGCAGCTCGCCCGCCGAGCTGCGCAACGTGATCATGCACGAAAACCTCATGGAAGGGCTGTCGCTCGCCGACGGCGCCAAGTTCGAGCCGAACGACGTGAAGACCAGCTTCGACACGTCCCTCTGCAAAGCCGAAGAGCGCGCCTTCCATGACGACTACAAAACGAGCTGCGCGAAGCGCTCGGCCTCGCACGGAGAATGATCTTGAACTACCGCACCATCCGGGCGCTCGCCGCCGTGTCCCTGCTCGTCGCTGCCACCAACTGCAAGACGCCCGCGAACAATTCCCAAGTCAAATACGACAAGGACGAGTTCGAGACCGCGAAATCCGTCGTCCAGCCCCCCTTCGGCAGCCGTGTCGCCATGGATATGGAGAAGCTGAAGGCTGCCGCCTTCGAGACCTGCAGAAAACCGTATGCCGTCTACGAGCCGAAGCCCGTCGTGATCCTCGACCCTCCGGCCTGCTTCGGCTGGACCGAGGAGCAGAAGAAGACGGTCCGCGAGGAGCGCGGTCTCGACCCGGGCTACCAATTCAACTGCGACCAGGAGGACGGGCTCGTCTTTTGGGAAGGCAACTTCGTCAAAGCGCGCGGCGACCTCCTGCCGCCGCAAAAGGGCGACGACCAGCTGAACTTCCAGGCGCTCCCGCGCGCCAGCGGCGAGAAGTTCCCCGTGCCGATTTACGTAGACCGCACGGGCAAAGGCACCTACGACTACTTCCCCTGGACTCCCGGCCAGATCGAAACGACCGAGGTCGACGGCCAAGGCCGCTCGATCGTACCGCCGTTCACTCCGCAGCAGATCCAGCCCGAGGGGCGCTACTGGGTCGGCATCACGAGCAACCAGGGCTTCATCAAGGGCTCGAAGTACGACTTCCGCTCCGCCCAGTTCCCCGACTTCCAGGCGACCGGCGACGCCAACTTCCCGCGCGTCTTTGTCATGGGCTCGAACCTCTACAGCCGCTTCATCCACGCCGAGCCGACCTCCAACATGATGGGCAGCAAGGGCGGCGAGCAGCGCCAGCTTGACCCGGTCGACATGGGCAAGTCGCTCCGCTACTTCGCCCACAACTCCACCGGCATCAAGGACGACCTCAGCGGCGAGGCGAGCCCGGCCAGCCCGCGGACTTTCAGCGGCGCCCAGCTCGCCGGCCCGAAGCAGGATTTCCCGCACTTCAAGTCGCTCTTCGTCGCCCGGGACCTGTCGCCGGAGATGCAGGGTCACTTCCTCGGCGTCGTCGACAGCGAGTTCTTCTGCGGCGCGGTCGACATCAAGCTCCGTCCGCACAAGGACGTCGGCGGCAAGCGCCGCACGACGGTCGACGTCGACGGCTACTGGTACGCCCGCGACGACTACAGCTGGAAGACGCTTCCCAACACGGGCTTCGTCGCCATCAGCAGCATGTATTTCAAGCAGTCGGACCATGATTCGGACACCCTCGTCGTCAGCTTCGACGACGGCAAAGACGAGGACGTCAGCCTCTCCCTGCCGGAAGACGGCGCCCTGCGCGTCCACGACGTCCCGAAGATCGACGCCCCGGCGCGCAAGATCTCCGGCTGGGCGCTCGAGAACCGCAAACGCGACGAGCTGCGCGTCGACGGCACGATCAACTATAAATCCCGCCAAAGCATGATGATCGACATCGACGAGGCAGCCTCCGACATCAAGACCGGCGTTCGCCTCTACGAGCTGTTCACGAACAGCGAGTACGTCGACAACATCGTCGCCATGTCGCAGATCCGCCAGGACGTGCCGAAGTCGGTCTCGGCGGACAAGCCGATGCGCTTCAAGTACGCCGTCACCTCGTATTACCCGGGCGAAGGCGCGCCGAAGCCGGGGTTGTCGAGCGGCGGCGCGACGAAGCTCAAAGGCGAGGCGAAGCCCGAAGCGAAAACCGAGGCGAGCGCGAAGGACGAGACCGCAGCGAAGCCCGAGGCCGCCGCGGCCGAGCCCGCCTGCGAAGCGAAGTGGCGCGCGGCCTGCCCGTCCTGGACGGCCAAGCCAGTTTGCTGCGGCGAGGGCCAGGTCCCGACCGGCATCTGCGACAAGAGCTTCGCCATGCAGAACTGCGTGCAAGCGAAGTCCTGCGCCGGCGCCAAGCCGGGGCAGCTCTTCGCGCAGGGCAAGAAGAAGGTCCCCTTCCCGAACTGCCCGAGTGGCGCGGGCTGAGGCCAAACGCTCCAAAAGAACGCCCCGTGCTCCGGCACGGGGCTTTTTCATGTCAGGACGCCGCCTTCCTCTGTTAAAACGGCCATGCCCTCCCAAGGAGTCCCGCATGCCCGTCCAGTCACGAGTCTCCCGTCTTCGGGTTGTCAGCCTGTTGCTCATCGCGATGCTGGCGGCCTTCGCCGCCCCGGCGGCGACCGCCCGCGTGCACGTCGACGCCGACCGCCTGTTCGTCGACGGCGATGCCACGCCCTTCCTCTTCGGCGCCGAGACGCAGTATTTTCGCGTCCGCGGCGGCCCCGGCCGCAACGTCCCCCGCGCCGAGGTCGAAAGGCTCTGGGACAAGCTCCTCGACCGCGTCGCCGAGGCCGGCATGAACACCGTGACGTTCTACGTGCCCTGGGACTTTCACGAGCCGGTCGAAGGCGTCTTTGATTTCGACGGCACCCTCGACCAGGACGGCGACGGCAACGCCGACTACCCTTCGCGCGACCTGCGCGGGTTCCTCCGCAAGGTCGAGGCGCGCGGACTGCGCAATGTGATGTTCCGCCCTGGCCCCTACATCAACGCGGAATGGGGACCGACCGGCTTCGGCGGTATCCCCCTCTGGTTCATCGAGACCTATCCCGAGGCGATGGCCGTGAGCCGCGCCTCGGATCGCGCGCGCGTCGCCACGTACGGCCACCCCGTCTACCAGGCGAAGGTGCGCCGCTGGTTCGAAGAGCTGTACACGCGCGTGCTTCGCGACTTCGTCGGACCCGGGAAGGCGATCGCCTTGCTGCAGCTGGACAACGAGACGAACTTCTTTTGGGACTCCGTCTACCAACGCGACCTGAGCCCCGTCGCCATCGGTCGCTATCACGACTTCCTCCGGCAGACCTACGGCGGCGATCTCGGCCGCCTGCGCCAAGCGTACGGGACGAGTCTCGGCGATTTCACCGACGCCCGGCCGCCCGCGAGCGCGGAGGACCGCGCGTACGGCGGCTGGTGGGTCTGGCACTACGACTGGTTCACGTTCCACGACGAAGAGATCCGCGAGTACTACCGTTGGCTGCGCGCGATCTGGGACGATCTCGGCCTTCGTGAGCCGACCGTGCTCTTTACGAGCTGCGACTCGTGGAACGCGCCTTATCAGGGGCTTCTACCGCGCCTGGATTACCGGCAAGGCGGTCGATTGACCCTGAGCACTTTGAACATCTACCCGAAGACCTACGGCACCCAGGAGCAGTCGACCCTCAACGCGCCCATGAAGGCGGCGCACGATGCGCGCCTCTTCTCGGCCTCGCACCGGCAGTTCTACGGCACGGCAGGCAACTGGCTCATGTCGACCGAGACGGTCGGCGGCTGGTTTCCGCCTACGGAGGTGAGCCTCGCCTCGCGCCAGCACAGCTACGCTTCGCTCATCGGTAACGGCGTCAAGGCGATGATCATCTACTACTTCCACGAGGGCTTTAACTGGGACGGGCGTGAGCGTCAGGACAGCGAGCTCGCGTTCGACGCTCCCCTCGACAAGGACCTTAACGCTCGTCCGGCCTTTGGCCTCTTGAAGGCTTTCGGCGAAGCACTCGCCGGCGGACTCGGCGACCTCGTCGTCCGCGGCGCGCCGCCTCCGAGCTCCGTCCTCATCGCGCGCGATACAACGGCGCTTTATCAGATCCCGGGGGAGCCCGATGCCGCCGCAGTCGCATCGTTCGACTCGGGTGCGCTCTTCGGCGTGCTGCGCGCGGCCGGAGCCGTACCGGACGTCGCCTTCGTGGACCGAATGTCCGATCACGAGCTAGCGCGTTACCGCCTCGTCGTTTGGCAGCACCCAGGTTATCAATCCGCAGAGGCCGCGATGCGTCTGCGCACCTACGCCGAGCGCGGCGGCACGATCGTCGTCATCGGCGACCAGAGTAACGAGCTGGGTCTACCCTGGTCCGACCGCGTCCTGCGACTCGACGGGAACCCGGCGATCGGCTGGAATTCGGACGACTACGTGCGCTTGCCGCGTGCGAACGACGCCCTCAACTGGGCGAATGCCGTTCTCGATCAAGCGGGAATCGCGCGCGACGTCATCGTGCGCGCCGGCGGAGCGGAGACGCACGTCCATGGTTGGTTGTGGCAGGGCCAAGCAGGCGCGATGCGCGCGTCCTCGACGCTACTCTATCTCGAGAATTTCCTGCGCGAAGGCGGGACGGCACGCGTCGCCATCGCCCGACGCCATTTACCAGGCGCTGCGCGCGTGCGCTTGACGCGCGTTGCTGGCGCCTCGACGACTTCGGTGCCGATGAGTATCGAGATCGGCAGGGAGGAGCTGGCGACGACGGGGGTGGAGTTGCCGGTCGGCGCGGATGGGGTCGACATCTGGGTCGTCGCAACGCCGTAGCCGACCGCAGTTACGAGCTGGACGCAAACGTGGCCGTAGACCTAGGCGTGGTGCCTGGGCGTGATCGTGATCCCTCGCGTCGATCTGGACGTCGACGGTCGACGTGGACCTGGCACTTCCCCGCCGGAAACGGAAGGTCAGTTACGCACACTCAGCGATTAGCTGCCGCTCGTAGCACTCTGGACTGAAGTGTGGCCACGCGTTGCACGAGATCGGCGCCGAAGTCACGGAGCATCGCGAATATGTGCCAGCTAAAATCGTCGTCTAGCGTCACGAGCGCATGAAATACGGCTGCCGTCGCACCGCTGTTAGGCTCTAACCGCGGAATCAGGCAACACGCCGCCCCTGCGCACGGACGAGGTCTTCCAAAGCCGCCACGGCCACTTGCAGCCCGTCTTCGGTCGCCATGACGGACGCGACCTGCCGAGCGTTCCTCGCCATTTTCGGGTTCGCCTCAACGGCCTCCAGTCGCTCCTTCAGACGTGACACTGTCACTTCTGCTAGGCGTAGCGGCTTTGGGGCTACGCCGAGGCGTTGCAAACATTGCGCCCAATAGTATTGGTCGGCTCCGTGCGCGACGACGATCGACGGCACGCCGGCCCGTGTCGCGGCCGCGGAGGTTCCAGCGCCACCGTGATGAATTACGCAACGAGCGTTGCGAAAGAGTTGGTCATGCGGGACGTAGTCTATGAAAAGGACGTCGTCACGCGCATCCTTCTGCTGAAGCCCGGCCCAGCCGCTCTGGATGACGGCTCGAAGGCCGACACCGCGGATCGCGGCGATTAGGCTCGTCGTCATCTCCTCCGCATTGTTGCTCCCCATTGAGCCGAAGGTCACGACGACTGGCGCCGGACCTTTGGCAAGAAATGCGTCGAGTGCAGGGTTTGAGGCGGAGGGTTCCTTGAGGTCCCAGCTACCTGAAACGATCGTCTTCGGCGCAAAGGTCTTCGGCACTACCGCCACCGCCGGAGAGGCGGCGATTATGTTTAGGTGTGGAGATGTCATCCAAGTCCAGTGCCCCTTTCGAGGAATGCCTAAGCCGGCGCAGAACTTGGCGACGCGTTTGAACAGGAATCGGTCTTGCACCCAGGTCGAGACCTTCCAAAGCGCCTTGTTTACGGCCGGTCCGAAGTCGACGAGCCGCTCGTAGTGTGGCGCCCAGTCTTCATTGGGGACGACAAACGGGCAGTAGCCGACGGTCACCCAGGGAACCCCGTTCTTGATCGCGGCGAGCTGCCCCGGGAAATCCATGTGATGACAGACGATCACGTCAGCGCCGCGCGTTGCTTCGATGCAGTCGCGAAACCGCTGCTCACCATCGTTGAGAAACATGTCGATCAAAAATTTGAGCTGTGTGCGCATGTTGTTTTTGCGCCGCAGGGCCGCGTCGTTCTCTCCGTTGAGAGCGCTCCTCGTAACATCGGGCGCGACGGCCCGAAACTGGACTCCGGCAGCGAGACATTTCGGTCCGTGCAGCTTGTAAGAGCAAATGGTCGTGTCGTGACCGCGCGCAGCAAGCGCTTTGCTGAGAGCGATGAACGGTTGAACGTCACCGGCCGTGCCAATGGCTGTGAATACGACTTTCATTCTTCACCTCCGAGATCGCCCTATCTTTCGGAGTCCCGGCGAGAAGTCTCCATCTCGCTGCGAAATTAAGACAATATTTCAACAGTTTAACTAGAATTTCGAAGGCGCCCCATGCCGCTGCGCTTGCGACGAGCTCGACTGAATTCCATGATCTCCGTGGCGGATGCATGAAGAACCTCGCACGTGAGGGATCACGATCACGCACAGGGGATAGGCACACGTCAACGTTGACTTCGTCGCTTACGTGGCCCTACGTGTTGCGCGCTACACTGCCGCCCGCCGGAGCTTCGCGTCGGAGTAGACAGCGAACACGATGATGACTCCCTTCACCACCATCTGCCAGTTCGACGAGATCTCGAGCATGTCCATGCCGCTGTTCAAGGTGCCGATGATGAAAGCGCCGACGACCGAGCCGATCACAGTGCCGACGCCGCCCGTCAGCGAGGCGCCGCCGATGACCGCCGAAGCGATCGCGTCGAGCTCGAGGAGCTGGCCCTCGGTCGGCGTCGCTGAGTTCAGGCGTCCGGCGAGGATCAGGCCGCAAACGCCGGAAAGGGTGCCCATCAGCGCGTATACGCCGATCTTCACCTTGGTGACGGGCAGGCCGGAAAGCACGGCAGCGTGCTCGTTGCCGCCGATGGCATAAAGCGAGCGGCCGAAGACCGTGTGTCGCGCGAGCAGCGCGAACGCCACGGCGACCACCGCCAAGATGGTCGTCGGCATCGGCAGGCCGCGGTCGCGGAGGAAGACGACGGCCGCCGTGACGGCGAACGCCGCGCCGAGGAGGAGCTCCGGTGTGATCCACGACGTCAAGCGGCTCCGCGATTGGCACAGCGCCTTGACGCGCGGACCGGCGATGAGCGCGATGCCGACCGCGAGCGCCGCCACGGCGACGTAACCCGGGAGGAAGCCGCCGCCGGCGAAACGGATCGACGCCGACACCGGCGCGATCGCCGACGAGTTCGACAGGATGAGCGCCAGCCCGCGCGCGATGACCAACATCCCGAGCGTGATCACGAACGGCGTGATCTTGAACCGGGCGATCAGCGCCCCGCTCGTCACCCCCGTGAGTAGGCCGGTCCCGATCGCCGCGGCAAAGGCCAAAACCACGCCGTCCCCGCCCGTGGCCCGGTCCACCAAGCCGAGCGCGACGCCGCTCAAGGCAACGACCGAGCCGACCGAGAGATCGATCCCGCCCGTCAGGATGACGAGCGTCATGCCGACCGCGAGGACGCCGGTGACCGCCACCTGGATCGTCAGGTTCGTGAGGTTGCGCGCGCTGAGAAAGCTGAGATCGCTCGAGGTGAGCGAGGCGCCGACGCTCTTCAGGACTTCCGCCCACGAGACGTCGCCAGCGAACGCCTGCGCATACAGCTCGCGCAGATCGGTGTTGACGAGCCGTCCGAGCAGCTCGAAGCCGACGAGTAAGGCGAGCAGCGCCAACAAGAGCGAATGCCGGCGCCAGTCGCGCCACGCATTCGGCGGCGCCGGGGCCTTCGCGGCATGATCCGTGAGACTCGTGTCGACGGCGCCGGACGTGGGCATGGCCATGGACTAGTTTCTCCCGACCGCAAGACGCATGATGGCCTCCGAGCTCACCTCAGGCCCCGTTAACGAGCCGGCAAGCTCGCCTTCCCGCATCACCATGACGCGGTGGCAGAGGCCGACCAACTCGAGCAGCTCCGACGAGACGACGATGACGGCGACGCCGTCCAAAGCCAGCTCGCGGAGCAAGGAATAGATCTCGAACTTCGCGCCGACGTCGACGCCGCGCGTCGGCTCGTCGAGCATGAGGACCTGCGGCTTGATCGCGCACCACTTGGCGATGGCGACCTTCTGCTGGTTGCCGCCGGAAAGTGCCGAGACCCGCACCTCGTCGTGCGGCGCCTTGATGCGTAGGCGCCGCATCATCGTCTCCGAGAGCACGCGCTCCGCCTGAAGGTCCAGGATTCCCTGGCGCGAGATGCGGCCGAGGGAGGCCATCGAGATGTTCTCGCGGATCGACATGCCGATATGCAGACCCGTGCGCTTGCGGTCCTCGGTCACTAAGCCGACCCCGCCTTGGCGACCCTGCGCAGGCTTGCCGGCTAGCTCGAGATGGCCCGTCCGCTTGAAGTCGGGATGTCCCATAATCGCGTAGAGGAGCTCCGTGCGGCCGGCGCCCATCATCCCGCCGATGCCTAGGATCTCGCCCGGGAAGGCCTCGAAGCTGACGTTGCGCACGAGCGACTTCGCGTTGTTGGCCGAGCGCACGCCGAGGGCAGCGGCGCGCAGCATGGGCGCGGTCGCCGTCGCGACAGGCTTCTGCGGAAACAGGCTCTCCATGGGCCGTCCGACCATCATCGTAATCAGGTCTTCGCGCGTCAGCTCGGCGACCCGCCCGCCGCCGACCGTGCGGCCGTCGCGGAGGACGGCGACGCGGTCGGCGAGCTGGAACACCTCGTCGAGCTTGTGGGAGATGTAAATGCAAGCCGTTCCAGCGCGCCGGAGCTCGCCGACGAAGCTGAAAAGGCGCTCGACCTCGCGGTCCGAAAGCGCGGACGTCGGCTCGTCCAGGATCAGGATCTTGGCTTTGGTGAGCAGCGCCCGCGCGATCTCGACCATCTGCCCGTCGCCGACGGAGAGGTCACGGATGCGGGCGTCGGCGCCGAACGAGACGCGTAGGCCCGCTAGGATCTCGCTCGTGCGACGGCGCATCGCGGCCCAGTCGACGAGCCCGAGCCGCGTCCGCGGGTAGCGGCCGACGAACAGGTTCTCGACGACCGTGAGATCGCCGAAGAGATTGAGCTCCTGATGGATGATCGCAACGCCGGCGCGCTCCGCGTCTCGGGTTCCGCCGAACGCGACCAACTCACCGTCCCGGTAGACGGAGCCACCGTAAGTTCCGTGCGGATAGACGCCGGACAAGACCTTCATCAAGGTCGACTTGCCAGCGCCGTTCTCGCCGACCAAGGCCAGCACCTCGCCCCCCGCCAGCGTGAAATCCACGCCGGAGAGCGCCCGCACGCCCGGGAAATCCTTGATGATGCCCCGGGTCTCTAGGACGGGCGTCGGCTGCATGATTCACCGCCCGTAAACGGCCTCTTTCGTGTGGAAGCCGTAGGCGACGATCTGCGTGTCGACGTTCGCCTTGTCGACGGGGAACACCGGCGTATTGATCGTCGGCACGGCCTTCGTGCCGTTGTCGTAGGTCGTGTCGGTGGCCGGCTTCTCGCCTTTGGCGAGCGCGACGGCGAGCTTGGCGGCGGACTCCGCGAGCGGCTTGATCGCCTTGAGAACCTCGAACTGCTGCTTGCCCGCGACGATGTTGCGGATCGCGCCTAGGTCGGCGTCGGCGCCGGCGACGAACACCTTGCCGGCGAGGCCCTGCTGGTCGAGCGCCTGCACCGCGCCATTGGCCATGCCGGAGTTGTTGGCGAGAACGGCTTGGATGTCGTTCTTCTGCTTCGCCAGGACGTTCTCGATCGTCGCCATGGCTTGCGAGGCGGCCCAGGCGTCGTGGCTTTGTTGCGAGACGACCTGGATGCCCTTGTGCTCCTTCAGGACGTCGAGGTTGCCGCGGGTGATCTCGGCGGCGACGGAGTGGCCGGCCTGGCCCGAGAGGATCACGACCTTGCCCTTGCCGCCGAGCGCCTTGACGGCGGCTTCGGCCTGCATCTTGCCGACGGCGTAGGAGTCTTGGGTCACGTAGTAGTCGAGATCGGCCTTGTTGATAACGCGGTCGTAGGCGATGACCGGAATGCCGGCCTTGTGGGCCGCCTCGACGAACGGCGCGGCGGCGTCGGAGTTCACCGGCTGAATGACCAGGGCCTTGATGCCCTTAGAGAGCATATTTTCGACCTTCGAGGCCTGGGTGCGCTCGGAGTTGTCGCAGGCGGCAAAGACGACTTTGGCGCCCAAGCGTTTGGCCTCGTCCTCGAAATACGCGCGATCCTTGGCGTAGCGCTCCTCTTGGAGGCTGGAGAGCACGAAACCGATCTTGAGATCCTCGGCGCGGGCCGTGAGGGTGAAAAGGGTCGTGGCAAGCAACGTGGCGGCGATCGATCGTCCAAACATGGTCGTCCACTCCTGACGGTGATGCAGGTCTTCAAGCCTATGGGGGGCGACTAGGTCTAACGCGACTGGACCGCCTCGACAACGAAGATCGGACGGCCTTTTCTTAGTGGCAGTCGGAGTCGGGGACGAAGCGGATCGCCTGCCCGCCGCCCGGGGCCAGATCCAGGGTTAGGATGGTGTCCCAGCGCACTGCCCGGTGCTCGATCGCGTACGCCAAAGGCCTCGACTCGAAGTGGGCGTCGGCAGCATCGCGATAAATTTCAGCGCAGTACGACCGATCGACCGCGAGAAAGCCGAGCCCGATCTCGAGGCGGCGGCCGGCTTCGGCCGTAATGCTGCCCAGAAACCATTCGTCCGACCCCCGCTTGCGCCTGGCGATTGTGACGTACTCTCCGATCACTCCGTCGAGTGGCCGGGTTTCCTCCCAGTCGACCGCGACGTCGCGAATGAACTGGAAGGCCGGGTGGCCCGCGTAATTCTCGGGTAGATCGGCCGCCATCTGGAGCGGGCTGTAGATCACGACGTAGAGCGCCAGCTGCTTCGCCAGAGTCGTCCGCGGGCGGCTGACGCCGGGTCGCCCGCTCGCGAGCAGGTCGAAGATCCCCGGCGTGTAGTCGAAAGGGCCCGCCAGCATGCGCGTGAACGGCAGGATCGTCGTATGGCTCGGCGGATTGCCGCCGCCTTCGTCCCAAGCGTCCCACTCAGCGCCGCGTGCGCCCTCCCGCGTCATGAGGTTGGGATAGGTGCGTCGCAGACCGGTGTCTTTGATCGGCTCGTGGATGTCGAGCATGATGCCGTAGGCAGCGGCCTTTTCGGCCATAAGCTGGTGGTGCCGCACCATGAATTGCCCGTGATGCCACTCGCCGCCTTCGACCCGGTCGCCGACGTAGCCGGACTTCACCACGCGGACGCCCAGCTCACGGTAGAGCGCGAGCGCAGCGTCGACCTGACTCTCGTAATTGGCGATGGCGCCGGCCGTCTCGTGGTGGCCGACGAGCTCGACCCCGCGATCCCGGGCATAGGCCGCGACGTCTCGGAGATCGAAGTCGGGCGTCGGCGTAACGAAGTCGAAGTAAGGCCCCCAAGGACGGTCCCAGCCGAGGTTCCAGCCTTCGATGAGGACCGCAGGGATGCCGAGGCCCGCGGCGGAGTCGATGTAGCGTTTCGCGTTCTCGGTGGTGGCGCCGTGCGTCGGCCCGGGTCCCCACGTCAGCCGCCCTATGTGCAGGGCCCACCAGATACCGAGGTACTTCTGCGGGCGGATCCAGGAGGTGTCGGCGAGTCGGTTCGGCTCGTTCAGGTTCAAGATCATCGCGCTGGCGAGGAGATCCACGGCGCGGCGGCCGATCTGAATGGTGCGCCAGGGGCTCGTGATCGGAGCGCGGCCCTTGACCTTCGCGCCGTCGGCCCAAGGCACCAGCTCCGCCTTCAAGAGGCCGCCGTCGCCGCCTTTAAGGGTCATGCTCGCGTAGTCGACGAGCGCGGCCTCGTGCACGGCATAGAAGCCGCCCTCGCCTTCGATCGTGAGCGGCGTATGCGCGAATTCTATTTCCGATAACGGCGTGTGCCGATAACGCTGCTCGTAGCGATCCTTTTGGAATGCCGGGATCCACCAGGCGCGGTGATCGGCGAAGGCGAACTCGGTGCGCTCCGCCGTCATCACGAAGTCTTCGAGGCCCGGCTGCGGCGGAACCTCGTAGCGAAACGCGACGCCGTCGTCGAACGCGCGAAAGACGAGGGTCATCGCGAGCGCGCTTGGCGTTGTCTGCCGCAGGTGCAGGCGCAACTCGTTGTATGCATTATTCACCGTCCGGCTCTCACCCCAAACCTGCTCCCAGGTCTCCTGGTGCTGGTCTCGCGTCGTGTCGACCAGCGCGAAATCCCGGTCAAGCTCGAGACCGCCTTGGAACGAAAGACCGAGCCGCGAGGGGCCGAGGACCTGGAATCCGTGCGCGCGGACGGCGTATCGGGGCACGCCCTCATCGACGCAAACGCCGAGGTCGATCGCACCGTCCGGCGAGGAGACGGTCTCGCCGCCCGCGCAATGGAGCGCCGCGATCGCCGAGAATGCGAGGGCCGGGATCGTCATCGTGTGGGTCGCTCCGAGCGTTGAGAGGGTGGATGACACAGACTATGCAGTGGATCGTGGTCTCGCGAAATGTTTTTCGTGCGCTGCTCGGACTAAACTGTGATGCGTTTACTCGCGCGCGTACGACTGCCCACGCACGGCTGGCGGCCCGGGCAGAGGACGGCCAGTTCGGTGCCCGCCGAAGTATCGGCATTCCGCATACTGACCTGCCTGGAATGAGCTAACACCCGCGCCTCCGGTTCTTGTAAGTTTCGCTCCCCCCTCAAAACCCTCGGGGGAACGAAACAAGCAAACCGGAGTCCTTCGTCATGAAAAACCTCGTCATCGCCCTGTCGATCGCCAGCGTCGCCTGGACTGCATCGGCCGCAACCCCTTCCACCCCTTGCGCCTTTCCAGAGCAGTCCTATCTCCTCGACCTCGTCACCGTGGCCGAGAACGCCGAGGCGCAGTCCTTCACGCCTGCGCAAGTCGCGAGCCTGGACCGCGTCCTGAAGGCGCAAATCCTCGCGGCGACCGACGCCCAAGACCTCGCGTCAGCCCAAGAGGCGATCGAACGCTCGGAAGACGGCACCATCTTGGTCCGCCGCTTTTCCTCCGCCCTTCTGCCTTCGGCCTACTACACGCAGGTCACGTACTACCCCGGCGGCAACGAGTATGGCGCCATCTTCACCACGAAGAGCCCGAACCCGGCGGCACGGATCCAAGACGGCGAAATCATCGACTGCCGCGTCCGTGCTGGCTCCGTCGCCTCCGAGCTGGCGGCCGTCCCTTTCGTCGACGGCTCGAACCCGACCTATGCCGCTCTGAAAGGCTTCGACGAGCTCACGCCGGTCGAGACCTTCGGCTCGATCGGTGACGCCGAGCTCGTATGGTCGCTCGCCGCCCGCGCCCGGATCCCCGGAATCAACGCCCTGCAGCTCAAGCAGCTCGCCCGCGCGCGTCGCGCCATCGAGCATTTCTCGTCGGCTTACGGCGAAGCGCTCTCCGCCGGCCGCTACCTCGAGGACCAAGAAACGAGCTGGGACCTTCACGTCATGGCCGACGCTGCGACCGGCGCTCTTTACGACGTCGTCCACTTCAACGAGAGCGACGACGGCAGCCATACGGTCGTCTTCGAAGAAGGCAGCACGCGCATCGCCTACGTCTACTACGAGAACTGATCTGTCCAAACCGGCCTACGCAACCACGTAGGTCGGTTCAGTCCCGAAACACTTCATAGAATCCCGTAACCCCAGTCCACAACCGCCACCTCGTCGGCTTGTCCTCGATCTTCTCCCGCATCTCTGCCTCGCTATAGTCCGGCAGCGGCTCCGACTCCTGCATCAGCCGATCCAGGACCCCGTCGAAAGCCGGCGTCGCCGGTTCGCGAAACGAGATCCCGACCTCACTCCCGAGCACGTGGTGCGAAATCTCGCGCCGCACGCGGTTCACCTTCGGATCGAACATGGGAACGAAATAGATCTCGTCCGGATCACGCCCCATGGTCGTCGACCCGACCTCGTAGATCGCGCCCAGCAACCGCGCGACCTGCTTCGACGTATATTCGGAGTACCCCTCCTTACGAAGGAGGTAAGCGAAGCTCCCGGCCATCCAGTAGTGGTAAGGCTTCGGCTGAAAGCACGTGCTTTCCGAGGCGTCGACGTAGCTCCAGACGGCACCCTCGCCGGCCATACGCGTGTCGAGCAAACCCATGGCGCTCGAGATCACCATCATCGCGGCGAAGAGCGGCTGATTGTCCGCATGGACCATCCGGTGCGCCGTCGCCCAAGCAGCGCCGCGCGTCGAATAAACCGCGATGAAATTCCACAGCCGATCGTAGTCGCCCTCGAAAAACCGCACCGCCATCGGGTAGAACGCCTCGTCGCGCACGGCCCGATCCTCTCCCGAGGCAATCGCGCGCAGAAGATGCAACGCCATACGGGTCGCATAACGCTGCGTGAGCGTGTCAGTGAACACCGCCCTCGTCGCCGCCAACATGGAGAATGTCATCGCCTCCGGCGGCTCCCGACTCAACCGATACGAGCGCGGATACATCCAGTTCAACGCCGTCGTCATCGCCGCCGGACACTCGATCGGATTCAGATGCAAAAGGCACAACGGCCGCGCGCCCGCGAGCGCCGTCTCCATTTGCTCCTGGAACGCCGTGTTCTCCTCGACCTCGTCGAGAAACGCGCTGGTCAGCTCGGCCGCCTCGCTGCCGATGCTCGTCGCCTCGCCGCGCACGAGCGTCGCTTCGACGTCGCCGCCGACGCGCTCGCGCGCCATGTGGAGCTGCTGCTCCCAGGCCAAATCGGCCATCTTGGAGTCGTTGGCGGCGTAGGCGATCCAAGCGAAGTGCGCCCACTCCTTGAAGCAGGATCGATTCTCCACCATCCATGCATGCGTCTCTGCGACGTCGCTGACGTCGTAGACGGCGAAAAATCCGGCGCGGCATTCAGGCGACGCGAAGAGGTGCCTCAGCGTCTCGGCCTCGGTCGCGGCGCAAACGGCCTGCCACGGCGGACGCGGCGCGGCGCCGAGCGCGAGGAACGCGAGACCCAGGACGACGACGAGACGTGGCATACTCATGCGGTAACCCTCAATTTTGCGCGCGTTTCCCAGCTTCCGGAGTCGAGCGTGAAGAGCGCGAGCACGGACAGGACCATATAAGTCACGGGCATGATCATGCCCATCCAGAGAAAATTGGCGGGATGGACGCGGTATCTCTTGTCGTCGTGCCGCGTGTTCCAGGCGTAAATGCCGGCGTAGACCGCCAGGACGCCGAGATGGATCGTCGCGCCCGCGAAGAATTCGCCGGACATCAGCGACAGCCAAAGCACGACCGGATAGCAAAGCAGCAAGGCATTGAGGCTGAGATAGTGGAACGCGACGAATGGATGCAGCCGCGCGGCATGACTCACGCCGCCGAAGAAATCGACGAGGTTGGAGCGTCGCCACCGGAGCTGCTGGGAGAAGTAGCCGTTGAGGGTTGGCGGCGCCTTCGTGTGGCAGTAGGCGTCGAGCTCGAGGCAAGTCTGATAGCCGGCCTTCACGATCTGGCGGGTAAGAAACCGGTCCTCGCCGTACTTGATCGGCACGCCCAGGATATTGCGGGCCTCGAGGATCGGCTCCAGCTCGATCAGGACGTGGCGGCGATACGCCGTGAGGCACCCGGAGAGGCACATGACGGATGACAACGTGCGCTCGATGTTCTTCAGGTACTGATAGCCGAAATAGTATTTGATCGTCTGCATCTTGGTCAGCCAGTTCTGCCCGGCGTTGGCGACGAGGACCCGCCCACCGACCGCGGCGACGCGCGGCGAGGTGAAGCGCCCGACGAGCATCCGCACGGCCGACGCTTGGACGAACACGTCGGAGTCGACAGAGACGATGATCTCGGCGTCGCTCATGCGCACGGCCCGCGCGATGCCGAGGCGCTTGCCCATGTTGTGCGGATTGCGCTCGACGCGGATCCGCGGGTCCAAAGCGGCGGCCTTGGCGGCCCAGGCGCCGCTGTCGTCCCGGCTGCAATCGTCCACGACGATGATGCTCAGCCGCTCCGCCGGATAATCTTGGGCCGAGATCGACTGTAAGGTGTCGAAGATCGACGCGCCCTCGTTGTACATCGGCACGATCACGCAGACGTCGGGCCGCAAGACGCTCATCTCAGGGGTCCGCCCCGCCTGCCGGAAGACCCGCAGGAAAAGGCCGAAGACGTAGCGATTCATGAAGACGATGAAGACCAACACCATCGGCACCGCCAACGCCCAATCCGCGCCGTCGAAGGTGAGCATCATGGCGGGGCGCCGCCCGGGGCGAGGGAGAACTCGGTGACAACGTTGTCGCTGCGCCAGCCGATTTTTCCGGCCTTCGGGTCGAGGCCGCCGAGATCGACCGGACCTTCCCAGACGACGCGCCCGTCGATGCTCACCGCAAGACGCGAGGCGTCGAGGACGGCGTCGAGCCGCCTTTCGTCGCCGAGCGAAAGCACCGGCACGGCGTCGGCGCGCGCGGCTTTCACCGTCGTGTAGCCGCCGTTGCCGCAGGCCTTGTGCGTCGACTTGCCTGGATTGAGCTTGCGCTGGACGACCAGCTCGCCCTTCCCGCCGCCTTCGGCCGGAAGGCGCCACATCGCGTAAAGAAGGTTGCACTGGTCCTTGGCGGCGAGAAAGACGCCGAGTTGGCGCCGGGCCTCCCCGCCTTTGAGCGGCACGATGCTCGCGGAGGGGCCGAGATATTTGAAGGTGGCGTGAACGCCGGTGGCGCCAGCGGCATCCGCGGCATAAGCCCTGATTTTCGCGCCATCCGTAGCGAACATGCCGCGACCGATGGGTTTGGCTGCCCCTTCGGTGACGACGAGCTTCTCGAGCTTCATCGGCGGCGCCACGGTCGTGTCTGTCGCAGCCGGTGCCGCCGGGACCGCAGATGCCGGCGCCTCCGGCACCGCCGGGCCCGCCGCGACCAACCGCCCGCGCAAATCGGCCTCCTCGACCGAAAGCGCGCGCAAATCCCGCTCGAGCATTTGCTCGTAATCCCTGAGCTCCGCCGATCGGCTCGCGGCGAGCACTCCGAGGTCGGCGCGTAGCTCTTCCGTCCGCGCGCTCACCAGCGCGAGCTTCGCCACATTCTCGGCGACCATCGTCTTCCGATCGGCTTCCCACGCTTCGACGGAGGCTGCGAGCTTTGCCGAGCCGACCGTCTTCTCGAGGGCGGCGTCCTTGGCAAAGGCAACGCCCGGGCGCCAACGCAGGCCGACGCTGCCGAAGAGCGGCGGTCCGCCCGCAAATTCCAGCTCGCCATCCGCGCTCGCATAGCGGGTCCGAGCCCATCCCGCCGCGAGCGTCACGTCCCAGGCCGGTCCCATTGATTCTGCGGCCGCGGCGCGCTCCGCCTGCCGCGTCGTCTGCGCCAAGCTCGCCAACACCGCGCTCGACTCGCGCGCGCTGACCGATGCGCCCCCGGTTTGGCGTTTGACGATCTCCATGCGACTCGTCGTCTCGACGAGATCCCGCGCGAGCGCGGCGACCTCTGCCGCCGCGCGGCCGACGCCCGCCCGCGTCTCGCGGGATGCGGCGAGGCGCAAGTGCCGCTCGGCGAGGTTCGCCTTCGCGCTCACCAGGGCCCCGTCGAGGGCTTCTTTGCGAGCCGCGAGACCTTTCAGCTCGACGTCCGCGCGGCCGACCGTGCCGAATACCTCCGCCTCGTGCTCGGCCTCGAACCGAAGGCAATCCGCCTCGGCGCGCGCACGGGCGCGGCGGCTGCGCACCAGGTCGGATAGCTGCATCTCGAGTCCGACTCTCAAAGTCTCCTCGCGCCGCTCACCGGCGCCCGGCTCGACCTGCGACGTGACCGTAAGCGACGGAATGCTTCGCTGCGAAGAGCGCGCCTCTGCCTGCTCGAGGGCGGCCGCACAAGCTTCGTCCATAACCTTCGCCGCCGTCGGTCGGGACACCAGAACCAAAAGCCCGAAGGCGAGCGAACGGAGCATGGGCAGCCATCAGAGAAAGAGGGGCGGTCGCTTCAAGATCACGGACCTGGACTCGGCGACCTTCAAATCGTCCAGGCGCAGCTCGACCATGCGCCCGCGGAGATCACGCCCCGTCACTGGATGGCTGCCGAGCACCTCGCCGCCCACGACGCCCGTGATGCTGCCGACCTGGCGGCACAGCACGAACGAAAGGAGGCAATCCCAGACGGGCGTCCCCGCCGAGGCGTTGTCGAGATTCGCATACGGCACGAAGGCCACCTGCACCTCGCCGTCGGCCGCGCGGACGTAAGGATTCTTTTCCATTCGATTGGTCGTCTCTCGGTAAGAGGCGATGAGGGAGTCTAGAGTTGCGATGCGCGCCTTCAGCGCCGCCTCGCGCGCGCCTTGATTCGCCGTCTCGAGGTTCGACTCGAGGAGCGGCCGCCGCCGCATCAGCGCCTCGACGTCGCTGCCGGAGCCCGTAGCGATTATGCCGCGAAGATGCTGGGCGCGCTCGGCTAGGGTAATCGCTTGCTCCCGCCGCTCCGCCGCTTCGAGCAAGCGCTGATTCGCGGCCGCTTTCGCTTTGGCGTGCTCCTCGATGTCGATCAGGCCGTTGGCCAGCTGACGATCGAGCGCCTGAGTCGCGAGCGTTCCGCTCGCCTCGTTGCCCTTCGCCGTCTCGAGAACCTGCACGATGCCTTCGACGGCCGCGAGCTTCGCCTTCGACCGCTTGGTCTCGCCGCCGAGCGCGACCGTATAGGCGCCGCCGAAGTCTTTCCAAACCGCGCCGGCATTTTGCGCGACCGTGAGATCAAGCTGCAGGCCGACCCGCTGCGCTTCGAGCTGCTCGAGCTCGCGCCTCTGGCCGAGCCACGCCATTTCGGCTTGCACGACCTTGTCGTTGTTCGGCGTCAAGATGCTCGGCACGGCCCAACGCGCGCTGAACAGGTAAAAGCCGCTCATCGCGAGGTAGGCGAACATCCCGAAGAGGATCACCGTCAACAGCACGAAGCCCGCGAGCTTGTAGACCGTGACGATGCTGCGGTTGAACGAGAGAACTCCGCCTCGCCACGCGTTGGTGACGTCGGGAGCTTTCCAGCCGATGCGATGCCGTAAGGAGTTGCGTTGGACTTGCATGGACGGGAACTATAAGCGCGTCGGCGCGCGTCGACCAGTGTCTCGTGGAAGAGAAACTCAAATCTTGTTGATTCTTATTTCACTGAAAGGATCGTCGATCCGCGCGCGGCCATACCGGCAAACACCCAAGAGAAAATGCGCTTTCGCTCGCCACACCTTGGGGACAAGGCTGCCATGCGCCTACAGATCCTGGGAGATTTGGGCGAAGAGTCCAAAGCTGAGCTTGCAGCAGCAAACACTCGCTCATCACGAGCTCTCTTGGAGGACCCTCAGATGTTTACCCGCTCTTCACGCCCCGCAACCGTGATCGCCGACCCGAAGCCGTTCGACCGCAAGACGGCCTGGGGCCGCGAGCCCCTCCAGATCCTCCTGATCGACGACGACCGCTCGTTCGGGGCCATTTTGAAGCGTTCGGCCGCGAAAGACGGCCTTGACGTCACGGTTTGCACCAACCTCGACGCGCTCGGCAGCCAGATGGACAGCCCCTTTGCCGTAGCCATTGTCGACTACGATCTCGGCTCCGTCACCGGCGTCGAGATCATGCGCTACCTGGAGAACCGGGACTGGAACACGCCTTTCGTCATGATCAGCCATTCCGAGCTTCCCAAGGCCGAAATCGCCCGCGGCGCGAATATCCGCTTCGTGCATAAGGCGAACGGCATGCCGGCGATCATCGCCGCGGTCTTCGAGGCCCGCGCCGCCGATCTCGCAGGCAAGCAGCACAAAGCTAGCTGACATTTGCAGTCGCTGCACCAGCTTGCGCAGCTGAACCCCGAGGCCGTTCGGACGATTTCTCGACGAATTTCGCACGAGCCGCCGATAAGACAGTGCATTGCCGCTCGACCGGACCGTCCAGTCGAGGCTTGGAGAAACGATGTCTACCGCCAGAACGACTTACACCATCACGCTCGACGACGATCCGATGGTCCATAAGATGATCACGCGAGCGATGGGCATCAACTCCCTTCCTTACACCTCGACGGCGACCCTGCTCGGCCGCCTCGATCGCTACGAGCCCCTGGCGCTGTTCGTCGACGTTCACCTCGGTCCCGACGACTGTGGGCTCGACGCCGTCCCCGCCTTTCGCAAGGCCTGGCCCTTCACGCCGATCATGGTCGTCACGGCCGACGAGGCCGACGACGCCATCGGCAACGCGCTGGCCTCCGGCGCGAACGACTTCATCCGCAAGCCCGTGAATCGCCTCGAGCTCACCGCGCGGCTCAAAGCCCGCGTCGCCGAAATGTCGGTGCTCGCCGGACGCGACTCCCTCGTCTTCGGCCCGCTCACCTTCAGCAAAACCTATCGCACGGTCTCTTCAGCCGAGCGCACCTTGCACCTTTCGCCGAGCGAAGCGCTTCTTCTGGAATGCCTGCTTCAAGCAAACGGCATGGTGGTCACGAAGGCCGAGATCAAGCGCCGCGTTTGGGGCGATCTCAAGGTCACGGACAGCGCCCTCGACAAGAAGATTTACGACGTAAGGGCCGCCATCCGCGAGCTCAGCGACGCCGTCGCGATCACCTCGACGTACCGCGTCGGCATCGCCTTGACCCTAGCCAAGCCGCAGCTCGCAGCCGAGGCATCGTAACCAGTCTGGAGAGCCCCATGTTTGCGATGTCGCGCAACGAAAAAATCTCCGTCCTGCTGATCGAAGATCAACCGGACTACCACGATATGGTCTCCCGCTACCTGCGCCTCCAAGAGCCGACGACGATCGCGCATACGCTCGAGTGGACGACGTCGATCGAGACCGGCCTCGTGCGCCTCCAGCAGCGTGCGTTCGACGTCGTCCTTCTCGACCTGAACGTCGAGGACAGCAAGGGCCTCGAAACATTTCGACGCCTGATGGCGGCGCATCCGACCCAATCCGTCGTGATCCTGAGCAGCTCGACCGACTCCGACGTCGTCAGCGCCGCCGTGAAAGAAGGTGTCCAGGACTACCTGCCGAAGTCGCATTTGAATCCGCTGCGCCTCGAGATGACGCTCATGCTCGCCGTGGAGCGCTCGCGGCTCCTGCAGCGCGCGATCGCCGCCGAGGACGCGGCGCAGACTGCGTCGCGCTTGAAATCGGAGTTCCTGGCGCACATGAGCCACGAGATTCGGACGCCGATGAACGGCGTGATCGGTATGACGAGCCTCCTGGCGGAGACGAATCTCGACGAGGTGCAACGCGAGGCAGTCGACACGATCCGCAGCTCCGGCGAGCTCCTCCTTTGCGTCATCAACGACATCCTCGACATCTCGAAGATCGAGGCCGGCCGGATCGAGCTCGAGGAATCCAGCTTCAACATCCGCGCCGTGATCGAAGACACGCTCGACCTCTTCGCGGAGCCAGCCCACTCGAAGGGCCTCGCGCTGGCGAACCTCGTCGACAGCGACGTGCCGGCGATGCTCAAAGGCGACCTTTCGCGCGTTCGCCAGATTCTGGCTAACTTCGTCAGCAATGCGATCAAGTTCACCGGCGTGGGCCAGGTAACCGTCCACGTCTCGGCGCCGCAACGACGCGACGGCCAAGCACTCCTGCGCATCGAAGTCAGGGACACTGGATGCGGAATCTCGCGCGAGGACTGCGACCTCCTCTTTCAGCCTTTCGTCCAGGTCGGTCACGACTTCCGCAACCGCCGCGGCGGCACGGGACTCGGACTTTCCATCGCGCAACGCCTCGCCCAGCTCATGGGCGGAGACGTCGGGGTCACGAGCGAGCTGAGCACGGGCAGCACCTTCTGGTTCTCGGTCCGGCTCACCGAGGTGGTGACGGAGCCTTCGACGACGCGCGCTGATCTCGTCGGTAAAAAGGTCCTCCTCCTCGGCGACATCGAGCGAAAGATCAGCATCGTGCGCGATCAGCTCGCGAGTCGCGGCCTCGAGCCGATCGAAGCCCTGTCGATGAAAGAAGCGCTGCGGATCACCTCGACGGCGGACCTCTGCCTCGTGATCATCGACGCCCACCAGCAAAACGCGGAAGAGCTCAGCCGTGCCACGGCGCTCTTGCGTAAGGCAGCGCGCAGGCCGGATCTGCCGGTCCTCCTGATTTGCGCGCCGGGCGCGCCGGCGAAGGGCCTGCTCGCGCTCGTCGGCGCCAGCAGCCTCCTGCGCGAGCCGATCCGCCAGTCGCAGCTTTACGGTCAAATCGCCGCGCTCGTGGCGCCGAAGGCTCCGTCTGCCAGCGATGAAAAGTCGGATGGCTCGAGCGCGCACGGAAGCGGCGAGCACCTGCTTCGCCCCGGCGTTCGCGTGCTCGTCGCGGACGACAACAGCGTGAACCAAAAGGTCGCACGCCGCCTGCTGCGCCACATCGGCGCCGAGGTCGACGTCGTCGCCGACGGCCGGGAGGCGGTCCTCGCCACGGCCAACGTCAAGTACGACCTGGTGCTGATGGATTGCCAGATGCCGGTGCTCGACGGTTTCGAGGCCACCCGCCAAATCCGCGCGCGCGACGTCGGTCGCCGGATCCCGATCGTGGCGATGACCGCCAATGCTCTGCCCGAGGACCGCGCCCGGTGCTTCGACTGCGGGATGGACGATGTTCTGATCAAGCCGGTGCTGATCGCCGAGCTGCGCGCCGTGCTGCTGAAGTTTCTCGATGCCGCGCCCAAGGTTCCGGCCGCAGTCTTGAAAAGGCCGATCGTCGAGGCCAAGATCCTCTTGCCGATGATCGACCCGGTCGTCATCGCCAACCTCAGGTCGCTCGCCGAGGAAGGCGAGTCGGACGACGAGTTCATCGTCGACCTCGTGTCGACCTACCTCGACCTGGCGCCGCCCCTCCTCAAGGACATCGCGGTCGCCGTGAAAAACGCGGACTCGAGAAACCTCGCGCACTTGGCTCACAGACTCAAGGGCTGCAGCCGCAACCTCGGCCTGAGCCGAATGACGGCGATCTGCGAGCGGCTCGAGGAAGAAGGCAAGCACGGCTGCGCGGCGAACGCCAAGGACCTCTTGCAGCCGCTCACCGAGCAGTTCGTCGCCGCCCGGAGCGCGCTCGAGGAAAAATGGGGCAAGGAGTCGCGGCTCGTCGTCTAGGGTCTAGGGTATCCGCGGCAACGAGACGTAGAAGGTGCTCCCCGCGCCAGGCTCGCCTTCGAGCCAGATCGCGCCGTTGTGGGCGTCGACGATCCATTTCGAGATGTAGAGCCCGAGGCCGACGCCTTTGCGGTTCTTCTCGCCGAGCTTGGAGAAGCGCTCGAACAGGCGCTTGCGCTCGGCCTTGGCGATACCCGGTCCGGTGTCGGCGACAGAGATGCGCACGTCGGTGTCGGTCTCTGCCAAGCGGACGACGATCTTTCCCGCTTTCGGGGTGAATTTGAGCGCGTTGCTGATGAGGTTCGCCAACACTTGGCGCACGCGCTCCTGATCGGCGCGGGCGATGACGACGTGCGAAGGGATCTCCGCCGACAGCGTGAGCTCCTGGCGCTCCGCGAGGATCTGGAAATCCGCCAGCATCTCTTGAACTAGCCGACCGATGTTGCAGGAGCTCAAGGAGAGCTTGAGGCTGCCCCTTGCGATGACCTCGACGTCGAGCAGATCGGTGACGAGGCGGAACATGCCCGAGGCGTGGCGGCGAATCGTCTCGATCCACTGGACTTCAAGCTCCGTGAGGCGCTGCTCACCTCGAAGGCCTAAGAACTCGGTGCTGCACAATGTGATGATCGAGAGAGCATCCTGGAGGTCGTGACTGACGATCGCCAAAGCCTCGTCGCGAGCTTTGACGGCCAGCTTGGTGTCGGCGTGAGCGGCACGTTCCTCCGCCAGCAAGGAGACTTTGCGACCATAGGCGCCGTCGACCTTGTGGCGCTCGTGACGCAAGCTCGCGTCGGTCTGGCGACGCTCCCCGGTGAGGCGCTCGCCTTCGCCGTCCTTCCGGTCCTGGCGCTCCCGCCGGATGGTCTCGTCGGCCTCTCCCCGCTGATGGCCGATCCGTAAGTCGATGCGACGACGCTCCTCGAGGACTTGCTCGCTCACCGCGATGCCGTCGAGAGCGAGGTCCGACGCGACGCGATCGCTGTCGATGGCGTCGTCCAGCTTGACGCGCGACGCTTCGAGCGCAGCGTCAGCGACCTGCTCGATCGACCGCGTGCCCCTCGAAAGGGCGACGTCCGTCTTCAGCCGCTCCTGTCCGAGGCTCGTGTCGGTTGACGTTCGCTCGATTTCGACGATGCTCTTCTTATCCATCTTGTCCATGGGAGTGGTCACTCTATCGGAGGGGGTGCGTGCGCCATTATATGCCAGGATCGCGTGGCTTCGCTATGTCTCGAATTTCCAGCAGAAATTTCGGATGCTGCGCCTCCGCATGCTTCGCTTGGTGACTTTGCTCCGCACTAAACCGGTACGCAGGCTTTGGATACGTCTGCATCTTTCGTGTTCCTTGAACGCGCGCTCGATGCTCGGTCCGTTCAACAAATATTCCTTGCAGACGACGGATATTTTTGGGAGCTCCCGTTACGCTCAACCGTCATCGCCACGGGTCTAAAGATCTTCCTCGCCGCTGCACGGGACGCCAGGTCGCACGCACGCGGAGTCTCCGTGCGTCATCGACCTCGGCAACATCGGCGTCTCTGATGAAGTCAGCGTAATTGGCACCGATTCTGCAGACATTTCCGCGCGGCGCTCGACGCCATGATTGCAAATGAGGAGGCGAACTATGTTTGGATTTGGACGCCAACGGCGGCGTGGATTCGGCGGTCTCATGAACCGTCGTCATGTGAGCCTGGCGCACTTGCAGCGCCGTCCCCGTAGCGCTACGGTGCACGCAGGAGGACTCACCCCATGAAAACACTCATCATCCTTGCGGCCGCCCTCGCGGCGAGCTCGCTCGTCGCCTTCGCGGACGGCGAGCCGATCGCTAGCTGCGTCGAGGTCGAACCTGATCCAGGACGCGGCACGCTTCATGTCCGCATCGAAAAAGAGGCAGGTCGCCTTGAAGCGTCGGTCGTCCTCGAGGCCGAGAACGGCGAGGAACGCCTCATGCAGCGTGACGGAGTCGAGCGCCGTACAGCCCCAGGCCGTGAGCTCGACGTCCTTTATGTAGGCAACGAGCTGACTCTTGCGACGAGCTCGACCACGGACGACGGTCGTCTCACATGGCTGCGCGACGGGCGCGAGACGACGACGCTGTTCGACTGCGCCGAGCCCGAGTAAACTCCCTGCGATTTAGAGAAACGCGGCCCGATGATCGCGGGCCCAGTCGGCGAAGCGCCGGCCCGGCCTGCCCAGGAGGGTTTCGACCGCCGGGGACACGCGGTCCCGCTCGCCGGCGCGGATGTTGACGCCAAGCTCGAGCACGGCGTCGGCGAGAATCGGCGCCATACCGGCCTTGAGCATGTTGTCGCGGGCCACGTTTTCAGGCAACGGGACGTAGGTCAGCGGCTTGCCGATCACGTCGCTGAGTAGAGCGACTTGCTCTGCCATGGTTAGGGACTCCGGGCCCGTCAGACCGTAAGCACGGCCTTCGTGGCCCTCTGAGATCAAAGCGTGCACGACGACCGCGGCGATGTCGCGCGGGTCGATCGGGGAGGAGCGGCCGCCAGCGGTGAATCCGAACACCTTGCCCATGCCTTTGACGCTGGGCGCCCAACCGAGAGCATTCGACATGAATCCGCCTGGGCGGATGAAGGTCCACGGGATTCCCGAGGCGGCGATTTTCGTCTCGCCGTCCGAGTGCCACCGACCGATGAGCTGCTCAGGATGGTCTTCGACGGTCTCCGCCGAGAGCTTCACCAAGTGCGCGACTCCAGCAGCCGTCGCAGCCCGCGCCAGCGCGTCGTCGTGCGTCGCAAGCGCGGGACCCGCGGAAAGGGCGAACACTTTCCGCACGCCGGCGGTTGCCGCCGCCAGAGTCTCCGGCTTCTCGAAATCGCCCGCGACCACCTCGACGCCCGAAGGGAAAGCGCCCGGCGCGAGCCTCCTCGGATCGCGCGTCATCGCGCGCACGCGCACCTTGCGCTCTGCGAGCTGCCTCACGACCTCCATGCCGACGGTACCGGTCGCTCCGGTCACGAGAATCATCGCCGCGACCTCTAGGCTTTCTTCCGCGATTCGTTCAGCACTGCGGCGGCGCGCACCAGCGCCTTCAACGCTTTCCCGTCGATCTTCTCGCCCTCGCGGATGTCGATAGCGCGCCGGGTGTTGCCTTCGAGGCTCGCGTTGAAGAGCTCGGATGGATCGTCCAACGCTGCACCCTTCGCAAAGGTCATCTTCACGACCTCTTTGTACGTTTCGCCGGTGCAGATGATGCCAGCGCGCGACCACACCGGAACTCCTCGCCACTTCCATTCTTCGAGCACGTCGGGAATGGCCTGCGAGATGAGCGAGCGGATCTTGGCGAGCGTGTCGCCGCGCCAATCGCCGAGCTCTTTGATGCGGGCGTCGATGAGCTTGGAGGGAGAGGCGCCGATCTTCGCCGCGACCTTGGTCTTCTTCGCCTCCACGGGCGACTTTTTCGTGCGCTTCGCGGCTTTCTTCATGGGCGTCGCATTCCTAGTCGAAATCGGGGCGAAGTCCGGCTCATCCGCGGGTGCTTCGAAAATAGCCCGACGTGTGTTTGAGCTCAAGAAGCATCTGGCCCGGCCTCGCAGAGATCGAGCAGGCGGCGCAGGTTTCACGATCATGTGCCGCTCGTGCAAAGCCCGACGGCGAAGGATATGATGATGCGCAAGGTCAACTCCGGCTATCGACCGACTTCCAGAGCATCACCGCGAGGGTCGCCCCATGTGCGTTATCTGCCTTCAGTTTCAGAAAGACAAAGACCTGTCCGACGCGCGTCAGATGCTCGCGGCCGCCCGCCGTGAGACGACCGCCATCCCAGCCGAGCATCTGGACGCGGTCGAAAGCGAGCTGGCCAAGTGGGAAAAGGCGATCGCCGAGGCGAGGACTCCATGATCGCAGCCCATAAGCGCTCCGCATCGCTAACGTCGACTTAATACTCTGATAACTTTCAGATTTTTCCAGAACATGGCGGCTCGGCGCGGGGACCGTCGCGTACCTTGGCCGTCTCGGCCTAAGGCGTCGATGTCGCGTGCCGAAGACTAAGCATGCAAAAACGACTCGTCCTAGCACCAGCCCTCTTGTTCGTGCTCTTTCGCTGCGCCGACGGTAGCGGCCTTTCGGGCTCGACGCCGAAGGGCAGCCAGGGCAGCAAAAAGACGGTCGAGAGTCCGGCGCCGGCGTCTGATCCGAGCCCGAATGCCGGCTCGGGCACCGCCGCTCCGGAGGAGCAGATCACCAACGCTGGGACCGCCCAGTCCGTCAGCGGAGCGTTCCTGGCGTGCGGCGATGCCGACGATCAGTTCGGTTGCGCCGTCACCGAGGGCGAGGGCGGCCCGAAAATCGACGATTCGACGTTCACGAAGGTCGTCGCGAAGATGGAGGGCGCCGACGACGCGGAGATCGAGCCGATTCCCGCGCCTTCCGGCTCCCCCTGGCAAATCGTTTTCTCCCTTCCCTACGGTGCGACTCCAGCAGCGACGTCGCTGATCGTCTCGTTCACGGCGGAGGGCAAGAACGAAGAGGTCGCCCCGTCCGCTGGCCTCCAGACGACAAAAACCGCAATGCCCGTCGTCGCTGGATGCAAGGAGGCGAAAGCGAGCGGGATGAGCACATCCGGCCTCGTCTGGGCCAAAGATGCGGCGAGTGGCAAGCTCACGACGCACTTTTGCGAGCAGACGTTGGAGGACGGAGGCTGGACGCTCTCGATGAACTCGGTCGATGCTCCCAAAGCTGCAGCAGGGTTCTGGGCGGTCCCCTACGAGAAGCGAACCGAGCGCAGCGGCAAGCCGAGCGCTACGGCTCATTACTACGACGGCGGGCAGTTCCTCCTTCTGCAAAGGGGCGGCACGATCTTGGACGTCATCGTCGATGGCGCTGGCAAGAGGGTGATCGCATCTCTCGTCCCCGTCGGTGGATTTGATCCGAAAACGATGAAGTTCACCGGCGTCGGCCAGAGTATCAAAGGCCTGGAAGCGATTCGCCTCGCACATGTCGCGGGCGGTTGGAGCGCCCCGGAACGCGACATCGACGAGCAAAAGGAAATCAATTGCGCAAAGTTCTACCAGCTCACGCAGCACTTCACGTCATGCTGGGTCTACGCTTTCGAAGCCGAGGGCAAAGACCTCACAGTCGACGGTGACGGCGTACGCGCTCCAAGAATCGCTAGAGACAACGCTGTTGAGCTGGAGCTCGCCGTGTCGAAGGAAAAAT
>JANOTL010000041.1:0-29547 GCA_031416315.1 Pseudomonadota bacterium
CCTTCGGCAGGTATAGAAGGCGTTCAACCTTCTGGTGGAGATGAGTCTGGCGAAAGCGGGCTCCGCCTCGTCGATGGCAAGAACAACTCCGGCCCCGTTCAGGTGCGTCTGCCGAAACACCTGGCGAAGCTCGGGCTCGCGGGAGGCGACGTCTCGTCCGGGCCAGGCGGAACTTTCAAACTGGCTTGCAAGAAGAACTGAAGCAAGTCTCAGGGATCTCTTCCTGATTCAAAAGGCCCCGCACGACGCGTGGGGCCTTTTCTACGCTCAGTTCCCGAGGACGACTTTTGCATACGGTGCGAGCGCATAACTTGTCGTCGCTTCGCCGGCGACGCGCTGTGCGTTCTCCACGAACAACTCTCGCAGCCCGGTTCCGCACGTCTCGTCGGCGTGCTGCGAGGGAACAGTGTAGGTCGCCGCCGCGCCAAAATTCGTCAATACTGTCAAACATTTGCCCCGGCCCGCGCGATCCGTATTCACCAAGGTCCAGCCGATGACGTGTCCGTAAAGATCGTTTCTGACGACGAGCCGCGTCGCATTCGTCACTCCAAACTCTTTGCGCACCCGCGACAACGCGCGAATCAGATGCACCGCCGAGTTCGCGCCGCCGTCGGCTTCCGCCGTCTCCAGGTTGCGCTCGCGATAGTTGTCGCTCAGGTCCGCTTTCGGCCGACGCCCGCCGGGAAAGCCGACGCTCTCGTCGCGTCCGTGCCAAGGAAAAGCGTTGATCGTCCGCACCCACTCGCTGGGATCGGTGTCGGTCGGCCGCTTCACCTTGCCGTGCATGCCCAGCTCCTCGCCGTAATAAATGAGCGGGCTCGCGGGCGTCAGCATGGTGAGAAAGTGCGCGTGACGCCACTTCGCGACGTCGTCGCCCCACTCCGACATCAAGCGCGTGACGTCGTGATTGCCGGAGAAGACGACGCGCTGCCCCGGCTTGATCACGTCCTGACGCGCCGCGAAGTGCGTCAGCACGCGCTTCAATTCTTCGCCGTAGTTGCTGGCGACGCTGCCGCGCACGGCCGACATGAACGGGAAATCCAGCGACTGATCGAGCGCCTGCGGGACCCGCGTCATGTAGGGCTCGAACTCGGCGTGCTCGGCCCAGATCTCGCCGAGGAAGCTCACGTCCGGGTTCACCCGCCGCGCCGCCGCGAGGAAGCGCGCCAAAAGCTCTTGATTACGCGGTTCTTGCGGGTCGTCGTTGCGGCGCTCGCCTTCGACGAAGTGCTTCGCCGCGTCGATACGGAAGCCGTCGACGCCGAGCGCCGCCCATTTCGTCAACGCGCGCTCCACGGCAGCGACGACCGGCTCGTTCCACCGGCGATCGGCGAAGTCGTAGAACTTCAAGTCCGGCATCACGCTGAAGAAGGTCGCGTAGACCTTGTCGGTGCGATGGTAGCGCGCGTCGAAGTCGGGGCGCGGAAACCAGACGGCGTTGCAGTCGGTCGTGCTCCACTTCCATGGCTTGTGCCAGAAACGGTACGGCTCCTCGCCACAAGGATTGGCAGCGAAGTAGAAGAAGTCGCAGAACTGGTGGTCCGGATCCGCCGGATCGTACGCGGGATCCCCGGCGAGACAGCGCTTCTGTGAACCGCGCACGAACCACTGCGAGTCATAGGAGATGTGGTTGAAAGGCGCATCGAGCACGACCTTGATGTCGCGCGCATGCAGCGTCGCGATTAAGGCGCTTAGAGCTGCCTCGTCGCCGTAGGCGGTGTCTAAGCGCTCGTAGTCGCGCGGGATATAGCCCATGTCTCCGGTCGACGCGAAGATCGGCATCAGAAGAACGGCGCCGACGCCCAAGTCCTCGAGATAGTCGACCTTCGCCGCAAGGCCGGCGAAGTCGCCCTCTTGATCCGGCACGGCCGATCCGTCGAAGAAGGCGCGCACGTAAGTTTGATAAAGAAGGCGCCCTGGCTCTTCGGAGAGCGGCAGGGCGCGCGCTGACGTTGTGAACGACGCCGCGGCGCCGAGCCCCGCAGCGAACGTTGCGAGGGCGAGCGCGCCGCGGGCGTTCTTCATGGAATCAGGCGTCCTTTTCCATCGTCGGAGAGTACTTGCCATGACAGGCCGCGCTGTTCAGCCGCGCGCGCTTGGCGAAGGCTTTGCGGCCCGCGGCCATGTTGGCGGCCTTGCCGCCCCAAGACTGAAGCGCCGCGAACTGGAGCGCGCGGCCGTAAGAGAAGCTGATCTTCCAAGGGTGCTTCGCTTCCCCGGCGTTCATCAAGGAAAGGTGCTCGGTGGCGAGCTCGTCCGACTGGCCGCCGGAAAGGAAGACGATGCCCGGGACCGCGGCCGGAACCGTGCGATAGAAGAGCTTCAGCGTCTCCGCCGCGACGGTTTTCGCATCGGCCTGCTTCGAGGCCTCTTTGCCGGAGATGACCATGTTCGGTTTGAGGAGCATGTGCTCGAGCTTCACGCCCTGGGCGTAAAGGTGGCGGAAGGTCGTCTCGAGCGTCCGCTCGGTCACTTCGTAGCAGCGCTCGATCGAGTGCTTGCCGTCCATGATCACCTCCGGCTCGACGATCGGTACGACGTTCTGCTCTTGGCAGATCGCGGCGTAACGCGCGAGCGCGTGCGCGTTGAGATCGAGGCAGCGCTCAGTCGGGAGGCCGTCGGCGATGTTGATCACCGCGCGCCATTTCGCGAAACGGGCGCCGAGCTTGTAGTACTCCGCCATGCGCTGGCGCAGGCCGTCCAAGCCTTCCGTCGTCTTCTCGCCGGGCGAGAACGGAATGTCGACCGGGCCGGCGTCGACCTTGATGCCCGGGATGATGCCCTTTTTCTGCAGGAGCTGGACGAAGGGCGTGCCGTCGGACGCCTTCTGCTTGATCGTCTCGTCGAAGAGGATGACGCCCGAGATGTACTCGGCGGCGCCTTCGGTGGTGAAGAACATCTCGCGGTAGTCGCGGCGCGCGGTCTCGCTGTTCTCGAGGCCGATGATCTTGAAGCGCTTCTCGATCGAGCCGTGGCTTTCGTCGGCGGCGAGGATGCCCTTGCCGGGCGCGACCAGGGCCTGGGCGACGGCTGCCATATCCATAGAGCTCATGGGGGTCCTTCCTTTAAGGTGCGACGCTTCCTCGATACCGCCGCCCCACCAAAAAGGAAAGGCCCGATTCGCCTTGCGGGAATCGGGCCTTGCGCCAAGAAAATCGGCTCAGAAAGAGCTTACTTGCAGGTCGCTACCGAATCATTGACGGCAGCGAGGTCCTTGGTCTGGTTCATCGACCATTCGTCTTGAGCGTCGCAGCCCGGGACGATCTTCTTCGCCGGCGCTTTCGCGCGCGCGTCGAAATCGTCGTCGGCGGTCATCGTCGCCCAGTAGCCGTACCGCACCTTGGCGCACGGCTGCGGGTTGAAGCCGATGGGGTTCTCCTTCTCGCAGTTGGCTTTGGTAGGACCGGGACCGATGGTGTCTCCGGCGGCGCGGACGGGAGAGTACTTGTCGTTGTCGCCGAAGTAGGACTGCTGCAGCGTGTAGATGTGGGAGAGGTTGTTCTTCGCCTCGGACTGCCGCGCCTTCGCTTGGAAAGACTGGAAGCGCGGGACGGCGAGCGCCGCGAGCACCCCAATGATCGCGACGACGATCATCAGCTCGACGAGGCTAAAGCCTTTGGAACCCAGGATATGCTTGCGAAAGCTCATGACGACTCCTAATGCGCGAATCACTCTCCGTCTCGGACGCCTGGGCCCGGGACTTTAGTTCGGCATGCGGAGTCGCCGCAGAGGCGGAGAACCTGTTGTGGTTTCGGGTGATTACAATTGACGAAAGCTAGCCCTGGGGCGCTTTTTCCAGGCGGTAGGGCGCCGAGAGGATCGGAAAACGGCACCAGGTCTTCGGATCGAGCGAGAGGTCATCGACGTGGAAGGCTGGGGCCAGACGCTCCCTTTTCCATTGGCTTCTCGCCCAGAGGGTGAAGAAGCGATCGAGGTGGCCCGCCAAGGTTGCGGCCGGAGTCTCCGGGAAGTCAAAGCTCAGGCTCTGCAAGATATCCTCGGGGCCAAGGCGGTCGCGGACCATGTAGCGCTCGATGCGCTCCAGAACGTCGTAAGGCATGAGATCGGCCTCGTCGGTCTGCGCAGCTTTGCCTTCTGTCTGGGGACGGAGCTCTGCCGTTGGCTCCTGCACGTTCACGGCCGCGAGGGCGGCGAGGGGGCCGAGGCCGAGGCTGCAGCGCTTCTCCGCCCAGACGAGCCAGGCACGCAGAAAGTGCTTGTCGATGCCGCCGAGCGGCGCGAGCCCGCCGGCGGTGTCGCCGTCCATCGTCGCGTAGCCGACGGCGGCCTCGCTACGGTTGCCGGTCGTGAGCAAGAGGAAATTCGCCGCGTTGGCGATGAGCCAGGGCAAGGGCGCGCGCGTGCGCGCCTGGATGTTCTGCAGGGGAAAGTCGTCTTCGACCCAGGACAGGGGGCGGCCCAAGATGGCGGCGGCACGCTCACGATAGCCTTCGGCGAGCGGCTCGACGTCGCTGACGTGGAAATTCGCGCCGATCGCGGCCGCGACGGCGCGCGCCGCGCTCTCCGTGACGGCGCCGCTGTTCGCGGTCTTTTGATAGAGACAGGTCAGGCGCGCCGCGATCAAAGCCTTCGGTTCGGTGAGCGTCAGCTGTGGTGCGTAGCCAAGGCGCTCGAGCAAAAGGTCGCGACCGAGCTCCTTCCAGGCCTCTGCGAGCATGTGCGCGACGAGGACGGCGCAGGCGGCCGAGTCGACGCCGCCCGACAAGGAGACGACGAAGCCGGCCGAGCGGGTCTTCCGCAAGTAGTCGAAGAGGCCGAGCATCTCGGCGGCGAGAAACTCCTCCTCGCGCGAATGCGGCACGTAGGTCGTCGCCTTCGTGCCGCGCAGCGTCTTCTCGATCTTCGGCAGGGCGGGGCGCGCGGCGCGCGCGACCTCGCGCGGATCGGCCGCGGCGACCTCCGGGGAGCGTAGAAAGTCGGGGCCGCCGAGCAGCTCGGGCGTGGGCTCGCGGACGGGCTTGCCCTTCAGCTTCGCCATACGGGCGGCGTCCGGGTTCAAGTCGCGGATGGTGAGCTCGCCGTCGCCGAAGCCGAAGCGTCGGCCCCGTGCGACGATCTCGCCGCCTTCGGCGAAGAGGACGCCGCCGTCGAAGATGGTGCGGCCCGACTCGCAGCCGACCAGGTTCGTGTAGACGTAGCCGACCTGCATCGCGCGGCTGCTGTTGGCGACGAGATACTCGCGCTTCGCGTACTTACCCAGCGCGAAGTGCGAGGCGCTCGGGTTTAGGATCAAGTCGACGGCGTCGGCATGCGCGGCGGACGCGGGGACCGAGTCCCAAGCCTCCTCGCAGATCTCGACGGCGACGCCGACGTTGCCCAGGCGGTAACGCACGTCGCCAAGCGGCACACGGTGCGCGCCGATGCGGGTCTCGACGATTTTGCCGAAGGGCCAGGGGCGGAACCAGCGCGGCTCGTAGTGCACGCCTTCGCGCGGAAGGACGCGTTTCGCGTTGACGCCCAAGATTTTGCCGTCCTGGACGACGGCGGCGCAGTTGTACATCGCGCCGTAGTAGAAGTGCGGGAGCCCGATCACTACGGTGAGCCCGCGCGTGTGCGGCAAGAGTGAGAGCAGGGTTTCTTCGGCGCGCTTGACGGTGTAGAGGCTGAAGAACGCGTCCTCGCAACCGTAGCCGGTGATCGCGAGCTCCGGCAAGCAGAGGAGCTCGACGCCCTCGCGGCGCGCCTCCTCGAGGAGGCGCTGGATGCGCGTGGCATTGCCGTGGAAATCGAGCGGCGTTTGGTTGAGCGTAGCGCCTGCGACGCGAAGGAGGTCCATGGTGGACGAGATTGCTCCTTCCCGAGGAGCCGCGCAATGGGATCTTAACGAATGAGCGGCCGGCGGAAAGATGGAATTAGGTTTTAGTTTCCGATGGTTTCGCCGCGACTGCGGGCGGCGCCCTCCGCCGTCCACGACCAGCTCAGGCCGAGGTCTGCCGACCTGATCGCCGCTTCGCCGTCGAGGTCGGCCAGGGTGCGCGCGACCCTTAGCGAGCGGATCACCGAGCGCCGGCTCGCGGACTTCGGGAAGCTCTCGTTCACCAAAGTCTCAAAGCGCGAGGGCGAAAGCCCCGAGACGGAGACGAGATGCTCGGCCGTCAAATCGCGATTGTAGCGCGCGCCGACAGCCTCGTTTCGCGCCGCGCCGTAGGCCCGGGCCGAGGCCACGGCCGCTGCGAGGCGGTGCGTGCGACCCTCCGACCGCGCGGGGTCGTGAAGCTTCAGAAAGAGGTCTGCCGTAGCCTCGCTCGTCTCCGGCATGTTGAAATGGACGTCGATCCGATCGAGGATGGGCCCGGAAAGGCGCTGCCGATAAGCTAAGAGGCGAGTGTAGACGCAGCTGCAAGTTTTGCGCACGCTGCCGAACCAGCCGCACGGGCAGTTGTTGCAAGCTGCGATCAAGATCGACCGCGCCCGCCAGAGGACCTTGCGCCGTGAGCGCGAGACTCGCACCTCGCCCGTCTCCAAGGGCTCGCGCAGGCTCTCCAGGAGGTCGCGGCGAAACTCGGGCAGCTCGTCGAGAAACAGGATCCCGCCGTGCGCCAGCGCGATCTCTCCGGGATGTTCCGGGGTGCCGAGGATGGCGGCCGCGCTCGCCTGATGGTGCGGCGCGCGAAACGGCGGTCGCCCCGCGAGCAGGCCGGCCGGGAGCCGCTCCGCCGCGACGCTATAGATCCGCATCGCCTCGACGTGCTCTTGCGAGCCGAGGCGCGGCAGGAGGCTCGCGAGCCGCGCCGAGAACATCGACTTTCCCGTCCCGGGTGCGCCGCGCAAAAGGATGCTGTGCATCCCGGCCGCGACGACCAAGGCCGCGCGCTCAAGGGTCGGCTCCAGGATCATGTCATCGAAGTCGGGGAAGTCGGACCCCTCCGCCGCCGGTCGGCGTCGGAAGTCGGGCTCCTTCAGGCTCTGGGCGCCGTCCAAGTCGCCCTCGTAGAGCCAGGCGAGGACCGACTTCAAGGACTCGAAGCCCAAGACCTGCATCCGCTTCGTGCGACCGCCGTCGACCGCGGCGAGGACGCTGACCTCGCTTAAATTTTCCGCGGCGATCACGAGGCCGTCGAGGCCGGCGGCCAGGGCCGCGAGCGCAAAAGACACGACGCCGCGCACCGGCCGCAGCTCGCCGCCCAGGCCCAACTCGGCGGCGAAGAGCCAGCGCTCGGGGCGGACGTGCGGCTCCCGCCCCTCCGCTAGGAGGAGGGCCAAGCTGACCGCGACCGGTAGATCCAACTGGCTGCCGTCCTTCTTCACGTCGGCCGGCGTCAAGCTGACCACCAGCCGGCGCGCCGGAAGATGGAGCCCCAGGCTCTCCAGCGCCGCGCGCACCCGCTCCTTCCCGTCCCGCGACACGTCCAGGGCGTTGCCGATCACCTGCATCCCGGCGAAGCCACGCACGAATCCGCATTCGATGCGCAGAAGGGCCGTGTCCATGGCGTCGCAGGCAGCGGTGTGGACCGCGGTCGGCGCTCCTTCCCAAAGGGTTTCCACGGTCTCGGGCGCGGTTTGGCTCATCGCATTCTCCTCGGTGAGCGACGAAGCTACCGGCAGCCGCGAAGCCCAGGGAAGTGACATCACATGTCCGAGCGCCTGCCGGAGCTCTGTGCTAAAACCACCTCTCGACTGCGAGCCGAGGACCCCTTCGCGATGTCACAGGTCACCGCCCACTACCGTCTCGACCCCTGCCGGAAGGCGCTCGGGGACGCCATCCACGCCGAGCTCGCCCGCCTCCTGCCGGAGGGCGGAACTTTGGCCCTCGGCGCCGCCGAGATCGCGCGGCTGCTCGAGCAGCCACCGGAGACGAAGCTCGGCGACTATGCGCTCCCGTGCTTTCGCTTCGCCAAGGACCTGAAGAAGAAGCCGCCGGAGGTCGCCTTCGCCCTGGCGACGGCCCTGCGCATGCAGCCTTTGGTGGAGAAGGCGGAGGTCGCGAACGCTTTCCTCAACGTCTTCGTCGACAAGAAGACGATGGCCGCGGAGTCCTTGCCGAAGATCCTAGACGGCAGCTACTTCAGGGACCTCGCCGCCGGCAACGCCCACGCCGGGCGCCGCGTCATGATCGAGTACTCGCAGCCGAACACGCACAAAGAGTTCCACGTCGGCCACGGCCGCAACGTCCTCCTCGGCAACGCGGTCGTGCGTCTCTACCGCTACGCAGGCTACGACGTGGTCGGCGCGAACTATTTCGGCGACGACGGCACGCACATCTCGACCGTCCTCTGGTACATGACGAAGGAGAAGCTCGAGGCCCCGGCCACCGACCGTGGCGAATGGCTCGGCAGCGTCTACGTGCGCTCGAAGCGGGCCCTCTCTGAGGCGACCGACGAGGTCCGAAAGACCTACCAAGCGGAGATCTCCGCGGTCCACCGCCAGATCGAAACCCAGCAGGGCGAGGTCTACGAGCTCTGGAAGAAGACCCGCCAGTGGTCCCTCGACGACTTCGCCGCGATCTATAAGTGGCTCGACGTCTCCTTCGACGTTCTCTTCTACGAGTCCGAGGAGACCGAAGAAGCGCAAAAAATTGTCGACGAGTTCCTGGCCAAAGGCGTCTTCGTTCTCGACGACGGCGCGGTCGGCGTCGACCTGAAGCCCCATAAGCTCGGCTTCTGCATCCTTCGAAAACGCGACGGAAACACCCTCTACGCGACCAAGGACCTGTCCCTCGCCCGCAAGAAGTTCGATCGCCACAAGGTCGCGCGCTCCGTCTACGTCGTCGGCGACGAGCAGAACCACCACTTCAAGCAAGTGTTCAAGGTGCTCGAGCTCATGGGCTTCGAGCAAGCGAAGCAGTGCCATCACCTGAGCTACGGCATGGTCGTCCTGCCGGAAGGCAAGATGTCGTCGCGCGACGGGACGAGCGTCCCCTTCATGCGCCTGCGCGACGCGATGACGGTCGAGCTCGACAAGATCTTGGCCAAATATGCGGCCGAATGGTCTCCCGCGGAGATCGCCGACGCGGCGCATCGCCTCTGCGACGGTGCCATCAAGTACGGCATGGTCGCGACCGACCCTTCGAAGGAGATCGTCTTCGACGTCGCCGATTGGCTTAGCTTCGACGGCAACTCCGGCCCGTACCTCATGTACAGTTATGCGCGCACCGCCTCGATCCTGCGGAAGGCGAGCGAGCAAGGCGCGCGGCCGGTCAAACCGAGCGCGGCGAAGTTCGAGCTGCTCACCCACCCCGCCGAGCACGAGCTCGTACGCTACCTCTACGACTTCAACCAAGTCGCGGCCGCGGCCGCGGAGCTCTACAAGCCGAGCCTCGTCGCCTCGCACCTCTTTTATGCATGCAAGTCCTTCAACCGCTTCTATGCCGAAGTGCCTGTGCTGAAGACCGAAGATGCCGCGCTGCGCGACGCGCGGCTCGGGCTGACCGAGGCTTTCAACAAGACCTTGGCGCAAGGGCTAGGCCTTCTCGGCATCCGCCCGCCGGAAAGAATGTGACCGTGGGCCGCCTCCGGTACCTTCTTCCCGTGCTCGCCGCCGCCGCGTTCGTCGGCGGTCCAGCTCTCGTCCACCTCGGCGCCGTGAACCCGCTCGTCGGCCTCCAGCTCACAGCAGTCTCGGCGCTTCTCGGGCTCGGCTCGACGCTCTACGGCCTCCGTCTCGCCTTCAAGGGCGCCTCGCGCCAGGGCGTCATCTGCGTCCTGGTCGGCGTCGTGCCGCTCGCCTTCATCGGCAACGGCATCCTCGGCGGGCGCAAAGTGCCGCGCCTGAACGACGTCTCCACCGACCTCGACAACCCCCCGCCGCTCGCGGCGGCAAAGGCCGCGGCCGACAACGCGGGGCAAGATCTCGCCTACCCGGCCGAGTTCAAGGATCTGGTGCGCTCGGGCTATTCGGACCTGATCTCGAAGGCGGTCGATCTGCCGCCCGCCGAAGCATTCGCGCATGCGCAGGCGGTCGCGAAGAAGATGCCCAAGTGGCAGATCGTGGCGACCGATCCGGCGGCGCTCACGATCGAGGGGTTCGAGGTGTCCTCGATCTACCGCTTCGTCGACGACTTCGTGATCCGCATCGAGCCGCTCGACGGCCGCTCCATCGTCGCGATGCGCTCCCGGTCGCGCCTGGGCCAAGGCGATTTTGGCGTCAACGCCCAGCGAATCCGCGCCTTTTTCGCCGCGCTCGAGCGCGCCCCTTGAGCAATCCTTAGGCACTCCGTCGCGACGCTTTTCCAGTTGCCACAAGGGGTTGAGGCGCGGCCTCGAACTTGCTCCTCCTAAGCAATAGGAGGGCTCCCCTGATGTCTTTGCATTTCTTCGCCGGACTGGTCTTGGCCACCGCCCTGGGCACGACCCCCAAGACCGAGCCCCTGAAAGTCGTCTCCCCCCGCGACACCTGCGCGGGCCTTGGCCGCGAGATGGCGCGCTACGGCGCAGGCAGCGGCATGGACAAGGTCCAAACCGCGATGCTCGCGAGCGCCGGCTCGGCCATGCTCGCGATGGAGCTGCGCAACGGCGAGGCTCAGCCTTACGTCAACGCCGAGGCTCTCGCATCCCTCGTTCGTGGACCTGCGAACATCCGCCGCGTGAATGCGGCTAAGGCGGGCTTCGTGCCGCTCTCTGCCCTTCTGGCCCCGACCTTGGGCCTGGATCGCCAGATCTCTCTCGTCCTTTCCACGTCCGAGTTGAAGCAAATGCCCTTCGCGCAGCGCGGCATCGACGTCTTGGTCATCGCGCGCGAGGCTGCCGAGCTGAATGCCGAGCGCGTGCGCAAAGTCGCAGACACAGCCCTCGGGCTCGGCGTCCGCGTCAGCGTCCTTTGGGCCGGAACGAAGGCCGGGATTCAGGGCGAGGGCACCGAAGACGCGCGACTCTTCGCCTGGCTTGCGACCGTGACGGGGGGCGCCTTTGCCGACCTCGGCGGACCGGTCAACCCCTGCGCCGCTCAGCTCTGAGGTCAGGTCTGCGGCCTAATGAGATCCTGAGCGAGCTGAAAAGCCGGCCGCGGATCAGCTCGCGGCTTTTTGCTCGGCAGCGATCTTCGCCTCGAGCTGCTTCGACAGCTTGTCCCAGTACTTGACCTTGGACATGCCCGCCGTCACCGCCTCGAAGCGGGCGTGCCAGACGTCGGGCTTGCCGGGCTGCGCGGCCGAGGCCGTGACCTGGACGACGGAGATGCCGTCCCAGGCGGCGGTGAGGAACTTGTGGCCGATGCTGACCTTGCTGCCTTTCAAGAGCGGGAATTTCACCTGGAGGATGCCGCCGGTCTCGTCGATCCCGACCAAGGTCGCCGGCGCCTGATAGCGCACCGCAATGCCTTGCGAGGTCGAGGTATAGGCCTTGCCCGCCACCTGCGCCAGCTCGCCGCCGCGCTCGAAGGAGGCTTGCAGCATCTCGACGAAGAGGCCCATGCCGAAAGGACGCTTGATGTAGCGCACCGCGGCCGTCGAGCGCGAGTTCATCGACGAGGTGCCGACGATGATCGGCGGCTTTTGCGCGGCCGAGAGCTTGCTGTAGACGTTCTTCCACTCGATGCCGGAGGCGTCGTTCATAAGCTCGTGCAAGTAGACGCAGGCGACTCCGTCCGGATCGCGCTTCAGCATCGCCGCCGCGTTCGCCGTGGTCTTGGCATGCAAAAGGTCGATGCCGTAACCTTTGAGGATGTCCCGGAAGCCCTCGAAGCGGCTGTCGCTCGGATCGTAGAAGATGACCTTTTGCAGCTTGTGACGCAGAGCCGACTTCTCGCCGAGCTTGATCTCGGGGAGATTCATCACCCATTTGCGCCCGGCGCCGACGATCCGCGCCAGCGGGAAGAGGTTGAAGATCTCTTCGCCCTCTTTCAAATTGGTCGCCATGCGTAGGACGGCCGGGCCGAGGCCTTCATTGGTCGGGACGCAAAGCATGCTCGCGGCGGGGTCGACCTCGGCGGTGGAGCGAGCCACGAGCTGATCGCCCGACCGGCCCATCGCCATCGCCTCGATCGAGAGGGTGACGTCCTTCTCGATCGACGCCTGATCGGCGGTGACGAAGTAGGGCGAGACCATCGAGTACGCGGTGATGACCTCGTTGACTTTCTGCAGAAAGGCGCGCGAATCGAGCGGGCCGAGGATAAAGCCGGCGAAACGGCGCTGCGCCAGGGGCGCGAGCTCTTCTTTCGTCTTCTTCAAGACGCTGACGAGGATCGGCGTCTTTTTCAGCGTCTCGTGCTGTTGCAGGCGGTCATAGAGCGTGCCGGCGGACCCGTCGGAAAGGACCGACTCCGTGATGACCAGGTGCGGCATCTCCTGCGCGATGTACTTCAGCGCGTCGTAGAGCGAGAGCGCCATGACGACGCGAAAGCCGTACTTCGACAGGAGCGTCTGCATGCCGATGCCGCGCTCGCGTTTCTCGACGCAGAGGACGACCGTATGTTGGGTGATGGTGGGAGAGATCAGCATCAGCCAGCTTCCTCGAGGTCACCTTTCGGCGGGGTGCCTTCGACGGGCTTGGCTTTACGCGCCGCTTGAGCTTTCGCGGCGACGACCGCCTCCCGAATCTTCACCAGCTTCGGAAAGGCGCCGCCGTACTCCTGCTCGCAGCGCTGCAGGTATTTCAGCGCCATGTCCCACGCGCCGAGGCGGCGGCAGGCCAGGGCGGCGTTCATCGTAATCTTGTACTTGAGCTCGGGGCGCACGATGCGGTGCGCCTTCTGATACAGCGCCAAGGCGCTTTTGCCTTTGCCGGACTGCGAGAGCCTGATGCCGAGCTCGTTCAGCTTCGCCGCGAAGAAGGGGCCGACCTCGGACATGTCGTCCATCAGCTTGAAGGCTTCGCCGATTTTTCCGGTGCACAGGAGCACCTGGGCGCGCGCCTCGAGCACCCGCGAATTCATGGGCGCGAGCTTCTCGGCGGCCGAGACGTACTTCTCGGCCATCTCGAAGTCGCCCTTCTCGACGTAGGCAGCGGCGAGGTTCGCCTTGCGCTCGACGTCGAAGGGGTTGGTGCGCTCGAGCCCGTTGAGAACCTTCAGAGCCTCGTCGACGCGACCGGTGACGAGCAGCGTCTCGCCGAGGGACGCGGCCGTCGGGCGGAACATCTTGTTCATGCCGCGCGCGCTGGCGTAGGCGGTGACGGCGGCTTCGTATTGGCCAGTCGCCTCCGCCGCCTTTCCCTTGGCGTAAGCGACGCGGTAGTCGTGGTCGGCGAGGTCGCCGAGGTTCTTCTCCGCCGCTTGGATCGCGGCCTGGTCGGCGCTGCGGATCGTGCGCGTCAGGTGCACCGTCTTGGCCTCGGCCGTCTTGTCGTCGCCGGCCAGACGCACCGCGTCCCGCGTCATCACCACGACGTCGGCAACCCAGGTGTCGGTCGGGAAGAACTGCTCGATCCCGAACTCGTAGACGCCGGCCATGAACGGCGGCTCCGGCTCGTCGCAGACGATCGCCTGGAACTCGGCGATGCAGCCGACGTTGGCCTGGAAAGTCTTTAGCAGGGATTGGACCTCAGCGGAGTAGGTGGTGGCGAAGATGACTTGCGTCAGGACCTGGCCGCCTTCGAGCAAGACCTGGGCCTCTTCGACGCTCGAAGCGGTCTTGACGTGCAGCGCGAACTCGTCCGGCCCGACTTTTTCCGCCCATTGCGCCGCCATGCCGGTACCGGCGAGGTCGACGAGGAGGCACGACAGCTGTGATGGGTCGAAGGAGGCGGTCACGCGGCTCCGCTTTCACTGGATGACCGAAGGGTCTCCACCGGTATCGGCGAGGCCGGATGGGGGTTTAGACTTACAGGCCGAAACCGAGCGACCGGTCGGTTGGCGCTTGGAAAAAACCGGGCCCGCGGTCGAGTCGTTCTGCTAGGATGGACGGGAAGTTCCCCGAGCAATTGGAGCCTGAATTGCGACCCGGCCGCACGATAGCGCTGGCGCTCCTCGTCGCCGTCCTGGCGACGCCCGACTCCGCGCGGGCGCAGTCCGACGGCGGCGCCGTTCCCCCGTCCTGGCAGACGGAAAACCGCCAAATCTATCCCGAGCACGACTCCGTCTCCTCGAAGGTGAAGAAAAAGCCGCGCGCGAAGCTCCGCGAGCCTTCGCCGTGGTACGTGCCGCGCGTCTCGGTCGGCTTCGGCCTGAATTTCCCGGAGCTCGTCCCGTTCGAGACGCATCTGGCCTTCGGCCGCTACATCGCGCTGCGCCTCTTCTACGTCCCGCGCCTTCCGTTCAACGTCCGGGTCGAGATGCCCTCCGACGTCATCAGCTCGGCGAAGGGGGTCGGCGTCGCCAACCCCGACTTCACCATCCGGATGAAGGCCGTCTACGGGCCGCAGTACGGCGCCGAAGCCCTGGTTTTCCCGTTCGGCGGCAGCTTTTTCGTCGGCCTCGGCCTTTCGTCGCGGACGATGGAGGTGCACGGCCAGGCAAAGTCGGCGATCCTCGTCTGCTCGCTCGTCGAGGCGGCGAAAGAGCCGCCGTGCCCCGATCCGACGGCGCGCATCAAGACGGACACGCAGCTCGAGCTGGAGGCCGCGCTCGAGACACAGGCGATCCTCATGCGCGGTGCCGTCGGCTGGTACTGGCACGTCGGCTCCTTCGGTTACGTCACGCTCGCCGGCGGCGCGACCAAGCCGACCAAGATCGAGCGCCAGGCCAAGGTCACCGCCTCGGTCGACTCGCCGGGCGCCGACGACGACCTGAACGGGGCCCTGGCCGAAGTGAAGAAGACCAAGGAAGCGGAGCTCGAGGAAAAGGCGCTGGAAGAGATGCGCCCCGTCGATGAGAAGATCCTGCCCTTGCTCGGGCTGACGGCAGGGATCCGTTTCTAACATGTATTGATAACGGCTAAGGAAACCGTTAAAGTGTGGACGGATTCGCCGCCCCCATGCTAAGTCGGGCCGAATCCCATGGAGTCACGGATGATCATCTTCCAAACGGCAGGCGGCGGTGCGGGCGGTTTCACCGTCGGTACCACGACCATTCCGGAAGCATATCAGCCGCACGCGACGACGTTCCGCAGCGACGAGTACATCCACGGCCTCAACCGGACGCTTCAGGCCGAGATGCGCGCGCTCTCCGCATACCGCGCCTACGCGAAAAGCGAGCCGACGAGCGACCACTCGCTCGTCATGCTGGAAGAGCATCAGGCCGCGAGCCGCGAGCTGGTGCGCCTCATCGTCCTCAATCGCGGCGTCCCGGAAGACCGCTCGGCCTTGAGCCTGGGGCTCACCCGAACCTTCATCCAGATTTGCGCGGCGTTTCCCTCGCGACTCCTCGAGCGCGCGACGCTGTCGACTTTGAGCTCGCTCGAGCGCCACTTGGTTGCCCGCTACCAGAAGATCTTGAAGGATGCGCCCGCCCGCGACGCCCCGGCGCTCGAAGAGCTCCTGCGGCAAACTGAGAGCCGCATCGAGCGCTTCGTCTAATTTCTCCTCTCGATCTCATCCCGCTCCCCCTTTGCCGCCGAGCTGCCGCTGATGGACATCGCGCACCTGCTGACGACCGAGAACCTGATCGCGCTCCTGACCCTGTCGACCCTCGAGATCGTGCTCGGGATCGACAACATCGTCTTCATCGCCATCCTCACTTCGCGCCTGCCGCCCAAGGATCAGCCGAAGGCCCGCCGCATCGGCCTCGGACTCGCGATGATCACGCGGATCATGCTGCTGTTCGCCTTGAGCTGGGTGATCCGCCTCGTCGATCCTTTGTTCTCGATCGCCGGCAAGTCTTTCTCTGGCAAGGATTTGATCCTGCTCGGGGGGGGACTCTTCCTTTTGGCCAAGTCGACCTTCGAGATCCACGGCACGATCGACGGCCACGGCGAGAAGGACTCGGACGGCGACGGCCGTAGCGACGGCAAAGCCTCCTACGCGGGGATTCTGATCCAGATCGCCATCCTCGACATCGTCTTCTCGCTCGACTCGGTGATCACCGCCGTTGGCATGGCGCGCGAGGTTTCCGTGATGATCACGGCCGTCCTCCTTTCGGTCGGCGTGATGCTGGTCTTCGCCAACTCGATCAGCGAGTTCATCCTTCGCCATCCGACGGTGAAGATGCTGGCGCTCTCCTTCCTGATGCTGATCGGCCTCGTACTCGTGGCTGACGGCATGGGCCAGCACATCGAGAAGGGATACATCTACTTCGCCATGGGCTTCTCGATCGTGGTCGAGATGCTCAACCTGAAGCTGCGGAAAAGGGCGCGGAAAGCCTAAGGCCCGCCCTTGGGGTATACTCAATCCATGGCTCAGACCCCCTCCCCCGTCGCCCGGCGCCTCGTCGTGACGCTCGCGTTAGCCTGCGCCGGCGTGGCGTTCTTGCGGGACGAAGTCTCATCCGGCGCGGGGAGCGCCCCTTTGGTCGCGCCCCTGCCGGCGCCCGCGCCCGCGAAGGCCCAGGACCCGAGCTTGCCGCAGGTCGGCGCGACCGCGCAGATGGTGACCCTGGAGTTCCCGCCGCTCGAATTCGCGGACGAGCAGGGGCAAGCGCGTGGCGCCGCCGTCTCGATCGTCCGCGAGACGATGGAGAACCTGGGCTTCCGGGTCGACGTCCAGGTCCTACCGTGGGCGCGGAGCATCGCGCTCGTGAAGGAAGGCCGCGCCGACGCGATCTTCACCGCTTACAAAAACGACGAGCGCGAGACCTTTCTGGATTACTCGAGCGAAGTGCTGATTCCCCAGGTCGTCTCGCTCTACACGAAAAAGGCCGCAACGCACGGCTTCGGCGGCGACTACAAGGTCCTCGTCGGCAAGATCATCGGCATCGTTTCGACCATCAGCTACGGCGAATCTTTCGACAAAGCGCGGCAGACGCTGGGGCTGAAAACCGACCGCGTCGAGAGCTTGGACCTCAACTTCAAGAAACTCGTCGCGGGCCGTGTCGACTACGTCATCTCGAACCGCTACTCCGCCGAGGTGGAGATCGAGCGACTGAAGCTCGGCGCGCAGGTGCAGGAGCTGTCGCCGCCGGTCGAGATCACGCCGAGCTTCCTCGCTTTCTCGAAGAAGAGCCCGTTCGCCGCGCTGAAGCCGAAGTTCGATCAGGCGCTGCGCGAGCTACGGAAATCCGGGCGCTACCAGCGCATTCTCGAAGAGTTCAAGGTCAACACGCCGAAGTAGCGTCCGGCTTAGGTCAAGTCGCGTCGCCCGTCTTCTTTTTGCCGCGCCCGCGTCCACCGCGCCGGCGGCGGCGTTTCGCGCCGACGGCGGCGTCGGGAGAATCTGGCGCGTCGGCGTCCTCGCGGCGGTTGCCGACGTCGTCGGAAGGCGCCGGAGGCGGTGTCGTCGCCAGCGGTCTCTCCGCCCTCGGCGTATTGCGGGGCGCCGCAGGCCCTGCTGAGCGCGAAGCGTTGCGTGAAGTCGCCGTGGAACGCGGCGCCGAACGCGACGGCGGCACCTGCTTCGTCTCCGGCGGCGCAGCTGCGTCACTCGATGCTGGTGGAGGCGTTACTGCCGCCGCTTTCGTCCCTCGCCCACGCCCACGGCCCGACGGCGTGAGGCGAGAGCTGCTCGCTGCTGCGGCACGCGTTTGTGCGGCGACCTCGGCGATTTCGGCGACCTCGACGGGTACTCGGATTGGAGCAGGAGCAGGAGATGCCATCGGAACCGGCGCCCGATCCGGACGCGGCTCCGCCGCCATCGACGTTTCACTCGTCGGCTCGCTCATTTCCGGCGCCCCGGCCGCACCCTCGGCACGCTTGCCGCGCCCGCGCCCGCCACGACGGCGACGCTTCTTCGGACCGCCTTCCCCGCTGGGCGCCTCGCCGGCCGCCCGAGGCTCGGATCCTACGGACGGAGCCTCGGGCCGATTTCCCGCCGCCGCCCGCGCCTCAGACGAAGGCGGCAAAGGCTCGCGCCGCGGCGCCGCGCGCTCACGCGACCGTGTCGACTTCGGCTCCGGCGCCTTCTGGGGAAACTCGCCCCAGCGAATGGTCTGCACCTCGTCGCACGCGCGAATCAAGTCCAGGTGTGCGCTCTTGTCCGGCGCCGCCCAGAGCGTGATCGTCACACCGGACTCCTTCACCGCTTGCACGGCCGGGATGAAGTCGCTGTCGCCCGCGACGAGGACGGCATGCTGGATGTGACCCGCCGCGGCGTGACGCGCCATGTCGACCGAGAGCAAGACGTCGACGCGCTTTTGCACGAGAACGTCGCGATCGCCGTCACGGCGCCGCTCCAGCTTGCCGAGGCGCACTTGCCAACGATCGATGTCCTCGAGCGCGGCCGCGAACTTCTCGAACTCCGCCTTGCGGCGCAGCTCGCTCTCGGTCGGCTTGGAGGAGACCCAGGGCGGCGCATAGTAGAAGTAGCAGCGCAGGAGGTCGAGGTTGATGGCGCGGCGCAGCGGGGCCAGGAGATGGTCGGCGAGACGCGCGTAATCGGGATTGACGTCGGCTTCCCCGACCTGTTTCAGCAGGTGGGCGCCGTCGATGAAAATGGCAGCACGCATGAAAAGTTTTAACAGCCTTTGATGAATCGGGGCGCGAACGCGCCGGAATGATACGCACGGGTGGCGTTGCGCCCCTGGTCGAGCTTGGCAATGCCGGCGCGGCTGGCCTCCATCGCCTCGCGAGCCAGGTCCTCGAGCGTCGCGGTTTGCGACTTGGCTTCGGCGAGGAGCTTCTGCGCCTCCGTGTCGCTCGCGAGCGCTCCGCCGCAGTCTGCCAGCTGCGTGACGTACACGCAAAAGTTGCGGAACGCGGCTTCGCGCTCGGCGAGCTTGGCAAGGAAACGATCCTCACCTTCGGGGCCGACCATAGCACGAGCATCTACGGCTTCATAGCCGCGCTTGACGTAGACGGCGAGCGCTTTCAGCGCCTTCTCACGCGGCGTCACGCAGGGGCTTTCTGAGGCGCGGCGCCGGCTTGCGCGTTCAGGAAGGCGCCCTGTGCCTCAAGCCCCTGGACCCGGCTCTGCATCGCGTTGAAGCGGTTCTCGAGCTCGCCACGGCGGTCCTCGAGACGGCGCTCCTGACGCTCGATCTGCTGGTCCTGGTTCTTGATCAGGCTGCCGAGGCCGCGCTGGCGGCTCGCCAAGACGCCGTTCACGGGATCTTTGAAGCGCTGCACGGCGGCCGTGATGCGACCCGCGATGCCCTCGCCCGAGTCGCTCGCCGTGAATATCTTGGACACACGCTCGTAGTCGTCGGCCAGCGCCGCCTTCAGCTTCGTCTCGTCGGTGACCAGCTCGCCGGTCTTCGCGTTCGTCGTGATGCCGATGTCGGCGAGCGAGGTGTACTTCGAGCCTTTGAGGGCCGAGAGCATGTCGCCGCCAGTCGTCACCGCTCCCTGCATCGAGCGCATCATCGAACGGACGTCGGAGGAGTTCGCCAACGACTTTTCGCCCGCCGCGGCGGGATCGGTGCTCGCCGATTCGTGCGCGAGCTTGGCGATCTTGTTGTAGTTCTCGGTCAAGTCCTTGATCGAGACCATCGTCTTGTCGACGTCGTGGGTGACGTTGACCGTCACCTTCGTGCCGGGCTCGGCGCGCTTCGCCTTCAGCTTCACGCCTTCGACGAGGTCGTCGAGCTTGTTGTCCGCGCGCTGGACGTCGACGTCCTCGAAACGCACGTCGAGGTTTGCCGCCTCTTTGAGCTTTTTAAAGTCGAGGAAGGTCGTATCGGGATCGACGAGGAGCTTGGCCGCTTCCCCTGTCTTCTCGCTCGTCACCAGGAGGCGGAACGGCTCGTCGGAGATCCCAGTATTGATGATCTGCGCATGCACACCCGAGACGGTGTCGTTGATCTTGCCGACCGCATCTTTCAGCGTCGAGCCCGGGTCGAGCGTGATGTCCTTCATCACGCCACCCTCGTCCTCGATCCCGAGATAGCCGAAGCCGATCTCGGTCTTGTCGACGTCGGGAAAGCCGAAGGCCAGGTGCTTGTCGGACTGCGCCAGGCCGCGGACTTCCATTTCATAGGATCCGGGCAGCGCGATGCCGTCCACCACGCCCTCCAAGATGTCGGGGTGCGAGCTTTCGACGGCGAGCTTGCGGAAACCCGCGGGAGTCTTGATGCCGCCGGCGACTTTCTCCAAATCGCCGACCATGCTGCCGAGCGAAGCGTAATCATTCTTCTCTTGCACGACGCGGTCGCGCCGCGCCCGAGCCTGTTGCATCGGGGCCGCTTCGGCTTCCATGATCCGGTCGACGAGACCGGCCGGACCCGCGGGTGCCGCCGCCGGTCCGTTGCCCATCAGGGGGGCCATGTTGCCACTAAGAGCTTTCACCGCCATGGTGAGGTCCTCCGCGCATCCTTGCGCCTCATAGGTATCGGACCCGAGGACGCGAAGATGAGGGAAAACGGCCATAGGAAATTGAAAGATTTCAAAATTTCCGGCAAAAGACTTAGCGTGCCGGCGCCTTACGGCCTTGAGTCTCGTGATCCAGCACACGGCCCGGCCCGGCGAAGCTTACCGCGTCGGCATACGCAAAGGGGATCAGCGCCAGGCCAAGGACGACCGTCACTGAGCCGAAGTAAGCCGCCACGCGCCACACGTCCTGCGCGACGACGCCGCCCGCCGCCAGTCCGGCGAGCGCGACGAGCGCCACGAGATGCGCCACGGCCAGGACCCGCCCCGAGCGGAGGAAGACAATGCGGTCCTTCACCGGTCCGCCGGCGCGGAAGAGCGCGACGCCGATCGCGACGAAGAGCAGGTCCACCGGCCAGAAAAGCATCAGGTTCAGGTTCGCCCAACCATCGGGATGGCCCGAGACCAACCAGTTTGCCGCCAAAGCCGTGCCGAGGAGACCGGAGACCGTACCCCAGATCACGGCCGCGACGCCGAGCCAGCGATACGCGGCGCGCGGCGCAGCGACTTGGCGCGCACGAGCGAAGGCGAAGAGAGCCGAGGCGACCAGGAGGGGCAAGGCCCCGAAACCGGCGAGCGCCAGGTAGTCGTTGAATGGGCGCCCCGTGTACTCGCCATACTCGGTGAGCGCGATCGTCTCTTCGAGCAAGCGCGTGCCCGCGATCGGCTCGCCCTCGTCGTCCACCGCGGGCATCGTCAGGAGATGCTCGCGCAGCTTCGCCGGCAGGAACATCTCCTCCCAAGCGCTGATCGGCCGGTCGATGTTGCTGTTCATCAGCACGTCGAGGATCGGCGCCACGCCCGGCACGGCGCTCAGGTTGTCACGGACGTAGTCGCGGAACTTCTTCTCGACGATGAGGCCCGCGAACTTGGCGCGGATCTGCCCGTCGAGCACCTCGTCCAAATAGTCGCGCGGGATCGTCGCGCAGTTATTGAACCAGTACTGGTAAGGGAAGTTGCGGTTCTCCGGGATCGCGTTCCAAGCGATCTTCTCGAAGAGGCGCCTTTTCTGCGCCAGCGAGAGGTTGAGCTTCTCCATCACCAGGAGGCGCTCGGCCTCCTCATAGTGAATCTGATCGGCCTGAAACGTCCGGACGCCCATGCTGTAGGTCAACGACCCTTGATAGAACTTCCAGAGAAAGCCGGGCTGGTCGAAGCTGAACTTGCCCCAGTTGAAGACGACGTCCATCTTGCTCGCCCTGTCGTCGATGCGGATCGCCGTGTGCCCGAAGCGGTTGGCGACCTCGTCGCCGAGGCCGCCGGTGACGAGATACATGTCGACCGTGCTCAGGTCCTCGGGAACCTCGGGCACGTAAAATCGCTGGTCCTGACGCTGCGCCGCGGCCGAGCCGGCGAGAAGGAGCGCGAAAAGCGCCAGAGCGATCGAGAGGACGCGCGCCATTATTGCATCGTGCCGCGGATGGCCTGGACGATCTCGCGGATCTCCAGGTCATCGGGGTCGTGGTGCAACGCCTCTTCGAAGTGGTGCAAGGCCTGCTGGTAGTCCTTGCGCGACAGGTAGAGCTTTCCCAGGTTGATATGAGGAAACTGGCGCGGCTCGGAGCGCTTCGCCGCGATCGCCTTCTTGAACCAGGCGATCGCCTCCTCCGGACGACCCATGACGACTAGGTAGGAGCCGATGTCGTTATAGGGATTGCCGCACTCGGGGTCGAGGTCGATCGCCTCGCGGCACAGCTCGATGGCCCGGCGCGTATCCCCCAGAAAGTGCTCCATCGCGCCCCAGTTGGTCAGGGCGTCGGAGCTCTTGCGGACGTGCGCGGCCGCTTTGTAAGAATGCAGCGCCGAAATGTAGTCACCGGTATCGCGCGCCCGCCGCCCTTGATCGAGCAGCTGCGCCACGCGTCTATCGATGAATGGTGCCTGCATGCAGTGGTCCTCTATCCGTGTGCATAACCGGTCCTGGGCGGCCGCTCAATAGGCATTTAGAGCCGCCTAAGTGCCCGCCACAACGCCGGAACGGCCAGACCGAGGCCCAAAGCCGCAGGGAGCGGCCGCGGCACGAGGAGCAAGACCCCGGACACCAAGAGCGCCATGCGCTCGAGGGGAATGAGCCGGCGCCGGACGTGGCCCGAGATGGCCCAAGCGATGAAGACGACCGCGATGAGCGCCCCGAGGCTGACGAGGATCGAGACCGGCGCCGGGGCCAGAAGGAGAAGGCCCAAGCCGTTCTCGTCGAGGCAGAAGACGAATGGGACAAGGAAGGCCGGCAGGCAGTACGCCCAGCTCTTCACCATCGTGCCAAAGGGCCGACCGCCGGTGATCGCGGCCGCGGCATAAGGCGACAGCGCCGTCGGCGGTGAAACGTCGCTCAGCACGGCGTAATAGAACACGAACATGTGCGCCGCGCGCTCGTCGACGCCGGCTTTCACCAGCGCCGGGACGACCATCACCGCGGCGATGATGTAAGACGCCGTCACGGGCACGGCGAGCCCCAATACCAAGACCGAGATCGCCGAGTAGACGACGACCAGCGCCGGGACGCCGAGCGACAGATCGACGATGAGCCCAGAGATCTTCAAGCCGAGCCCGGTAAGCGTGACGATGGAGACGATCACTCCCGCCGTCGCCGTGGTCGCTGTCACGGAAAGAGCGCCTTTGCCGCCCGAGGCGAGCATCGCATAGAGGCGCCGGTCGTCGGGGCGCTTGCGGTAAGCGCCGTAAGCGGCGAGCGCCAGCGTCACGCCGAAGCCGACGAACAGGGCCGCCGGCGCCGTCATTTGCGCTGTCAAATAAGTGCCGATGGCCGCGATTATCCCCGCGATCGCCGCGCGGCTCGACGAAGCCCGCGTCTCGGGCCGCAGGAAACTGAGCGCAAACGCCAAAAAGATCGCCCAGTAGACCGCCATGAAGACGCTGAGCCCCGTCGCCATGAGGACCGCGACGACGAAGAGCGAGCTGAAATGGTAGCCGGATCGCAGCGTGAGCGCCAAGAGCCGCGCCCGCGCCTCTGCGCGCGAAGGCGCCGCCTTCGGCGACGCTTCGCAGGTCGCCTGCGGCGCTTGACCTTGGATCATGAAAAAGCAGGACGCGTAGTAGAGGATCGTCGGCACCATCGCCATAACGAGGACGTCGAGATAAGTGATCTTGAGATACTCGGCGATCAGGAAGGCCGCCGCGCCCAAGGTCGGCGGCGACAGGATGGCGCCGAGCCCGGCCGAGGCCAAAAGCCCGCCCGCCTCCTCCTTCTCGTAGCCGGCATTCTTCAGCATCGGCCACGCCAGGGTGCCGAGCGTCACGGTGGTGGCAACGCCGCTGCCCGAGACGGTGCCGAACAGGAACCCCGCGAGCGTGACGGCGCGGCCGACCGCCGCCGGCGCGCGCGATCCGCCCAGAGCCGCGAACGACCAGTCGAGGAAGAACTGGCCTGCGCCGCTGTACTCGAGCACGGCGCCGTACACCGTGAAAAGCACGATGAAGCTCGCCGCCACGTCGAGCGGCACGCCGAAGATGCCTTCGAGCGTCAGGTAGTTTTGGCCGATGATGCGCGAGAGCCCGTAGCCGCGATGGTCGAAGGGCTCGGGCACGTAGGGACCTAGAAGGCCGTAAGCGAGGACGATCAAAGCCGTGATCGGCAGCGCGAGCCCGCTCGTCCGACGCGTCGCCTCCAGCGTGACGACGATAAGCGCTAGGCCCAGGAGCACCTCTGCCGGCGTCGGGCTCGTGATGCGCTGCAGCGCGTCTTCGAAGTTCAGGATCAGGTAAATGAGGCTCCATGCCGAGACCGCCGCCAAGGCGAGGTCGAAGAGCGGGACGCCGCGCTCCTTCCGCCAGGCGCGCCAGGCCAAGCTCATGGACAAGAGCGCCGCGGCCCCCGTCGCATAAATGAAAAAATGTTTGTCGGCCGTCTCGACAGGCAACGCCTGGAGGTAGGCGCCAGCCGCGACGAAACCGCCCGCGACGATCGCGACCGCCGAGGCCAGGCCGACCCGCCCGTGCACGGAATAGCTCAGGAAGCCCAAGACCAGGGCCACGGCTAGGAACGAGGCGCGATAGACCTGGGGCGTTACGGGAAATTGCGTCCAGTAGAGCGAGTACACCGCGAGCCCGGCCGCGCCGAGCTTCGCGGCGAAGCCGAGCCAGGGTCCCGGGTCGCGCGTGCGCAGCTCGGGATCGAGCTCCTGGATCAGCTCGGCGTTTACTTCGGCCACGCGCCCTTCTCTTTAAAGAACGCGACCGCTCCCGGATGGAAGGGAATCGAGGAGCCCGAGGTGGCGCCGTCGACCGAGAAGGCGGCGGCCTCCGGATGCACCTTGCGCACCTCGTCGACGTTGTCGAAGAGGGTTTTGAGGAGCTCTTGCGCCAGCTTCTCCGGCATCGCAGCGTTGACCGCGATGACGTTGCCGACGCTGATGCCTGGCACGTCCTCGGCCAAGCCATAGATCCCCTTGCCGAGAGTGAGGCCACTGTAGACCGGGCCGTACTTCTCCTTCAGCTTCGCGAGCGCGGCATCGGTCGGCAGGAAGCGGACTTTCTTCGTGCCGACGGTCGTGACCAGGTCGGTGACGGCCGCCGTCGGCAGCCCGCCGATCCAAAAGAAGGCGTCGAGCTTGCCGTCCTTCATCGCGGCTGCGGCCTCGGAGACGCTGAGATACTGCGGGCTGACGCCCTTCTTCGGGTCAAGGCCCGCGGCCTCGAGGATACGGTTCGCGAGGACTTCGGTGCTGCTCCCCGGCGAGCCCACGGAAACGCGCTTGTTCTTCATGTCCTCGACCCTCTTGACGCCGCTCGCCTCGGAGGCGACGACGTGCACGAAGCTCGAGTACAGGACGGCTAGGGCGCAGGCGGGAATCTTGCCCGTATCCTTGTAGACGCTTTGACCTTGCGAGGCCTCGAAGGCGGAGTCCATCGTCGTCATCGCGAGATCGAGCTCCTTCTTCGCCAGGAGCTTCAGGTTGTCGACCGAGCCGCCGGTGACCTCGGCCGTCATCTCCGTCGCCGCGAGCTTCGACGAGACGATGCGCGCGATGCCGCCGCCGTACGGAAAGAAGACCCCGCCGGTATTGCCGGTGCCGATGACGAGCCGACGTTTGCCCTTCGCCTCGTACGGCTTCGCGTTGGCCGCGATGCACGGGCCCGGGTCGACGGTGGGGGCCGGAGCGGCGGCGGAAGCCAGGCGTGCCGAAAAGGCGAGACAGAGCGCGGGCGCGAAAAGGACGCGAGGCGACATGGGCGGATCTCCCTGATTTTAGGGAGCGACTATGCCAGCTAGGTTATGGGGGTGCAAAGCATTGCTCCGGGGCCCAAACGTGGCTGGCCGGCGAGACGCCGCGGTCACATTTGGCAGGCAGCAGAAAGGCTTCCACGCTTGCCGTTGCAAAACGAGGTACGCCTGTCTAAACCTTGGCCGGCACGAGCTCCAGGTTCCCCAGCCCCATGGGCAGTACGGTCGACAACTTAGGTCCTTCCCCGAGTCAGGCACCCCGCTTGCTCAAGGGACGGCGGCCCCTTCCGGGCTGCTGCCGTTGCTGTTGAACCTGCTGCCGTCGTGCGGATGCCGAAGATGTCCAACCTTTCCCAAAACGATCCGATGGCGTTGACCGCCACCCTACCCAACGTCGCGGAAGACCCGCGGCCGCTGGGAGGCCTCGCGCCCGAGACCGCGGACGAGCGCCGGCTCGTTTTCAACCTGGCGCGCGAGATCGAGGTCGTCGAAAGACGCTCGCTCGCTTTCCCGTTGAAGCGCTCGCTCGACGTCCTGCTCGCCGGCGGCGCCATGCTCGCCTTGGCTCCCATGCTGATCATTGCGGCCCTGGCCGTGCGCTTCTCGAGCAAAGGCCCGATCCTCTTCGCGCAGACGCGCGTCGGTCGCGGCGGCCGCCTCTTCCGCTTTTACAAGTTTCGCAGCATGGTCGTGAACGCCGAGGATCTGAAAGCCGAGCTGGCAGCGCAGAACGAGCACTCCGGCCCGATCTTTAAAATGCAGCGCGACCCACGCATCACCGGCGTCGGCCGTTTCCTGCGCAAGTACTCCGTCGACGAGCTGCCCCAGCTCCTCAACGTGATCCGCGGCGACATGAGCATCGTCGGGCCGCGCCCGCCAGTGCCCTCGGAGGTCGTGAAATACGAATACTGGCAGCTGCGTCGCCTCAGCGTCACGCCCGGCCTGACCTGCATCTGGCAAACCTCGGGACGCAGCCGCGTCAGCTTCGAGGAATGGATGCGCATGGACCTCGAGTACATCGACACGTGGAGCCTCGGGCTCGACGCGAAGCTCGTCTTGAAAACGTTCCGCACCGTCATGTTAGCGGACGGCGCGTACTGATTACGGACGGTATCAGGTTGCCAGCGGCATGACCCGTTCGCGCAACAGCTCGAAGTCGAACAGCCGCGCGGCAACGAGCTCGTCCCACGCGCTCGCGAAGAAGGCGTGCGCCGTGTCGTCGAGCCGCGCCTCCGGCGTATCGGGAAGGCAGTGCACGCCGACGCGCGCCAGGGCCTCGCGCTTTTGCGCCGGAGTGCGGCGGCTCCAGCCCGCGTGGAACTCGCGCGCGACGCCACGGTAGCGCGCACGGCGCAGACGCCGTTGCCCGAGCGCCAGCGCCAAAGGCGCTGCGACGAAAAGCGTCAGCATCGAGACCGCGAGCGACATGCCGTAAAGGACCTGTGAAGGAGGTGTTGCCCGGAATTCATAGCAATCGCGGCGCCAGACCCCAATCGAAAACGCATTTGCTTATTATTTAAGCAGTCATTCGGGTTGCCACGAGGCGGCAAGGCTTACCCCGTTCGGTTGCTCTCGCGACGTGACCGCCGTCTCCAAGTCGGGGCGAAACCAGTCGCCGAGGAGCGCGAGCCGCCATCCAGCGGCGAGCGGGGCGGCGAAACCGAGATGCGCGGCGATCTCGTTGGCACGCTTTTCCTGGGATCCAGAATCACGCAGCGTCACGAGCAACAGAGAATAGTCGGCAACGACCGAGACTTCGAGTCCACCAGCAAACATCGCCGCCCACTCGACGCCGACGCCCGTCGCGCGCGTCCGCGCGTCGGCGTGGTAGTGCGGGCTCGGACGCGGGTGACGCTCGAAGCCGATCGGCAAGCGGAGCTCGACGCGCGAGCCGCCGTCCTCGCCCGCGACGAGCGGGATCCGGCCGAGGAGGCGATGGCGCTCGTAAGGGGCGAGGCCGGTCTCCTTCGCCATGACGAGCTCGAGCTCGACATAGCGCCCGTAGCCGGCGCCGGCCCGGAGCTCGTCGCGGAGCAGACCGAGGTCCGCTTCGGCGAGGGGAAGCGCGAGAGCCAGAGGCGAGCGCGAGGCGCCGATCCTTGCGCCCAATCCTTGGGGCTGGCCGACGCGGACCTGCGTTGCGTAAAGCGGCTTCTCCGGCGCAGTGGAGACGTAGCCGACGTCTCCGTCGAGAAAGAGGCGCTCGTCGAAAAAGTCGTGATGAGCGCCGAGACGCGCCTCGCTCACGCGCGTCTCGTAGCGGCCGAGGCTCTCGCCGCGCAGATCGTGGGCGGCGATCTTGCCGTCGACGATGCCGGTGTAGGTCGCGGCGTAGCTGCGGCGACGGCCCGTCTCGCGCCAATTGTGCAGGGAGCCCGTCAGCGAGACCCCGGGCCCACCGAACCGCCGCGGCCAGAGTTCCCCCGCAGCGGCAAACGAGGACGTGCGCCGCACGCTGCCGACAGCGACGTCCGTGCTGCCGCCGAGCGCTTTGCCGCCGCCGAGCTTGGCGACGAGCGCGCGGCCGCGTTGCGCGGTCTGGCGCAGCTCGTCCGGAGCCGAGTTGGTGATCTGGCCGAGCTTGCCATCGGCTTCGACGAGACGCCCCTCCCAGATGAAGGAGTAAAGGTATTCACCTTCGACGGCGGCGTCGTCCGGCGCGATGCGGAGATAATCGAGGTACGCAGCGCGACCGCGCTCGAACGCGCCGTGACGCACGAGCGCGCGCGCGAGGACGAGCTGCGGCTCCGGCACGGTGGCGAAGCCGGGCTCACGGCGATCGACACGCTGCTCGAGGTCCCTGGCGTCGCCGGCGCGCGCCTTCGCCAATGCTTTGTCGCGATCCGACTTCGCGCCGCGTGCCGCGTCCTTCCACTGCTCGGAGTCGAGGCGCAGCGCACGCGCGGGGTCGCCGGTGCCGGCGAGGACGAAGGCGAGCCACTGCACGGCCTCGTCCTTCAGCGCCGGGCAAGCGAGGAGCGCCTCGCCCTTCGCGACGGCGGCGGCGTCGCGGACCTGGGCGGCCGCGAGGAAGGCCTGGCGCGAGGCGGCGTCGCAGCTCGCGGCGAAGGCCGGGCGGGCGGCGCCAAGGCTGAAGCCTAGGGTTGCGAGCATGGCGGTCGCCCGGAGGCTGGAAAGGATGAAGGAGTGGGACCGCATGTTTCCTACCGAAAGTGATCTATGACAGTGGACCTGGATTTCCTATAATATCAGTAATTTCAATAACTTGATCATGATTCTGTCGAGCGTCTGGCAGAGCCGCAGGCTTGCCCAAGCAACTGCCGAACCTCCTGGCGATTTACGGCGCAGGCACGAGGTCCAGGTCCAGCGACGTAGATCAGTATGCTTCGGCCGGCTGCTAGTTACAGTACTTCGGGGGGCTTACGCGGTCTACTCCGGGATCGGCGCCCGCCCGCGGCGCGTCCGGAGCTCCTTGAGGACGATCCAGGCGAAGGCGAGATCCCTGGCGTATCGCGGCGCCAGCCGTCGCGGCTCTTGCGCGAGGCGGTAGAGCCACTCGAGCCCGAGGCGCTGCATGAGCGGAGGCGCGCGGCGCACGGTGCCGGCGATGAAGGCGATGGTGATGCCGATGCCGAGGAGAAGCCCGCAGCGAAGCTCGGCGCGCCAGGCGGCAATCCATCGTTCTTGTTTAGGGCTGCCGACGCCGACGAAGACGATCGCAGCGCCCGAGGCGTTGATCGCTTGGACGATGCGTCGGCTCTCCGCCTCGTCCCTTTCGAAGCCGAAAGGCGGGCAGTAGAGGCCAGAGATCACGAGCGTGGGGTGACGCTCCTTCAAGGCGGCGGCGGCCTTCTCCGCCTCGCCCGGCATGCCGCCCATGAGAAAGATCGAGAGCCCGCAACCTCCGGCCGCGGCGCACAGCGCGGGCATGAGGTCGGAGCCCGAGATTTTCTCGACGCCGCGCTCGCGCAGGAGCCGCGCCGCCCAGACGACCGGCTGGCCGTCGGCGAGCGACAGGTCGGCGCGCTGCGCGATGGCGACGTAGCTCGCGTCCTTCTCCGCGCGGACGATGTGGTCGACGTTGGGCGTGACGACGTAAGCGGCGTTGCGGGCCGGCGCCCGCCCGGGGCGGCGCGGGGCAGCCGCCGCCCAGCTCGACCGCGCGGCGGGGGGGGTGGGG
>JANOTL010000042.1:0-24626 GCA_031416315.1 Pseudomonadota bacterium
GGCCCCCTCACATATTATCCCGGGGGGCTCCGTTTTTTTCTGCCTGGGGTTGTCAAAAACGCGGGCGGCCCCCCGCGGGCCGCCCGCGCCGAATTTCAGGGGCGCGGTGTCCATGGCCCCGTCATATCAGATTCCGGGCGGATCAGAATAGGAACCCGAAGCCGCCGCCGATCTGGATGGTCGTAAATGAGCCGAAGGCGGCAGAAAGCCGGGGCCCCAGGGTGAAACCGCCCCGCTTGTCCATGTCCCAGTTGGCGCCGCCGCCCAGAGCGAGCTGAAAGCCGCTCGTTTCGTGGTCCGGATCGTCCGGGAGGCCGTCGGTCGCGTTCATGTGGACGATGGCCGGGCCGACCTCGGCCGTCCCTAAGGCGTTGAGGCTCTGGCTGATCTCATAGCTGACGCGCGTGCCGACGAAATGCGTTTCCCAGATACCCCGGTAGCTGCGCGTTTCGATCTCGCCGCTGACGGCGACCGGGGCATAGCGATACGTGGCGTATGCCGTCATTTGCTTGTTCAACATCGCGACCTTGTAGCCGATCGTGAAGTCCGTCATGCCGCCGCCGGAGATGTCGGCCCCGCTCTTCTTCGCGATCACCCAGCCGTAGCTCGTGCCGAAAAAGAGGTTCTTGTCGATGACCTTGCCCAGGTCCTCGTCGATGGCCTTGCCGAGGAAGTTCTTGTTGGCGGCCTTCTTGTCGCCGGAGCTCTCGCTCGAAGACGAGTTGTCGGACCCGCCCGAGCTCGACTCCTCGCCGCTCTCCGCTTTGGTCTCGGGATTCTGCGTCGAAAGCTGCTCGAGCCCTTTGGCCGAGGCCGAGGTCGTGAGGATTGCAAACGCCGCGACGAAAGTGATCCGCATCATCGTGAGCATCCTTTAGATCAGCAGCTTGAGTTGCATAGCGTAACGACGGTCGCGCAGGTTCTCGTCTTGGCCGGCGATGGTGCCGAGCTGCTCGGCGTAGGTCACCATGCGCAAGCTCAAGAGGAACACATCAAATTCGAAGCCGCCCGTCAGCTCGCCTTGGTGCAAGCCGGTCTGGACTTTGATGATGGTGCCGTAGCCCCATTCGGCGCCGACGTTGAATTTCTTCGAGTAATGCACGGGCTGGTTGATCGCGTGCGCGTCGACGGACGCGCGGACGTATTGGCTGCCGGATTCCCAGGGCTTCAGGCTCACGCCGGTGTTCACCGAGGGAAGCCGCGCCTTCGGCGCTGCGAGCGCTTCGCCGTTGATGTCGAATTTCTTATACGGCGTGCCGCCGAAGTCCGTGATGCTGACGCCGAGCGTCGGCGACATCGTCTTGATCGGCGTGAAGAGGATGCCGCCGTCGACGCCGACGCCGACGCCACCTTCGATATAGTCGTCGAGCTTCGGCCCCGTGTCGGCAGAGGCCGCCGATTCGGTGCCGGCGGCGTTCTCGCTCGCCTTGGCCTGGCTCGTGAACGCTTGGATGTCGTTGATCGAGAATTCGCGGTCGACGCCGCCCTTCATGGCGACCTTGAGGGAGCCGCCGAACGAGAGACGGTTCTCGAGGAAGCTGATCGCCATCGAGAACGGGACGAGAATGTCGGGACCGATCTTCACGTCGCCGGAGATGTCACGGTGGAAAGCCAAGGTCGCCGACAGATCGATGCCGACCCCGAAGCCGAAACCCATGCCGGACGCCGTCGGGATGACGAGGTGCGGCGTCAGTCCGAGGGCGAAATGCTGGGGCTTGCCAGCGTAGCTCTCGAGCAGGTTCAAGACCGGCGTGACGTCGCTGCTGTTCGTATTGACCAGGTCGAGGATGTCGCTGGCGCCGCTGACCGTGTTGGCCGAGACTTCCAGCATCGGGTTGATTAGCTCACCGTCCCACTCCTTGAGGCGGGCGAGCCCGGCCGGGTTGTAGAACAGTGCATTGAAGTCGTCCGCCACGGCGACATAGGCATTGCCCATCGCCAGGGGACGAACGCCGAAGTGCGTCCAACGAAGCTCTCCGGCAGACGCCGCGGAGGCGTAGGTCGAGGCAGCAGCGGCAGCGAGGACCAGACCAGCAAAACGACCCATGATCCCTCTCTCCAGGGAAACATTGTGCAACGAAGCTTATTGGTAACTAATGCGCTACTTTAGCATATCTTCGCCAGCTCACCAAACCGGCCCCCGAATTCGGCTGCCGCGCTCTGAGCCGCGCCGCTAAGATGGCGAATTGCCTTGAATTCCGAATCGATGCTACCATTCTAAGGCTTGCCTACCGTCTCGGAGACGACCTCCATGTCCAAAGCGGACGTTGCCGCTGAACGCAAAGATCAAATCGTCCGCGCGACGGTCGATTGCATCACGAAATATGGCTACCATAATTTTTCCATGCAGGACGTCGCCCGCACGGCCGGCGTGAGCAAAGGCATCATCCACTACTACTTCCTGAACAAGGATGAGTTGATGATGTCCGTCCTCGACAAGGTCGCAGGCGACATCGAGCGCGTGCTCCAGTCGGAGATGCAGTCGATCCCGGACGCGAAGCGCAAGCTCGAGGTTTTCATCGACGTCTGCTTCGACATCGTGCGGAGCACTAAGGAATATTACCAGGTCAACATGGATTTCTGGACGCAGATCAACCAGAAGGAAGAAGTCCGGAAGGTGATCGCGCGCCACTACGCGAAGTTCCGTGAGACCGCCGCGGTCGTGATCAAGGAAGGCATGGCCTCGGGCGTCTTCCGCCAAGTGGACCCCAAGGAGTACGGCTCCTACGTCGTCGCCGTCATCGACGGCCTGAGCCTCCAATGGCTTTTCGACGAGCACGCGTTCGACTACGACGCCATCATCAAGAAGGCCGGTCGCCTCGTGACCGACGGACTTCTCAAGAAGTAAGCGTTTCCCACCAAGAGTCCCATGGCACAAAGCTCACCCACACCCGTGCCGCCCTCTGAAGCCGACCGCATCCGGCGCCTCGTGCAGCAGTTGGACGGTGGCGCCGCGCTGAGCGCGGAGGCCCGCAACGACGCGCTCGAGACCTTCGAGCGCTACGAGTGTTGGGGGCCTTACCTTCGCCTGGTGAAAAAGGGCATCGACCACGCGGCCTCCCGGCAACTTGGCGACTACGTCCGCCTCGCGCGTGCGCAGAACCTCTACCTCGAAGACACCTTCGCGGCCGCCGAAACCTGCTCCCTCCTGGTCCAGCACCTTAAGATCGGCTTCGCCCGCTTCTGCGAGGAAGTCCTCCTGCGCGTGATCGAGCCCGAAGACTACGGCGCCGAGGCCGCCATCATGGGCGCCATCTGCGACAAGCTGCCGACGAAGGACGACCTCGTCGCCTGCCTGGAGCGTTTGGCGCTGCTCTACGAGAAAAAGACCCATAACGACGGCCAGCTTTCGAAGACCTACGAGCGCCTCCTCGCCGTCGACAAGCTGAACGTCAAGGCGCTGCGCTACTTCAAGCTCGCCTACACTCAGAACAACGAGTGGGAAGAAGTCGTCGAGGTCTTGAAGACCCTCCTAAAGGCGGTCCGTCGCCCGCAAGAGCTTTTCCGCGTCGCCCAAGAGTTCGCCGCGATCTATCTGTATCAGCTCGACCGCGCCGAGGACGCCATCAACGTCCTCGAGACTTATTGCGCCGACAGCCCGCTGGACACCTCGACCATCCTTTTCGACGCGCACCAGCGCCTGGCGAACTGGCAAGGCTGCCTCAAGGTGCTGCGCCAGTGCCTGCTCAGCGTCGACGACGACTACAGCCGCGCCGTCTTGCATTTGAAGATCGCGAGCCTCCACGAGCAGCTCGCCGAGCTCGACGCCGCGCAAGACAACTTCGTGAAATCCGCCACGCTATGGCCGAACCTGCTCGACTCCGTGGAAGGCGTCATCAACGTCGCGCTCGCGAAGCGCGACTGGAAGACGATCCAGCACTGGCTCGACGTGCTCGCCGGCAAAGTCTCTGACGAAAGGCTCGGGGCCCAGCTCAAGCAGGTGCAAAAGCGCCTCAAAGACGGCCTCGATCATTCCCATGCCAAGCACGTCTGAGATCAAAGACCTCCGCGACCCGACCCGCATCGTGTTGGCTCCAGATTGGTGCCTCACGCGTGGCCTTCGCGAGCTGCGTCCCAAGCGCTACGACGCCGCGAAAGCGGCGGTCGGCCTCGTGCGACCCTTGATCATCGGCAAGGGCCCGCGCGCCGAGCGCGTGAGCCTCTTCATGCCGGGCGCAGGCGGCGAGGCCGAGCGCGCGCTCGCGCTCCTTAACGACCTGGAGCGCGTCACCGTCGGCGCCGACCTCTTCCCGAACCTCATCGACTCGTTGTGCCGTGACGAGGAGCTACGCGTCGTCGCCGCGATCGGTGACGGCGGATCGCCCAACCTCGCGGCCTTCTCGGCCTTAGAGGGCTCCCTGCAATCGCTGACGCCTGGGCTCGAGCGCGGCGTCGTGACGAGCCTGGCCGCTCAAGTGAAGAGCTCGATGGCTGAGGGCTCGGGTCCCGTGCGTACCGCCGGCGACCGGCAGATCCTCGAGGAAAAGCCGGGCAAAGCCTTCGCCCTCGCCTTCGAGGATCTGACGCTCAAGCACCGCATGCGCGCCTTCGGCCAAGTCCTGCAGCGTCCCGCCAGCGCGCGCGGCATCGAGCCGATGGACATCGTCGAGGGCTTCGGCCTCGGCGCCCTGCGCATCGCCGGGGACGACGCCCGGCTCACGGGGCCGCTGCGCGCGATGAATCTCGCGGTCACCACGTATCGCTGCGCCGACCCCGCCATGGAGCTGCGCACGGTCGACGCAATTTGGAGCGCTGCCGCCGCGGCGTTGAAAGCATGGCAAGCGCCGACGCTCGAGAAGATGCAGTCGATCTACTTGTCGGTGCCGAGCTACGCCGTCACCGGTTGTCTCACGCGCCGCTTGAACGAGCTTGCGCCGGGCGCGACGCAGGACGTGCGGTCTCCGGACCTGGTATTCGGCTGGGCGCCGCTCCTCACCTTGATCGAGCTCGTCGCCCGCGCACCGGCGCCGTCGCTCCTGATTTCGGCCGGTCGCTTCCCATCCATCCACATCGTCGCGGTCTACTGAGGAGGCTCTGGTGAGTGAGCCAGGCATCGTCGTCGAGACCTCCAATCGCAGCTTGATCGTGCGCATCGTCCGCCCGACCTGTCTCTACGGCCCGAGCGCACAAGGCGTCCTCGCCACTTTGACCTCCGTCGCCGAGCGCTGCCACCAGCCGTCGCCGCCCGAAGACGGCGTCCTCGTCTTGCAGGAATCGCCGCAGAACGACGTCGACGATCCCGAGCTCCTGCGCTCGATGGAAAGCTGCCTCCTCGACGAGGCGGCGCGCGCCTTCGACGACCTGCGCTGGGCGCTCCACCTCATTCGCAACGCGCCGGTGCCCTGGATCTACGCCGCCGCGTCCGACTCGCTCGGTAGCTCGTTCGAGCTCGCCCTTTCCTGCCGCAAGCGCCTCTGGTTCGCGCCCGAGGCCCGCCTCGGCTTTCCGGCGATCGCCGCGGGCTTCTTCCCGCCGGGCGGCGCCATCGAGGCCATCACGAAAAAGGCCGGAAAGACCCGCGACACCTGGCAGAACAAGCCGCTGCTGACCGCCGCCGAGGCCCGTGCCGAAGGCCTCGTCGACTTCTCGACCCGCGCCGCCGACTGGCGTGAGGCCGCGCGCTCAATGTTCGCCGTCCTGAACGAGGAGAGGGCGCAAGCCGGGGGCATCTCGCCGCAGCGCGCCCCCCGTATCGACTTCTCCACGCCGCGGGACGCCGAGGCCCGGCAAAACGCCTTCGAGAACCTCGAATTCGTCGCCAAGTGGCAAAAAGCGCACGCCGTGCAGCCGCGCACCGCGTGGGAGATCTGCTGGGAGCTGGTGAAAGAGCGGCAGAAGCTGAAAGATCCGCGCGATTTGGGCCGCCTCGTCGCCTACATCTGCGCGCGCCACGTCCTGGCGCCCGAGTTTCACGCCTGGACGGCGAGTCAACGCGCCTTTCGCTGCGCTCGTCGCTCGGCCTTCGTGAATGCGCGCCCCGTCGCACGTCTCGTCGTCGACCTCGACTGCCTCGCGCCGCCGACCGAGGTTCTCGCGCGCATCATGCGCGCCTCGACGCAGATCGTCTTCATCTGCGGCGACGCGGAAGCCCTTGCGGTCGCGCTCAACCTCGTTTATTCGCGCCTCGAGCGCCATCTCGGCGCCGAGACCGCCTTCGCTTTCTGGGAGCGTCACGTCTCGTGGGCCTGCGCGCCCGCGGCCGCCGTCGGCGCGCCGCTCCTGCGTTTTACCGTCGACGATCGCGTGCAGATCGTCGACGGCGGCGAATCGCAGTGGTTCTTGCGGCTGGCCGGCAACGCCGGCGGCGCCGCCGCGGGCATCCTCGAATGGTCGATCGCTGACCGGAAAGCCGAGCTGCCTCCGCTAGTCCTCGCGGTCGCGCGCCTCGTCTCTGACGGCATCATGCAGAGCCCCGCGAGCAAGGTGCCACGCTCCGTCCACATCCGCTCGCTCTTCCTCGAGGAAATGATCCGCGTCGCGCGCCACATGGACGGCGACCTCGCCGCCGCCGCCGACGCCCTCCACGCCAAAGGCTGGACTTTCGCCGGCAGCGACGAGGCCTGGGACCGCTTTCTCCACACCCGACGCGACACTTACCGCCTGCTCCCGGCTCTGGGCGGCGTCGGCGCGTCGGAGCTGGACCGCGTCAACTGGGAAATCGGCAGCTTCAAGCACGCGCGCGCCGTGGCGAAGAAGGGCGGCAGCGCCGGCAAGACGCGCTGGAATCCGACCGCGGTCAGCCAACATATGGCGCTATTCCTTGGACTCGTCGTCGACGTCGTCGCGGCGAGCGCCTCTGCTGCGGCAGGCGGAGGCGCCGGCACGGACCTGGGCGAAATCGACGCTTTTTGCGCGCTCGCGCTCGGGTTTCCGACCGAGCTCGGCTCGCCTCGCCACTTCTTGGAGCGCCGCGGTCTCCGGCGCGTCGAGTACGACGTCGCGCGTCACTGGCCGGCCTTCCCCATCCGTCATGCATGGAGCGAAAGCCGTGTCTAACGTGGAAGACTTTCGAACGCAGCTCACGCGCCGCATCGCCGCGACCAAGACCGCGCTGTGCGTCGGCATCGATCCGCATGGAGAAAAGCTGCCTCCGGCCCTCGCGCGCCGCCTTCAGGACGATCCCGTCGCTTTCCTCGACGGCTTCAGCCGCGCCCACGTGAGCGCCGCCGCCGGTATCGCCCCGGCCGTGAAGTTTCAGTCCGCGTTTTTCGAAGCGTTCGGCGCCGAGGGCGTCGGAGCCCTCACCCGCGCCATCCGCGCCGCCCGTGATGCCGGTCTCTTCACCATCCTGGACGCCAAGCGTGGCGACATTTCGTCGACGATGCGCGCCTACGGCTCGATGGCTTTCGACGCGCTTGGCGTCGACGCGCTCACCGTCACGCCTTACATGGGCTTGGACATTGTCGAGCCGCTTGTCCCTTGGCTCGCGAAGGGCCGCGGCATTTACGTTGTCTGGGTCAGCAGCAACGCCGGCGGCGCCTTAGTTCAGGACCGCGTTGCCGCCGTACTCCTCGACGCTTTGATCGCCGCGACGACCGAATGGAACGTGCGCGGGGGGCTCGGCCTCGTGCTCGGCGCGACGAAGATCGACGAGCTTCCGCCCGATGTCGCGAAGCGCGCTGCAACTCAGCCCCTACTCATCCCGGGCGTGGGGGCGCAGGGCGCGACCGTGAACTCGCGATTGAAGGCCTTGCTCGCGTCCTCACCGGCAAGCCTCGTCCCGCAATCGCGCAGCCTCAGCTTTCCGGGCGCCGCCGCCGCCGCGCTCGCCGCCGACTCTTTGACTTGGCGCGAATACGAAGACATCGTGCGCGGCGCCGTCGCGGGCGCCGCGGCGGCGCTCACGCCCTGATTTCGCGTGTCATTTCTGCAACGCCACACACCTCGCTGTGGTGCGGGGGACACGCGCCGGGTCCTAGCTAATTCCTCTTATGTCATTGAATTCAGGGGCATCGATCCGTCGCGCCCCGGGCACACCGCTTGCTCAACCACACTTACGGATGGGCAGTCGCGGAATCGCCTGGAGTCTACGATGGATCGCTACCAGAGCACCTTGCGCAAGAAGCTGACGCTGAGCGGCATCGGCCTGCATTCAGGGCGGAAAGTGCGCCTCGACGTGCTCCCCGCGATGCCCAACACCGGGATCGCCTTTCAGCGTACCGACCTCGCCTTCGCGCCGCAGATCAAGGCCAACGTCGCCAACATCAGCTCGACCGACCTTTCGACCACGATCGGCGCGGGCGAGAACAAGGTCTCGACCATCGAGCACCTCATGGCCGCGTTCGCCGGCCTCGGCATCGACAACGCCCTCGTCCTCGTCGACGCGCCCGAGCTCCCGATCATGGACGGCAGCGCCGCGCCCTTCGTCGACCAGCTCCTCATGGCCGGCGTCGTCAAAGTCAACGGTGCTCGCCTCCTCCTCGTCGTGAAAAAGGCTTTCGAGGTTCGCGCCGGCGACAAGCTCATGCGCATCGAGCCCTCGGACCGTCTCGAATTCTCGTGCACCGTTGACTACGGTAAGAGCGTGATCGGCCGCCAGGAGCTCGACCTCGTCTTCAGCCGCTCGAGCTTCCTCGACCTGTGCGAGTCGCGCACGTTCTGCCACCTCAACGAAGTGAACGCGATGCGCAACGTCGGCCTCGCCCTCGGCGGATCCCTCGATAACGCCATCGTCGTCACCGATACGGTCGTCATGAATCCCGGTGGCCTGCGCACTGCCGACGAGTTCGTCCGCCACAAGCTTCTCGACGCGATCGGCGACCTCGCCCTCCTCGGCTCCCCGCTTCTCGGCCGCGTCACGTTGCACAAGGGCGGCCACGCGCTGCACGCCGCGTTCGTGAAAGAGCTCATGGCCCGCAAGGACGAGCTTCTGACCGTCGTCGAGTTCGGCTCCGTCCGCGAGCGCCGCGCCGCGATGTCGGAAGGCGTCGCCGCGATCGCCGCCGCTGCCGCGATCGGCTGAGTCCGCCGAGAAAAAGGCCAATTGACGTCGCGCTCAGGCCGCCGTCATGCCCGTCAATAGATCGCGCGCCACGTCATGCCAGCCCAAGTCATGAAGCTCGCGCAAAACCGGCGCGATGCTCTTCAAGATCTGCGGATCGCGGCCGAGGTGCTTGAGATCGAGGTCGGGAAGCAGCGTCAGCGCATCCCCCCGCGCGCGTCGGATCAAGGCGAGCTTCAGAAGCGCCGTCGCCACGTCGGCGTTCGTCGCATGCCCGCTCGCGTGCGGCCGCAGCTCCTGCCAGGCCCTGCCGACGATCTCTGGCGCCGCGCCCTCCTCGCCGAGAGCGATCATCGCCATGAACAGCGCGATCTCCGGATTTCCCGGTGCGATCTTCGCGCACTCAGCGAGCGCCTTGTAAGCCTCTTCGGCGTCACCGAGCAGGTGCTGCGCTTTTGCCAGCTGAAACCAGCCTAAAATCTCGCGCGGCGACAGGTGCACGGCCAAGCGCAGAGCCTGAGCCGCCTCGCGCGGCCTCAAGAGCTCGATCAAAGCTTGGCCCTGAATCGTATAAACATAGGAATATGGCTGATCGACCTTCTCGCATTCGTCGAGACAGGCCTCCGGCTTTCCGAGATTCAAGGCGGTCCATGCGGCGAGGAACCGCAAGGCGACGAGGCTCGTCGCTTCGGCGCCGGCCTGCATCGCGAGAAAGAAGCCGTCCCCGGCGTCCTCGCGAATCGCCACTTCACCGAACTGCGACATGATGTGAAGAAAGTCGCCGCCGCACGCCTGCACCAAGGCATCCGCGGCCAGAAAATCCGAAAGCGGCGACGGCGCCGCGCGAACGAAGCGCGAGAAGGCGTCGGCCCAACTTCGCGCTGCCCGACGTTCCATCGTCGGTGCCAGGACGAGCGTCTCGCAAGTTTGGAAGACGAGCCATTCCGCGGCCGCGAGCGACTGCAACGGCACCTCGCGCTGCCGTTCGTGCCAGCGTGCGAGCGCGGGAAACTGATCGAGGGAAGGCAGACGTCCCATCGGGACCCCGTGGAAGGCGCGGCGAGCGCGGCGGCGGCTCCGATCGCAAGCGATGGGGCCGTACCGCAATTTTACCACTCCGCACGCGATGTCGCTTCTCCGCCGCCCTGGCATGCGGCAAGTTCGCGCCATGCTCGGGCTCTGGACAATCTCCGTCATTCTCGGCCTCGTCGCGGCCCGCGGCATTGGACCGCCCATAGCGCTCGTCGTTGCGCTCGCGACTCTCACGCCGCTGGCATCTTTCTTGATCTTGGCGACGCTCCTCGCGGCTTGGCGACGCTGGCCAGCTCTCCTCGTTTGCGTCGGCTGTCTCCACGGTTTCGCGCACGCCGCCCCCTCCTCGCTGCCGCCTCGCACCGCGGCGGAGGTCGTCGCCGTCAATCTCGTCGAGCATCGCGTCGCCCGCGTCCTCGTCACGGCCGGCGACCGTGTTTACGAGGTCGATGCGTACGCAACCCTAGAATCCCGCGTCGCCCGTCGGGGCCCGGCACGTCCCGGACTTTTCGCCCCGCAACTCCGCACCCGTCTCCTCTATGCGGCGCCCGCCGCCCCAAGCTTGCCGATCCGAGCGGGCGAAGCCTTGTCCCGCAAGGCCGCCGAGGCAAGCCGCGCGCAGCCTCGCGCGATCGGCGCCTTCGTTCGCGCCGTCACGGTTGGCGACGGCGCGAGCCTCGCCATCGGCGTAAAAGACGACTTTCGCGCCGCCGGCATCTTCCACCTTCTCATCGTGAGCGGGCAGCACGTCACGTTGGTGGCCTTGTTCGCTGCCGCCGTTCTTGGCGCACCGGCCCGCGTTGCGTATGCGCTACGCTTGATTCCTCCACATGCGTGGCCTCCGTTCGACGCAACTCTCCGCGTAGCATCCGTTGGAGTCGCCGCGATCTACGCTGGTGCGAGTGGCTTCTCAGCCGCAACGCAGCGAGCTGTCGTTCTCTACGCCGTTTGGCAGCTGGGACGCGTCTTCTTCGGCGTGCCGCCGCCTGCCCGCCGCCTCGTTCTCGGCTTCGCCGCGCAGGCGGCGATGTTTCCGATCGGTCTGATCGGGCCCGGCACCACGATGAGCTGGGCTGCCTATCTCCTCATTGCGGTAGCCGGCGCAACGCCGCGCGGCCTCGCATGGGCGCAGGCGAAGCTCGCCATTTTGACCGCAGCGGTCTTCGGCGAGCTCGCGCCGCTCGGCGTCGCGGTGAACTTGCTCCTGGTTCCCGTCTTCACCGCTGCCATGGCCGCCGCCGGCGCTCTCGTTCTCTTGCCTGGCGTGGTCGACGGACCGGCGCAGGCGCTCATTTGGGCGTTTCTCGAAGCCGTCGCCTATTTCGCCACGCTTTCGCGGCGTTTCGGCCGGCTCGAGCATCTGTCTCCCGCCGTTCGCGCCGCGTTCTTGGTCGCGGCCGGCCTGATCGTCCTCAATACGCTGCGGCGCGTGACGATAAGTCGGTACGAACAGGATCGTGACTCGCGAACTTTCTAGAGGGATTCCGTATGAGCTCGAAACCGTGGCAAGGCCAAAGCGTCGTCATCGTGGACGATTCGCCGATGGTGCGCGATACCCTCCGCGGCGTTTTCGAGTCGATGGGCATGCAGGTCAAAGGCGTGGCGCAGAACGGCTCCGTCGGCCTCGAGCTGGTGCAGAAGCATCGCCCCGACCTCGTCAGCCTCGACGTGATCATGCCGGAGATGGACGGCGTCGAGTGCTACAAGAAGCTCAAAGCCGGCAATCCAGATCAAAAGGTCGTGATGATCTCGTGGCTCGGCGCCGAGCAGAAGATCCTCGACAACCTGAAGGACATCATCCCGGGCCACATCTTCACGCCGAAGCCCGCGACCGTCGACGAGCTCGAGATTCGTCTCGCGAAAATCTACGGGCTCGTCCCGGTCGCCTTACCGGTCGCCGCGCCGGAAGCCGACGTGCCGATCTCCGATCTCAAGACGCTATCCGCGCGCGTGAGCTGAGGAGCGACCTCGTCGCCCCACGCGCCTTACGCGACCGCTGAAGCGGCCCGGCCCCTGCCGGGCCGTTCTGCTTGTAGGTTGGACATGATCGCCGCGTGATCTTCCTTCGCGCGCATGCCGGCGACGTAGCCGCTCGCTGCCGCGACCGCTCCCGTGAAAAGCGCGACCGCGAAGAACGCCGGATGCCAGACGGCGCCGAGGGCCAGCAAGAAGAGCGTGGCGACCCCGGTGATTACCGAGTTCACCCACAGCTTGTCCTTGTGCTGAATGGCGATCTCGCCCGCGAGGATACCGTTGTTGTAGCCCTCGAGAACGACGCTCTTCTCTCTTGCCTGGTAGAAGTAGCGCAGCGCTGTACGCGGTCTATACACATAGGTTGCGTACCAAAAGGGCAGATGCACGAGCTGAATGCCCGCGACCTCGACCTCGGTGCGGTAGTCGGTGAGGAAGTCGACGTTACTGCGCGCGAGCTCCAAGTGATATTGCTCGACGTGCATCTTCGAGCGACGCAGCGCCTCGTCCTCGTTCACCTGCACGCCGAGGAGCGGCAAGCCGTTGGCGAACTTGAACTCGAAGAACTCGCGCGCGTCGTAAGCCGACTTCTCGTTCGCCGTGTCCTGGATCTGGCCCCGCGAGAAGGTCGAGTCGAGCGGAAAGCCGTCCCACTGGACTCGCATGTCTTCTTTGGGCTCGTGGAGCCGCGTCATGCCCCACGACTCGCAGATGTTGTTCCGGCCCGAGACGGCCCAGCGGTAATTCCGCTTGAAGGTCCCGCTTTCGATCAGGAAGTCTCCGCCCGGAGCCTGCTCGAGCTTCTGGCGGGTCTGCCGCTTGACCAGCCCCTTCCAGTGCGTGTGCGCCTCCATCGAGACGACCCAGAAGGGGATGCTCAAGCCACTGATATTGACGACGTAATACTCTTTCTCAGTGGCGCCGGGTTTGTGGTTGAGGCGCTTCAACCACTCTAGTACAAGCGTCTTGACCTGCGTAGGACTCGACGTGTTCGCGACGATGTAATGATCGCCGAACGGCTCCTTTTGACCCGACTCCGACTCCAGCTTGAACGTGCAGGAGCAGAACGGACACATCAAAAGGTAGTCGCTGAAGTCGTACTGCGACGGCGAATTGCACGCCGGACAGGCTAACTCGTACATGGGCTTGGACCCTCCATTTCTAATGGTATCATGGGGGTCCTTTTCGGCCGGCCTCCACTCAGTCACTTGACAGTCACGCCGCCGAACTTAGCTTGTGAGAAGCAAAGCCGGGGTCACACGAAACCGGGCAGAGGAGCAAAAACATGGGTAAAATCATCGGCATCGACCTCGGCACCACGAACTCCGTGGTTGCGGTCATGGAAGGCAACCAGCCTAAGATCATCGCCAACGCGGAGGGTCATCGCACGACTCCTTCCGTCGTCGCCTTTACCAAGGACGGTGAGATTCTCGTTGGCGCCGCCGCACGCCGCCAAGCGGTCACGAACCCGACGAAGACCGTCTTCTCCTCGAAGCGCTTCATCGGCATGACCTTCGACGAGCGCAAAGACGAAGCCGGCCGCGTCCCGTTCAAGACGAAGAAGGGCAAGAACAACCTCGCCGTCTTCGAGATCGACGGCAAGGACTGGACGCCGCAGGAGATCGCGGCCCAGGTCCTCTCGAAACTGAAGGCCGCCGCCGAGGACTACCTCGGTGAGAAAGTCACCGAAGCGGTGATCACGGTCCCGGCCTACTTCAACGACAGCCAGCGCCAAGCGACCAAAGACGCAGGCAAGATCGCCGGCCTCGAGGTGAAGCGCATCGTCGCCGAGCCCACCGCCGCCGCCCTCGCTTACGGCCTCGACAAGAAGAAGTCCGAGAAGATCGCCGTTTACGACTTCGGTGGCGGTACCTTCGACATCTCGATCCTCGAAGTCGGCGACAACGTCGTCGAAGTGCTCGCGACCAACGGCGACACCCACTTGGGTGGCGACAACGTCGACGAGCGCCTGATCGACTGGCTCAACGGCAAGTTCAAGAGCGAGACGGGCATCGACGTCTCCAAAGACCCGATGGCCATGCAGCGCCTGAAGGAAGCCGCGGAAAAAGCCAAGATCGAGCTCTCGGCCGCCCAGCAAACCGAGATCAACCTCCCGTTCCTGACCGCCGACGCCTCTGGGCCGAAGCACTTGAACGTCAGCATGACGCGCGCCGACTTCGAGAAGCTCGTGTCGGACATCATCGAGAAGACTCTCGAGCCCTGCCGCCTCGTGATGAAGGACGCCGGCCTGACCAACTCGGAGATCAACGAAGTCGTCATCGTCGGCGGCTCGACCCGTATCCCTCTCGTGCAGAAGCGCGTGAAGGAATTCTTCGGCCGCGAGCCGAACAAGTCGGTGAACCCGGACGAGGTCGTCGCCATCGGCGCGGCCATTCAAGCCGGAATTCTCGGCGGCGAAGTGAAGGACGTCCTCCTTCTCGACGTCAGCCCGCTCAGCCTCGGCATCGAGACCCTCGGCGGCGTGATGACCAAGCTGATCGAGCGCAACACCACGATCCCTACTAAGAAGTCCCAGACCTTCTCGACTGCCGCCGACAACCAGACGTCGGTGCAGGTCCGTGTGCTTCAAGGTGAGCGCGAGATGGCCCGCGACAACCGCGAGCTCGCCACTTTCAGCCTCGACAACATCCCGCCTGCCCCGCGCGGCGTGCCGCAGATCGAAGTCGCCTTCGACATCGATGCCAACGGCATCGTCTCGGTGCAAGCGAAAGACCTTGGCACGGGCAAAGAGCAGAAAGTCACGATCAAAGCCTCGACCAAGCTCTCGGACGACGAGATCAAGAAGATGGTCAAGGACGCCGAGCTCAACGCGGAAGAGGACAAAAAGAAGCGTGAGTCCGTCGAAGCCCGCAACGGCCTCGATTCGCTGATCTTCCAGTGCGAGAAGATGATCAAGGAAAACGGCGACAAGGTCTCGGCGGAAGCCAAGACGGAAGTCGAGGCCGAGCTCAAGGCCGCGAAAGAGGCGCTCACGAGCGACGACAAGGACACCCTGGTCAAAGCGAAGGAAGATCTGGAGAAGCGCTTCCACAAAATGGCGGAAGAGCTCTACAAGAACGCAGGCCAGACCGAAGGCCAAGCTCCAGGGGCCTCAGCTCAGGACGACGCGACCAAGGGTCCCGGCAAGACCGGCTCCAAGGACGACGTTGTCGACGCCGAGTACACCGAGTAATTGCGCATCAGGTCGAAGCGAACTTCTTGAGCGCAGTCAGAAGGTCGATGGGGATTGGGAAGACGATCTTCATCGACGGCTCTGACGAGATGTCGCTCAGCGTCTGCAGGTAGCGCAGCTGGATGGTGATGGGGCTCTTCTCCATCAGCTCCGCTGCCTCCTGCAGCTTCGTCGCCGCTTCGAACTCGCCGGCCGCGGCGATCACCTTCGCCCGGCGTTCGCGCTCCGACTCGGCTTCGCGCGCCATAGCCCGCTGCATGTCCGGCGGCAGGTCGATGTGCTTCACTTCCATCGACTCGACTTTGACGCCCCACGGACCGGTGTTCTCGTCGAGAATGCGGGATATCTGCGTGTTGATCTTCTCCCTTTCGGTCAAGAGCTCGTCGAGCTTGTGCTCGCCGAGGATCGACCGTAGATGCGTCTGCGCCAGCTGACTCGTCGCATAGAGATAATTTTCGACGGCGCAGACGGCCTTGATCGGGCTCACGACGCGGAAGAAAAGCACGGCGCTGACCTTCAAGCTCACGTTGTCGCGGCTGATGACGTCCTGCGGCTCGACGTCCATGGTGATCGTCCGGATCGACACGCGCGCCATGCGATCGATCAACGGGATCAGAAAGAAGACGCCGGGCCCCTTCTCCTTGCCGAGCACGCGCCCGAGCCGGAAGATGACGGCGCGCTCGTACTCCGGGATGACCTTCACCGAGGTCATCAAAAAGATGCCCACGACGACCAAAACAAGAATAAATCCAAGACCTTCCACAAAAGCTCCTTTGCGTCAGCTTCGCCGCACCGTCAGCACTAGTCCTTCGACTTTGTCGACCATGATGGCGTCGCCTTTCGCGACCGCCTCGCTCGTGACGGCGCTCCAGATCGAGCCGTCGACGCGGACTTGCCCGCGCTGCGCCTCGAACGCCGTGACGGCGATCCCGCGCGCGCCGATCAGCGCCTCGCGTCCAGAGACGACCGGCGCCTTTCGCGCCCGCATCACGAGGTAGCCAAGCGCGAGAAACGCGACCCCGACCGTGATCGCCCCAGGCGCGATCATGAACCAGGAGACCCGCAGCCCCGCCGCGTCCGTCGGGTCGACGAGAAACGCCGATCCCAAGACGAGCGCGACCAGCCCGCCGATCCCGAGCACGCCGAAGCTCGGGACGAACGCCTCTGCTACGAGCATCGCGACCCCGAGCAGGATCAACGCCGCGGCGCCCAAGCTCACCGTGAGCACCGAGGTCGCGATCAAAGCGAGGATCAAGCAGATCCCGCCGACGATCCCCGGCAAGAACATGCCCGGGTGCGTGAGCTCGAACCCGATGCCGATCAACCCCGCCATGAAGAGCAGGTAAAAGAGGTTCGGATTCGAAAGCACTTCGAGCAGCTTCTGCCGCAGGCTTTTGTCAAAGCGCACTCGTGCTGCACCCTTGGTCGCGAGCACGATTTTCTTGCCCGACTCGAGCTCGACCTCGCGGCCTTCGAGCTTTTCGAAGAGCTCCGTCGGATCCTTCGCGACCAGGTCGATGACTTTGTTTGCCAGCGCCTCGTCGTCGGTGATCGAGACCGAGGTCGCGACGAAGGAGCGCGCCATGTCGATATTGCGCCCGCGGCGTTTCGCGATCGACTCCATAAACGCCAGCGTGTCGTTCAGCATCTTGCGCTCGGCCTCGCCCGCCTCAACGTCCTTGCCGCTTGCTTGGATCGGGTGCGCGGCGCCGATGTTCGTCCCCGGAGCCATCGCCGCGACGTGCGCCGCAAGGGTAATGAACGCGCCGGCGCTGCCCGCTCGCGAGCCGGCCGGCCCGACCCAGACGATCACGGGGATCGGCGCACCGATGATCGACTTCACCATGTCGCGCGTGCTGTCGAGCGCGCCGCCGGGCGTGTCGAGGCGCACGAGCACGCCGTCGTTCCCTTCGGTCACCGCTTCCGTGATCGCCGTGTCGAGAATGTCCTTCGACGCCGGCCCGATGATGCCGATCTCGACCTCGAGCCAGCTTCCTGCCCGCGCGGTTCCCGCGCCAAAACATGCGAACATCGCCAGAAGCGCGAGAAGGCGGCTCACCCGAGCCGTCCCATGAGCTTCTGCAGGTCGGTCCAAGCCTCGCGTTTCGCCGGCGGATGGCGCAAAAGGTCACGAGGATGGTGCGTGACGAGCCAGGCCGCATCGCTCAGCATCGGCAATTCGTGCAAATTGCCGCGAAGCTCGTGAAACCCGGCGCGCTCGCCGAACACGGCGCGCGTCGCCACCATTCCCATGACGACGACGCCCTGCGGCTTCAAGATCCCCAGCAGCGTCTTCAATTCCGTCGCCGGCATCTCGCTGCGTAGCGCCGTCGTGACGAAGTAATCTTCGGGCGCGAGCTTCATCGCCAGCGCGATTTTTTCGAGGAGTTCGCGCTCGGCCGCGACTTCCGGACCGAGCGGACCGTCGCCGATGAAAACGACGCGTGGCGTCTCGCTGCCCCAGCCGAACAGCTCCCGTGCCGGCTCCGCCGCTTGCTCCGGGCTTGGCTCCGCCTCGACGAGGGAGAGCTCCGGAAGTGTGCGCTCGCGCACAACCGGATAGGTCAGGCCGCGGTCCTGCAGCCACTCGAAATAGGCATCAAATTGTGCGCTCTTGAGGTCCACGCCGCCTTATAGCAGCTCTACTCTCAGGAAGCGAGGCGCGTCCGGCGGCGTATGCTGGCCTTTTGCATGCACTCAATCGCTTGCGCCGCGCAACGCTCTGGAGCGTAGGAAAGTGACTCCGCCTTGCGGAACAGCAAGGCGGCCTTGACCCACTGCTGCGAGCGCGCATGCACGTCGGCGAGCAGGTAGAAAGCCTGGCCGTTGGCGGGATTCATCGAGATCGCCTTGTTAGCGGCGTCGGTCGCTTCCTGCGGCTTCTGCAGACCCATGTAGGCTTCGGTCAAGGCGCAGAAAATGTCCGCCGACGGTCCGACCTTCGCGGCCTCGAGCAGAACGTTGACGGCGCCTTGGAAGTCCGCACGCTTCAAAAGAATGCTCGATTTCAGGCGGTAGGCCTGCGCGTTCTCGGGATCGTTCTCGATCAATTCGTTGATCGTGTTCATCGCTTCGTCTTCGCGTTCGTACTTCATGAGGAACATGGCCAGCAGAATGTAGGTGTCGGACCGGCCCGGGTGCGTCGATTTCTCATCCTTGAGGAAGAGCTCGGCCTTGCGCGGCTCGTTCGCCGCGACGGCGCACTTGAGCGCGGCTTCCAGTGACTTGGTGTTGTTCGGGTGATAGCGACGCACGCGCTTAAAGTAGTAGAGCGCCTTGTCGAGGTTGTCGGCGATTGAGTAGGCCTGTCCCATCCCCATCAACGCGATCAAGTGCTTCGGGTCGTCTTGCAGCACGACGCGGAAGTGATCGACCGCCCCCATGGCATCGCCCTCTTTGAGGAGGAGTTTCGCCAGCTGCGCCTGCCGCGCGGGCTGCTTGGGGTTGATCTGCAGCTCGTTCTTCAACGCTTCGACGGCGTCCCGGACGAGGTTCTTTTTGAGGAAGATGTCGGCGATGGCGCCGTAGAGCTTATGGTAGCTATGGTTCTTTTTCAGCGTCAGCCGGAGGATTTGCACGGCCTCGTCCTCGCGCCCGAGCTTTTCCAGGGAGAGCGCCCGCCCGAGCGCCGCCCGCACGCTCTCGGCGTCGATTTTGAGCGCCGCCTCGAAGCCCTCGCGCGCTTTGTCGAATTCGCCGGCGAGGAAGCAGCGCTCGGCCTTCCGGACGGTCTTGAGGAGCGGCGTCGGCGAGAAAAATTTCGTCAAGGTCTTCTGGACTTTCTTCTCCAAATCGCCAGCCTGGAAGGGCTTTAGGACATAGTCGTCGGCGCCCATATCGGCGACGCGCACGATCTCGTCCTTGCTGGCTTCGCCGGTCACGACCAGCACGGGGATGTCGGCGCCGACGTCGCGCTTGCGCACGGCCTCGAGCACGACAAAGCCCGAAACGTTGCGCATGTAGAGGTCGAGCACGACAAAGTCGATCGGCTTCTTCGCCAGGATGCGCAGCGCCTCGTCGCCGTCGAACGCTTCGACGATGTCCGTGAATCCCATGCCGATCATCACCCGTTTGATCGCTTTGCGGATGGGATCGTGGTCGTCGACGATCAAGACCGTGACGTTCTGGGGATTGTAAGTCGCGTCGTTGCTCATCGGGTTTCGTATCGGCGAAACGACGCGGGCCTCAAACGACGGCGGTCGGTTTAAGGACTGGGATTCGTGGGCTCCGGCGACCAGTCACGTGACAGGCGGATATAAGCCCGCGCCGCGTGGTCGTTCGGGTCGCATTGTTGCGCCTTTTCCCAGTGTCGCTTTGCCAAATCTCGTCGGCCTAGCTTGTAGTACAGAATTCCGAGCCAGTTGTGGGCCTCGACCGTCTCCGGGGCGAGCCGCACCAGCTCCTCGAACTCCTGCCGTGCGCGGTCGGGCTGACCGGTGCGCACGTAGAGTTTTGCGAGGGCCAGCTTCACGTCCGGCATGCGCTCAAAGAGCGTCAGAGCCTTCTTGTACTCCTGGACCGCATCGCTGAACATGCTGCTTTCTTCATAAGCCCGCGCGTTCGCGACGTGTTGGTTCGCCAGGCGGCCGAGCACCAAAGCCGGCTGCTTTTTACGGGGGTTGACCTGCTCCGAGAGCTTTTGGAAGACGGAGCGGGCCTCTTCGTAGCGACTCAGGTCGCAAAGCGTCGCCGACAGGTTCAAGGCCGCCTCGACGAACTCTGGGTTTGCCGCCAACGCGCGGTTGAACTCCTGCAGAGCTTCGATGAAACGCGACTGCCGATGGAAGGTGCAGCCGAGGAGGTTGTGAAGATTCGCGAGCGGCCCGTGATCGGCTAGCCCGGCACGGAGCAGCTTCTCGGCGGCATCGAAGCGGTTCACGCCCAGATAGAGCATGACCTTGCTCTTGATGTCGGCGATCTCGGCGCGCGAGGGGTTCAACGGAGCCTCATGCGACGGCGGTCGCCTCGAACCTTCGCGTCACGACGATCTTGATCTCGCCCGGGAAGGCGACCTCTTCCTCGATCTTGCGCGCGATGCTCTGGGACAGCTTTTCGATCTCGTGAACGCCGACGCGCTTGTTGTTCACCTCGACGTGAACCTCGCGTCCGCCGTTCATGATCGAGATGCCCATCACGCCCGGGAAGCTGCGCACGGCGTTGTCGATGCCCGAAAGACGGGTCTGGTAGCCTTCCTCGAGGTTGACGCGAGCGCCCGGACGCGCGCCAGAAAGCGTATCCGCGGCCCGCAGCACGTACGCCAAGGGCGTCTCGATGACGAGATCGTTGTGGTGCGACATCACCGTGTCGCAGATCAGGCGGCGCTCGCCGAAGCGGTCGGCGTAATCGCCCGAGATGACCGCATGGCTGCCGTCGATTTTGTAGTCCAACGCCTTGCCGATGTCGTGCAGGAGGCCGCAGCGTTTGCCGGCGTCGGGGCTGATGCCGAGCTCGCTTGCGAGCAGGCCGGCGAGCTTCGCTACCTCGACCGTGTGGAACCATTGGTTCTGCCTGTAGCTCGTCCGCCAGTTGAGGTAGCCGACGAGCTTCTGGATTTCCGGATGGATGCCGTCGAGCTCACACTCACGGACGGCGATGCGGCCCAGGCGGATCGCTTCGACTTCCAGGGCGGCGCGATGCTTGTCGTAAGTCGCGCCGACCTTGCCCCAGCTGGAGGGGCCCTTGGCGACCATCTCCATGAGGGCTAAGCGAGCGGCCTCTCGATTGACGCCCATGCCACCGGCGAGCTTTACGAGGGGCGTATGGTCGGCCTGCTGCCCTGGGAGCATCTCGACCTCGACCTCGGCCTTCTCCTTGAGCTCGGCCAACATCGGCTCGCCTTCCGGCGTCGCGAGCTTCTCGAAGAGCTTGCGGTCCTCGACGTCGACCGTGTTGAGGGCTTTCGGCCAGTAGAAGTCCGGAGCGTAACGGGCCATTGTCCGGGCCATCGTGCGCTGCGCTAGGCGCTTGGCGGAGCTCGATAGCTCTTCGTCCAAGTTCTTGATCGCCCGGGTGGCCTCCATCTGGCGGCTGTCGACCAGGGTCTCATAGAGGTGCTTGCTGAGGTTCTTGGCGTTGGCGTTGGCCTTCGACTCCAACGTCTGCATCATCTCGGCCTTGAGGACGGCGGTCTCCTTCGCCTTCTCCTCGTAGTTGGCTTTCAGGGCTTCGACCTTGGCCGTGTGGTTCTCGAGATCCTTTGCGACTTTGACGAGGCGGGCTTCCTCCAAGACGATCGACCGGTCTCTGGCGTCGAGGTCCTCCTCGGTGATCTTCAGGTCCTCCTCGCGCTGAGTCAGCTCAGCCTCGAATTGTTCCTCCAAGATCGTCCGCTCGTCGGCCAGGCGCTCGAGCTCGACTTTCTTGCGCTGGGCGGCCAACTTCTTCGCGTCGTCGAGGATGTCAGCTTTTTGACGGGTTTGGTCGACCTTCAGGCGGGTCGGCAGGTAGCGGTACATGAGCCAGAACACGCCGTAGCCGGCGAGAATGGCCCCGAGGGCCACGTATACATAGGTCATCGCTCAATCTCCAAAGACGGATCCCCACGAGTTTTGGTGGGCGTAGGGGGGTCTCGGTCTCAACTATATCAAGCAACTGTAGTAACGTAACAAGAGAAGCGCAGCTCCCCGCAGATGTCCGTCCTCGAGGTCGGTTTGGCCGCAAATTCAGCAATCAATCCAGTTATGTACGAGTTTCTCGGCGAGACTCTGGAAGGCGCTGGCCGCGCGCTTGACGCGCATCGCGGCACGACCGAGATCACCATGAAGGCGGACACGAGCATCGTCACCGCGGCGGATCTCGCGAGCGAGAAGGTGATCATCGACCGCATCCACCGCTACTTTCCGGACGACCTCATCTACTCGGAAGAAGCCGGGCTCTCATCAAAGAGCCGTGCTCCTGGATCGTACATTTGGGTGATCGATCCACTCGACGGCACGACCAACTTCGCCAACGGCTATCCGTTTTACTGCGTGTCGATCGGCCGTGGCCGCTTCCGTGACGACGGGATCATCGAGGTGATGTCGAGCGGCATCCTCGACGCGACGCGCAAGCGCTTCTATTATGCAGGTCGCAGCGAGGGCGCCTACGTCGACGGCAAGCCGATCCGCGTCGCCATGCCGCGCGAGCTCGCCAAGAGCTTTTTGGTGACCGGCTTCTATTACATGAAGGGCGACGACCTCGCGGCCGAGATTGAGCGCTTCTCGCGTGTCGCACAGGCATGCCAGTCGGTGCGTCGAGACGGGGCAGCTGCGCTCGACCTCGCTTTCGTCGCCGAGGGCGTTTACGACGCCTTTTGGGAGGTCGGACTGCAGCCGTGGGACGTCGCAGCCGGGAGCCTGCTCGTTTCCGAGGCAGGCGGCGCGGTGTGCAACTACCTCCAGGGTACGAACTCGTATGACATCGAGGGAACCGGCGTGATCGCAGGGTCGCGATCGGCGGTGCCCGCGATCGAGAATTTGATACGCCCGGCCCGACCCGCTTGAGGAGAGGCGCATGGATGCGCACTTTGGATCCGCAGTCGCGATCTTTTGCATCGTTGCCAGCGTGGCGAACGCTGCGCCTGTAACCGAAAAGGTCGAGCGCTTCGAGCTCGATTGGACGACGCAGCGCGTGCGCTACTACGGGGAAGCCAAGGTGAGCGCCGAGGACGGCGCCTCGGGCTTTGACGTCGCTGCTAAAAGAGCGCGAGCCGAGGGCGGCGTGTATGCGCGCGACGCCGCGGCTTCCGCGGGTGGGGCCCTTGGCGACGGCGCCAAGATGGCCGCTGCGTCTTCATCGACCGGAACGACATACTACGGCGATGGTTCCGTGCGTGTGTATCTCGAAGCTCCACTCGCAGAAGCGTTTGCGAGGGCGGATGCATTGGCGGTCTCTGCCGACGCGACTCACACGGGCGTCGTTTTCCAGCTTTCCGGTAAAACGACGCCGACCGGCACCTACGTTCTCGTCGACGAGAGCGGACGCGAGCTGTACGCAGCTGGTCATCTCGGTGGTCGCTGGCTAAGGCGCCCCTCTGGAGCGGAATTGGCGCCGTACGTGGGCGATCGGGCCGCCACCGTAGCGGCACAGGTCCTCGCCCCCGGACGTCTGAGGATCGCCCGTACGGACTGGGACAAGGGGCTGTCGCAGCTTCTACCGCTACTCGATGCTGGTGCAGTCGCCTTAGCTCTGCCTTAGGGCTTGCGCCCCCCGGACCGATTTGATAAGCCCTTCCTCTCGAAATCTCGGCACCACCGGGAAATCCCAGGATTTGCTTGCTGATTGAAGGCAGAGCTCGATGGCCGGTTACAAAGTCAAGACGCGCAAAGCCGCCGCTAAACGTTTCACCATTACGCCTAGCGGCAAGGTCAAACGCTCCCAAGCGGGCAAGCGTCACATCCTCACGAAGAAGTCGCGCAAGCGGAAAAACAAGCTGAAGAAGGGTGCCTATGTGCATCCCTCGAACATCAGCCTGGTCATGCCCTGCCTGCCGAACGGCTAAACAACTAGGATCTGGAAGCTGCCATGTCTCGCGCCAAACGGGGCTTTAAAGCCCGCCGTAGAAGAAAAAAGGTTCTGGCCCTCGCCTCCGGCTTCCGGGGCGCGCGGAATTCGCGCTTCAAAACCGCAATCCACGTCGTCCGCCGCGCGTTGGTCTTCGCCTATCGCGACCGTCGCGTCAGGAAGCGTGATTTCCGTAAGCTCTGGATTATCCGCATCAATGCGGCCTCCCGGGCCAACGGCCTCCGGTACTCCGAGCTGATCTGCGGTCTTAAGAACCGGGGCATCGAGCTCGACCGCTCGGTTCTCGCGGACATGGCGATCAATGACCCTGGCGCCTTCACGCAAGTCGTGACGGAAGCCAAGGCCGGCCTGAAGCGCGCCTAAGCCTCGTCGAAATCACAGTTTGTCCACAGCTCGCCGAGCTGTGCGATTTTCTTGCAACTCTCTGCGAAATCAGAGGGTTGCTTTTTTTTGTTGGCCAAACGTCCAGTTCGAGCCGGCAGGGGTTGTGGACAAGCCGTTGAGGGCGTGCATAAAACTTACTCAACTCGCGCCAACGATCCCTATGGGAAACACCCAACTCGCATCTAAACAAAATAGATTTCGCGAGCTTACTCGAAGACGATGATGCTTTCGATGACGACCGTCGAGCCGCTCGGGGCGCCGATGTCCAGGCCGCGCAGCTCGAAGCCCGCGTGCTGTGGGAGCATCCCGGTCAGGGTCGTCGGAGCCGGTGCCATGACTGCGCGATCGAAGCGCTGGCCCGCGGGGCGGTTACGGTAGTCGACGCTAGGGTCGACGATCACCAATTCTTGCCGGTCCGCGCCGAAGGAGGCGCGATGGGTGTAGCCGGTGAGCGAGACGAAGAGAAACTTTTTCGGTTCCATGATGTGGGGGAATCTTAGCTCGCTGCGGCGGAGATTCGGCCTCCAGCCGCGACGTCCTTCGCGGAGAGGCACCTCGACGATCCATACACGGCCTCAGGCCGCGGGCCGCGGCGGCCGCAAC